>JAHFVD010000024.1:0-61369 GCA_023264735.1 Mycobacterium sp. | reverse complement strand
TACGACGTGCCCAGCGGGTCGATCGTCGACGCGATGTAGACCATCACCACGCACACCGTGGTCATAGTCGCGAAATCCACGCCGCGCGAACGCACCACCAACAGGCCCGCCCGCTCTTCGGACAGCACCAGGCGCAGCGCAGCGGCCACGCCGACCGCGATTCCGATCAGCAGCGAGCCGCGGCGCCAGAACTCGGCCGCCACGAGAACGAAGGCGACCACGAAGATCACCCCGACGCTCAGGATGGGCCACTGCGAACGCACCACCCGCCCGGTGAAGGCCACTGCCTCCGCACGGGTCGGCAGCCGGCGCTTGGCCCGAGCCGTCACTGGGTCGCTTCGGCCAGTTCGACGACGTTGGTCAGCAAGAACGCCCGGGTCAGCGGACCCACCCCACCGGGGTTGGGCGACACATGCCCCGCGACGTCCCAGACGTCGGGATGCACGTCGCCAGTGAGCTTTCCGTCCACCCGGCTCACCCCGACGTCGACCACCGCCGCACCGGGCCGCACCATGTCGGCGGTCAGCATGTGCGGCACACCGACGGCGGCGACGATGATGTCGGCCTGCCGGGTGAGCGCGGGAAGATCACGAGTTCCGGTGTGGCACAACGTCACTGTCGCGTTCTCGCTGCGACGGGTCAGCAGCAGGCCCAGCGGGCGACCGACCGTGACACCGCGGCCGATGACCACCACATGCGCGCCGGCGATCGGCACCTCGTAGCGGCGCAGCAGGTGCACGATGCCGCGCGGCGTGCACGGTAAAGGAGTCGCTGCTCCATTTCCAGCGCCCAGCACCAGCCGGCCCAGGTTGGTCGGGTGCAGCCCGTCGGCGTCCTTGTCCGGGTCGACCCGCTCCAGCGCGGCGTTCTCGTCGAGGTGGCGCGGCAACGGCAGCTGCACGATGTAGCCGGTGCACTCGGGGTTGGCGTTGAGCTCGTCGAGGGTGTCATCGAGCTGCGCCTGGCTGACATCGGCGGGCAGATCACGACGGATCGAGGTGATCCCGACCTTGGCGCAGTCGGAGTGCTTGCCCTTCACATAGGCGTGCGAACCGGGGTCGTCACCGACCAGCACCGTGCCCAGTCCGGGAGTGATTCCCGCGGCGGTCAGCGCCGCCACACGGTCCTTCAAATCGACGAAAATCTCGTCACGGGTGAGCTTGCCGTCCAGGGTGATAGCGACCACGGACCGTATTGTTCCATTGACCGAACGCTGCCGTTGACAGCACTGTTCAGAGCGTGGTCAGCTGCGGTTATGAACAGTGCGCCAGATGTGTTCAGCCCGGCCAAACTCGGACCCATCACCCTGCGCAACCGCGTCATCAAGTCGGCCACCTTCGAAGCCCGCACCCCCGACGACGTCGTCTCCGATGACCTGATCGCGTTCCACCGCGCCATCGCCGCCGGCGGCATCGGCATGACGACGGTCGCCTACACCGCGGTGAGCCAGGGTGGGCGCACCAACGGCGGACAGATCTGGATGCGGCCGGAGGCCGTGCCCGGCTTGCAGCGCCTGGCCGAGGCCATCCACGCCGAGGGCGCGGCGATCAGCGCGCAGATCGGCCACGCCGGCCCGGTGGCCAATGCCCGGTCGAACAAGGCCACCGCCCTGGCGCCGGTCCGCTTCTTCAACCCGCTGTCGATGAAGTTCGCCAAGCACGCAACCAAAGACGACATCAATGACGTCATCGCCGCGCACGCGTCGGCGGCCCGGTTCGCCATCGACTCCGGATTCGACGCCGTCGAAATCCATCTTGGCCACAACTATCTGGCCAGCTCGTTCCTGTCGCCGATGATCAACCGGCGCACCGACGAATTCGGTGGCTCGTTGGAGAATCGGGCGAAGGTGGCCCGCGGCATCGTGATGGCCGTGCGCCGCGAGGTCGAGCGGCTCGGCCCGGCCCCGATCGCGGTGACCGCCAAGCTCAACATGGCCGACGGGGTTCGCGGCTCGATCCAGATCGAGGAGTCGTTGCAGACCGCGAAGTGGCTGGAGGAGGACGGCGGCCTGGACGCGATCGAACTGACCGCGGGCAGCTCGCTGCTCAACCCGATGTACCTGTTCCGCGGCGATGCCCCGGTGAAGGAGTTCGCCGCGGCGCAGAAGTGGCCGCTGAACTGGGGCATGCGCATGACCGGCAAGAAATTCATGCGCGAATACCCCTACCGCGAGACCTATCTACTGCGCGACGCCGAGCAGTTCCGCAAGGAGCTGACGATGCCGCTGATTCTGCTCGGCGGGATCACCAACCGCGATTCGATGGACCGCGCGATGGCCGCGGGATTCGAGTTCGTGGCGATGGGCCGCGCCCTGTTGGCCGAACCCGATCTGCTCAATCGCATCCAGGCCGACGGCGACGACCATTCTGTGCAATCGCTGTGCACGCACTGCAATAAATGCATGCCGACGATCTACTCGCGGACTCTTTGTGTGGTGACGGGCGGTCCGGCATAACCAACCATCGGCGTCGCTACCGATAGAGTTGGTGTCGATGACTCGACCAGCCGCGCCCGTTCTGACAGTTCGGTACGACGGGTCGGAGCGCACCTTCGCCGCAGGCCACGACGTCGTGGTCGGTCGCGACCTGCGCGCCGACGTGCGCATCGCCCACCCCTTGATCTCCCGCGCCCACCTGGTGTTGCGCTATGACCACGGCCGGTGGATGGCTGTCGACAACGGCTCGCTCAACGGCATGTTCGTCAATGGCCGCCGGATGCCGTCCATCGACATCTCCGACGGCATGACCCTGAACGTCGGCAATCCCGACGGGCCGCCAGTGAGCTTCGGGCTCGGCCGCGCCCAGGGGTCGGTGGGACGTCCGCCGCAGACCTCCTCGGTGCGCCTGGCCGCCCCGCTGTCCTCGCCGTCGTGGCCGGCCGCGCCGAGCCGGGGTGCGGCGACCGCCGGCTCGTGGCAGCAGTCGCCGCCGTCGCAAGGGCATCCGACGAACCAGGCGCCGCCGCCTGCCTACCCGACAAGCGGTTCACGCGCGCAACCGACGTATCACCCGCCCACCGGAGCGCACGCCGCGCAGCCGCCGGCGACCGCGCCGACCCAGCTGCGCCAGGCGGTGGGCAAGCCTGCTGCCGGGTCGTCGAACCTTGCGACGTCGATGCTCAAGATCCTGCGCCCGGGTGCGCCCAGCGAGGTACCGCCCGGCGGCATCAAGATCGGCCGCGCGACCGATAACGACATCGTCATCCCCGACGTGCTGGCCTCGCGCCATCACGCCACCCTGATCCCGACCCCGGGCGGGACGGAGATCGTCGACAACCGCAGCATCAACGGCACGTTCGTCAACGGCACCCGGGTCGACACCGCGATGCTGAACGAGGGCGACACCGTCACCATCGGCAACATCGACCTGGTGTTCGCCGGCGGCACGCTGGCCCGGCGCACCGAGACCGAGGCGGCCACCGCCACTGGCGGCCTGGACGTGCGTGCGGTGACGTGGACGATCGAGAACAACAAGACGCTGCTGGACAACATCTCGCTGACGGCCCGCCCCGGCACGCTGACCGCGGTGATCGGCCCGTCGGGCGCAGGCAAGTCCACCTTCGCGCGACTGGTCGCCGGCTACACCCATCCGACAAGCGGCACAGTGACTTTCGAGGGTCACAACATCCACGCCGAGTACGCCTCGCTGCGCTCCCGGATCGGCATGGTGCCGCAGGACGACGTGGTGCACGGCCAGCTGACGGTCAACCAGGCGCTGATGTACGCCGCCGAGCTGCGGCTGCCACCGGACACCACCAAGGAGGACCGCCAGCAAGTGGTGGCCCAGGTGCTGGCCGAGCTGGAGATGACCCAGCACCAGAACACCCGGGTGGACAAGCTGTCCGGCGGGCAGCGCAAGCGTGCGTCGGTGGCCCTGGAGCTGCTGACCGGCCCGTCGCTGCTGATCCTCGACGAGCCGACCTCGGGTCTGGACCCGGCGCTGGACCGTCAGGTCATGACGATGCTGCGCCAGCTGGCCGACGCCGGGCGTGTAGTGCTGGTGGTGACGCACTCGCTGACCTATCTCGATGTGTGCGACCAGGTGCTGCTGCTGGCGCCCGGCGGCATGACCGCGTTCTGCGGTCCGCCCAGCCAGATCGGCGCGGCGATGGGCACCACGAACTGGGCCGATATCTTCAGCAGCGTCGCAGGCGATCCCGACGCCGCCCATCACCGCTACCTGTCGCAGACCGGGCCCGCTCCCCCACCGCCGCCGCTGGAGACGCCGTCGAATATGGGCGAGCCGACGCACACCAGTCTGCTGCGGCAGTTCTCCACGATCGCGCGTCGCCAGATGCGGCTGATCATCTCCGACCGCGGCTACTTCATCTTCCTGGCGTTGCTGCCGTTCATCATGGGTGTGCTGTCGCTGTCGGTGCCCGGCACCGTCGGTTTCGGCAAGCCCGATCCGATGGGCGACGCCCCCAACGAGCCCGGCCAGATCCTGGTGCTGCTCAACGTCGGCGCGATCTTCATGGGTACCGCGCTCACGGTTCGCGATCTGATCGGCGAGCGGCCGATCTTCCGCCGAGAACAGGCAGTCGGGTTGTCGACGACGGCCTATCTGTTGGCGAAGGTCTGTATCTATGCGGTGTTCGCGATCGTGCAGTCGACGATCGTCACCGCGATCACCGTGGCGGGCAAGGGCGGGCCGACGCAGGGTTCGCTGACGTTCCTGAGCCCGACGCTGGAGTTGTTCGTGGTGATGGCCGCGACGACGGTCACCGCCGCGATGGTGGGTCTCGCGCTGTCGGCGCTGGCGAAATCCAACGAGCAGATCATGCCGCTGCTGGTCGTCGCCGTCATGAGTCAGCTGGTGTTCTCCGGCGGCATGATCCCGGTGACGGGCCGCATGGTGCTCGACCAGCTGTCGTGGATCACCCCGGCCCGCTGGGGCTTTGCCGCGTCGGCGTCGACCATCGATCTGATCACGCTGGTGCCCGGGCCGTTGACCCCGAAGGACGCGCACTGGCATCACACCGCGTCGGCCTGGTGGTTCGACATGGGCATGCTCGGAGCGCTGTGCATCGGTTACCTGAGCCTGGTGCGCTGGAAGATCCGACTGAAGAGCGCGTAACGGTTTAGCGGGCCGAGGCCAGCTCCCGTTGAGGAGCAACGCAACTGGAATTCGTGTCGCGGTTGCCTGTTGTTCATCCAACGTCCATAGCGTGCCGCGCATGAGGATGAAAGCGGCGGCGCTGGCCGCAGCAGTGAGCCTGTCGATCGTGTTGGCCCCGACCGCGTCTGCTGATCCGAGCGTGGACAAATTCGGCGGCTGGAACCACCTTGTCGACAACGGCGGCCAGGTGATCACGATCTGGAAGATCTACGATCTGAAGCCCAGCACCGACACCATCCCCGGCTATCCGCTGGCGGGCAAGCTTTGGGAGGCGACCGCGAAGGTGCGCGCCGCCAAAGGCTCGGTGACGCCGATCATTCCGGACTTCAACGCCCGCGCTGGCGGCGCCAACTACCCGGTGCTGTGGCAGGCGGCCACTCCGGCGGGTATCAGCGGCGGGACGCTCCAGCAGGGCGACTCGTCCTGGGGCAAGCTGTACTTCGACGTGACCGGCCCGGCGCCCACCCAGGTGGTCTACAACAACGGCGTCGACGACCCGCTGGTCTGGAAGTAACTCAGCTCAGTACTCCTGCAGGCTTTCTCGCAGAGTAGTACCGGGGTAGCGGGTGCGGAAGCGGCCGCGACGTTGCAACTCCGGCACCAGCAGCTCGGTCATGTCGTTGAAGCAGCCCGGCGTATCGGTGGCCAGCATCATGAAGCCGTTGCAGCCGCCCTCGTCCAGGTACTGCTCCATCTGGTCGGCGACATCGGCCGGCGTACCGACGGCGACGGGCGCGCCCATCGAGACGCCGTAGATCTGGGCGGCTTCACGGACGGTCACAGGGGCACCGTCCTTGGCCTCCAGGATCGCGTCGAACAGGCCGCGGATACCCTGCACGTCGGCGTCGACCACATTGTCGTCGAGGCCGAGCGTGGAGAAGTCGAAACCGGTGTGGCCGGACAGGATTCCGAGCGCACTCTCGATCTGCACCTTCTCCACGAACTCGGCGTAGCGGTCGTTGGCGCGGCCCTTGTCCCGGTCGATGATGGTCTGCAGACCGTAGATCAGCTTCACCGACTCCGGGTCGCGGCCCGCATCGCTGGCGCGGGTGCGGATGTCGTCGGCATAGGCCCGCATGCTCTTCGGCGTCGGGAAGATGCCGAACACGGATTCGGCGTGCTTGGCCGCGAATTCGCGGCCCTGCTCCGACGATCCGGCCTGCCACAGCACCGGCCGCTTCTGCGGCGACGGGGCGACGAAGTGCCGGCCCGTGGACTTGAAGAACTCACCCTGGAAATTGACCTCGCGCACCTTGGTCGGGTCGGCGAAGATGCCGTTCTCCCGGTCGTAGACGATCGCGTCGTCGTCCCACGAATCCCACAGCTGATACAGCAGCTGCATGTACTCCTCGACGACCTCGTAGCGCTTGTCGCGCGGTGTCAGGTTCTCCTTGCCCATCGCCTGGAATTCGCTCTTGGAGTACGACGTGACGATGTTCCAGCCGACCCGACCGCCGGTCAGGTGATCCAGCGTCGACAGCTGGCGGGCCATCATGTACGGCGGCACAAAGGAAGTCGACAAGGTGATGCCGATGCCGAGGTTCTTGGTGAAGGCGCCGACGATCGGCACCACGCTGGCGGGCTCGTGCACCGGACACTGACCCGCGAACTTCACCACCGGATCCGAGTTGCCCTTGTAGGTGGTGTAGGGCGCCAGTTCGTCCGCGATGAACATCGCGTCGAAAAGGCCACGCTCCATGGTCCTTCCGAGATCGCGCCAGTACTCTGGCCGGGACCAGTGGTAGCCGACCTTGTCGCGAGGATGCGCCCACATGGTGGAGGCGTGATTCATCACGCCGTGCTGGACGAAGCCCAGCAGGTGCGCCTTCTTCTTGGTCACGCGGCAGTCCCGGCCCGATCGCCGCGCAATTCGAGGACAAAGGCCACGATCACCGCTGCCGCGGTCCCGAGGCCGCTGAACGCAAGGACATACCAGAAGGCGCCGCTGTAGGACGCGATGACCAACAGGACGAACGACGTCAGTACCGCCAGCGACGCCTTCCACGTGAAGCCCGGAACCAGCGCGATCTCCGACGAGTCGATTTCTTCGGCGAAGGCATCGATTCCCTTACCAGCAGCCAGCTCTCGCCGGATCCGGAGGAAGCTCAGTGTGCCGACGACCAGGTAGATGGCGGCGAGCACCAAGCCGATGCCCGCGCCGAGGTAAAAGAGGGTCACTAGAGTGCCTTTCGAGGGTCTCGGGTGTTACTGCTGTCCGGCGGGGACGGCGTCGGGCTCTTCGGCGGCCACGGCCGGGGTGTCGCGTTCGAGCAGTGCCGCCTTGCCTTCGGCGAGGCTGTCGAAGTCGAAACGGGTATTGGCGCGCAGGCTCACCACGACCGAGACGATCGCCGACGCGGCGATCAGACCGATGATCCCGAAGAGCGGTCCGTAGGTGGGCCCGAGCGTCTCCCGCAGCGGTCCACCCACCGCGACCCCCGCAAGCACACCCGCGACGTACCCGGTCCCGGTCATCCGCGACCAGAAGATGGACAGGGTCACCGGGATGAGCAGGCTGGTGCCATAGAAGTACACGGTCGTCACGAGATTCACGTAATCGATACCGGTCAACACCACACCACCCGCGATCGCAGCGGCGACGATCATGCTGCCCTTCGTGATGGTGAGCAGCTTGCGCTCGGACACCTTCGGCCAGTACCGGTGGACGATGTCGACCGCGACCAACGAGGTCACGCCGGAAAGGGCGCCGTCGATCGCCGCGAAGCACGCGTTGACGACCACGAGTGTGTAGAGGGCGACAATGAACACCGGCAGACCGAGGCTGGCGATGACGTGCGGGCCGATCGCTCCTGCGCCAAGCGAGCCCAGCTGCTCAGGTGTCACGCCGTAGGCGACACCGATGAAGCCGAGCAGGCCGAGTGCCAGCGGGATGGGGTAGAACCACACGCCCGCCCACAAGAAGCTGCGGCCGAGATCCTTGGGCCTGATCGCCCAAACACGTTGCCAGAACGACTGATCGGCGATGACATTGGTCAGCAGGCCGAGCGCCAAGGCGAGACCGAAGCTCGCGGCGGTGACCGGATTGAAGGGGTTAAAGTGCTGGTCACCGAGTGCGTCAACCTTGGTGAAGATGAGCTCGGCGCCGCCGGCCTTGGCAAGGGCGAAGAGCACGACCACGGACGACCCGACGCCGAGCAGCAACGTGTTCAACGTGCCCGTGACCGCGGATGTCGTCAACCCACCGAAGTAGGAGTAGACGGTGACCACGACGATGCCGGTGATGACGATGCCGACCGGGGTGAGTCCGAAGATCTTGTTCATGACGAGCACCAGCCCGGCAAGGTTGATCATGATGACGCCGAGCAGCGCGCCGATCAGGAAGATCAGCGTCGCCACACTGCTGATCCTGTTCTGGAACCGCGCGCGGATGAACTCAGCGAGCGTGTAGCCGGACGGCATCTTCTGCCGGAGCTTCAACGCGAAGGGCACCATGATGATCACGGCGAGCCCGTTGGGCACGATGAACCAGACCAGGCCCGAGGTGCCCCAGGTGTAGGCCTGAGCGGATGACAGCATCACCGCCATCGACCACGTCCACACCGAGATGAGCGACGCCACCCCGAACCCAAAGCCGAGCAGCCGGCCGGAGATCACGAAGTTGTGTGTCGTCTTGACGGCGCCCTTCACTGCGAGGGCGATGAGCAACAGGACGATGCCTGGACCGAACAGCAGCGCGTAGCCCAATGCGCCCGACTGCTGGATGAATTCGAGGTGCGGCACGGCCGGTCTCCTTGTGTGGGTGATGAATTGGTGAAGCTACTGGCTTGCAGCGGGTTTCCAACCGAGTTCCGGTGCGATCTCCTCGGCGAGGATTCGCAACCGCTCGACGTTGAGATCCGCTCCGACAGTGCCTGTCCTGACGGACGGGAACAACCCGGTGGTCGGGAAGAAATCGGTGACGAAACCCAACAGTGCGGGATCCTCCCGAAGCTGCCGAACGATGTCCGGTGTCGTGCCGGTTCGCGTGACCTCGCGCAGATACTCCTTCGGCGACAGCGCCCCCAGTTGCGGGAAGCGGTCATCCAGAGTCCGTTGCGTGGATGCCACGTGCGATGCCAGTTCCTCCGCTATCGCGTCGGCACTCTCACCGTGAAAGGTGAAGCGCTGTGCGCCCACCCGCGCTTCTTCGAGATTCCCGCGGAGTGCCAGCCATTCTTCGAGGTAGCCGACGATGAACCGCAGCTGATGGAAGATGACGTGGTCGTGGAACGCGCCGATCATGAGCCCGTTACCATTTCGGGCGATCAAGCGAGCTCTGTCCTCGCTGCTGGCCGTCTGCCACAGCCTGCCCCGCAGGCTCGTCACGCTGGGGAAGAGCCGCTTCGGCTCCACATCCGCTGACGCCTGTTGGCCTGCAACCGAATCGGAGGAGGAAAGCCGCCCTGCGGACGCGGGCTCAGCAGAATCACTGGCCGGCTTCGCGAACTCCGTAATGTACCGGCCTTCCAGCAGATGGTGCAGGATCTCCAGATTGCGGTCGAACAGTTCGTGCCTGGCCGAGAAGTCGACCCCGAAGGTGTTGAAGGCCTGCAGGTCTCCCCTGGCCCCGCCCAATCCGACCTGGACTCGGCCGCCTGAGATCTCGTCCAGCACCGAGAGATCCTCGGCGAGCCGGATGGGGTGTTCGAAGGGCAGGGCGACGACCGCTGTGCCCAGCTGGATCCGCTTGGTCCGCGCCGCCGCAGCGGCGAGCACGACCAGAGGAGACGGAACCCCACCGTCCTCGGGGCTGAAATGGTGCTGCCCGATCCAGACGCTGTCGTATCCGATTTCCTCAGCGGCGACGATGCTTTCGATCAGCTCGTCGTAGGTGCGTCGCGCCGGCTGGTCGGTTGGACTGGGTACCTGAGTGAAGAATCCCAGTGCGAATTGCTTACCCGGTTGGCGCAGACGCGCTGCGCGTTCTTCCAGCTGCTCAGACGCTGACATGCTCGCGGAGCACTCCGTTCTCGTCGAACGCGTCCTGGAACAGGTAGCTCGATATGTAGCGATCGGAGGAATCCGGCACCAGCGTGACGATCGTCCGAATGGAGGGGTCTCGGCGTTCGGCCACCTGCCTGGCGGCGGCCACCGCGGCTCCCCCGCTGAGGCCGGCGGGAATTCCGGCGTGCCTGGCGAGTTCTCTGGCCGTGGCGGCCGCGTCGTGCTCGGTGACTCGGAGAATTTCGTCGACGACCTCGTCGGCGAAGTTCGGGCTCTTGAAGTTGGGCCCCAGGCCGTAGATCTTGTGCGGATTGAATTCCTCGCCGCTCAGAACCGCGGAATTGTCGGGTTCGACCGCGAAGATCTTGATACCCGGATTCTGCTCTTTCAGGAAGGATCCGACACCGCTGATCGTCCCGCCCGAGCCGACGCCGATGACAACCGCGTCGACGTCTCCCGCGGTGTCGCGCCAGATCTCGGGTCCCGTCGTCTGCCGATGTATTTCGCGATTGATGGGAATGATGAACTGGTGCACGAAGAATGCGCCGGGAGTGCTGTTGGCGATTCTCTCGGCTTCCTCCACCGAGCCTCGCACGCCGTCTTCCTTCGGTGTCAGGACGAGCTCCGCCCCAAGGTTTTGGATGACAACTTTCCGCTCGTAACTGGTGTCTTCATAGATGACGATGACGACGCGATAGCCGCGGGCGGCTCCAGCGGCTGCGAGTCCGATACCGAGGTTTCCGCTGCTCGCAGCGACGATCGTGCCGCCCGGCCGCAGCTGTCCACTCTTCTCCGCGAAGTTGATCGCACCGATGGAAAGTCGGTCTTTCACGCTGGCTGTCGGGTTGTAGTACTCGAGCTTCAACAACAGCTCTGTGTCGGCAGGAGCGAGATAATTGTTCAGACGCACGAGCGGCGTGTTTCCCACCGTTTGTGTGACGTCGTCGAAGATTCGTTTCTGACCGGTTGCCACGTTGTCTCGTATCCGTCTGTTCGTTGATTCATTGTCCCACAACAATATTCAGCCCTACCGGGTCAGCGTCGGCATGGAAGGGTGAGCTATGGGGTCGATACGAAACCTAGCAACGTCCTGAGATGCTTGAAACCGATAAAAACAAGGTGAGTCGAACTCGCCGCGGGAGCGGCTCAGTCGCCGCTGACGGCGAGGCCGTGCGCGGCCGCGAACGCCAAAGCCTGCGCGACGTCGATGCGTGCGCCCCGGCAGGCCGCCGTGGTCCACAGGGTGGCATCGATGCGCGCGCCCCGCAGATCGGCCTGTTCGAGTCGCAGCCCGTTGGTGCGCGCGCCGCTCAGGTCGGCGCCACGCAGGATCGCCTTGCGTAAATCGGCCTGAACCAAGCTGGTTTCACGCAGCCGGGATCCGGACATGTCCACACCGCGCAGGTCTGCACCACCCAGGACGGCGAGTGTGAAGTCGACCTCATCGCAGACGATCGGGCGAAGCCGGCAGTTCTCGAAGCTCGACCCGAGCATGCTGCAGTTGCGGAACGTGCTGTGCCACAGCGTGGTGCGCAGGAACCGGCAGTTGCGAAAGGCCGACCCCTGATGGGTCGACTCTGACAGGTTGGCACCACTGAAGTCGCATTCGGTGAATACCACCCGCTCGGTCTGCAGGCCGGAGAGGTCTTCGTCGCGAAAGTCGTGACCGGTGAATTCGCGGTCAGTCCAGTGCTCCACTACAGCTTGGCCAGCGCATACTCGCTGATCGCGATCAGCGCATCGGTGGCCGACTTGCGGTCCCTGGCGTCGAGAGTGATCACCGGCGTCGTCTCGGGCAAGGCCAGGGCGCGGCGCACTTCGTCGGTGGGATACCTTGGTGCACCGTCGAATTCGTTTACCGCGATCAGGAACGGCATCTTGCGGTGCTCGAAGAAGTCCACCGCGGCAAAGCTGTCCTGCAGTCGGCGCACGTCGACCAGGATGATCGCGCCGATCGCGCCGCGCACCAGGTCGTCCCACATGAACCAGAACCGGCGCTGCCCCGGGGTGCCGAACAGGTACAGCACCAGGTCGCGGTCGAGGGTGATCCGGCCGAAGTCCATCGCCACCGTCGTCGTGGTCTTGTCCGGAGTGGCCTCCAGGGCGTCGACCGCGGTAGACGCGTCGGTGACCATCGCTTCGGTGCGCAGCGGCATGATCTCCGACACCGCCCCGACGAACGTGGTCTTGCCTGCACCGAACCCACCCGCCACGACGATCTTCGTCGAAGCAGCTGTCCGCCCCTCAGAGGGCTCGTAGGCCACGCAGGGTCCTTCCGATCAGGTCCCGGCGCTCGTCAGGTGTCGAGCGATCGGTCAAAGTGGTCTGTACCCGAAGATAGCCCGCCGTCACGAGATCACCGACGAGGACCCGCGCGACACCGAGCGGAAGATCCAGCAGCGCGGAGATCTCGGCCACCGACGGACGGTCGCTGCACAGCCGGCAGATTCGCCCGCGCACGTCGCCGGACGGCCAGTGGTGGTGCACCGCCGACGGCAGCGTCTCGATGGGCGCCTCCACCGGAAGCTCGACGGTCGTGTCGGTGCGCCCCGCGGTCAGCGTGTACGGGCGAACCAGGTGCGCCTCGGCGTCGCCGGTCACGAAGGTCGCGGGGTACGCCGGGACGAGGAGACGACGTTGCCCACTCGCTCAACCAAAACCGCCATCTCGTAACCGATTTGGCCGATGTCGCAGTTGGGTGCGGCCAGCGTGGCCAGATGCGAGCCGTCGCCGACCCGCATCACCAACAGGTAGCCTCCCGCCATCTCCACCACCGATTGGAGCACCTGACCAGCTTCGAAGAGCTGGGCCGCCCCGGCGGCCAGGCTCGCCAGCCCGGAGGTCACCGCCGCCAGCTGCTCGGCACGCTCGCGCGGCAGCTGCTCGCTGGCGGCGATGAGCAGGCCGTCGACCGACACCAGCACCGCATGGGAGACGCCGGGGACGTCGCGGGCGAAGTTGGATACCAACCAGTCCAGCGAATTGTTCGGCGGGCGTGGCGGATTGGTCATTGGCCTTCTCGTCCGTTCTCTGCGGATCCGCTCTGAAGGTCGGAGCGCGCGGCCCGCACGCCGCCGAAGTGGCTGCTGAAGGTGGCTCGGACCGCGTCGGGATCTCGTTGCGGGAGTTCAGGGGCAGGCGGCGCGGCTTCGACAACCTCGGCGGCGCCGGGGACCAGCCGGGCGCCGGGATCGCGCACCGGCAGGCCGTGTTCGGTGTGCGCCTGCACCGGCACGTTCTCCACCTCGGCCGCGGTTTCCCATCCGTTGTCCCACACCGACTTCCAGTCCTGGGGCACTACCAGGGTGTGCGGGTCGACCATGATTTCGTTGAGCATCTTTTGATAGATGTAGTCGGTGTCGGTGTCCTCGGGTTCGGGCACCGACAGGTCAGCGGCCAGCACGTCCATATCGCTGATGTCGATGTTCTCCTGGCGTGCCTCCCGCGCGCGGGCACGGGACAGGAAGAACGGTGCGGTGTCCGTCGGATGCTCGCGCGCCGGCGCGGCCTCCTCGGCGTGGGCGAACCACTGCGACGGCTGCGCGTGCGGCTCGGGTTCGGGCTGCGGCGCGGCGTACACGTCCTCCTCGTCGCCGGTCACCGAGGGAGCGTCATAGCGCCGTGCGTCGGCCCCGATCGGCGCGCCGTGCTCGAGCAATTTCGGCGGGATGTAGAGCTCGGCAGTGGTCCCCGAGGACGGCTCCCCCTCCACCGCGTTACGCAGCCGCACGGCCATCCCGTGCATGTGCGCGAGCCGGCCGACCACGAACAGGCCCATGTGCCGGGTGTTGTCCTGGCTGACCTCACCACCGGCGTGCAGCCGCATGTTGGCGATGCGCAGGTCGCTGTCGGTCATGCCGATGCCGTCGTCGTGCACCTCGATGAGCAGCCCGGCGTTGCTGGTGTGTTCCGCGCTGACCCGCACCGGTGAGATGGGCGGCGAATAGCGCAGTGCGTTGTCGATCAGTTCGGCCAGCATGTGCACCGCGTCGGCGGAGATGCGGCCGACCAGCGCCGAGTCCGGCACCTTGTCGACCTCCACCCGCTTGTAGTCCTCGACCTCGGAGACCGCCGCATTGACCGCACTGGCCAACGGCAGCGACTCGCGGTGATCGCGCGAGACCTGCGCACCGGCAAGTACCAACAGGTTGGCGCCGATCCGGCGCATCCGGGTGGCGAGGTGGTCGAGCCGGAAGAGGTTGTCCAGCCGTTCGGGATCGTCCTCGCTCTTCTCCAGGCGGTCGATGAGTGCGAGCTGCTGGTCAACCAGCGTGCGGTTGCGTCGCGACATCGTCTCGAACATCTCGTTGATCACCAGCCGCAGCCGGGCCTCGTCACCGGCCAGCAGCAGCGCCTGGGTGTGCAGCTCGTCGACCGCGTGCGCGACCTGGCCGATCTCCTCGGTGGTGTAGACGGCCAGCGGTTCGGGCTCGCGTTCGTCACCGGCCCGGACCCGCGCGATGCCTTGCTCGAGATCGGTGTGCGCCACCCGCAACGCGCCGTCACGCAGGATGCGCAGCGGCCTGACCAGTGATCGCGCCACCAGGAACACGACCACCAGCGCGATGATGAACGCCGCCGACACCAACAGCGCATCGCGGATGACCGCCTGGCGCCGGTCGGCGGCCTGCTGCTGGACGACCGAGGTGACTTGGGCGGTGGTGGTCTTGACGAGCTGGCCGGCGATGGTGTCGGTGGCCTGCAGCGAGGCAAGCAGTTCCTCGTTGCCGACCAGAACGGCATCCGGATTGGACATGATGTCCATCCGACGGACCATTTCGCTCTGCAGCGTCTTGGCGTCCGCCGAGCCGACGCCCAGCACCTGACTCATACCGAACAACGTCGACGGCTCAGTTCCGGCCAGCGTGATCATCGACGTGCGTAGCTCTGGCTCGGCCAGATCGCCGCCCTGCTTGACCAACAGCTGTTGCATCAGCATTTGGCCGCGGGCGCCGACCGCCCGGCTCAGGCCCTGGGTCTGCGCGCGCAGCTTCTCGTCGTCGAGACGCACCGAACCGTTGATCGCGTCCTCGGCGGTCAACAGGATCGGCGCGTAGGTGGTGATCCGCTCACGTAGCCCGATTATGTTTGCCGACACCGCGCCGATGAGCTGCTGGCCACCGGTGAGCAGGGTGGTCACCCCGGCGCGGACATCGGGGGCGACGTCGATGGAGTTGAGCTTGTTCTGCAGGGTGGCCTTGGCTTTGTCGAATGTGTTTGCTTGCCCCTGGGTGTCCCCACCGGAGCTGGAGGCCAGCAGGACGCCCTCCACGGCGGTCACATAGTTCTCGATGACCGGGATCATCTCGACGCGATCAGCGGCCACCTGCAGGTCTCGCGTCGAATTGACCTCGTCCCAGATCCGGGCGCCGGCGAAGACGAGTGCCAGTGCCAGCGGGATGGCCACGATCGCAAAGACTTTGCCCCGCACCGGCCAATTGCGCAGCGACCAACGCGACGGCCGCTTCGGCGGCGCCGTTGTCGGCTGTTGAGGCTGATTCATCCGGACTTTCCTGGTCATCGCTGCCCGTGTTGGCGACAACGGAGCTGCGCATAACCCCTGGCAATGCGTCGAGTATGACAGCCATTGCCCGGCATCTCCAGAGTCGTTACTGAACAGAGAGATAGCGGTGCGACCAAGGCATTCACCCCAATAGGGTGTCGAGCAAATTGCGCTGCGGCGCAACTGAGATCATCAACCGATGTTCTCCGGTGTTGTCTATTCAGACAATGAACTACGCCGGACGAAGGATTGCGACGAGAAACTCGGAATCGTCGGTGAACGGCCGCACGTCCCAGGCAGACAGCAGCAGATCGGGCGCGAATCCGGCGTCGCCGGCGTCGTCGAAAAACTGGCCGTACTCGTAGTCGCGCCCCGCGCCGAAGCCGATCACCGCTCGCCCGTTGCTGCCCGCCGAGACGATGATGTCGAACGATTCGGTGATGCCCCGCGCAGGCAGGTCAAGCTCGGCGAGGTCGCCGACGAGCCACTGCGGGCCGGGATGGTCCTGCTCGGCCGCCTCGATGAGCGCCGGATCGACATCGACACCGACCACCTGGTGACCGGCCGCAGCCAAATAGCCGCCCACCCGTCCGGGGCCACAGCCGGCATCGAGGATGCGGGCACCGCGGGGAGCCATCGCATCCACGAAGCGCGCCTCGCCGGCCAGGTCGTCACCGCCGCGCGCCATGGCGCGGAACCGCTCGATATACCAATCCGAATGCCCGGGATCGGCCGCGACCTTCTGCATCCAGATACTCGTCTCGACCATGCCGTCATTATCTCCTCCCCTGCGCACACCGAGGATGGGCCGTTGTGTTCAACGTGATGTTCTACTCGCCGCGGATCGCACCCAATACCGGCAATGCGATCCGGATGGTGGCGGCCACCGGATGCGAATTGCATCTGGTGGAGCCGTTGGGTTTCGACCTCTCCGAACCGAAGCTGCGCCGTGCCGGGCTCGACTACCACGACCTGGCGTCGGTGACCGTGCACGCCAGCCTGGAGGACGCGTGGGCGGCGATAGGCGACGCGCGGGTGATCGCGTTCACCGCGCACGCCCAGCGGTCGTTCGCCGATATCGCCTACCGGCCAGGCGATGTGTTGCTGTTCGGCCCGGAGCCGACGGGTTTGGACGACGTGACGCTGGCCGACCCGCATATCACCGAACGCGTGCGCATCCCGATGCTGGCGGGCCGGCGGTCACTGAATCTGTCCAATGCCGCGGCGGTGGCCGCCTATGAGGCGTGGCGGCAGCAGGGATTCTCGGGGGCTATCTAGCCCTACCAGGTGTCCCAGTGGGTGAGCTGCTCGACCGGCAAGCGCTTGGCGGGCTTGAAGTCGGTGCCCTTGGTGTAGGCGATCGGCCACAGGCCACCCTGGGTGTACTGCTCGAAGGGGATGCCGAGGATTTCGGCGGCCTGCTTCTCGCCGTCCCCGATCAGATGCAGCGTCGTGTACGCCGAGCCCAGTCCGCGCGAACGTAAGGCGAGCATGAAACTCCAGACGGCGGGAATCAGCGATCCCCAGTAGGACGCCTGCATGCCGGCGGGGGCGCCGTCGGGCCGGCCCTCCAGGCACGGGATCAGGAACACCGGAGCTTTCTCGAGGTTCGCGTTGAGGTACTTGGCCGAGCTCAGCACCGAATCCATCTGAGCATCGCGCATATCGCCGCGCACCGGCGCGGGCATGTCGAGGTAAGGCGTGCCGGTGGCCCGGTAGATATCGGCCAGCGCCTTCTTCTTGGCGGGGTCTTCGACGAACAAGAACTGCCAGCCTTGGGCATTGGATCCGGTGGGCGCCTGCAGCGCGAGATCCAGACACTCCATCAGCACGTCGCGCGGCACCGGGCGGTCGAAGTCGAGCCGCTTGCGCACCGATCGGGTGGAGGTCAGGAGTTCATCAACGCTCAGAGGCAGTGTCATGGCCTGAGACTACATTCGCACTTATGGCAATTGAACTGAGTCAAGAGGTAGTTGATCGGCTCACCGGTGACGACTACGGGTGGCTGACCACGGTCGCGAAATCCGGTCAGCCGGTGCCCAAATTGGTGTGGTTCTTTCTCGACGGCACCGACATCGTGATCTATACCGAGCCGAACTCCGCCAAGGTGCGCCACATCAGGTCTCATCCCCGCGTCAGCCTGAACCTGGACTCCGACAGCAACGGCGGGGGCATCGTCGTCGTCGGTGGGACCGCCACCGTCGACAGCGAGGACGCCGATCCTCGCGACGATGCGCCGTATTGGGCCAAATATGGCGCTCTGTCAGATCAATTCGGCCTGACCGAGGCGATGGCCGGATACCACCTGCGGCTGCGGATCAGCATCGACAAGGTGTGGACGACGCCGACCGAGTGATCAGCTCTGCGCCTGAATTCGGTTTGCCACCTGCGCGGTCCACTCAATCAGGTAGCGGTCGTCCGGTATTCGAGGCGCGGATTGGTAGAAGAGGCTGGTGGCCAACCGCGCGCCGAGCAATGCGTTGATGGCGAGCGCGGTCACGACATCGCGGTCCTGCTCATCGATGGTGGGTGCCCACGCCGCGATCCACTCCCCCAGTTCGACGTTGAGTCCGTCGATGAGCGCCGCGTAGGCGGTGTCCAGCCGGTCCGACCGGCCAGCAGGAGTCCGGGCCGCGATCTGCAACAGCTCGATCTCTTCATCGATGACGCCGAGTAGGTAGCGACCGAGGACAGTGAGCTCGGCCTGCAGATCGCCGAGGCCGGCGAAGAGCGCGCGGATGTCACGCATGGCTCGACGGCGGTCCAACTGGCGGTCGATGCCGGCGTCGAGCAGCGCTTCCTTCGATTTGAAGTGGTGATAGAGCGCTCCGGATCCGGCCGCCAGTCCGGCGGCCGCTTCGATCTGCGAGACACTGGTCGCCTCATAGCCTTTGGCGCTGAATAGGCGCATCGCCTCGTTGACCAGCCGTTCGCGGGTGGATGTCGCGGCTACCATTGACCTCTCCCAAGTGATCACTTACCTTGAACCAGATATCACTTTACTACGCTCGGTGTGACGAGAGGACGCGATGCCGAATTTCGACATCACGCGCGGCCGGCTCAAACGGACGATGCCGCTGGCGGGATTCACCGCCAGGGCGGCCGGCGGACGAATCGTGGCCGGGCTTCGGGAGAAGGCGGGCGATGACGGCGCCGTCGAGAGATTCCACGAGCGCACCGCCGAGCACTATGCCGAGCTGCTCGGCCACTCCAAGGGCGTGCTGATGAAGCTGGGCCAAGCGATGTCGCTGATTGACACCAGCTCCATGGGCAGTGGTGGCTTTGCGCCGTATCAGAAGGCGATGACGCGGTTGCAAGCTGACGTTCCGCCGATGGACCCCGCTTTGGTGCGTCAAATCTTGGGTGCCGAACTCGGCTCAGCCGCAGAGCAATTCGCTGCCTTTGACGACGAGGCGATGGCGGCGGCATCGATCGGGCAGGTGCATCGGGCCGCCCTGCGCGACGGCCGCGACGTCGTGGTCAAGATTCAATACCCCGGTGTGGCCGAGGCGATCCGAGATGACTTGGCCAACACCGAATTGGCGGCAACGTTTCTGCGCTTCGCGATGGCGTCGTCCGGGATGAAGGTCGACGTCCGGACCACCGCCCGGGAGTGGTCAGAGCGGATTTCCGAGGAGCTGAACTATCGGCAGGAGGCGGCGAATATCGCGACCTTCAGTGCGTTGTATCGGAGCCACCCGTTCATCCGGATCCCGCAGGTTATCCCCGAAATGTCGACCGGCCGCGTGTTGACGATGACCTACCTCGACGGGATGGATTGGGCGGCAGCACAACACGCTGAACAGGACCTGAAGAACACCTGGGCAGAGGTCATCATGCGATTCAGCCTTGGGAACCACCGGCACGCCAACCTGATCCACGCTGATCCGCATCCCGGGAATTATCGTTTCCATCCCGATGGCACCGTCGGATTTCTCGACTTCGGCTGTATCACAGTCATTCCCGAACACACACGCTGGCACTTTGTAGCTATGAGCAGAGCAGCGATCGACGACCGCATCGACGAATTTCGCCATCATATGGTGCAGCTCGGGTTTCTCACCGAGGACTCAGACATCACCGCAGAGGAGCTATACGAGTGGTTCGCGCCGATGCTCCACGAGGTTCTCGCCAACAAGCAACCGGCAACCTACACCCCCGACACCACCGCACGCACCCTCAGCGGACTGCTCGACATCCGAGATTCCGACCATCTGCTGGCCCGCATGACCGTCCCCAAAGAGCAGGCCTTTGGTTCACGGGTACAGCTCGCCATCGGCCACATCTGCGCGGGGCTAAATGCGACGGTGTACGCCAGGGCAAGTGCCGACGACATGGACGGTATCGCCGAACCCATCACCGAGCTGGGCAAGCTGCACCACGCGTGGGTTCGCGAGCGCGGTCTGCCGGGAGCTTTGGATCATCATGACCAGCTCTGAGACAGCGCCGCGGCTGCCATGGGACGCCGCCGATCCCTACCCGTACTACGAAAGCCGGCGCCGCGAGGGTGCCGTGGTCTGGGACGAGGTCGCCGAAGCGTGGCTGGTTGTCGGTTACCACCCCGCCCAGCAGATCCTGAGCGGCAGCAGTTGGACCAGTAACCCGCTGGCGAACCTGAATGCCCCGGCCGCGTTCCGACTACTGGGTGCAGACATCCTGCGCCGCAACATGTTGACGACTGACGGCCCCGACCATCTACGATTGCGCAACGCGGTGCGCGACGTCTTCACGCGGTCGTTCATCACCGGCCTCGCCGCAGGCGTCGAGGAACTCGCCTCGGCGACCATTGACCACGCCGTAGCTGGCGTGGAGTTCGATTTTATGGCCGATATCGCACTGCCCTTGCCGATCGCGGTAGCCGCGGCTTGGCTGGGTCTCGACGTGGACACCGCCCGGCTGCTGCGTGAGGAGTCGCCGGCCATCGCCCGGATGCTCGGCGACTTCGCCGACCCCGACACCGTCGAGGCGGGGACCTCCGCGTTCGCCACCCTGCTGACCGAACTGCTGCCACTCGCCGCCGACCGGCGCACACACCCTCAGGACGACCTGCTCAGTTTCATCGGAGCGGCCACCGACCTCGAACTCGATGACGTAGTCACCATCGCCGTCCTCATCGCCGTCGCAGGACACGAGACAACGGCTAACTTGCTGGGCTCGGCCATGATTCGGGATCTGGATGGGCAAACGACACCCGTCGACGACAAGCTGGCCACCGAGCTGCTCCGTCTCGATGGTCCCGTCCAGGCTGTGGGTCGTACCGCCACCACCCAGCAGATGATCGACGACGTCACCGTTCGCGCCGGCGATCCCGTGTTAGTGGTGCTGGCTGCCGCGAACCGCGATCCCGCAGTCTTCCATCAGCCCAACGACTTTCGTCCCGGTCGCGCTGGTCCCGCTCCACTGTCATTCGGCTATGGCGCGCACTATTGCCTGGGTGCGGCGCTTGCCCGCCTCGAGATCGTCACCGCCCTGCAGCACATCCTCGCTCGTGCGCCGATGCTCTGTGGCGAACCGACCTGGCGGGACACGCCAGCTATCCGCGGGCCACTGACGTTGCCGATCGTCTTCGCCAAATAAGGCCCCTGCCGCGCAGCTCAACCGCGAAGCAGCTCAGGGTTTTCCACAGTTTCGGGTTCATCCACAGGTTGGTCCTGCAGCCATTTCTTGTCGGTGGGCCACACTAGTGTTCGACGTATGAGTTCGATCATGGCGGCGCTGGACGCGCTTGATGCTGCGGTCGAACTCGTAGGTGCCGCCGATATCGAGGAGCTGCCTGCTCCGGAGCGGTTCGCTGTCATCGAGCGGCTGGAGACCGCGGTACGCCGTCAGGTCGCGATCTCCCATGAGCAGATCTCCTGCCTGGAGCGCTACCAAGGCTGCCCGCCGATCCCGATCGTGTTGGCTGATGTCCTACGGATCAGCCGGCCTGCGGCCAAACGTCGGATGCGTGACGCCGAGCATCTCACGGCGCGCACCACGTTGACCGGCGAGCAGCTGCCCCCGCTCCTGCCGGCGACCGGCAAGGCGTGGGAGGCCGGTGCGCTCGATGGCGAGCATGTGCGGGTGATTCAGAAGTTCTTCCGCGAGCTGCCCGATCATGTCGGGCCGGTCGAGATCGAGAAGGCCGAGCAGACGCTGGCCCACCATGCCCAGAACCTGCGGCCCGATCAGCTGGAGAAGGTGGCCGACCGACTGGCCACCCACCTCAACCCCGACGGCAAGTACTCCGAGGAAGACCGGGCCCGTAAGCGTGGCTTCCTGTGGTGCGGCGGTCAACGCGCCGACGGCATGAGTGTCGGGAAGTTGGTGGCCAATCCGGAGCTGCGGGCGATGCTGGATGCGTGGATGGCGAAATTCGCCGCACCCAAACCCGACGGTGACGAACCCGACCTACGTAGCCATGCGCAGCGCCAGCACGATGCGTTGGCGGAATTGGTTCGCGGCCGGCTGGGAGATCCCAAACTTGGCCAGCACAATGGCCTTCCGGTCACCGTGATCGTGTCGACGACATTGCAGGACCTTCAGGCCGGCGCCGGACACGCCGTGACCGCGGGCGGGACCTTGATCCCGATCACCGACCTGATCCGGATGGCCACCCCCGCCAACCACTATCTGGCGGTGTTCGACGGCGTCACCGGGCATTCGCTGTGGCTCGGCCGCAGCAAGCGACTGGCCTCCGCAGACCAACGAATCATGTTGTTGGCCAAATACCGTGGCTGCACCGCGCCAGGCTGCACCGTCAACGGCTACAACAGTCAAGTCCACCACGCGGCCAAGGACTGGAAACACGGCGGCAGTACCGACATCGACGACCTCACGCTGGCCTGCAAATGCGACAACCTCTTGGTCGAAAACGACGGCTGGACAACCCGTCAACTCGCCGACGGCCACACCGAATGGTCACCGCCGCAGGATGTTCCGCTCATCGGCGGCACGAACACCTACCACCACCCAGAACGCCTGCTCCCCAAAGACGACGAAAAGGACTAGCTCGAGTTCCGCTCGGCTCAGCGGAAGTCCCTAGAGCGGGAACTCACCCTCAAGGTGATGCGGCCCATCCGCTCGGCCACCACCGTCACTGCCCCCGTGGCGTTTTGCACCTGGCCGCGGATCAGCAGCGCCGAGGCGGTCTGGGCCAATTTGCGATGCCGGGTCCACACCCCCGGCGTGCACAGCACGTTGACCATGCCGGTCTCGTCCTCGATGTTCATGAACGTCACCCCTTGCGCGGTGGCCGGCCGCTGCCGATGGGTCACCGCACCGGCGATCAGCACCCGGCTGCCGTCGGGTACCTCCAGCAGCCGGTCGGCCGGGACCACGCCCATCGCGTCGAGGTCTTCCCGCAGGAACTGGGTCGGATAGCTGTCCGGCGAGATCCCGGTGGCCCACACGTCAGCGGCGGCCAACTCCACCTCGGTCATGCCGGGCAGGGCAGGCACATGCGACGACGAGCCGACACCGGGTAATCGGTCAGGGCGCGCAGTTGCCGCCGCACCGGCCGCCCACAGCCCCTCCCGGCGGGTGATCGAAAAGCAGCCCAGCGCCCCCGCGGTGGCCAGCGCCTCGGTCTGCGGAACCGAAAGCTGCACCCGCCCAGTCAAATCCAGTAGTGAGGCGTACGGGCCTTTCGCGTCACGCTCGTCGACGATGCGCTGGGCCAGCTCGTCACCGATATGACGCACGGCGCCCAGCCCCAGCCGCACATCCAGTCCGGAGTTCTCCAACGTGGGATACGCCAGGCTGGCGTTGACATCGGGCCCGCGCACCTCGACGCCGTGCCGGCGGGCGTCGGCGACCAGCGACTGCGGCGAGTAGAACCCCATCGGCTGGGCGCGCAGCAGCGCGGCGCAGAACGCCGCCGGATGGTGCAGCTTGAACCACGAGGAGTAGTACACCAGCGAGGCGAAGCTCAGCGAATGACTCTCCGGGAAGCCGAAATTGGCGAAGGCTTCCAGCTTCTCGTAGATCCGTTCGGCGATCTCGCCGGTGATACCGTGCCGCTGGGCCATCCCGGCGTAGAACCGGTCACGCAGCCGTCGCATCTTCTCGGTGGAGCGCTTGGACCCCATGGCCCGGCGCAGCTGGTCGGCC
The DNA here is from genome assembly GCA_023264735.1 of Mycobacterium sp. Lineage (GTDB taxonomy): Bacteria > Actinomycetota > Actinomycetes > Mycobacteriales > Mycobacteriaceae > Mycobacterium. The sequence continues at coordinate 37,714 of JAHFVD010000024.1, read as the reverse complement.
TCAGCGGCCGAGAAGCCAGCGCAGTCCACCGCCAGCTGCATGAGTTGTTCCTGGAACAGCGGCACCCCCAACGTCTTTCGCAACGCGGGTTCCATCGACGGATGGTCATAGGTGACGGGTTCCAGTCCGTTGCGCCGCTTGATGTAAGGATGCACCGAGCCGCCCTGGATGGGCCCGGGGCGGATCAGCGCCACCTCCACCACCAGGTCATAGAACACCCGCGGCTTCAGCCGTGGCAGGGTGGCCATCTGGGCTCGCGACTCCACCTGGAACACCCCGACGGAGTCAGCCTTCTGCAGCATCTCGTAGACCGCCGGTTCGGTGAGATCCAGCTGAGCCAGGTCGACCTCGATGCCCTTGTGCTCGGCCACCAGGTCGATGACGTAGTGCAGCGCCGAGAGCATACCGAGGCCGAGCATATCGAATTTCACCAAACCGATTGCCGCACAATCGTCTTTGTCCCACTGCAGCACACTGCGGTTCTCCATGCGCGCCCACTCCACCGGGCACACGTCGGCGATCGGACGGTCGCAGATCACCATGCCGCCGGAGTGGATACCCATGTGCCGCGGCAGGTTCTTGATCTGGGTCGCCAGGTCGACCACCGGCGCGGGGATGCCCTCGACGTCCGGCGAATCGGCCCCGGAATGCCAGTGGCTGATCTGCTTGCTCCACGCGTCCTGCTGCCCCTGGGAGAAGCCGAGCGCACGAGCCATGTCGCGCACCGCGCTTTTGCCCCGATAGGTGATGACGTTGGCAACCTGCGCGGCGTAGTCGCGGCCATAGCGGTCGTAGACGTACTGGATGGCCTTTTCCCGAAGGTCCGATTCGATGTCGATATCGATATCGGGCGGCCCGTCGCGGGCCGGTGACAGGAATCGTTCGAAGAGCAGTTCGTTGGCGATCGGGTCGACGGCGGTGACGCCCAGCGCGTAGCAGACCGCGGAATTGGCCGCCGATCCCCTTCCCTGACACAGGATGTCGTTCTCCCGGCAGAACCGGGTGATGTCGTGGACCACCAGGAAATACCCCGGGAACTTCAGCGCGGCGATGATGCCGAGTTCACGCTCGATCTGGGCGTAGGCCTCCGGCGCGCCGGCACGCGGCCCGTAGCGCCCGGCGGCTCCGACCATCACCAGCTCACGCAACCAGCTGTCCTCGGTATGCCCATCGGGCACGTCGAACGGTGGCAGCTGCGGCGCGATCAGCGCCAGCCCGAAGGCACACTGCTCACCGAGATCGGCTGCGGCGCTGACGGCTTCGGGATGGCGTGCGAACATCATCGCCATCTCGTCACCGGAACGCAGGTGCGAGCCGCCGAGCGGGGCCAGCCAGCCGGCCGCTTCGTCCAGCGACTGGCGCGCCCGGATCGCCCCCATGGCCATGGCCAGCCGCCCGCGGCTCGGCTCGGCGAAATGTGCGCCGGTGGTGGCGACGACGCCGACCCCGAACCGCGGCGCCAGCGCCGCCAGCGCGGCGTTGCGCTCGTCGTCGAGCGGATCACCGTGGCAGGTGAGTTCGATGCTGACCCGGTCCTGGCCGAAACGGTCAACCAGATCAGCCAGTGCCGCTTCGGCCGCCTGCGGACCGCCGTCGGAAAGAGCCTGCCGGACATGACCTTTACGGCATCCGGTGAGGATGTGCCAATGCCCGCCAGCGGCCTCGGTGAGCGAGTCGTAGTCGTAGCGGGGCTTGCCCTTCTCGCCGCCGGCCAGATGCGCGGCGGACAACTGGCGAGACAGCCGGCGATAGCCTTCCGGGCCGCGCGCAAGCACCAGTAGGTGCGGACCGGGCGGATCGGGCAGCTCGGTGCGGGCGGTATTGCTCAGCGACAGTTCGGCGCCGAAGACGGTGCGCATGTCGAGTTCCTTGGCCGCCTCGGCGAAGCGCACCACGCCGTAGAGGCCGTCGTGATCGGTCAGCGCGATGGCCCGCAGGTCCAACCGCGAGGCCTCCTCGACGAGTTCCTCCGGCGTGCTGGCTCCGTCGAGGAAGCTGTAGGCCGAATGCGCATGCAGTTCGGCGTAGGGCACGGCCGAGCGCAGCGGGCGCCCACGAGGCGGCTCGTACGGTTCCCGATGGCGTGACCAGGCCGGGCTGTCCCCGCCGTCGGCGTGCGGCTCCCCGAGCGACAAGCCCGACCGGCGGGGCTTGCCATTGAGCACCCGCTCCATCTCCGACCAGCTCGGCGGCCCGGTGAACCAGTTCACCCATCGAGTTTATCGAACAAATGTTCGATGTGGTGCGGGCGACGGGAAAACTGGACGAAGATGGATTTCTCGGACTACGGAATTGAGGGGGAACTGAGACGCATGCCGGCTCACGCGCATGATCACGAACTGGAGTCCGAGCAGGCATACCTGGCAGAGCTCTACACCTGGCTCGACGCCAAGCGTTCGCACGTCAAGAACCAATACCAAGCCGCACTCCTGGGTCCGATCGATCTGCAGGACGGCGGAACCCTGGTGGCGCGCGACGCCGAGGTTCGCTCCCTGGCCCGATCGATGACCCGGCTGGATGTCGCCGACCAGGGGCTGTGCTTCGGACGGCTCGACGCGATGTCGGGTGAACGGCTCTACGTCGGCCGCATCGGCATCTTCGACGAGCACAACGACCACGAACCGCTGCTGCTCGACTGGCGGGCACCAGCGGCGCGTGCCTTTTACGTAGCCACCGCCGCAAGCCCGGAGGGTATGCGCCGGCGGCGCCAGTTCCACTCCGTCGGGCGACGACTGGTCGATTTCACTGACGAGGTCTTCGGCCGCCCCGATCCCGACGCCGGCGACGACAGCCCCTTCAGCAGCGACGCGGCCCTACTCGCGGCGGTCAACGCGCCCCGCGGCGAGGGCATGCGCGACATCGTGGCGACCATCCAGGCCGAGCAGGACGAGATCATCCGGCATGACCATCCGGGGGTCCTGGTCATCGAGGGCGGACCGGGCACCGGCAAGACCGTGGTGGCTCTGCATCGCGTCGCCTACCTGCTCTACACCCAACGGGAGCGGATCGAACGCCACGGAGTGCTGGTCGTGGGACCAAACCAGGCATTCATGGACCACATCAGCCGGGTGCTGCCGTCGCTGGGCGAGTCGGAGGTGGTGTTCATGACAGTCGGCGACCTGGTTCCCGGACTGCATGTCACCGCCGATGATGCCCCGGATGTCGCCCGCATCAAGGGTTCCCGCGCAATGCTGGACGTGCTGGCGGCCGCGATCACCGACCGCCAGCGGATACCGGAAGAGCCGCTGCGAATCCAGCTGGCCGACGTCACCATGCGGATCGATGCCGAGACAGCCCAATGGGCCGTCGAGGAGGCCCGCACGAGCAAGCTGCCGCACAACGCGGCTCGCGCGGTGTTCCGCGAGATCATCACCTACGTGCTGACCGAACGCGCGATCGCCCGGATCGGGCGCGGCTGGCTGACCCGCGACGATCGCGACGCCTGGGAGAAGGTTCGGGTCGACCTCGTCGACGAGCTTGATGAGCACGAGCAGTTCGCGGCCGCCCTCGACGAACTCTGGCCGGTGCTGACACCGGAGGACGTGTTGGCCACGCTGTACACCTCGACCACGCGGCTGCGCGCCGCAGGCGCCCATCTGGCGCTGCAGCGGGAAGACGGCACCGCCTGGACGGTGTCAGACGTGCCGTTGCTCGACGAACTGGTCGACCTACTGGGCCGCGACAAGCGCACCGACGAAGCCGCCGAACGAGACCGAATCGCCGAAACAGATTATGCCGCAGGCGTGTTGGAGAACATGGTGGCCCGCGAGGATCTGATGGACGACGAGGATCATCTGCTGGCGCAGGACTTGATCGACGCCGAAGACCTCGCCGAGCGCTTCATCGAGCGCGACACCCGGGATCTCGCCGAACGCGCCGCTGCCGACCGGGACTGGACCTACCGGCACGTCGTGGTGGACGAGGCACAGGAGCTGTCGGAGATGGACTGGCGGGTACTGATGCGCCGCTGCCCGAGCCGGTCCTTCACGGTGGTCGGCGACCTCGCGCAACGCCGCTCGATGGCCGGGGCGATGTCGTGGGCCGAGATGCTGGAGCCGTACGTACCCGGCCGGTGGGTGTACCGGTCGCTCTCGGTGAACTACCGAACCCCCGCCGAAATCATGACCGTCGCCGCCGCGTTGCTCGCCGACTTCGCACCCGACGTCCGGGCACCGGAGTCGGTGCGCGCGTGCGGCATCCGGCCCTGGTCCAGGCGCGTCACCGCCGACCACCTATCGGCCGCCATCGAGGAATTCGTCGCATCCGAAGCCGCACGGGAGGGCACGAGCATCGTGATCGGGCCGCCGGACGTGCCCGGCGCGGTCGCGCCCTCGGAGACCAAGGGCCTGGAATTCGACGCGGTGCTGGTGGTGGAGCCGGATCGCATCCTCGCGGACGGGCCGCGCGGGGCGGCCGAACTGTATGTCGCCCTCACTCGCGCCACCCAGCGGCTGGGTGTGTTGCATCAGCACCCACTGGCCGCGGCACTGACCGGGCTCGCCGACGACGAGCGCTGAAGGCGCCAGACCACCGCTGGATACCAAAGCTGGCAAAATTCTGTGCGCTCGCTGTGCACAGCTGGAAAGCTATGCGTGGCCCCCCTCTCCAGAAGGAGACACTCTCGGATGGACCACGCCGCCCGCCGCTCGTTGCTCGCCGCCGCCGCGCTCACCACTGCCGGCGCACTGACGCTGGCACCGATCACTATCGCCCCGAACGATATCCACGCGCCAAGTGTGTCGGCAGTCCGCATCTCCACCCAAGTGGTTCAGCTCACCGACGCCTGGTCGGAATTGCTCACCAACACCGTCGGGAGCACGATTCAGCTCGCTGGCATGGTCCTCGGGCTGGATAGCGGCGCCCCGCTACCCAACCCGACGATCCCGCTGGCGCCGATCGCCACGCAACTCGTGCTCAACCAGCTGGTCTATGTCGGACAGCTTCTCACCGGTCAGGGTGGCCAGATCCCGAACGAGATCCTGACCCATCTCGGCAAGATCGAGAACATCGGCGTGGGTCTTTCCAACGACCTGCCCGGGATCATCGTCGCTCAGCTGCAGACGCCGTTCGCCGCCGTCCAAGCCGCGATCACCTACTACGCCAACACCACCAACAAGCTGATCGCCTTGCTCGAAGCGCCCGCGGTGTTTCTGGATTTCGCTCTCAACAGCCAGTACGGACTGCTCGGCTTCAACGGTCCGATCGCCGCCCCGATCTACATCCGCAATGCGCTGGCCAAGGCCATCGAAACCCCGATACCCCCGATTGTGCTGCCGTTCAAGAAGGCCGCCGCCGCGACATCGAAGCCGCCATCGGCGGCCGCCACAACCGCCACGCCCTCAGGCACCGCCTCCTCAGCCCGATCCAAGCCCGCCGCACCCGCGAGCGGCAGCCGCGAGGCATCCGCGAAATCCAACAAGGCGCCAGCCGCGAAATCCAGCACCAAAAACGGCACCGGTAAGGGACACAGCAACCGCGGCTAGGCCAAACCCAACACCCACCCACCTACCCACAAGGGAGATACATCGCGATGACATCAGCCGTCCGCCGCCCCATGCTGACCGCTGCCGCCCTGACGACCGCCGGTGCGCTGGCGTTGTCACCCATCACCGTCACACCGTCCGACCTGCACGCAGCAGGCGTCTCGCCGCTGCGCGTCTCAACGCAGGAGGTTGTGCTCACCGACGCGTGGTTCGATCTGCTCAACGACACCCTCGTCAGTGGAATCCTGATGGGACAGTTGATCGTCGGCGCAAATCCCGTCTATCCCCTGCCGAATCCGATTTTCGTCGCACCCCTCCTCACCCAACTCTTGGTGGTCAATCCCCTGACGTATGCCGTGCAACTGTTGACCGGCGAGGGCGCCAAGGTCCCGACGGAGATCATCGCCCACATCAACAATCTCGCCGTTGTAGCTCAGGCCATTGGCAAGGATGTGCCTGGGGCCATCGTCAAGGAGATACAGGCACCTTTTCAGGCGCTCCAGCTGGCATTCGAATCCATCACCACGAGCAGCAATCTGCTGCTCGGCTTGTTCGAAGCACCCGCAGTGTTCCTGAATGCTGCCCTGAACAGCCAGTACGGGCTCATCGGCCCCGCCGGTCCGATCTCGCTCGGATTCATCATCCGAAACGTCGTGGCACAAGCGCTCTTTACCGCGCCGCCGGCCGCCCTGCCGTTCAAGAAGGCCGCGTCAAAGACGACCGCGGTCACCGTCAAGCAGACTGCACCGTCGGGCACCGCAAGCTCGGCCCGCTCGAAGCCCAAGGCGCCCTCGTCGACAGCCAGCGGCAAGCGCAAGCCGGCGGCATCCGCCAAAACCAACAACAACAACGCCGGACAGGGGCACAGCAAGCGCGGCTAGATCCGCACTGAGCGCCGCGACCCGATATTTCGTAGGCAAATATCTGTTCATTCGCTGAAGGCTGCGGTAAGGGTATTACACGGCGGATTCCCGGCTGGGAATTGAAGCCGACGAAACCCCGTCGACGCCGCCTCTATAAGGGAGAAACAATTTGATGGAACGTGCCATCCGTCGCCCGATGCTCGCCGCCGCCGCGCTGACCACCGCGGGGGCACTGGCCCTATCGCCCGTCACGGTCACGCCGCCCGAAATGCATGCGCTAGACCTCTCTCCAGCGACCATTTCGACCCAAGCCGTTCAGCTCACTGACGCCTGGTCTGACCTCGTCACCAACACCGTCAGCAACGTGGTCCAGATCGGCGCGTTGTTCATCGGGTTGAACAGCAGCTTCCCGTTGCCGAACCCGATCTTCATCGCGCCGGTCGCCACGCAGCTCCTGCTCAATCCGTTGATCTATGGCGTGCAGCTGGTCACCGGCCACGGCGCCGACATTCCTGGCGAGATCCTCAGCCACTTGGACAAGATCGCTGTTCTCGGCAAGGGCATCGTCGATGATGTGATCCCTGCGATCGGCGAGCAGATCAAGACGCCCTTCCTCGCCGCTCAGCTGGCGTTCGAATCCATCACCACGAGTAGCAATCTCCTGCTCGGCTTGCTCGAGGCGCCCGCGGTGTTCCTCGACGCCGCATTGAACAGCACGTTCGGACTCATCGGCGTCAATGGCCCCATCGCGATCCCGATCATCATCCGGAACGTGCTGGCGTCCGCGCTCTACACGCCGCTGCCGACGATCACGCTGCCGTTCAAGAAACCGGCCGCCGCGGCGGCGACCCCCAAAGCGGTGGCCGCAACCGTCACACCGGACGCACCGTCGGGCACGGCGTCTTCGGCTCGGTCTAAGCCCAAGACACCGGCGAGCAGCAGCCGCAAGGCGGCATCCGCCAAGGCCAGTGCCAAGGGCAGCGCCGGCTCCGGGCACAGCAAGCGCGGCTAGCTCCGATGACTATCGGGGGCGGGGCGAGTCAATCCTTGTGAAGGAACCCGACGACAAGGAGCCGCACATGACCGCCCTGCCCCCGGTAGTCGACCAGCAGACCTGGCGCGCCGCGCTCGACGAACTCCGCAAGCGCGAGAAGGCCGCCACCCGCGAACTCGATGCGATCGCCGCGCAGCGCCGTCGCCTGCCGATGGTCCAACTGCCGGACTACATTCTCATCGGCGCCGACGGACCGGTCTCGCTGGCCGACGTGTTCGACGGGCGTTCCCAGTTGATCGTCTACAACCACATGTGGACCGATGGTCAGGAATGGCAGTGCCCGGGATGCACCGGGTTCACCTCACAGTTCACCCGACTGGAATTCCTCGAGAGCTACGACGCCCGCTTCGTCATCGTCACCAACGGCCCGATTCGAGAAGCGTTGGCGTACAAGGCCAAAGTCGGCAACAAAATGGATTGGTACTCGTCCTCGGACAGCACTTTCGGCGCCGACGTCGATGCCGGCCCCGGTGCGGGATTCGGGGTCAACGTCTTCTTGCGCGACGGCGAAACCGTCTATCGCACCTGGCACACCAACGGCCGCGGGACCGAGCAGCTCAGTCACTCCTTTGCCCTCATCGATCTCCTTCCGTGGGGGCGCCAGGAGGAGTGGCAGGACTCCCCCGACGGCTGGCCGCAGCGCCCGACGTACTCGGGCTGGGCGGACTCGCCCGACATCGCGCGGGCCTACGGCGAAAGTCCTACGCTGCACACGTGACAACGCCTGCGGACCCACCAGCACACCCCTACGAGCCCCACCACGGCGCCTTCGGCAGCCGGCTGAACTGGCTGCGCGCCGGGGTGCTCGGGGCCAATGACGGGATCGTGTCCACAGCGGGCATCGTCGTCGGCGTGGCCGCGGCATCCACCGAGCGCGGGCCGATCTTCACCGCCGGAATCGCCGCACTGGCCGCGGGAGCCCTGTCGATGGCCGTCGGTGAGTACGTGTCGGTCAGCACCCAGCGCGATTCCGAGTCGGCGATGCTGGGCAAGGAACGCCGCGAGTTGGAAACCGAGCCGGCCGCCGAACTCGACGAGTTGGCAGCGCTTTACGAGGCCAAGGGCCTGAGCCCGGCAACCGCCCGAACCGTGGCCGAGGAGCTCACCGACCACGATGCGTTCGCCGCACACGTCGACATCGAACTACGCCTCGACCCCGACGAACTGACCAACCCGTGGCAGGCCGCAATCTCGTCGGCCATCGCGTTCACCGTCGGCGCCATCCTTCCGCTGCTGGCGATCCTGTTACCGCCGCCCTCCCTGCGGGTGCCGATCACCTTCGCCGCGGTGCTGATAGCGCTGGCGGTCACCGGCTTTATCAGCGCACGACTCGGGGGCGCCAACCCTCGTCGGGCGATAGCCCGGGTGGTCATCGGCGGTGCGCTGGCGATGGGGATCACGTTCGGTATCGGCCACCTGGTCGGCGGCGCGGTGGGTTAGGCGTATTCGGCCGAACCGTCGTCGAGCACGATCCGCGCGTTCGAGCCGTCGGGTCCACTGGCTTCCGTGGAAAAGACCGCACGACCAGGCTCGGTGCGCCAGATCGAGGTCGTCAACGTCTCACCCGGAAACACCGGCGCCGAGAACCGCGCGCTGACCGCCGTGAGCTTCGCGGCGTCGTTGCCCGCAAGCTCGGAAAGCAGTGCGCGCCCGGCGAATCCGTACGTGCAGAGCCCGTGCAGGATCGGCCTGTCGAAACCGGCCAGCTCGCGGGCGAACCACGGATCGCTGTGCAGAGGATTGCGGTCACCGGAGAGCCGGTAGATCAACGCCTGGTCGCTGCGGGTTTCCATGGCGATGCGGGCGTCGGGCTCACGGTCGGGGAATTCCGGGGCGGCCGGTCGCTGACCGGGCTGCCCGCCGAAGCCACCTTCTCCGCGGATGACGGCGGTCGACAGCGTCTCGGCGATCAACTCACCGGTGGCCGGATCGGTGCCCCGGCCGCGCATCACGATGATCGCGTTCTTGCCCTCGCCCTTGTCCTGGATGTCGGCGACCTCGGAGACCACCGACAGTTCACCGGAGGCGGGCAGCGGCGCGTGCAAACGGATCTCCTGCGATCCGTGCAGCAGCATGCCCCAGTTGAACGAGCCCACCTTGGTGGCGGCGCCGAACGCCGGGCAGCAGATGACGGCGAAGGTCGGCAGCACCTGCTGGGCGATGTCATGACTGTTGTCGGTGGTGAAGGGCAGGTCGTCGGTGCCCGCGCCCACACCGAGCGCGTAGAGCATCGTGTCGCGATCGGTCCACTGGTAGGGCTGAGCGTCGGTGAGAGCTCCGATTGCCGTGGGGTCGATGGGCATTGCCGCACTCCTGGGGTCGTGGACGGAGAAACTCCATAGTCGCACTGCGGAAATCGCACCCACCACAGCGGTGGACAGTGCACGCTAGGACCATGCCTGTTTCCCGCACTCGGACCCTCGTCGCGATCCTCGCTGCGCTGTTGGCGGCCGTACTGCTCGCCTCCTGCAGTTCGTCCACGCCGAGCGAGCGCACGATCACGCTGACATTTATCCGGCACGGGCAGTCGGAAGCCAACGCCAACGGCATCATCGACACATCGGTGCCCGGGCCGTCACTCACGCCGACCGGCCAGCAACAGGCCGACGCCGTGGCCAGCCGGCTGCAAAGCAACAAGTACGACGGCATCTACGCCTCGGAGCTCGTTCGTGCCCAGCAGACCGCCGCCCCGATGTCCAAGGCCCTCGGGGAAAACGTGACCGTGTTGCCGGGCCTCAACGAGATCCCCGCGGGCTGGTTCGACGGCGGCAGGGAAGACAAAGCCGCCATCACGTATATGGTGGCCCCGGCCGACTGGCTGCGCGGGGACACCAGCTTCAGCATCCCGGGATCGGTCAGCGGCACCGACTTCAACGGGAAGTTCACCGAGGCGGTACACCGCATCTACGCCAGCGGCAACAACAAGCCGGTGGCCTTCTCCAGCGCCGCCTCGATCATGATGTGGACCCTGCTGAACGCACGCAATGCCAAGAACAGCCTGGCCACCGACCATCCGCTGCCCAACACCGGCCGAATCGTGGTGACCGGCAACCCGGTGATCGGGTGGACACTCGTGGATTGGGACGGCATCACCGCGTTCTGAGATGGACTCCGAACGGTTCGGCATGCCGCTGCGGGTTCGGTACGTCGAATGCGATCTGCAGGGCCGGGTTTTCAACGGCCACTACCTGACGTGGGTGGACATGGCCCTCAATGAGGCGCTGCGCGAGATCTTCGGCGACTACCAGACCCTGATCGACGCGGGTATCGATTTCGTGGTGGCCGCGGCCGAACTGCAATTCCGCCGGCCCGCGCATTTCGATGACGACCTGGTGATCGGGGTGGGATTCGACCCGCTGGGCCGCACGTCGTTGCGCAGCATCTACGAGATCCGCCGCGGCCAGGATCTGATCGCCGAGGCGGCGATGATCCACGTCTGCGTCGACGCCACGACGCTCGAAAAGCAGCCGTGGCCGGACTGGTTTAGGGAGCAGATCCACGCGCCCCATTGACCGCGGCACGATCGCCGATCAAAGATGACCCATGCGCTATGTCGTTACCGGCGGTACCGGGTTCCTGGAGCGCCGGGTCGCCACCCACCTGCGCGACCGGTATCCCGACGCTGAGGTTCTGTCTGCCGATTCCCCGCCGGAGAGCGCCGACCACGTCGTCAATTGCAGATTGGCCTCTACCGGGGCAGCCCTGACCCTCGCCCGCGAACTGGGCGCCACCTTGCACCAGCTGTCATCGGTGGCGGTGGCCGGCGACTTCGCAGGCGAATTCGCCGAGGACGATTTCGACGTCGGCCAGCAGCTGCCCACCCGCAGACACCGGGCAGCCTTCGACGCCGAACAGTTGGTGCGGTTGTCATCCGATGTGCGGTGGCGGATCTATCGGACCGGCGTGGTCGTCGGCGACTCCCGCACCGGCGAGACCGATCGAATCACCGGGCCCTATCACGTCTTCGGGCTACTGGCTCGGCTGACCGGCCTGCCGTCGATGACCCCGATCCCGCTGCCCGACATCGGCCGCATCAACGTCGTCCCCGTTGACTATGTCGTCGCGGCGCTGGTGGAACTCATGCACATCGACGGCCGCGACGGGCAGACCTTCCACCTGACCGCAGTCGAGCCGATCGGATTGCGCCACATCTACCGCGGGGTGGCCCGCACTGCCGGGTTACCGCAACTGCGCGGTGGTTTACCTCGCCGAGTCGCCGAACCGATCCTGGAGGTGCGTGGTCGCGCGAAAGTGTTGCGGGACATCGCGGTCACGCAGATCGGCGTGCCACCCGAAGCCGTCGACAGCCTCGAGACCGCCGCGGTGTTCCATTCGGTATCCACCCGAGAAGCCTTGGCCCCCAGTGGAATCGAGCCTCGGCCATTCTCGGACTACGCCCCCGCGCTGTGGCGGTACTGGGCCGAGCACCTCGATCCCGGACGCACCCGCAACGGCGATCCGGACGGGCCGCTGGTGGGCAGGCACGTGATCATTACCGGAGCGTCCAGTGGCATCGGCAGGGCCGCGACGGTGGCCGTCGCTGCGCGCGGCGCCACGGTGTTCGCGTTGGCGCGCAACGGCGCAGCGCTGCAGGAGCTCGTCGACGACATCGAGGCCGACGGCGGCCAAGCCTTCGCCTTCAGCTGCGATGTCACCGACACCGAGTCCGTCGAGACGACGATCGCCGAGATCCTGGACCGATTCGGCCACGTCGATTATCTGGTCAACAACGCCGGCCGTTCGATTCGGCGTTCGGTGAGCGCCTCGACCGACCGGTTGCACGACTACGAACGGGTGATGGCGGTCAACTACTTCGGCGCGGTGCGGATGGTGCTGGCGCTGCTGCCGCACTGGCAGGCGCGCCGGTTCGGCCATGTGGTCAACGTGTCCAGCGCCGGTGTGCAGGCACGCAATCCGAAATACAGCTCGTATCTGCCCACCAAGGCCGCGCTGGACGCATTCACCGATGTGGTGGCGTCGGAAACCCTTTCGGACAACATCACTTTCACGACGATCCACATGCCGCTGGTCAAGACACCGATGATCGCGCCGTCCGGCCGGCTGAACCCGGTACCACCGATCAGCGCCGACCATGCGGCGGCGATGGTGGTGCGGGCGCTGGTGGACAAACCGGTACGGATCGACACACCGCTGGGGACCCTGGCTGACGCCGGCCAGTACTTCACCCCGAAGCTGGCCCGCCGGGTGCTGCACCAGCTCTACCTGGGCTATCCCGACTCGCCGGCCGCGCGCGGCGAGGTCCCGCGCCCATCGTCCCCCGGTTCGCGTTTGCCGGTGCCGCGATTTCGCGCGCCCCGACCGCTCAAGCGAGCGGTACGGCTGGTGCCTGGCGTGCACTGGTGAACTCAGCCGGATCGGCGCGAGAGTCAGCGGCGGACGGGGTCGCCACTTAGGCTGCTCGCATGGAGTCGGGTTGGCAGCTACTGGAGCGCCCGGCCAAGCACGAGGTCATCACATCCGCGCTGTCCGACAGCGAAACCTCCGGCGTGGTGATCACGGGGCCGGCAGGAGTCGGCAAGACCACTCTGGCCCGGTCGGTCACCGCCTCCCTTCCCGGACACGCCCGGTGGGCCGCGTGTACGACGTCGTCCAGCAGCATCCCGCTGGGCGCGTTCGCCCAATGGGTCAAACCCACCGACGCCCGCGACCCAATCGAACTGCTGGTCTCGGCACGGCAGTCCCTGCTGGCCGACGGACCTGCGGTGATCGGCGTCGACGACGCTCATCTGCTCGACCAGCTGTCCGCCACACTGCTGCACCAGATCGCGATGGAACGCACCGGGTCGATCGTCGCGACCGTGCGCAGTGGCGAACCGGTGCCCGACTCGGTGATGACGCTGTGGAAAGACGGCTATCTGCGCCGCATCGATCTGGAACCGTTCAGCAAGCAGGAATGCACCGCCCTGGTCGAGTCGGTCCTCGGCGGCACCCTGGAGGAGCTGAGCGCCAACGTCATCTGGTCACAGTCCGGGGGCAACCCGCTGTTCTTGCGGCACATAGTCGAGGCGGCGCTGGAAGCCGGCACCCTGGACGAGGTCAACGGCGTCTGGCAGTTGCGTGGGGCGACGACGGTGTCGTCGGGATTGGCCACTCTGCTGGAGAACCGCTTCGACAACGCTGACCCCGAAGCCGTCACGGTGCTGCGGCTGTTGGCACTGTGCGAGCCGCTGGACATCGACGCCCTGGCGGAACTCGCCGGCGAGCGGGCCATCGATGCCGCGGAGAAGGCACAACTGATCCGGATCGACCGCGACGGACCGGACCTCAACGCCCGGATCAGCCATCCGCTGTACGGCGATGTGGTAAGGCGGCAGATCGGAACCGCGTCGGGACGCATGCTGCGCGGCCAGATCGTCACGGTGCTCAACCGGCACAAGCCGACGTCGGCGGCCGGCCGGATCCGGCTGGCCCAGCTGTATCTGGACAGCGACAAGACCGCGGAAACGGGCCTTCTGGTCGCGGCCGCCAAAGATGCCGTGTCGCTTGCCAATGCACCGTTGGGTGAACGGTTGGCGCGCACTGCATTCGAGCGGGATTATGGAATGCGGGCAGCGCATCTGCTGTCGAGGGCATTGCTGTGGCAGGGCCGGCCCGGCGAGGCCGACGAGATCTTGGCGCGGTTCGACCCCGACGACCTCGACGAGGTCCAACTCGTGTTGTGGGGTATCCCGCGGGCGTCGATCGTGTTCTGGTCACTCGGTGAGGTGGCCCGCTCCCATGAGGTGATGCAGTTGCTTCGGACTCGGGTCAGCAACCCGCTTCTGCGGCCGATGGTCGACGCCGCCGACGCTGCCTTCTTGATCTTCGAGAACAAACTGCCCGAGGGCTTGGCGATGGCCGAGGCGGTGCTGGCCAACCCCGGCGCGCCGGGACAAGCGGTGGAGACGGCGGCGTTCGCGGCCGGGCTGGCCATGCCGTTGGCCGGCCGTGGCGGCGACTTCGTGGCGATCGCCGAACGCTGCTTCGACACCCAGAAATCCACCGATGGCCTGATTCGGATGATGGCTTGCTACGGCGAGATTCTGGCGCTGGTGTCCATCGGAGAGCTGGACAAGGCCGAAAAGCGGGCGGTGGCCTACAGCGAGTTCTCGTCGTCGGGAGAGTTTCTCGGGTGGGCGGTGGGCAAGATGATGACGGCCGTCGTGGCGATCTGCCGGGGCAGGTTCACCGAGGCGATCCCGACGATCGAGCAGGCGCTGGCCGCACTCAATGCGGAGAACTCGCTGCCGTGGCGGCTGCCGGGCCGGCTTCTGCTGGCCCGCGCTTACGCCGGCTCCGGCAGGGCCGATGACGCCGATCGGGTGCTGGTCGAAGCCACCGAACACGCCGGTCCCAGCGTGGCGTTGTACGACCCACAGGTACTGCTCGTCAAGGCGTGGATCGCCGCGGCCCGCGGCAGCGGACGCCGGGCCGTCGAGATGTCCCGCGCGGCCGCCGATGCCGCCCACCGCAGCGGCCAGTTCGCGGTGGAAGCCGAGGCGTTGCACGACGCGGTCCGGTTCGGCGATCGCAAACTCAGTCACCGGCTGCAATCGCTGGCGGTGTGCATCGACGGTCCGCTGCCACAGCTGTATGCCCGGCACGCCGCCGCACTGGCGGACTCCGACGGCGATGCGCTGGACGCGGTCAGCGTCGATTTCGAACAGGCCGGACTGCTGTTGTCGGCCGCTGACGCCGCCGCGCAGGCCGCCGGATTCCATCAGCAACGTGATGCCCGCCGCCGAGAGATCGAATCGGTCACCCGTGCAATGCGTCTGGCGTCATTGTGCGGGGGCGCCTCCTCCCCCGCGATCCGGGGCGCCGCGCGACCGCTGCCGGTGACCGCGCGCGAGCTCGAGGTCGCCGAGCTGGTCGCCGCCGGCTTGTCGAATCGGGATATCGCCGTGCAGCTGTCGGTTTCGGTGCGGACCGTCGAAGGCCACGTGTACCGGGCGTGCCTGAAACTCGGTGTGTCCGATCGCGATGGGCTGGCCGCCATCATCCGCGAGGGCGGTCCGCGCCCTACCGGAACGTGACGCCGAGGCGGGTATCGTTACCGCGGTGAGCGTCGGGGAAGACCAGGCTATAGCGCTGCCCGTTTTCGCTGACGTGGACACCGGCGTCGACGACGCGATGGCGTTGGTGTACCTGCTGGCCAGCTCCGACGCTGACCTCGTCGGAATCGCCTCCACCGGTGGCAATGTCGCGGTGGATCAGGTGTGCCGCAACAATCTCGGGCTACTCGAGCTGTGCCAGGCCGGCGCCATTCCGGTGTCCCGGGGTGCCGACCAACCGCTGAGCACCGCAATGCGCACCGCCGAGGACACCCACGGTCCGGCCGGACTCGGTTATGCCGAACTTCCGGCGCACCAACGTGAGCTCACCGATTACGACTCGGCCGAGGCGTGGGTACGTGCCGCCCACGCCCAGCCCGGCGAGTTGATCGGCCTGGTCACCGGACCACTGACCAATCTCGCACTAGCCGTGCGCGACGAGCCGGACCTGCCGTCGCTGTTGCGGCGACTGGTCATCATGGGTGGTTCCTTCGACTACCGCGGCAACACCACCCCGGTGGCCGAATGGAACATCAGCGTCGACCCCGAAGCCGCGGCCGAGGTCTTCGACGCGTGGGGGCGGGCCGCGGATGCCAAAGTGATTCAGCCACATCAGCTTCCGATCGTGTGCGGGCTGAATCTGACTGAGAACATCATGTTGACGCCGAACATCCTGAGCCGGCTTGCCACCGCATCGGGGACCACCACGACAGCCATGAGTGTGCTCGATTCCCGAGGCACGCGATCCACGGCCGACAACACCCTGATCCGCGGGCTCGAGGACGCGATGCGGTTCTACTTCGAGTTCCACTTCGACCAGGGCGAGGGTTTCCTGGCGCATCTGCACGACCCGCTGGCCGCGGCAGTCGCCCTGGATCCCGGCCTGGTCCAGACCCGGGCGACCACCGTCGACGTCGAGCTCACCGGAACGCTGACCCGTGGTATGACCATCGCCGACTGGAGCCGGCGGTGGGGCCGGGAATCCAACGCGCACGTCGGTGTCGGGGTCGATCCGGCGGTGTTCTTCGATCGGTTCATCGAACGGGTCGGCCCGTTCGCATGCACGCTGGCTCATTCGTAGACGCCTTCCAGATACCACCGCCGCTGCCGATAACACAGCAGCAGTGCGGATCCCAGCTCACCGGGCTGGTTGTCCACGAGCACCTGGGCGCGCGCCGTCCGGCCGGCCCTTGACTGCTCGCCGGAATCCCACCACCGCTCGTCCACCGACCACGGTCCCGCCCACCAACGCAGCGCACCCCGGTAGTGGTGACCCGCACCGGCCAACCGCGCCGGTTCGGTCGTGAACATGCCCCGACCGGTGACCCGAACCGGATTACCTTGAGCATCAAGCAGTTCCACCGGATCATCGAGGATTACTGACGGGGCGGGTTCGGGTAGCTGACCGGGCCAGGGCCGGTCCGGGGCGGCACTGGGCACCAGCTCGTCGCCGAGCGGAGTCAAGGTGATGCGTTCGGCGGGACCGCGACCGCCGGACAACACCGGCAGCTGGACGGCTTCCTGCCCCAGTAAACCCTGCACCCGGACCAGTGCGCGACGGGCCCGCAACCGGTCCTCCTCCCCTACTCCACCCCACAGCGGCAACTGAAGTGCTTCTGCGGAAACAACTTCCACCGGCTGCAGCCGAAGCACCGTCACCGGCGAATTCGGCCGGTCGCCCGGGTTGCGCCGATTGAGCCAGCCGTCGAGCTGCCAGCGCACCCGGTCGGCGGTGGCATCCTCGGTCAGCGGTTCGGCGCACCGCCATACCCGGGTCAGCTCACCGCCTCCCGCGGTGATGGCGTGAATGGCCAGTCGCGTGCATCCGACACCTGCGGCCTCCAGGCTGCGGTGCAGTGCGCTGGCCAATGTCCGGCCCGCGAACGCAGCCGCGTCGACCCGGTCGACCGGCGGGTCGCAGTTCAGCACCGCATCGAGATCGGCTGCCGGCTCACGGCCGGACGGCCCGCGCACCGGCTCGCCTCGGGCGAAGCGGTGCGCGGCTGTCGCGTCGGCCCCGAACCGGGAGGTCACATCGCTGCGGGACAGCGCCGCGAACTGGCCGAGGTTGCGGATCCCCATGCGCCACAACAGATCAGCCAGTTCTTCCCGGCCAGGACCGGACAGGCTGGGTTCACCGGACAGCTGGCGAATGGACAATGCCGACAGAAACGCGGCATCCCCGCCGGGCTCGATCACCCGGCCTGCGCGAGCGGCGAAGACCGCCGTCGGAAGCTGGTCGGCAACCCCCACCTGGCATTCGGCACCCACGGCGGCGACGGCGTCGACCAACCGCTCGGCGGCGGCCGGCTCGGAACCGAAATAGCGGGCCGCGCCGCGAACCGACAACACCAGCAGCCCCGGCCGTAGCACCTCGGCGCGGGGCACCACCTCGTCGACGGCCGCCGTCACCCCCTCGAAGTAACGGGCATCGCGAGCCGGGTCGGCGGTCACCACATGCAGCTGTGGACACCGAGC
This sequence comes from Mycobacterium sp., assembly GCA_023264735.1. Classification (GTDB taxonomy): domain Bacteria; phylum Actinomycetota; class Actinomycetes; order Mycobacteriales; family Mycobacteriaceae; genus Mycobacterium. The sequence goes on along the minus strand of JAHFVD010000024.1, from coordinate 19,782 downwards.
CTGCGCCTCGCGCCTGCGCAAAGTGCGGCGCACCCCGGCCCCCCGGGCAGCCGCCGAACAAGCGATCACCCGGTTGGCCAGAGTGACCGCGACCGGGGCCGTCGCCGGCAGTCCAGCCGACGTAGCCGCGGCAACGGCAGGCCAGTCCATGCACCAGATCGCCAGCACCCGGCCGGTCACATCAGCCCACCCTGGACCGTGCCGCGCGGCCGTGCGCCCGGACGGACAATCGCACCCGGCTGATCCGCCCGGAGCCCGACACCGGGGCACCGCCGTGACCGGCGGTGGTCTCATAACCACTCACCCGCGCATCCAGGCGCATTGTCGCGCCCTGCCAGTCCCCCCGCGCAACCAACAGGGTGCAGCCCTTCTGCCGGGCCCTGGCCACCACCGCCCGCGCCCGGGTGGCCGTCACCGTCCTGCCGGCCAGGCCGAGAATCACCAGATCCATCCCGTCCATCAGCACCGCGGCCACCTCGACGGGATCGGTGCCCGGGTCCGGGATGACCGCCAACCGGCTCAGGTCGGCACCCATCTCCGCAGCGGCCAGCAGACCGAAATCCGGCAGCCCGACGACGGCCACATGACCACCGCCCGCCGTCACCGCCGCGGCCATGCTCACCGGGAGCGAGCGGGCCCCTGACAGCACTGCGACAGCACCCCGCGGCAACCCCACCGGCAACGGTCCAGCCAGCAATTCAGGGATCGGTAGCAAACTTTCCGAGGCCGGTAAAACCTCATTCGGCACATCCGTAACAGGCTGGGTTACGCCAACCTTCCCCCCCACCGCAGCCATCTGACGCCGGAGCTGTTGTAGCTGCTCAGCACGGTCAAGCTGCCGCTTCTCTAGGTCAATCGCCGCCGTCATCGCCCACCTCCAGCTGCGATCCGTAAACACTGTGTTCGAATGTATGTTCGATAACCTGAGTAAACACCTGCCCCCCGACAGCGTCAAGCGGGAGTCGCTCCCCCGAATGTTGCCGAAAACTCACCTGGCACGATGCATGCCATGACGAACACCGAACAGGCTGAGAAGGTCACCCACGGAGCCGGCTTCATCGCGGCGCTGGACCAGAGCGGTGGCAGTACCCCCAAGGCGCTGAAGCTCTACGGCATCTCCGAGGACGAGTACTCCGGTGACGAGCAGATGTTCGATCTGGTGCACCAGATGCGCACCCGGATCATCACCAGCCCGAGTTTCGATGGCGACCGGATCGTCGCCGCGATCCTGTTCGAGATGACCATGGACCGCGAGATCGAGGGCCGCCCGACGGCCGACTACCTGTGGAACGTCAAGAAGGTCGTGCCGATCCTCAAGGTCGACAAGGGCCTGGCCGCCGAAGAGGACGGGGCTCAGGTGATGAAGCCCATCGACGGCCTGGACGCGCTGCTGGCCCGCGCGGTCGATAAGGGCATCTTCGGCACCAAGATGCGCTCGGTCATCAAGCTCCCCGGCGGTGGCCTGGAGGCCGTGGTCGACCAGCAGTTCGAGGTCGCCCGCCAGATCTTGGCCGCCGGCCTGGTGCCGATCATCGAACCCGAGGTCGACATCCACTCCCCCGAAAAGGGTGCGGCCGAGGAGCAGCTCAAGGCCGCGATCCTGCGCCACCTCGACACCCTCGGCGACCAGAAGGTGATGCTCAAGCTCACCCTGCCCGAGACCGACGACCTGTACCGCGAGCTGGTCGAGCATCCCAACGTGATGCGGGTGGTCGCGCTCTCCGGCGGCTACGACCGCACCGATGCGTGCGAGCGGCTGGCCCGCAACCACGGCGTCATCGCCAGCTTCTCCCGGGCGCTGACCGAGGGCCTGACCGCCCAGCAGAGCGACGACGAATTCAACAAGACCTTGGACGAGGCGATTACCGAAATCGCCGCTGCCTCAAGGACTTAAACTCGTTGAGGCAGTACTGAGAGCGAAGCTTTCGGCAGAAAATCGCTCTCAGCGCTGTCTCAACGCAAACCCGCTACTCCCACTCGATGGTGCCGGGCGGCTTGCTCGTGATGTCGAGCACCACCCGGTTCACCTCGGGCACCTCGTTGGTGATGCGCGTGGAGATGCGCTCGAGCACCTCGTAGGGCACTCGCGTCCAGTCGGCGGTCATCGCGTCCTCACTGGACACCGGCCGCAGCACTATCGGATGTCCATAGGTGCGCCCGTCGCCCTGCACACCGACCGACCGGACGTCGCCCAGCAGCACCACTGGGCACTGCCAGATCTGGTTGTCCAAACCGGCTGACGTCAACTCCTCGCGGGCGATCAGGTCGGCGCGGCGCAGCGTGTCCAACCGGGCCGCCGTCACCTCGCCGACGATCCGGATACCCAGACCCGGCCCCGGGAAAGGTTGGCGGGCAACGATTTCCTCCGGCAGGCCAAGCTCCCGGCCCACCGCGCGCACCTCATCCTTGAACAGCAACCGCAGCGGTTCGACAAGCTTGAACTTCAGATCCGCGGGCAGACCGCCAACATTGTGGTGGCTCTTGATGTTTGCCGTCCCGGTGCCGCCCCCGGACTCGACGACGTCGGGATACAACGTGCCCTGAACCAGGAATTCTATTCCGTGACCATCGGAATCGCCGTCGGCCAACAGGTCTCGCACCGAACCTTCGAAGGCACGGATGAACTCGCGGCCGATGATCTTGCGCTTGCCTTCCGGGTCGTGCACGCCGGACAACGCCTCGAGGAAACGCCCCTCGGCATCCACCGTCACCAGCCGGGCACCGGTGGCGGCCACGAAATCCCGTTGCACTTGCGCACGTTCACCAGCACGCAGCAGGCCGTGGTCGACGAACACACACGTCAGGCGATCCCCGATGGCCCGCTGCACCAGGGCGGCAGCCACTGCGGAATCCACGCCACCGGAGAGCCCGCAGATGGCCTTGCCGTCGCCGACCTGCTCGCGAACCTGCTCGATCAGGCTCTCGGCGATGTTGGCAGGCGTCCAGCTGGCCCCGATCCCGGCGAAGTCGTGCAGGAACCGGCTGAGGACCTGCTGCCCGTGCGGGGTGTGCATGACCTCGGGGTGATACTGCACCCCGGCCAGGCGACGGGCCCGGTCCTCGAACGCGGCCACCGGGGCGCCGGCACTGACGGCCACCACCTCGAAGCCCGCCGGCGCGGAGGTGACCGCGTCGCCGTGGCTCATCCAGACCGGCTGCATACCGGGCAGGCCCGAATGCAGTTCGCCGCCAAGGACTTCCAGTTCGGTACGGCCGTATTCGCTGGTACCCGTGCGCGCGACGGTGCCGCCGAGGGCCTGGGCCATCGCCTGAAACCCGTAGCAGATGCCGAATACCGGGATGTCGAGGTCGAATACGGCCGGATCCAGTTGTGGGGCGCCGTCGGCGTACACGCTGGACGGCCCGCCGGAGAGCACGATGGCCTGCGGATCTCTGGCCTTGATCTCCTCGACGGTCGCCGTGTGCGGGATGACCTCGGAGAACACCCGGGCTTCCCGGACCCGCCGGGCAATCAGCTGGGCGTACTGGGCGCCGAAGTCGACCACCAACACGGGACGAGGCGATGGGGATGTCACGGGCCTAAGTCTAGTGGGCCGGATCGCCCGACTCGCTCACCAGCCGCAGGTAGCCTTTCGCTGATGAAAGCCCTGCCAGCGGCCCTGGGAGTCACTGCCGTGACTGCCGCCGCACTGGTGTTGCGCCGCTATCTGTCCGCCCGCGAGGCGCTGGCCGCCGTGCCCGCCGAGTTGCGCAGCCCGCTCCTGCCGATCCTGACCGGCGACACCACCGAACGCTCCTACCGGCGCACCCGGCTGGTGACCCGGGTCAGTTTCCCCACGGGCCCAGGGGTCACCGTGACCAAGCGTCACATCGCGGGACGGCCGGTGCTGGTGATGACGCCGCCGACCCGTGGCCCTGCTGCGCTGCTCTACATCCACGGCGGAGGCATGGTGGTCGGCTCCCCACAATCGGAGGCCAGCGGCGCCGCCCAACTCGCCCGTGAACTCGGCGCCCTGGTGGTCTCGCCGGACTACCGGCTGGCACCGGAACACCCCTTCCCGGCCGCCCTGGACGACTGCATGGCAACGCTGTACTGGATGCGCGACAACGCCGGCGAGCTGGGTATCGATCCAGAGCGCATCTCCGTCACCGGCTCCAGTGCCGGTGGCGGGTTGTCCGCGTCGGTCGCCCAACGCGCCCACGACGAGGGAATCGTCTTGCGGGCACAGGCATTGGTCTACCCGATGATCGACGACCGCACCGTGCTCCGAGGCGACCACAACGGGCGCGGCCGGTTCCTGTGGACCGAGGGGTCCAACCGGTTCGGCTGGACGGCCTATCTCGGTCGCCCGCCACGCCTGTCGGACGCTCCCGACTACGCCGCACCCGCCCGGCGGGAAAACCTGTCCGGCCTGGCCCCGGCCTGGGTGGGGGTCGGCGAACTGGACCTGTTCTACGACGAGTCCGTCGACTACGCCGAGCGATTGCGCGCCGCCGGTGTCGAATGCGAGCTCGTGACCGTGCCGGGGATGTACCACGGCGCCGACGGCCTGGCGCGCAAAGCACCTGCGATGCGGGCGTTCCGACGAGGTGGCAGCGAGTTCCTGCGCAGCCACCTCTGAGGCCGGGGAAACGCGACGAAGGAGAGCAAGGGTGCTGGGACTGCCTGACGGGGTGAAGGCCTGCCTGTTCGACCTCGACGGCGTGCTCACCGACACCGCACGGGTGCACACCCGGGCCTGGAAAGGCATGTTCGACGCATATCTCGAGTGGCGAGCGCAACGCGCCCACACCGCGTTCGTGCCGTTCGACCGGGTGCACGACTATCGCACCTACATCGACGGCAAGATGCGCGAAGACGGCGTCCGCTCGTTTCTGGCCAGCCGCGATATCGACCTTCCCGAGGGTGACCCGTCCGACTCGAACACCACCGAGACTGTCAACGGGTTGGGCAACCGCAAGAACGCGCTGTTCCTGCAGCTCCTGCAGAAGGACGGCGTCGAAGTGTTCGAGGGATCGCGGCGCTACCTGGAGGCCGTGCACGCCGCGGGCATCCCCGCTGCGGTGGTGTCCTCCAGCGCCAATACCGAGCAGATCCTCGAGATCACCGGACTGGACAAGCTGGTGACTCAGCGGGTTGACGGCATCACGATTCGCGACGAGCACCTGAACGGCAAGCCGGCACCCGATTCGTTCCTGCGCGGCGCACGGCTGCTCGGAGTCTCCCCTGCGCACGCCGCGGTGTTCGAGGACGCACTCGCCGGCGTGGCAGCCGGGAGGGCTGGGAAATTCGGGCTCGTCGTCGGAGTCGATCGCCTGGGCCAGGCGGATGCGTTGCTGGACAACGGCGCCGACGTCGTCGTCACCGACCTCGCACAATTGCTGGAAAAGCAGTGATCGACGGCCACGCAGTCCCGATCGAGCCATGGCAGGTCCGCGAAGCCCATCTCAACACCGACCAGCTGGCCCAATCGGAGTCGCTGTTCGCATTGTCCAACGGGCACATCGGATTACGCGGCAACCTCGACGGGCACGAGCGGATTCTCGATCTGCGAGCAAGCTGATGCTGGCCGCCGCGATGGACCATCTGGTCGAGGTTCCCGGCCGGGTGGAAGTCGACACCATGGCCGGCGAAAACCTCGCTCGCACCACCGTCATCTGCGGGCTGCGGCCCCGACAGCGGTTGCGCATCGTGAAGTTCCTGACCTACGGCTGGTCGAGCCTGCGGTCACATCGAACGCGCGGAGCCTTAGCCTCCGGTGTTGATGGGTTCGATCGGCAGGTGACGCAGCCCGCCCGGCGCATCGGTGGGGACCACCGGGTTCTTCGGTTCGACCGGCGCCAGCCGACGATAGGCCTGCCCTTGAGTGGGCCGCTGGTCGTCCTCATCCTTGTTGGGCCACAACGACGTTGCCCGCTCGGCCTGCGCGGTGATCGACAGCGAGGGATTGACGCCGAGGTTGGCCGAGACCGCCGCGCCGTCCATCACGTGTAGCGTCGGGTAGCCGTACACCCGCTGGTAGGGATCGATGACCCCATGTTCGGGGTTGTCTCCGATGGCCGCGCCGCCCAGGAAGTGGGCGGTCAGCGGGATGTTGAACAACTCACCCCAGGTCCCGCCGGCAACGCCGTCGATCTTCTCGGCAACGCGGCGAGTGACCTTGTTACCGGCCGGAATCCACGTCGGATTCGGCAGGCCGTGGCCCTGCTTGCTGACCATCCGGCGCTTCCCGAGCACACCGCGCTTGGTGTAGGTGGTGATCGAGTTGTCCAGGTGCTGCATGACCAGTGAGATCATGGTGCGTTCGCTCCAGCGGCGCGGGCTGAGCATCCGCAGCATAGCCTTCGGGTCATGGCCGGCGTTGGCGAGCAACTGCTTCCAGCGCGGCACGTCACTGCCTTCCGGGCCGGGACCGTCAGTCATCAGGGTCTGCAGCAGACCCATCGCGTTGGATCCCTTACCGTAGCGCACGGGCTCGACGTGGGTGTCCGGGCTCGGATGAATCGACGACGTGATGGCCACGCCGTGGGTGAGGTCGAGATCGGGACGTGCTTCCAGACGGCCCGCGCCCACAATGGATTCCGAGTTGGTGCGGGTCAGCACCCCGAGCTTGTCGGAGAGCTTGGGCAGCGTGCCGGTGTCGCGCATCTTGAACAGTAACTGCTGGGTGCCCCACGTACCCGCCGCAAGAACGACCTGGCTCGCGGTGAACGTCCGACGGTCCTTGCGGGCCCATCGGCCGGTGCGTGCGGTGTGAATCTCCCAGACCCCGTCGGGCCGCTGCGCGAATCCGGTGACGGTCGTCATCGGAAAGACTTGTGCCCCAGCCCGTTCCGCAAGGCCGAGGTAGTTCTTGACGAGGGTGTTCTTCGCGCCGTGCCGACAGCCCGTCATGCATTCACCGCACTCGATGCAGCCGGTGCGTGCCGGGCCGACACCGCCGAAGTAGGGGTCGGGCACCGTCTTGCCAGGGGTCTTCTCGCCGTTGGCGCCGAAGAACACCCCGACCGGGGTGGGTGTGAAGGTGTCGCCGACTCCCATCTCGTCGGCCACTTCCTTCATGATGCGGTCGGCGTCGGTGAAGGTCGGGTTCTTGACGACACCCAGCATCCGCTGCGCCTGGTCGTAGTGCGGCATCAGCTCGGCGCGCCAGTCGGTGATGTGCTTCCACTGCGGATCGTTGAAGAACGGGTCCGGTGGCACGTAGAGGGTGTTGGCGTAGTTCAGTGAACCCCCGCCGACGCCGGCGCCGGCCAGGATCATCACGTTGCGCAGGAGGTGGATCCGCTGGATGCCGTAGCAGCCCAGCCGCGGCGCCCAGAGGAACTCGCGCAGCCGCCAGGACGTCTTGGCGAACTCGTGGTCGGCGTAGCGGCGGCCGGCCTCCAGAACGCCGACCTTGTAGCCCTTTTCGGTCAGCCGCAGCGCGCTGACGCTGCCGCCAAAACCCGAACCGATGATCAGAACGTCGAAATTCGGCTCCATCGAACCAGTATGAACTTACCGGCGGGTAACAAGCTAGAGAGGGACATCTAACTCTTCCCACGCGCCCCTAGCGGCCGACGGTGAGGCCGACCTTCTGGAATTCCTTGAGATCGCAGTACCCGGCCTTGGCCATCGACCGGCGCAGGCCGCCGACCAGGTTGAGCGAGCCGAACGGGTCGTCGGACGGCCCGTTGAGCACCTTGTCCAGCGACGGGCGCTCCCCCGCCGCGATCTGCAGCAGGGCACCACGTGGCAGCGACGGATGCGCCGCGGCCACCGGCCAGAACCAGCCGTCACCGAGGGCCTCGGCGGACTCGGCCAGCGGGGTACCCAGCACCACCGCGTCGGCGCCGCAGGCGATGGCCTTGGCCAGGTCGCCGGAGGTGTGGATATCGCCGTCGGCCAGCACGTGCACGTAGCGCCCGCCGGTCTCGTCCAGGTATTCACGGCGAGCAGCAGCCGCGTCGGCGATCGCGGTGGCCATCGGCACGCTGATGCCCAGCACCTCGTCGCTCGTGGTCACCCCGAGCGTCGAGCCGTAGCCGACGATCACGCCTGCCGCGCCGGTGCGCATGAGGTGCAGCGCGGTGCGGTGGTCGAGAACTCCGCCGGCCACCACCGGGATGTCCAGCTCGGAGATGAAGGTCTTGAGGTTGAGTGGCTCGCCGTGCGAGTCCACCCGCTCGGCGGAAATGATCGTGCCCTGGATGACCAGCAGGTCGATACCCGCCGCGACCAGTGCCGGTGTCAGCGCCTGCGCGTTCTGCGGGCTCACCCGTACCGCGGTGGTGACCCCGGCGTCGCGGATGCGGGCCACCGCGGCACCCAGCAGCTCGGGGTTCAGCGGCGCGGCGTGCAGTTGCTGCAGCAGCCGGATCGCGGCCGTCGGCTCGGGCTCCTTGTCGGCGGCCTCGATGACCTCGATGACCTTGGCTTGGACGTCGGCGTGCCTGCCGATCAGACCCTCGCCGTTGAGCACCCCGAGCCCACCGAGGCGGCCTAGTTCGATGGCGAACTCCGGGGAGACCAGGGCGTCGGTCGGGTGGGCGACGACCGGGATCTCGAACCGGTAGGCGTCGAGCTGCCAGGCGGTCGAGACGTCCTGGGACGAGCGGGTGCGCCGGGAGGGAACGATGTTGATGTCGTCGAGTTCGTATGTGCGGCGGGCAGTTCTGCCCATGCCGATTTCAACCATGTCACGCATCTGCTGAGCCCCTAGCGCGCGTAGTAGTTCGGCGCTTCGGCAGTCATCGTGATGTCGTGCGGATGGCTCTCTTTGAGCCCGGCCGCCGTGATCCGAACGAACTGCGCCTGCTGCAACGCTTCGATGGTTGCCGCACCGGTATACCCCATCGCTGCGCGAAGGCCGCCGGTGAGCTGGTGGATGACCGTCGACAGCGGGCCGCGGAACGGCACCCGGCCCTCGATGCCCTCGGGCACCAGCTTGTCCTCGGACAGCACATCGTCCTGGAAATAGCGGTCTTTGGAGTAGCTACGCCCAGTAGACCCAGCCGCCCCGCGTCCCTGCATGGCACCCAGGGATCCCATGCCTCGGTAGCTCTTGAACTGCTTGCCGTTGACGAAGATCAGCTCCCCGGGCGCTTCGGCGGTGCCGGCCAGCAGCGAGCCCAGCATCGCGGTCGACGCGCCCGCTGCCAGCGCCTTGGCGATATCACCGGAGTACTGCAGCCCGCCATCGGCGATCACCGGCACACCGGCCCGCGCGCACACCGCGGTCGCTTCCAGGATCGCAGTGATTTGAGGTGCCCCTACCCCGGCCACCACGCGGGTGGTGCAGATCGATCCGGGTCCAACCCCGACCTTGACGGCGTCGGCGCCCGCTTCGACGAGCGCCGCGGCCGCACCGCGGGTGGCGACGTTGCCGCCGACGACCTCGACCCGGTCACCGACCTCGGCCTTGAGCTTGCCGACGGTGTCGAGGACCCGGCGGTTGTGGGCGTGAGCGGTGTCGACGATCAGCACGTCCACCCCGGCATCGGCCAGCGCCATCGCGCGATCCCACGCGTCGTCGCCGACGCCGACCGCCGCACCGACGAGCAGCCGCCCGTCGCTGTCCTTGGTGGCCAGCGGGTGCTGCTCGGTCTTGACGAAATCCTTGACCGTGATCAGACCGGTCAGCCGGCCGTGCCCGTCGACGATCGGCAGCTTTTCGATCTTGTTGCGCCGCAACAGGCCCAGCGCGGCATCGGCCGTCACACCCTCCTGCGCGGTGATCAGCGGCGCCTTGGTCATCACCTCGGCGACCGGCTTGTTCATGTCGACTTCGAACCGCATGTCCCGGTTGGTGATGATCCCGACCAGCGAACCCTGCGCGTCGACCACCGGAAGACCCGAGATCCGGAACCGGGCGCACATCGCGTCGACCTCGGCCAGGGTGTTCTCCGGTGAGCAGGTCACCGGGTCGGTGACCATGCCGGCCTCGGAACGCTTGACCATCTCCACCTGGCCGGCCTGCTCGGCGATCGACAGGTTGCGGTGCAGCACACCCATACCGCCCTGGCGGGCCATCGCGATGGCCATCCTGGCCTCGGTCACGGTGTCCATCGCGGAGCTGACCAGCGGCACTTTGAGCCGGATCTTCTTGGTCAGCTGGCTGGACGTGTCGGCGGCGGCGGGCACCACGTCGGACGCGGCGGGAAGCAGCAGTACGTCGTCAAATGTCAGGCCCAACATCGCGATCTTGTTCGGGTCGTCACCGCCGGTGGGAACCCAATCCCCCAGCAGGCCGTTCAGGTGCGCGGTCAGGCCGTCGACGCGGCCGGCGCTGCCTTCGGCAATGGTCATCGGGAGGCCCCCATCAGCTGGCGGAATGTGGACACCATCCTATCGGCTTGCCGCCACGTTCCCTGGCGCGATACCCGCTGCGCTGCGTAATGTGGTGTCGTGCGCGACCACCTTCCACCAGGCCTGCCACCAGATCCGTTCGCCGACGACCCCGCCGACCCGTCGGCCGCGTTGGATGCGCTCGAGCCGGGACAACCGTTGGATCCTCAGGAGCGCGCCGCCGTCGAGGCCGATCTGGCCGACCTGGCCGTCTATGAAGCGTTGCTCGCGCACCGCGGTATCCGCGGACTGGTTGTGTGCTGCGATGAATGCCAGCAGGATCACTATCACGACTGGGATATGTTGCGCGCCAACCTACTTCAGCTTTTGGTCGACGGCACCGTCCGTCCGCACGAGCCCGCTTACGACCCTGAGCCGGACGCATACGTCACGTGGGACTACTGCCGCGGATATGCCGACGCGTCGCTGAATGAAGCAACGTCGGACTACGACGGATTCCGCTGAACGCGGACGACGGATTCCGCTGAAATTCAGTTCCCGCTGCTGGGACTGCCGCCGGAGCTCGGCAGCTTCGGTAGCTGCGGTATCGGCATCATGGTGGTGGTGATCACAGCAGCCGGTGCCTGCGTCTTCGGCGCCTGAATGACCGTAGACGGTATCGAGACGATCGTCTGCGGCTGAGTCGCACTGGGTATTGACGCGACCGTGGGCGCCGATTGTTGCAGGACCGTCGACGTGGTCGCCGCCGCGGCCGGAGACTGAGCCGCCGCCTCACTCGTCGTTGCCGCCGCGGCGGGTGACTGGGCTGCTGCGGACGGACTCGTTGCGGAAGCCCCGGCCAGCGTGGTCGTCGGCGCCACTGTCGTGGTCGTGGTGGTCAGCGGAGCCGCCGTCGTGGTTGTCGTCGTCGTCGGAGCGACCGTGGTGGTGGTCGTCGGCGCGACGGACGTGGTGGTCGTCGGCGCCACCGTCGTGGTCGGCTCAACCGTGGTCGTCGGCTCGGTCTCCTCAACCGACGAGGTCGGGGTGTCCGACGGCGACGGGCCGGACGTGCCGGTGCCATCCGGCGTCGTCGAGATCGTGATCGGCTGATCGCAACCGGCGGATCGGCAAGCGTCGGTCGGCAGCACCTCGGGCCCGTTGGTCGGGGTGATCGGGGCCGGCACGATCTCGGTGGCCGATGCAGGCACCGTGTAGGTGATGCCCGGCGGCACCGTGGCCTCAGGATCCTTCTGCACGACCTTCGCCGACAGCTCGTTCCACTGGTCGAGCACCGCCTGCTTCTGCGTGTCATCTTCGACGGTGGACACCTGATTGCTGACCTCGACCAGCTTGGCCTGGGCCGCCGGCCAGTCGCCCTGAGCGACCAGCTGCTGAACCTGCTCGAGCTTCTGGGCGGCGGAGGCCAAGGTGACCTGGTCAGCGCGGACCTGCTCAGACTCGCCGAAGAGCATCGTGTGCAGCCCGTAGAGGGCGTCACCGGGGCCGGCACCGTACACAACGGCACCGAATCCACCGAACACCAGCACACCGGCGGCCGCGGCGCCGACGATGCTCAGACCGCGCCGGCCGCGCCCACTGCTCTGCTTCTCGGCCAGGCCAGCCCGCAAGGCGTTGACGGCGTCACGCTCGGTGATCAGTCCGGTTGCCGGCGGCCAGCGCATTTCGTCGCGCCACCCGCCGAGCAGCTCGGCCAGCATGGCGTCACCCTGGTCCTGCGGGGCCACCTGCTGGCCGTTGGCCAGAGCGTCGATGAAGCGGTCGCTGTTGACGATCGCGTCCAGCGACGGATCGTCGTTTCCGGAATTACGTCGGAAGTCAGGCATAGCCGTGACCTCCTGCCGTGATCTCCGTTTTCAGCTTGGCCAGCGCCCGGTGCTGCGCGACTCGCACCGCTCCTGGCGTGCTGCCGACCGCCTCGGCGGTCTCTTCGGCCGACAACCCGACGACGATGCGCAGCATCAGAATTTCGCGCTGTTTGTCGGGCAGGACCTCCAGCAATTTGCTCATCCGGGCGGCGGAATCGGAGTTCACCGCCATCTGCTCGGGACCCGCTTCCAGCGAGTACCGCTCCGGCACCACATCAGTGGGGTCGGACCGGTTACGGCCGGCGGCGCGATGTGCGTCCGCGACCTTGTGAGCAGCGATGCCGTACACGAAGGCCAGGAAGGGGCGACCCTGATCCTGGTAACGCGGCAGCGCCTGGATGGCGGCCAAGCAAACCTCCTGAGCGACGTCGTCGGCTGAGAGGCCAACCCGCTCCGTGGAACCCAGGCGAGCCCGGATGTAACGGACCACGATGGGGCGGATGGTCTCTACAACTTCACGGAGGGCATCACGGCTGCCGGCTACTGCTTCAGCAACGGCCGCGTCGAGACGATCTCCTGGAATTGTCATCGACGGCGATATCTCCAACGTTACGAACGGGACGCTCCCCGGCAGGCACTGCGCTAGACAATATCGGCCCGAACAGCCGTTGGGGCGTTAGCGGCGGGTCCACCGCCCGCCGCGCCGTGTGATAACGCCAGCACAGTCGTCCCGGATCGCCGAGACCTGCTGAGACGTAAGTGTTGCGCTATTGATATCGGCCAGCAGACACGCCAGCGCCCAACGCAGCGGAACCAAGCCATACGTCTGCGTGTCGCTCAGCGCGGCGTCGGCGACCTCGCGCGCTCCGTCCAGCGACCCCGCGCAGCACAGCGCCGCGGCGAGCACGACGCTGCTTTTGACTCGATGGCGCCGCAAAGCGGGCAGCGCCTGCTCGGCAATCTCCACCCCGCGCCGCGCGTGGGTGAGCGCATCGTCGCCTCGGCCACCGGCCATCGCCAATTCGGCGCTGACCCAGGCCAGCCGGATGGCCAGGCGCGTCGGCGGCGCCTCGGCGCGGTCCATCATGTCCGCGGTTCGCTCGAGCAGTCGCGCGGACGCCGCGAGCCGGCCCACGCCCAGGGCGTCGGCCGCCAGTCCGACGACGGCATCGACGCGAGCTTCCAGAGCCAGCGGGTCATCGCCTGCGGTCTGCGCCAGCGCCAGCGCGCGGCCATCCCAGCCGGCGGCCTCGCGATGGCCGCCGAGCTGGCGTAGCAACGACGCCTCGGTACTCAACGACAGCGACGCCAACGCCCCGGAAGGTTGGCGGCGACGCAGATCCGCCAGGTCGGCACGGGCGCTGCTGTACCGGCCCTGACCGGCGGCCGCGACGGCCCGCAGCCATAGCTGGGCGGGCGCGTTGGCGGCGGGCAGCGGCCAACAGCCCGGGGTGTCGCCGAAGGCGGCGGCGGCCAGTGCGGTGGAGTTCATCTGACCCGGCAGGCTATCAACCGGCTGCGCAGATCAGGTCAGTTAACAGTTCGTGGTCGTGATGTTACGGCTGTGTTGACTAGCTATTGAGCGCTAGGAAATCGGGCGACAGTGCCAGAGGTGCCACGCTGCACAAATCACGAAATCATCACGATCGGCGTGCCCGAGATAGCACCTCGCCCGGCGTCGGTGGGTCGCAATGATGAACGTGATGTAAATTCTCGAGCTGCGATTATGTGATTGCGCACATGGTGTGGGTATTGACGCGCTTTGCAAAGCACCCCTAATTTTGGGGACACGAGTAGTCATTGGCGACAGTGCTCGGATCGGTTCCACAACTCACGCACGTGAAATATGTGCGGAGAGAGGGGTTTTCCAATGCCACAGCCGCAACAGCTACCCGGCCCAAACGCCGACATCTGGGATTGGCAGATGCAAGGCCTTTGCCGAGGTGTCGATTCATCAGTGTTCTTCCATCCCGACGGGGAGCGTGGCCGCGCCCGCGCACAGCGTGAGATGCGCGCCAAGGAAATGTGCCGGAGTTGCCCGGTGATCGCTCAATGTCGGTCGCACGCTTTGGCCGTCGGTGAGCCTTACGGCATCTGGGGTGGATTGAGCGAAGCTGAGCGCGAGTTGTTGCTCAAGCGTGGAATTCGCCGCACCGCCTGAAGTCAGAGCAAACATCAAAAGAGGCCCATCCCGTTGCGGGGTGGGCCTCTTTTGGTCGTCAGGCACGCAATCGCCTCACCGCGCGCCGGCCGCCAGCCATTGTTCGAACGTCGTCGGGGCAATGCGGGCGCCGTCGCCAGGAAGTAGGACATTGCCCGCCAACTCCTGCCCCAGCGGACCCGACCATGTCGGAACCAACCGCACCGAGTGGCCGAGGACGGCGTGGGTGCGCCGGGCCATGTCGACCAGGTCCTGGGTCTCGGGGCCGGCGACATCGACGTAGCGGCCCTGCGGCGTACCGACGGCGACGTCGGCCAACACCTCGGCGATGTCGTCGGGTGCGATCGGTTGCACGAGCAGCGGCGCGATGAGCGCGATGCTCGCTGTCGAGAAGGTTTGTCGTCGTTGTTGCGAAATACTCACGGGTCTCATCGGGGCCGATCGGCGGCGCGCTGATGGCGTCGATCACCGCGTCGACGCCGGCCAGCGAGCTGATGCACCCAATGCCGGCGCGTCGGCCTCCTCATCCGGGGATCGCCGGGATCGTGAGAGCCGAGGCACCCGGCCCCCAGTGCACGACGGCCCGACCCCGTCGGCTCGGTAGGTAGCGCGCAGGCAGATGCCCGAACAGCGGGTTGAACGGCTCGAGGTAGCGGCCGGCGATGATCAGCCGAAGCTCGTCGCCTGCACGAAACAGTGTCGACGAGGCGCTGAGCTCGATGTCGGCGTCCACGATCTCCCCAGGCCGCAGTGAGCGAAGCGTGTCCAGCGAGTCTCGCAACGCCAGCCGCAGCCTTCCGTCGGCGATGCGGTCGCGACCATAGCCGTAGGAGCCTTCGAACGGCACATAGTGCCCGCCGCTCCACTTCTCAACGCCGACAAACAGATTCGCGTCGCCGGCCCCGTCCAACGAGATGCGCAGCCGCAGACTCATCGGGCCGGTGAGTTCGACATCGCGGTCGAAGCGGTGCGAGAACGCCACCGCCTGGTTGCGCAACCGGAATGCCGCGGTGCCGGTTGTGGTCGGCTCGGGTTCACCGAGGGTGCCGTCATCGCCCAGGTGCAGCGCCGTCCACCGGGTGCGGGCCAGCGGCCATTCCTGCTCGTCGCGCACGGCCACCACGGCATCGCGGCTTTCGCGCACCTCCAGGCGGACCCGCGGCGGTGCCGGTACGTCGACTCCGCGCAGGTGCCGGTCGAAGAAGGCGGTTTGGGCACGCTGCGCCTCGTCGCCGTAGAAGACCGCCCACTTGCCGCCGCGGTGGCTATAGGCGCTGCGTTCGGCAGATCCCGCTTGCTCGACCAGCCGCCACGAGCCCTGGCTGTGCAGGTTGTGGTCAGAGAAGCTGGCGCAGGCCAGAATTGGCACCTCGATGCGGGCGACGTCGGGCGTGATGGATTGCCACCAGGCGTCACGCAGCGGGTGTTCCCGTCGTTGTGCCCCGAGGTTGACGGACAGGCGGGCATTTCGGCGGGTGATCGCCGTCCAGATCACCGAGAACCCGCGCTCGGGGATGCCGCCCGGCGTCATGAAGTCGCGGTAGGCGTCGGTGAACCCTTCCCATGGGCAGATTGCCGCGAGGTGCGGCGGCCGCAGTGCCGCGGCCTTGTACTGCGAGATCGCCAGGTAAGAGACGCCGAGCATCCCCACCCGGCCGTTGGACCACTCCTGCGTTCCGGCCCATTCGATCAGGTCGTAGACGTCACGAGCCTCGTCGTCGGACAGCAGCGACCCGACACCGTCTGAGGTGCCGGCTCCGCGCGCGTCGGCGTTGATCACGACGTAGCCCCGCGCGACCCATGCCACCGGATCCGGCGCCTCCCACCCGGTTTCACTCGAAATCTGGTAAGGCTCAGGCTGATTCATGATCCGGAATTGGAACGTCAATCGCCAGCCCCGACGCGTACGTTGCGGCAACTTGTCTTTGCCGTACGGGTGCGCGGACAGGATCACCGGGAACGGGCCGCCACCCGGTGGCCGATAGACGTTGACACGCAACGCAACACCGTCGCGCATCCGTACCGCGACATCGTGATCCTTGATCAGGTCGGTCGGCGCGGGAACGACGGTCACCGGTGGATGCAGGAAGGCCCGGATCCGTTTCCGGGCGTACGCGGCCGCCCCGGGCCGCCGCCACGGCCGGTCGTATCGAGTTGCCATCTCAGCTCGGCGCGGCTTCGTCCTCGACCGGATGGTCGACGGCGGGAGGCTGCGGCGGTGTCGGCTCGGGCCGCCGCGCCCGCACCACCCGCACCACGCCGTAGACGATGGCACCGGCGACCGCCAGCACGGCCAACCAGGGAAGCAGCAGCCCGAACAACAGCACCAGGTTGCCGACGACGGAAACCAAACCGTCCCAACCTCGTTCGATCTGACCGAAGAAGCCCCGGTACTCAGTCGGTGCGGGGCCGCCGATCGTCTCGGCAACGAAGCTGACGTTGACGGTGCTGTACTCGATGCGGTCGCCGAGCGCCTCCCGTTGGGCGCGGAGGCTGTCGAGCTCCGCCTGGCGTTCCGAGAGCGCACCCTCGGCCTTGATCAGGGCGTCGGGATCCTTGGCGTCGCGCATGATGCCGAGCAGCCGGTCGACGGAGGTCTGCAGTGCCTTGATCCTGGCGTCGAGGTCGACGCGCTGCGCGGTGACATCGTCGGAAGTGATCTCGACGTGCTCGACGGTGCCCAACGCCTTGAGTTGGCCCAACACACTGTCGAGCTTGGCGGCAGGAACTCGCAAGACCACCGTCGAGCGTGCCCGGCCGGTGCCCGATCCCGCATCCTCGGAGCGGTTGTCGACACGGCCGTCCGCGGTCGCGACGAGGGCGGCGGCTTTATCTGCGGCCTCGGCGGGGCGAGCCACCGAGATCGTCATCGACGCCGTCTTGACCACATCGCGTGTGACCAGTGGCGGCTGGCCCGGCGCATCCTGGGGCATCGGCGCTCCGGCGGCCTCTTTCGAGGCCACCGGCCCGCTCGCCGGCCGTTCGGTAGACCCTCCGCACGCCGTCAGCGTGCCCACCGCCACGCAGCCGGCCATCGTCAGCACCGCCACGCGGGCACTGAGTGTCCTCAACAGTTGATTCATCTCACCAAGTTATGCGGGTTCGGAGCGCATCGACCCGAGGAAGTAGGTTTCCTGCCCGGTGGGGTATCCGCCACCATCGGTGGCAATGTGCACGTGGTCGTAGTGGTTGGCGGTTTCGTTGCCGTAGTCGGCGGTCCAACTCGGCGCGCCGATGCCCGGGTAGAAGCCTTGCCGCCAGATCACGTGCAGCACTCCCCATCGCTTGGCGTTGGCCAGGGCGAATCCGGCGATCTGGTTGCCGAGCTCGATGCCTTCCTGCGTGTGGTAGTTCGGGATCATCACGTCGATCGCCAGCCCGTTCGGATGCCACGGCAACGGGTCTTGCCGGTAGCCGCCGATCGTCTTGATCTCGAGGAACATCACGCTGATGGCACGCGCCACCCAGATGGTGTGGACCTGCAAACCCGCTTCGGGCGCGAGGCCACGCGGCAGCGCGAGCTGGAAGTCCGCGCCGGCAACGGGCGCACTGGCGGCCAGTAATTCGGCTTCCGTGGGCTGCGCGACGCGGGGGGCGTCCGGCACCGCCGACGCCTGCGCTGCGGGTGAAACAGCAGGCGTGGCAACATGACCCCGGGTCTCGTTGCTCTGGGCGTAGAACATGGCCGTGGCGACGGCGACCGACGCCGCCACCGCAAGCCAGCGACCTCGGGCGCCGGCGAACACATTGACCACGAGCAGCACTTTACTGCTGTCACCGACGCGATGTGGCAACCTTCGCGCGCTCGCTTACTTCGGCAGGTTGTAGGCGAATGACTTCTGTTGGCGCTGCTTCATTTTGTCCAGGCTCTGGTGGTGCTTGCGGGCGTGATACGCCAGCGGAAAATAGGTCAGCCGTTCGGGCAGCACCCGGTAGGCCGTCCGGATCGCGGAGTATCTCCTGGTGAGCTGACGCTCCTCTTCCGCGCTCCAGGTGACGCCGAGCTTCGCCCGAAGACGGGGCTCCAACAGCCCGACGATCGACAAGTAGTTCAGCCGCAGCGCAGGCTGCAGCGCTGCCCGTGCCAGTGCGGCCACCGGTTTCGGGGTGGACGGCGGCACCTCGACCTTGCCGGTCTTCAGATCGTGGATCAACGACAGCGCCTGCGGTGTGCCTTGCAATGTGTCGATCATGGCCTCGTAGTAGTCGGCCATCTCCTGTTGTGTCTCGGGATAACCGCGCATCGGCACGTGCAGCAGCTTCGCCAGTCGGCGGTTGTCACGCAGCAGTTCGTCCTTCTCGGCGTCGGTGAACTCCCGGCCGATCATCAGCCGCCCAGCCTCTGCGTTGACGATGTAGCCGGTGGCGATGACCCACTGATAGGCCTCCGGGTTCAAAGCGCTGATCTGCCTGCCGGTTTCAGTGCTTTTCATGGTGATCGGTTTGTGGAGATCGCGGACCCGGTTGCCTTCGGCGATGGCCTCGGTTCCCCCGTAGGTCCAGCGCAGCACCGAGTCGACGGACCGGATCGCGCGACCACCCGGGTCACCGTGGAACGCAGCGGAGTACTTGCCGGTCACCTCGGCGATGACCGGGTGCATGGCCTGCATCATGAATGCGGCACCCTCGAGGATGAGAAACGTCCAGTGCCCGGTGTGCTCGGCCGTTAGCGAGTCCGGTGGAACGAGTTCGATCGGTCCTGGATCTTCATCTACGTGCTGGACCTCAAGATCCGGTGTGGCGGTCATCGGTGACCCTCCTGTCAATTGACGAGACGCTAACCTGACTGTCAGGTCGCATTCAAGTCGCGTCAGGAGTTTCTGTTGAGCACAGCTAAGCCCAGGTCAGCACGGCGGAAGGCACCACAGCAGGAACGCTCCCGCGAGATGGTCGCAAAAATTGTCTCGACGACGGCGTCCTTGCTGCGTAAGCAGGCCCCCGAGCAGATCACCACCAATCTGATCGCCGAGAAAG
Source organism: Mycobacterium sp. (assembly GCA_023264735.1). GTDB lineage: Bacteria > Actinomycetota > Actinomycetes > Mycobacteriales > Mycobacteriaceae > Mycobacterium. The sequence continues at coordinate 587 of JAHFVD010000024.1, read as the reverse complement.
CAGGGATCAGCAAGGGATCGATTTATCAGTACTTCGCGAACAAGGACCAGATGATCGACGCCGCTATCGAGAAGTTGGCCGTCGAACAGGCACCCGCGATCGAGGACATGCTGCGGGCGGTCACCCTCGACCAGCCGGAGTCAGCGATGGAGTCGTCGATCGACATCCTCATCGACTACACGATCGCCAATCGGCGGCTGATCCGCTATCTGGCCGAGCGACCCGATCACGTCCGCACGTTCGAGAGTGTCTCCGGACTCAACGCCACCCTGCTTGCGATGACCAGGCTGCACATGAATCACTACCGCAGCCAGTACCGCGATGAGCTGAGCACGGGCGCGTTGGCGTGGTTGTTCTTCAACATGGCCGTGGCGACGACGATGCGCTACATCGAGTCCGACGACCCGATCAGTCTCGACGAGCTGCGGGCCGGGTTGAAGTTCGCCTCGGCCGGATTACTGGTCGGTAGTCGCAACGAGCAATGGTGGTCAAATGATTCGACAATCTGACAACCCGGCTACCGGCAAAACAACGCAGAACTTGAGCGCGTCAGTCCGCAAGTGGGAACAGCCAGTCCCGAAGCTACG
>JAHFVD010000104.1 GCA_023264735.1 Mycobacterium sp. | reverse complement strand
GACCGCCGAATGGGCCCGCGTCGCGGTCGGTTTGTGCCAGCGCGCCGCCGACGCCGTCACCGAGGACCCCGAAGCGATCTAGCCGTCGAGCAGCCGGATCAGTCTCGCCGGCGCCTGCAGCCGAAACGAGGCGTCCACCAGTTCGGCGACTTCATCCCAGTCGACCTTGGCGGCGTCGAAGTCCAGGCCCAGCCAGCCGTACGGGCCCAGGTAGGCGGGGAAGAAGAATCGGGGATCCTGCTGCAGGGCCTGGCGCTCGCTGTCGTCGACCTTGATCAGCAGCGCGTGGTCATATCGCGTGTGCGGGCCGGTCGGATTCTTCTGGCTGCCGCCGTAGATCGCGAACATCTTCGGCGCGGAGAACGTCGGCCTGCCGTGTGAGATCTTCTCGATCGCCTCGGGAAACGCCAGCGCGATCTTGCGCACCTTGGCCAGGATCGGGTCGGCGTCGTCGAACATCACCGGATGGGGCATGGCATCACAGTGCCACGGCTGCGTCGTCAGAGCCCTCCGATAACCTGCGAGAGTGGCTTCAGAGACGTCCGATCCCGAGGTTGACCCCATCGATCCGGATGTGCGCCGGCGCTGGCAGGACCTCGCTGAAGAGGTGCGTGAGCATCAGTTCCGGTATTACATCAAGGACGCGCCGATCGTCTCGGACGCGGACTTCGACACGCTCTTCAACGAACTGCTCGCTCTCGAGGAGCGCTACCCGGAGCTGAAGGTCGCCGACTCGCCGACCCAGCTGGTCGGCGGCGCAGGTTTCGCGACCGACTTCGCCGAGGCCGCCCATTTGGAGCGAATGATGTCGCTGGACGACGTGTTCAACACCGAGGAGCTGGTGGCCTGGTCCAACCGGGTGGAGGCCGAGATCGGCGGCGACCCGCAATACCTGTGCGAGCTCAAGATCGACGGTGTGGCGATCGGCCTGGTGTACCGCGATGGCCGGCTGGAGCGCGCGGCCACCCGCGGCGACGGAAGAGTCGGCGAGGACGTCACCAACAACGCGCGAACCATCGGCGATATCCCCGAAACGCTCACGGCGTCAAAGGAATACCCGATCCCTGCGGTTCTCGAGGTGCGTGGTGAGGTGTTCTTCCGGCTCGCCGACTTCGAGAACCTGAATGCCGGCCTTGTCGAGGAGGGCAAGGCGCCCTTCGCCAACCCGCGCAACAGCGCGGCCGGCTCACTGCGGCAGAAGAATCCGGCGGTCACCGCCAAGCGCCGGTTGCGGATGATCTGCCACGGGCTGGGCCACACCGAGGGGTTCACCCCAGATACGCTGCACGACACCTACTTCGCTCTGAAGGCGTGGGGGTTGCCGGTGTCCGACCACACCACGCGAGTGGCCGGGCTGGCCGCCGTCGAGGAGAAGATCACCTACTGGGGCGAACGCCGCCATGAGATCGAGCATGAGATCGACGGTGTTGTGGTCAAGGTCGACGATTTCGCACTACAACGCCGCCTGGGCGCCACGTCCCGCACCCCGCGCTGGGCGGTGGCCTACAAGTACCCGCCGGAGGAAGCCCAGACCACGCTGCTCGACATCAAGGTCAACGTGGGCCGCACCGGCCGGGTCACCCCGTACGCGGTGATGACGCCGGTGAAGATCGCCGGGTCCACGGTGGAAATGGCCACCTTGCACAACGGCTCGGAGGTCAAACGCAAGGGCGTGCTGATCGGTGACACCGTGATGATCCGCAAGGCCGGCGACGTCATCCCCGAGGTGCTGGGACCCGTCGTCGATCTGCGCGACGGCACCGAGCGTGCATTCGAAATGCCCACTCACTGCCCGGAATGCGGCACCCCGCTGGCCCCGGCCAAGGAGGGCGATGTCGACATCCGCTGCCCGAACGCCCGGTCGTGCCCCGCGCAACTCCGTGAGCGGGTCTTCCACCTGGCCGGCCGCGGCGGGCTCGACATCGAAGGGCTGGGCTATGAAGCCGCGACCGCGTTGCTGGCAGCCAAGGTCATCGGCGACGAGGGCGACCTGTTCAGCCTCACCAGTGCCGACCTGCTGACCTCGGAGTTCTTCACCACCAAAAAAGATGGTGCGCTGTCAGCCAATGGCGCGCGGTTCCTGATCAACCTGCAACAGGCCAAGGACCGTCCGCTGTGGCGGATTCTGGTGTCGCTGTCGATCCGGCACGTCGGGCCGACCGCGGCGCGGGCACTGGCCGTCGCCTTCGGCAGCCTCGACGCCATCATGGCCGCGACCGAGGAGCAGCTGGCCGACGTCGAGGGTGTCGGGCCGACCATCGCCGCCGCACTCGTCGAGTGGTTCGCCGTCGACTGGCACCGCGCGATCGTCGAGAAGTGGAAGGCGGCCGGCGTGCGGATGGAGGACGTCCGCGACGCCGCGATAACGCCGACGCTGCAAGGACTTTCGATCGTCGTCACCGGGTCGCTGCCTGGCTTCTCCCGCGACGAGGCCAAGGAGGCCATCATCACCCGCGGCGGCAAAGCCGTCGGCTCGGTGTCGAAGAAGACGTCGTTCGTGGTGGCAGGCGATGCGCCCGGATCGAAGTACGACAAGGCTGTCGAGCTGGGAGTCCCGATCCTCGACGAGGACGGTTTCCGCACCCTGCTCGAACAGGGACCACCACCACCCGCGGAGGCCGAGACAGAGGCCGAGGCCTGACTCAGCGCAGGATCGTCGCGACGATGCCAGCCAGGTAGCCCAGGCGGGCCACTTCCGAGGGGCGGAACAGCGGGCCGCCTGGGCGGCCGAGCATGACCGCGGTGTTGGGGTCACCCAGCGGCGCGGCGGCCAGCGTGGTGTCCATATCCCGCCACACCTGCGGCACCCACTCGGCGGTCCCGTCGAGCGCCTCGGCGTGTGCCAGCGGCAGCCACGGCGCCGATTTCGCCTGCGTCTCCGGTGCGCCGGAGCTGCCGACGATGCGCCGCAGACCCTCCTCCGAGATTCGGGCGACCGTGCACCAGCCCACCCGGAGCACACGCGGCGCCTCGTCGGCCAGCACCTGCAACCGGTCGTCACGGTGGGCCGCGGCGATGTGGTCGATCAGCTCGAGCTCGCGGTGGGCCTCCAGCAGACCGGTGTGCGGCCGGATGGTGTCCACCCGGACACCCTCGAGCCGTTCGGCGGCCGTGATCAGTGTGTCGGGCATCGCGCCGTGCGGCAGATCGACCACCAGGTCGTCGATCGCGTAGCCCGATCCGCGCTCGACGACGTCGAGCGACAGGATGTCGGCGCCGACCGAGCCCAGGGCGACGGCGAGCGAGCCGAGGCTACCGGGCCGGTCGACCAGCTGGACCCGCAGCAGATACGAAGGCACGCCGCCACCCTTTCATAGCTGCCTGGACTCAGCATTCCGGCGGGTTCGCCCGCTCAGCGCCGCAGATAGACCGTGCAGGGGGCGGCCCCGCAGCTGAAAGCCGGCCGAAACCGTACGTCAGCACGGGCGATGCGACCGGTGACAGAGTCGTCGCCGACCATCAGGACGGCGATATCGGGATCGGCGAGCAGATCACGCGCTTGGGCCGGTGTGACGTCGTCGGGAATCCGGGCCGCTCGGTGCGACAAGTCGGACGGCCAGGCCAGATAGGGCACGCGATTCACCCTTCCACGCCGAGACTGCAGTTGTTTGCGACCGCTCTCGCGGTTCGTGTGTAACACCTGCAGTCTCGGCGGCCGACAGGAGTCACCTAGGCTTGAGCATCGTGTCCCAGATCTCCCGCGACGACGTCGCCCGGCTGGCCAAGCTGGCCCGGCTGGCGCTGACCGACCACGAACTCGACAGCTTCGCCGGCCAGCTCGACGCGATCTTGGGGCATGTCAGCCAGATCCAGGCCGTCGACACCGGCGATGCGAAGCCGACCGGCAATCCGCTCGTTCGGCGGGCAGGAGCGCAGCGACCCGGGGTTATTGACAGTGTCAACGTCACCCGCGCTGACGTGGTCCAGCCCTGCCTGACCCAGGACGAGGCGCTCGCCGAGGCACCCGCCGCCATCGACGGTCGGTTCGCGGTGCCGCAGATCTTGGGGGAATCGGAATGAGTGCGATGAGCGACCTCACGCGCCTCGACGCCGCCACGCTCGGGGAAAAGATCGCGGCCAAGGAGATCTCCTCGGTCGAGGTGACCCAGGCCTGCCTGGACCAGATCGCCGCGACCGACGAGCAATACCACGCCTTCCTTCATGTCGCTGCCGACCAGGCGCTGGCCAGTGCGGCGCGCACCGACGCCGCCGTCGCCGCCGGGGAGACGCTGTCGTCGCCGCTGGCCGGTGTTCCGTTGGCGCTCAAGGATGTTTTCACCACCACCGACATGCCGACCACGTGCGGGTCGAAGATCCTCGAAGGCTGGGTGTCGCCGTACGACGCGACGGTGACCGCGCGGCTGCGCGCCGCCGGGATCCCGATCCTCGGCAAGACCAACATGGACGAGTTCGCGATGGGCAGCTCGACCGAGAACTCGGCCTACGGCCCGACCCGCAACCCGTGGGACACCGAGCGGGTGCCCGGCGGGTCCGGCGGTGGCAGTGCCGCCGCGCTGGCCGCATTCCAGGCTCCGCTGGCGATGGGCACCGACACCGGCGGCTCGATCCGCCAGCCCGCGGCGCTGACCGCCACCGTCGGGGTCAAGCCGACCTACGGCACCGTGTCGCGCTACGGCCTGGTGGCCTGCGCGTCGTCGCTGGATCAGGGCGGCCCCTGCGCGCGCACGGTCCTCGACACCGCGCTGTTGCACGCGGTGATCGCCGGGCACGATCCGCGCGACTCCACCTCGGTCGAGGCCGAGGTGCCCGACGTCGTCGCCGCGGCGAAGGCCGGGGCCGGCGGCGATCTGTCCGGGGTCCGTGTCGGTGTGGTCAAGCAGCTGCGCAGTGGCGAGGGCTACCAGCCCGGCGTCCTGGAGTCCTTCAACGCCGCCGTCGAGCAGCTGGCGGCGCTGGGCGCGCAGGTCAGTGAGGTCGACTGCCCGCACTTGGACTACTCGCTGTCCTCCTACTACCTGATCCTGCCGTCGGAGGTGTCCAGCAACCTGGCCCGGTTCGACGCCATGCGCTACGGCCTGCGGGTCGGCGACGACGGCACGCATTCCGCCGAAGAGGTGATGGCGCTGACCCGGGCCGCCGGATTCGGCCCAGAAGTCAAGCGCCGCATCATCATTGGCACCTACGCGTTGTCGGCGGGCTATTACGACGCCTACTACAACCAGGCGCAGAAGGTTCGCACGCTGATCGCCGGCGACCTCGATGCCGCCTACGAGAAGGTCGACGTGCTGGTGTCCCCGGCCACCCCGACCACCGCGTTCAAGCTGGGGGAGAAGGTCGACGATCCGCTGGCGATGTACCTGTTCGACCTCTGCACGCTGCCGCTGAACCTGGCCGGGCACTGCGGAATGTCGGTGCCGTCGGGCCTGTCACCCGACGACAACCTGCCGGTCGGACTGCAGATCATGGCGCCCGCCCTGGCCGACGACCGGCTCTACCGGGTGGGTGCGGCTTACGAGAGTGCGCGCGGTCCGCTGCCAACTGCGATCTGACGGGGCAGGATAGGGCCCATGCGAATCGGAGTGCTCACCGGCGGCGGTGATTGTCCTGGCCTGAACGCGGTGATCCGGGCGGTCGTCCGGACGTGCGACGCCCGCTACGGCTCCTCCGTGGTCGGCTTCCTGGACGGCTGGCGCGGCCTGCTGGAGGACCGCCGGATCCAACTGCACAACGACGACCGCAACAACCGGCTGCTCGCCAAGGGCGGCACCATGCTCGGCACCGCCCGCACCAACCCCGACAAGCTGCGCGCCGGGCTCGACGACATCAAACAGACGTTGGAGGACAACGGGATCGACGTGCTGATCCCGATCGGCGGCGAGGGCACGCTGACCGCCGCCCACTGGCTCTCCGAGGAGGGCGTGCCCGTTGTCGGGGTGCCGAAGACCATCGACAACGACATCGATTGCACCGACGTTACATTCGGCCACGACACCGCACTGGAGATCGCTACCGAGGCCATCGACCGGCTGCACAGCACCGCGGAGTCGCATCAGCGCGTGATGATCGTCGAGGTGATGGGCCGGCATGCGGGCTGGATCGCGCTCAATGCCGGGCTGTCCTCCGGTGCACACATGACGTTGATCCCCGAGCAGCCCTTCGATGTCGAAGAGGTGTGCCGGCTGGTCAAAAAGCGCTTCCAGCGCGGCGAGTCGAGTTTCATCGTCGTGGTCGCCGAGGGGGCCAAACCGGCTGAGGGCACCATGCAGCTGCGCCAGGGCGGCACCGACGAGTTCGGCCACGAACGGTTCACCGGGGTGGCCCAGCAGCTGGCCTTCGAAGTGGAGAAGCGCATCAAGAAGGAAGTACGGGTCACCGTGCTCGGCCACGTCCAGCGCGGCGGCACCCCGACGGCCTACGACCGGGTGCTGGCGACCCGGTTCGGCGTCAACGCCGCCGACGCCGCCCATGCCGGCGAGTTCGGGGTGATGGTGTCGCTGCGCGGGCAGGACATCGGCCGGGTGCCGCTGGCCGATGCGGTGCGCCAGCTCAAGCTGGTGCCGCAGAGCCGCTACGACGATGCGGCCGCCTTCTTCGGCTGAGTTCTTGCTGGGCTCGGCGGGAAAACCGCGCCCACTAGGATTGAGGACATGACTGCCGCGACGCAGGCCGACCTGCTCGATTACGACGACGTCGTCGCCCGTTTCGACCCGGTGCTCGGTCTGGAGGTGCACGTCGAGCTGTCGACGGCCACCAAGATGTTCTGCCCCTGCTCGACGACGTTCGGCGCCGAGCCCAACACCCAGGTGTGCCCGGTGTGCCTGGGCCTGCCGGGTGCGTTGCCGGTGCTCAACGAGGCCGCCGTCGAGTCGGCCATCCGCATCGGCCTGGCGCTGAATTGCTCGATCGCACCGTGGTCGCGCTTCGCGCGGAAGAACTACTTCTACCCCGACCAGCCGAAGAACTACCAGATCTCGCAGTACGACGAGCCGATCGCGTTCGACGGCTTCCTCGAGGTCCCGCTGGACGACGGCAGCACCTTCCGGGTCGACATCGAGCGGGCGCACATGGAGGAGGACACCGGCAAGCTCACCCACGTCGGCAGCGATTCCGGCCGCATCCACGGGGCGACCACCTCGCTGCTGGATGTCAATCGCGCCGGGGTTCCGCTGATCGAGATCGTCACCAAGCCGATCGAGGGCACCGGGGAGCGAGCCCCCGAGGTCGCGCGCGCCTATGTGACCGCGTTGCGGGACCTGCTGCGGGCGCTCGGCGTCTCCGATGTGCGGATGGACCAGGGCTCGTTGCGCTGCGACGCCAACGCGTCGCTGCGGCCGATCGGCCAGAAAGAGTTCGGCACCCGCACCGAGACCAAGAACGTCAACTCGCTCAAAAGCGTCGAGGTGGCGGTCCGCTACGAAATGCGCCGCCAGGCGGCCATTCTCGTGGCAGGCGGGAAGATCCACCAGGAGACCCGGCATTTCCACGAGGACGGCTACACCTCGCCCGGCCGGGACAAGGAGACCGCCGAGGATTACCGGTATTTCCCGGAGCCCGATCTGGAACCGGTGGCGCCGAGCGCGGAATTGGTGGCGCGGCTGCGCACCACCATCCCCGAGCTTCCGTGGTTGTCGCGCAAGCGAATTCAGGACGACTGGGGTGTCTCCGACGAGGTCATGCGTGATCTGGTCAACAACGGTGCGGTCGAGTTGGTGACGGCCACGGTGGCTGCCGGAGCATCCAGCGAGCATGCCCGTGCCTGGTGGGGAAACTTCTTGGTGCAGAAGGCGAATGAGGCGGGCCTCGAGCTCGATACTCTCGCGATCACGCCGGCCCAGGTCGCCAAGGTCGTCGCCCTGGTCGATGACGGCAAGCTGTCCAACAAGCTGGCCCGTCAGGTCATCGAGGGTGTGCTGGCCGGTGAGGGTGAGCCCGAGCAGGTGATGGCCGACCGCGGCCTGGCCCTGGTCCGTGACGACTCACTGATCCAGACCGCCGTCGACGAGGCGCTGGCCGCCAACCCCGATATCGCCGAGAAGATCCGCGGCGGCAAGGTGCAGGCCGCCGGTGCGATCGTGGGTGCGGTGATGAAGGCGACGAAGGGGCAGGCCGACGCGGCGCGGGTGCGCGAATTGGTGATGGCGGCCTGCGGGCAGAGTTAGTTAGGCGCTGAGCCGGCTGCGGTTGATCCACCACTGCTCGTGTAGTCGCCGGCAGCGGCCTGCTGACAGCGGTTCGTCGCCGTCGTACCAGTCCAGGACGGCGGCGGCCCCGGCGAAGTCTCGGTTACGGATACCCAGGGTGTTGACGACGATCGTCGCCAGTCCTGCGGAGCGCGCGGTGTGGAACCCGGCCGGGGAATGCTCGACGGCCATTGCGGACTCGGGACCGACCCCGAGTTCGCACAGCGTCCGGTGATACACCTCCGGGTCGGGCTTGGGCCGGATGACGTCGTCGCTGGTGATCAGCACCTCGACCACGCCATCGCCAATTAGCTCGCGGACCAGTGGTTCGACCCATTCGCGCGCACCCGCAGCGGTGACGCCGACCCGGATGTCGCCGCAGTGCAGGCTCCAGATCAGCTCGCGGAAAATCTGCGCATCGCGCTCGGTGGCCGTGAGCGGCGCGTCGAAGTCGAAAATGACCGCTTCGAGTGCCGGCGCGTCGTCATGCGCGCACCGCGCCCGATCCCACCAGAAGGATCGATTCCGGCGGATCGTGTCCAAAAGCATCGTGGCCACGGGGGAAGTATCGCGCGCCGGGTGGTACGCAGCATCCCCCGTTCAGGGGAGAGGCGGGTGAACCCGTCACCCGCCTCATCGTGGTGACGCCGCTGAACCCCTCGGCGAATTTCCAACGAAATCTTCTGCGACAGTGGACTTTCTGCGGGATTGACAGGTGTCGAGTGGCATTGTGGTCCGGCGGCAGTGGTTGCGGCACTACGGTGTTGTCCATGACGGTGCGGGTGGTGCTGGTCGACGACCACGAAATGGTTATCGAGGGCCTCAAGGCGATGCTCGCGCCGTTCGGTGAACGTGTCGAGGTGGTAGGCGAGGCGGTCGGGGCCGAGAAAGCCATGGCGGTCATCTTGGACCTCCAACCCGATATCGTGTTGTGCGACGTGCGGATGCAGGGTGCCAGCGGTCTGGACTTGTGCCGGGAGATCCGGAAGCGCGATCCCCAGCGCAAAGTAATCCTGCTCTCGGTCTACGACGACGAGCAGTACCTTTTCCAGGCTATTCGTGTCGGCGCATCGGGCTACCTGCTCAAGGGCATCAGCAGCGATGAGCTGGTGCGCCAGCTGGAAGGTGTGCACGCCGGCTCGACTGCGATCGACGCCGGGCTGGCCGCGCGGGCGGCGGAGACCGCGGCGCGGCTGCAGAGTGACCAGTTCTGGCCCGGCGCCCGGCATGGGCTCACCCAGCGCGAGAGTGAGATTCTTTCGCTGGTGGTGACCGGGCTGTCGAATCGGGGAATCGCGGCCAAGCTGGTGATCGGCGAGGAAACGGTCAAGACCCACCTCAGCTCCATCTATCGCAAGCTGGGAGTCAGTGACCGCACCAGCGCCGCGGCAACCGCCCTGCGGGAAGGCATCTTTCGATGAGCAGCCGCTCTGGCGGTGTCAGTCCGCACGCCGTGCACGGGCTGGTCGACGCCGACCGGGAAGTCGCTCTGCTGCTGGACATCATCGCCGCGACGTCGAGCGGGCCCGAGGTGGAACCGATGGCTGCGGCGGTGGCTCGAATGATCACCGCGGCAACGGCATCCGACGTCTGTTTCGTGCACGTCCTGGACGACACCGACCAGTCGTTGACACTGGCCGGTGCCACCCCTCCCTTCGACGAGCAAGTCGGCCGTATCCGGATGCCGCTGGGTTCGGGAGTCTCCGGGTGGGTCGCCAGCCATCGGGAACCCGTGGTGATTCTCAGCGATAAGGAGGCTGATCCGCGTTATGTTCCGATCGCGGCGTTGCGCGGCAAGGACTTTGCCTCGATGGCGTCGGTGCCGATGGAAACCGAGCCCGGTGGTCTGGTGGGGGTGCTCAACGTGCACACCATCGAGCGACGGGATTTCACTCCGCGCGACATCCAGTTACTCCTCGTCATCGGCCGGCTGATCGCCGGTGCGCTGCACCAGGCCAGGTTGCACCGGCAGCTGTCGGCGCGTGAACGCGCGCACGAGAATTTCGCCGAGCAGGTGATCGCTGCTCAGGAAAGCGAGCGTCGTCGGCTGGCTGCCGATATTCACGACGGAATCTCGCAACGGCTGGTCAGCCTCACCTACCGGCTGGACGCCGCGGCGCGGGCGGTCGACGACGCCCAGACCGCAGAAGCAGTCGAACAGATCGAAAAGGCCCGTGACCTGGCTGATCTCACACTCGCGGAGGCTCGCTCGGCAATCGGTGGCCTTCGCCCTCCGGTGCTCGATGACCTCGGGTTAGCTGGCGGGCTGGCGAGCCTGGCTTCCTCGATCATGGAGATCGACCTGGAACTTGAACTCGCCGACCAACGGTTGCCCGAACACATCGAGGTCGCGCTGTACCGAATCGCTCAGGAGAGCCTGCAGAACGTGGTCAAGCACTCCCGTGCCCTGACGGCCACCGTGTCGTTCACCGTCGCCGAAGGCATCGCCCGACTGGAGGTGTCCGACAACGGCATCGGCTTCGACCCTAGCGCCGAACGGGTGCCGGGCAGCAACAATGTCGGCGGCTACGGCATGTTGTCGATGGCAGAGCGGGCCGAGCTGGTCGGTGGCCGGCTCACGGTCCGGGCGCGCCCCGGCTCGGGAACCACGGTGATGGTGACGATTCCGCTTGACGTGACCGAGGCTGCAGCAACTTCTTCAGGGGGCGCCGAATGAGTGTTGGCTAGCTCAGCTAGCGGCTACCGATGTCACCAGCTCCAGCGTCGACGCGGTAGCCGTCGCCAGCGCGGCGACCTCACCCTCATCGAGTTGTCCGCAGATCCAATCCCAGTGTGCCGCAACGGTATCGCCCTTCGACGGCGGTGGGGCCAACGCCACGTTGTCGCGGCACCAGCGAACCGTCTCAGGTTCTCGATCGCCAAGGTACAAGCGGTCGCCGTCGAATCGGAGCGGTCGCGAGAGCAGCACAACGTGCTCGTCCTCGACTGAATCGACCATGCCCCAGCGGATCCGGCAGGCCTGCAGAATCCGCAGCGGTGTGCCCGGGTCCAGTCTGAGCAACCGTATCCACGGATAGACGATGAACACGTGGAAGCTGTGGTGAGCCAGGCCATGCCCGTCGACTCGGTCCAGCAGGCCGGTGGGCTGGCCGGCGAAGACCGCGCGCAGTCTTGTCACGAGAATGCCCGGGTCGACGGTGTCCAGCAGCGAGCCGCCGATCCAGTAGCTGCGCACCACCTCGGCGTCCATCGGATCGTCGATACCCGCTGCGGCGGCGATCTCCTCAAGGTACGGCCACGCGCCGTCGAAGCCCTGCGCATGTCCGACGATCTCGCCATGATCGCCGCCAGGCAGCAGAACCGTGGCGTCAGGGGGTCCGCAATAGCCCAGCTCGTTGGGTGGGAAAGCGAAGCGGGCGAACAACTCCCAGCCATGCAGGCTCGCGGGCAGGTGTGTGGTCACGGGGACTCGTCGAGTCCGCTGCCCATCAGCCGAAGACCGGCCAGCGCCGCTTCGGCGCCCTGCGCGTCGGTCTTCTCGACCACGAAACCCATGTGGATGATCACCCAGTCACCCGCAGCGAAGGTCTCCTCGGGCAGCATGCCGATGTTGACCCGGCGGTGCTGGCCGGCAACGTCGACCATCGCCAGCTGGCCGCCGTAGCCTTCCACCAGGCTCACCACCCGACCGGGTATGCCCAGACACATCGCCTCACACCTCCTGCGCCGCAAGCTTTTCACGCACCGTCGCGACCGCCGTCCGTACCGCGTCCACCGCAGCGGGTACCGCCGCGCGCACCGGCTCGCTCAATCCGATCCCGTCGGCGGTGTCGGCGACCTCGCATCCGACGACGACGGTGGGCGGCGCGGCCCCGCCCAGCGCCCGCAGGCTAGCGAAGACGGTGCCCGGATCCATTCCGTGGGCATCCAATGCGGCGGTGGCACCGACGGTCTCGTGATCAGCGACGAACATGTGCACGGTCCCGGGCGATCCCCGGTCGGGCAGGGCGTCGACGAGCACCAGGGCCGCCCATGGGTCGAGCAGGTCGTAGGCCAGGTGCATGCCGCGGATTCCGTAGTCGGTCATCCGCACGTCGGGCTCGGCGTCGACGGCCTGGCCCAAGGCGCGGATCACCTCGGATCCGAACCCGTCGTCGCCAAGGAAGATGTTCCCGATCCCGGCGACCAGAATGCGTGGCTGCATGAGATTGCTACATGTGCCGCATTCGCATGTAGCGCTGGACATCCGGGATTGACCGGACCCCGATCACTACGCCGGCCACCACGACGACCGCCACAAAACTGGTGGCGATCCACCCTACGACTGCCATGTCGAACTCCTCTCTGGACTAGACGGTTGCACGTCGAGCGGTTCGACCTCGTCGGGTGCGAAGTAGAGGTAGCGCCCGTACCAGTCGTGTAGCTCGGCCGCCGGATCGTCCTCGACGACGACGCCGACATGGGTGTTGCCGTCGACGTCTTCGTGCACGGAGGTGACCCGCGCTGTCCTGCCTGCCACGAAGATGTCTTGCGCGTCGGCGCGGCGGCTGGGTCGCAACCGAACCCGGCTGCCGCGGGCAACCCGCACGCCGGAGATCAGGACGGCGTCGACCTCGGGACGGACCTGATGGTCCACCGACGGATCCCACCAATCGACGCCGTCGGGCACTTCGGGGATCAGACCCGCGGGCGTTGATCCAGCGCGGGGGTCGCGTCGCACGCCGTGCAGCCGCTGCATCGCCTCTGGTGACATTCCGTCGCAGCGCTCGATGATGCTGGCAGCCAGCGGATCGGTCGCCCGGGCTTGGGCCTTTTCCTCGTCGGTCATCGTCATCACCCGCAAGGTGAGAATCTCGTCGATCTCCGTCGAATCGAAGAAACCGCCCTCGCTCTGCTCGGCCACCTGCGGATGGTCGTAGAGAATGATCGGGGAGACCAGGAGGAGATCGTCCTCACCGGGCGCACCGGCCAGGACCGGAAAGCAGCGGTTGTGCCTGCAGCGTGCCGCTGCGGCCGTCGCGTTCGGCGGCGGCTCGAGCAGGGAGACGAATCGGCCGCCGGAGATCTCGGCGATGACGTGGGTTCCGATCATCGAGCCGGCGATGGCGTCGGGCGCATCGGCGGCGCGAGCCGTGGTGTTGACAACCGTCAGGCTGACCCGATCCAGGCCGTCGTCACGATCCACATCGACGGTCACCGCGCCGTGCAGTTCGCGCCGGGTGCGTACCAGCCGGCCGTCATCGACGTGCTCAACTGAGGTGCCGCCGGGAACCGCTATTGGCAGCGTCCACGACCGTCGAGGGTCGGCCAGATCCAGCGCGTCGAAGCTGATCTCGCACTCGACGGCCTCGTCCCAACTGAGCCAACGCCCACCCGGTGTCACGAGTTCGTCGACCGGAATCCAGTCGTTCGTGCTCGGGCGTTCCGCTTGCCGATGCTGCAGCTGCAGGAACCGCACGGTCAGCGTGAGTGTGCCGCCGTCGGCGACCAGGAACTCAGTGTCCAGTGCACTTTCTTCCCCGATACCGGCGTCCGCGGCACCCGGTGGCCCGAGAACGCCGAACTGCCAGCGACACTGGTTCTTTCGCGACGAAGCCCGGTACGGGTAGAGCAGGTACCCCTCATAGAGCACCGCATCGGCGATGGTGCGGGCCCGGTCCCACCCGGTGGTCATGGCTGCTCCCGGCTGGCGCCATTGGTGCACAGCGTGGGCTGACCGGCGGCCGCCAACAATGCACCGACGGCGTCGTCGACGGTGAGCAGGCCGCGCGCCGACTTGAGCGAGCACAGCGCGGTGATCGTGTCATGGGATAGGCGTACCCACCCGGAGTCGGGGTAGTGCTGCGCGACCAGGGCTCGCCACACGGCGACCGGCAATTCGAAGGAGTCCTCACACTCCCAGGAAACCTGCCGTACCCGCAGGGCCTGCTGACCGGCATCGAAAATTGTTCCGCTGAACAAGAATTGCAGCGGGATCGTGCCGTCGCGCAGGGCGTGGAAGTACTTGGTGCCGGTCACCTCGACGTCGTAGGTGCATGGCAGGGGTAGTGTCGCCCGGGTGGTGCCGATGAAGCCTGGCACCATGGCCGCAGCATGCAGCCAGAGGAAGCTGCGCTGGGTGGCGGCCCATCGTTGGCGGGGGCCGAACAAGTCGAGCAGTCCCGCTGCCTCCTCATCGGTGTAGGACCGGCGGAGCGGCTCGATGCGGACCTGGCAGCGCAGTGCGATGGCCTGGATCGGTTCGTCGCCGGAGGTGGTGATTCCGATCTCGGCGGCCAGGATCGGTGTCACCGCGTAAGGTTCGGGCGTCACACCGAGCACCTGGAACGTCACGTCGGCCGTCATGGCAGTCGCACCACGCTGCGCTCGGCGACGCGCGCGAAGAAGCCGTCGATGAACTCTCGTGCCTGCGTTCCGCCGTCAAATCCCCGCCACAGCAGACGAAGTCCGCCGACGAATTCGTAACACGTGTCGATGGGCACCAGGAAGCATTCCGGAGAGTCGCCGTCGTCGGGGACCCGGACCAGCAGCGCTTCGACGTCGTCGGCGAGTAGGCCCACCCGCGGATCGCGGGTGACCGCCGCCCACGCCGCCATGTCCAGCTCGGATTCGGTGGCACCGGCGGGCCCCGGGTAGAAGGCCACGGTGCGGTCCAGCCCCGAGTTGTGGAACAAGAACGCGAAACCCACCGGGATCTGCAGTGCCTCCCACTCCTTGCGACCCAGGGCGAAGTCCGGGAACGACAGGTATCGATCGGGCACCGCGCGATACCGCAATGCGGCATCCGCGTCGGTGAACAGTAGATAGCAGCCGCGGCATACGCACATCAGCTGGCGCGCACCGATGTTCACGACGTGCTGGTGCTCATCGGCGATGGGCTCGGCGCACATCTCGCACAGCTCGTCGGTCGATTCAGGCTGCGGGCGTGCGGTGCGGATCTTGGCCAGGACCTCCATGGGCGATGTGGTCATGCCGGAGCTCCGATCGGTTGGCCGGTCAGCGCCAGCGACGGCATACCGTCGCGGATCAGCACCGGCACGGGTTCGAGATGGTCGCTGGTATCAGCGATTCCGGCACCGGCGTGGACGACGTCGTAGCGGGCATGGCACCGCGGGCAGCGCAGGATGTCGCCGGACAGGCCGGCCCCCGCCAGCGATCCGGCGCAGCCGGGACAGTGGTCGAGGTAGGCCAGCACCTTCGCACCGCTCCGGCAGGCCAGCACGACGGTCCCGTCGACCTCGAAACCCGCCACCTCGCCGGGCGCCAGCTCGGCGAGTTCGGGGACGGGGTGCCAGGTGGTCCGGTGGTGGCCGGCGTCCTGGATCCGGGACATCAGCGATTCGACCGGAATGACCGTTGCGCCCACCGCCGGGTCGGCGGGCAGGACCTCGATGGCAGTGATTTCGGGTGCGGCGGCCCGGACGGCGTCCTCCACGGCCAGTTCGAGCGTCACCGCCGATGACGGACAGCTCTTGCAGCTGCCCGAAAAGGCGAGCCGCACAACCCCATTGCTGATATCAACGAGCCGGACATCACCGCCGTGCGACCCGAGGTAGGGCCGTACCGTGTCCAGCGCGTGCGACACTCGCCGTGTCACGTCGTGCGGATGCAGGCCGTGCACCAACAGCAGGCTGGCGATCAGGTCGTCGGCCGCCAGCCGATCGGCCGCGGCACCATCGACACGCTCGACGACCCGGGTCAGTGCCGCCCCGTAGAGATCGACCACCTCACGAACCAGCTGTTCGGCGCGTGCCGCGGCGACCGGCCCGCCGACTGCGCTGGCGTCCAGCAGGTTTTGTATCCGCTCACCCGCCGATCGCCAGTGCGCGTCTGCGTCCACCCGTCACTCCCCGGTCAGCGACTGCGTCGGGGTGTGCAGCTTGTCCAACGACTTGCCCTCGCCGAGGTACATGTGCACTCCGCAGGGCAGGCAGGGGTCGAAGCTGCGGACCGTGCGCATGATGTCGATGCCCTTGAAGTTCTCCCGGTCGTTCTCCTCGAAGATCGGCTGGCCCTGCACCGCGTCCTCGTACGGACCTGGTGTGCCGTAGCTGTCACGCGGATTGGCGTTCCACGGCGTCGGGGGATAGGGGTGGTAGTTGGCGATCTTGCCGTCCCGAATCACCATGTGATGGCTCAGCACACCGCGCACCGCCTCGGTGAAGCCGCACCCGATGCCCTCGTTGGGAACGTCGAACTTCTCCCATGTCTTGGTCCGGCCGGCCCGGATCTCGACGAGGGACTTCTCGGCGAAATGCAGTGCGCACGCTGCGGCGTACGCCTGGAAGTAGGTGCGGGCACGGTTGCGTTCGATGGTGTTGCTGCCGTGCACCGGAATCTTCCACTCGAATTCGACGGGTCCCTTGAGTGCGGTCTTGGGGAAGTTGATCTGCACACTGGTGCCGGTGGCCTTGACATAGCCGATGTCGACCAGTCCGGCCAGCGCCGTCGACCACAGTCGGGCCAGTGGCCCGCCGCCGGTATCCAGGGCCAGATGGTCGGTGCCGTCGAACCAGCGGGGCGACATCACCCAGCTGTAGTTCTCGTCGAAGTCACGCTTCTGCGGGCGCGGATTGGTGTGCTGGTTCCACGGGTGGCGGCGGTCCACAGGGTTGCCCAGTGGATCGGTCTTCACGAACATCTCCTGGTCGTTCCAGTCGTCATAGTAGGAGTGCCCCAACAGGATTCGGATGCCGAGGTTGATATCGACCAGAGAGGTCGTGACGAGCTTGCCATCCACCACCACGCCGGGGGTCACGAACATCGCCCGGCCCCAGTCCTCCATGTCCTTGTAGGCGAAGTTGCAGACCGCGGGATCCTGGAACGAGCCCCAGCAGCCCAGCAGCGTGCGGCGCAGGCCGACCTTCTCGTAACCCGGCAGTGCTTCGTAGAAGAAGTCGAAGAGATCGTCGTGCATCGGCACGACCTTCTTCATGAACTCGACGTAGCGCATCAGCCGGGTCATGTAATCGGTCATCAGTTGGATGGTGGCCGTCGTCCCGATGCCGCCGGGATACAGCGTCGAGGGATGGACGTGCCTGCCCTCCATGAGGCAGAACATCTCCCGGGTGTAGCGGCTGACCTGCAGCGCCTCCCGGTAGAACTCACCGGTGAACGGGTTCAGTGCCCGCATGATGTCGGCGACGGTGCGGTAGCCGTGCATGTCGGCGCGCGGGGCGACTGTGTTCTCGGCCTTGGCCAGCACACTCGGATTGGTCTCGGAGACCATCTTCTCGCAATAGTCGACGCCGACCAGATTCTCCTGAAAGATGTTGTGGTCGAACATGTATTCCGCGGCTTCACCGAGGTTGATCAGCCACTCGCCGAGGTGCGGTGGCTTGACCCCGTAGGCCATGTTCTGGCAATAGCAAGAGCAGGTGGCGTGATTATCGCCGCAGATGCCACAGATCCGGCTGGTGATGAAATGGGCGTCGCGGGGATCCTTGCCCTTCATGAACAGCGAGTAGCCGCGGAAGATCGACGAAGTGCTGTGACACTCCACGACTTCGCGGTTCTCGAAGTCGATCTTGGTGTAGATGCCGAGGCTACCGACGATCCGGGTGATGGGGTCCCAGGCCATTTCGACAAGGGCGCCCGGCTCGTTCTTGATCTGCGACGGCTCAGGAATGATCGTTGTCATCGAACGCTACCTTCGATTCAGATGGTTACCAGGTGCGCCGGGCACCGGTGGTGAGGTCCTTGCCTTTGTGCCGCCAGCGCGGCTCCTTGTCGACTGTGCGCCCGGTGATCTCGCGCAGGTTGCGGATCACCGATCCGTAGAGTCCCGAGGCGGTTGTGGACAACTTCCCGCCGGGCGGCTCGTCCATGAACGGCATGAATTTGTCCGGGAAGCCGGGCATGGTGCAGCCGATGCAGATGCCACCGACGTTAGGGCAGCCACCGACTCCGTTGATCCAACCACGTTTGGGCACATTGCATTTCACGACAGGACCCCAGCATCCGAGCTTGACGATGCACTTGGGTGATCCGTATTCTTCTGCGAAATCGCCCTGCTCGTAATAGCCGGCCCGATCGCACCCCTCGTGAACGGTCTTACCGAACAGCCATTGTGGTCGCAATGCGTCGTCGAGCGGGATCATCGGCGCTTGCCCGGTGGCCATGTAGAGCAGATAGGTCAGCGTCTCGGAAAGGTTGTCGGGATGGATCGGGCAGCCCGGTACGCAGACGATGGGAATGCCGGCCTTGCTCTTCCAGTCCCAGCCCAGGTAGTCCGGAACTCCCATGGCGCCGGTCGGGTTTCCAGCCATCGCGTGGATGCCTCCATAGGTGGCGCAGGTGCCCACCGCCACCACTGCGGTGGCCTTCGGCGTCAGTCTGTCCAGCCACTCGCTGGTGGTCATCGGCTGGCCGGTTGCCGGGTCGTTGCCGAAGCCGCACCAGTACCCCTCGGTGTGCAATTGCTCGTTGGGGATCGAGCCTTCGACGACGAGGACGAACGGCTCCAACTCGCCGCGATCGGCCCGGAAGAACCATTCGAGGAAGTCGTCGGCGCCGCCACTGGGGCCGCACTCGAAGTCGATCAGCGGCCAGTGCACCGCAACTTGGGGCAGGCCCGGCAGCGCGCCGAGAGCGATCTCCTCGATACTGGGCTGGGTGGCGGCAGTCAACGCCACCGAATCACCGTCGCAACTGAGACCCGCGTTGATCCACAGAACGTGGATCAAGGTTTGTTCTGCTTTGACTGCTGCTTCCGTCGGCATCTTCGCAGCTTCCCGGGACGGGTGTTGACCGTCCCTTGCACCGCCGGAGTCGACCGTCGGCCCTCTTGCGCGGCGTTGGTTCTGGGTCTACTCCGGGCTCAGGGGGTTGTCAACGGTTGCCAGATGGTTGGACAAGGCTGGCCCGACGCCGTCCGAATCTGGTAGACCGGATACAGCGGTCAAGCCGCGAAATAGTTCGCACGGGCATTAGTTTCGAGTTCGCGCGCGGTTACTTGCCTGTCTCTGCAGCGAAGCCGCGGAGCCAATCGAACCAGGCGGACATGCCCTCGCCAGTGCGGGCGCTCACCGGCAGGATCGTTGCCGTCGGATTCACCTCACGAACCCGGGCGACATAGGTTTCGACGTCGACGTCCAGATGGGGCACCAGGTCGATCTTGTTCAGCAACACCACGTCGACCGAGCGGAACATCACCGGATACTTCAGTGGCTTGTCCTCGCCCTCAGTCACCGAATAGACCATCGCCTTGGCATGCTCACCGACGTCGAACTCGGCCGGGCACACCAGATTCCCGACGTTCTCGATGATCACCAGGTCCAGCGCGGGAAGGTCGAGACCCTGCAGCGCACGGTTGACCATCGGGGCATCCAGGTGGCATTCGCCACCGAAGCCGTTGTTGGTGTTCAGCAGGGAGATCTGGGCGCCGCGGCCGCCGAGTTTGGCGGCGTCGAGGTCGGTGGCGATATCACCCTCGATCACGCCGACGGCGAGGTCGCCCGCCAGCTCGTCGAGGGTGGCAGCCAGCACCGTCGTCTTACCTGAGCCCGGTGAGCTCATCAGGTTCAGGACCCGGATCCCGTTGCTTTCGAAGGCTGTCCGGTTGATATCGGCTCGGGTGTCGTTCTCGGCGAAGATGTGCTCGAGCACCTCGATGCGCTCCGTGCCGGTCGCATAACCACTGTGGTCACCGTGGTCGTGGGATTGCTCCTCATGATCGTCGTGCTCGTGGCTATGCACCGTGCCGTCGTCGTGACGGTGAAACCTGCCCATCCTGAATACCTTTCGCCTTCCCGGGTTACGCCACGTCGAGCGAGGTGACCAGGAACTCGTTGCCCCGCACCACCTCGACGTCGGAGCTCTCACATTGCGGGCAGCACACCGACCATCGGGAGGCGATCTCGGAATGCTGACCGCAACTGCGGCAGTTCACCTCGGCGGCGACCAACTCGAGCTCCAACTCCGCCTCGGGCATGTTCTCGTGATCGCGGACCAGCGTCCAGCAGAACGACAGTGACTCGGGCACCACCTGTCGAAGAGCCCCGATCTGCACCCGAACCACATCGACGCGGCGGCCGGCCGCATAGGGCTTCACCACCCCGGCGATCGCGTGGCACAGCGACAATTCGTGCACGGTCGGTCTTCCTCTGTCAGGGATCGGGCAGGCCTGCACCCTACAGCGCAGCGCTGTTGCAGCCGAGAGCCTTCTGGACGGAAAGACGCAGACTTTCGCTGCGAAATTGTGATTGTGGTCCTAGGACTGCGGGACTAGCGTTGCGTTCACTTACCCGTGCGAACAGCCCACCGTCACGGGTGGTCGTTATCTGCTCAGGAGGTTCATGAGCACCTTTCTATCCCTGCGTCCGGCGGGCTGAGGTAAGGACGACCCGATGAATGTGCGGGTGCGTCTCGACATCACCGGCGTGGTGCAGGGCGTCGGCTTTCGGCCGGCGGTCGCGCGGATCGCCGCCGAGTTCGCGCTCGGCGGTCTCGTGTACAACGATGCTGGGTCGGTCCACTGCGAGTTGGAGGGTCCGGTCGACGATGTCGATGCAGCGATTGCGGCGATCCAGCATCGCCCGCCGCCGATGGCACGCATTGACACCCTGCGCAGTAAGCGGTTGGAACCCCACGGCGACAACGATTTTGAGATCGTCGGCAGTCGCAACGGTAACGACTCGCGCACCCTGGTCCCACCGGACATCGCGGTATGTGAGGACTGCCTGCGGGAGATGCGTGATCCGGCCGACCGTCGCTACGGCCATCCGTTCATCACCTGCACAAACTGCGGGCCGCGCTACACGGTGATCACCGATCTGCCGTACGACCGGCCGGCCACCACCATGACCGGCTTCCCGATGTGCACGTCGTGCGCCGCGGAATATCACGACCCGCTGGATCGCCGGTATCACGCCCAGACCGTCGCTTGTCCGGACTGCGGGCCCCGACTGGCATGGTGGCCGGGCGCGGGGGAGCCCGAGACCGGTGACCCGATCGGTGCGGCGGCGGCCGCACTGCGGGACGGACGGATCGTCGCGGTCAAGGGGATCGGCGGCTTCCATCTGGCCTGTCGCGCCGATGACCCATCCGTCGTCGCCGAGTTGCGCAGGCGCAAGCGCCGGCCGGCCAAGCCGTTCGCGGTGATGGTCGCCGACCTGGCCGCCGCCGGCGACATCGCGGTGCTCGACGACGCGGCAGCGGCCGCGTTGACCTCGCCGTCGGCTCCGATCGTGCTCGTCGCCCGCCTGCTTGGCGGGGTCGCCGATGCGGTGGCGCCGGGGCTGGCCGACCTGGGGGTGATGCTCGCCTACTCGCCCGTGCACCATCAGCTGTTCGACCGGCTGGGGGGCTCGATGACGCTGGTGATGACGTCGGCCAATCAGGGCGGATCACCGATCGTCTTCCGCGATGAGGACCTCGGCTGGATCGACGGCCTGGCCGACGCGGTGCTCACCCATGACCGGCTCATCCACGTACCGTGCGAGGACTCGGTGGTCGCGATCGACGACCACGGCGCCCAGCTGCCGCTACGCCGCTCGCGCGGTTATGCCCCGCTGCCGGTGTCGGTATCCGGGCCACTCTCGGAGCGCGTCGTCCTGGCTACCGGCGGCGACCTGAAGACGACCTTCTGCCTGATGGGTGCGGACGGCCACGCCCACATGTCCTCCCATCTGGGCGACATGGCGGACCTGCGCACCCAGAGCTGTTTCGACGCTGCGCTGGAACACCTGGCTTTCATGACCGACCGCACACCCGATGTGATCGCCTGCGATATGCACCCCGGCTACGCCACCACCGAATGGGCGCGGCACTACGCCATGAACCGATCCGTCGTCGCCGTCCAGCACCACCACGCCCATGCCGTTTCGCTGCTGGCCGAGCACCGCAGGCTGGGCACACCTGTCATCGCGGTCACCTACGACGGCACCGGCTACGGCACCGACGGCACCATCTGGGGCGGTGAGCTCCTGGCGGTCTCCGATACCGCCCGCTTCACCCGGGTCGGTCACCTGCGTCCGTTCGCGTTGCCCGGCGGGGATGGTGCCGTGCGCCAGCCCGCCCGCATCGCACTGGATCTGCTGCATCGTGCCGGTGTCGACTGGGCCGGCGACCTGCCGCCAGTGGCCGCGCTCGACGAGACCGCACTGCACATTCTGCGCCAGCAGATCCCGCGTGGACTGGGCTGTGTACCCACCACCAGCATGGGTCGGCTCTTCGACGCGGTGGCAAGCCTGCTCGGGGTGTGCCAGGTCGTCACCTATGAGGGGCAGGCCGCAGTGGAGCTGGAGCATCTGGCTCGGCGCGGACAGCCGAGCCCGCTGGATTTCACCGTCACCGACGGTGTTGTGGACTCCACGCCGGTGATCGCCGGGATCGTCGAGGGGCTGCGCGCCGGCATGCTCGTGGCCGACCTGGCAGCCGGTTTTCACCAGGCGGTGGTCCGGGCGTCTGCTGCTGCCGCCGGCGAGTGCGCCCGAGCGGCCGGTATATCGGTCATCGGGTTGACTGGTGGCGTGTTCTCGAATCGTATTCTCCTGCAGGGTCTTCGGGGCGCACTAATTGATCAGGGATTCGAGGTCCTCAGCCATCGGATCGTGCCATGTAACGACGGAGGCCTGGCGCTCGGCCAGGCCGCCATCGCCGCCGCGACGTTGATCGACGCGGAACCGGCGGCTGTATCGGAAAGGAACGGCGTATGTGCCTCGGAATCCCCGGCAAGGTGATCAAGATCTGGGAGGAGGCGGGGACGCGGATGTCATGCGTCGACTTCGGTGGCACCACGAAGACGGTATGCCTGGCGTATCTGCCCGACATGCAGATCGGCGAATACACAATCGTCCATGCGGGTGTCGCGATCGCGCGGCTTGACGAGGAATCGGCCAACGAGACGCTGCAGATGTTCAAAGACCTCGGCGTCCTGGAAGAGGAGCTCGGTGGTACCGATGGACAGGGTAGGAGGGAACTGGCATGAAGTATCTTGATGAATTCCGCGACCCGGCGGCGGCCAAGAACCTGGTCGACGCGATCCGCCGGCGCGCCACCCGGAGCTGGACGGTCATGGAAGTCTGTGGTGGACAAACACATTCGATTATTCGCAACGGTATCGACCAGCTGCTCGACGGGGCCGTCGAGTTTATCCACGGGCCGGGATGCCCGGTGTGCGTCACCCCGCTGGAGATGATCGACCGCGCGCTGGAGATCGCCGCGCGCGACGACGTCATCTTCTGCTCGTTCGGCGATATGCTGCGCGTCCCCGGCAGCCGCCATGACCTGTTCGGTGTGCGGGCGCGGGGCGGGGATGTGCGCATCGTCTACTCGCCGCTGGACGCTACCCGGATAGCCGCCGAGAACCCCGACAAGCAGGTGGTGTTCTTCGGCGTCGGGTTCGAGACCACCGCGCCCGCCAACGCCATGTCGGTATTGCACGCCCAGCGGCTGGGGCTGACCAATTTCTCAGTGTTGATCTCCCACGTGCTGGTCCCCCCGGCTATGACGGCGATCTTGAGTTCGCCGACGAACCGGGTGCAGGGCTTCCTGGCTGCGGGTCACGTCTGCACCGTGATGGGCACGGCGGAGTACGGGCCGCTCGTCGAGCAGTTCAAGGTGCCCATCGTGGTCACCGGATTCGAGCCGCTGGACCTGCTCGAGGGGGTGCGCCAGGTGGTCGACTTGCTGGAGTCGGGCACGGCCGAGTTGCGCAACGCCTATCCGCGGGCGGTCAGCGACATCGGCAACACCGTGGCCCAGCAGGCGCTGGCCGACGTGTTCAGCGTGGTCGACCGACAGTGGCGGGGCATCGGCATGATTCCCAAGTCGGGGTGGTCACTGTCTCCCCGGTATGCCGAGTTCGACGCCGAGCTCAAATTCGGTGTTGGTCACCTGCAGGTGCAGGAGTCGGCGGATTGCCACGCCGGCGAGGTGTTGCAGGGTCTGCTCAAGCCCAACCAGTGCCCGGCGTTCGGCACCACGTGCACGCCCCGTACGCCGTTGGGAGCCACCATGGTGTCCAGCGAGGGTGCTTGCGCGGCCTACTACCAGTTCCGCAGGTTGGAGACCGCCGCTCATGTCTGATTCGGCGGGCAGGACCGAAGCGACCCGGGAATCAGCGGCGGTCGCCGTCGATCCATCGGATTGGGTGTGTCCGTTGCCGTTGCGGGAGACCAAGCGGATCTTGCTCGGGCACGGCGGCGGCGGGATCCTGTCCGAGGAGCTGATCGAAAACCTCTTCCTGCCGGCCTTCGGGTCGGCGGGCGGCCCGGCCCGCGACTCCG
>JAHFVD010000156.1 GCA_023264735.1 Mycobacterium sp. | reverse complement strand
CCCGGGTGGCCTGGGATGCCCGCAAGGATCTCCCTGGTGCGACGGTGACGCTGCAGACCGACGACGCCAACGGGCTCGGGACGTGGTGGGAGCGCCAGAAGACGGTCCCGCTGGCCGGGCTACTTTCCGCCGACTACGACCGCAAGACCCGGGCCATCGAAGAAGTGGGCATGATGGCGGCATTTCGGCACCGGCCCGCACCGTGGGATGGTCGAACACTACTCATCCGCAGCCATCTCAACACCGACGACCCGCGGCTGTGGCGGCGAATCCTTACCGGTCAGTTGGAATCTCAGGTGCTGGACTGTGATCACCACTCAATCGTGCGCGTGCCACATATCGGCGCGGTCGCCGACTTGATCGTCTCCGCCCGTGGATCGCACGTCTAGGCTGCAGCGACTTCCGGAGTTTCCCGGGTAGACGACGGACATCACCAGGAAGAGCGCCTTCGCGAGCCGGCTGCCTCCCCAGAATGTCTGGAGTTCAAGCGGGTACGTGGTGGCACGCCGATACATCTCGTGATGGTGCGCGCGCACGGTGCCGTGATCGGTCGTCCGGGTTCGATCCGACACTCGCGGCAGCAGGTAGCTGTAGGACCGGATCGACAGCGTGCAGGCACTCGCAACGTCACCGATCTGACGGACGATATCGGCGCCGGATTCCGCAAGACCCACGATCAGGACACGCTTGCCGCGGAAGCGCTCGTTGTTGCGGTACTCGGAAGAATGGACGATCTCGCCGGTGAAATTCTCGAGCCCGGCGATCGTCCGGTTGGGGGTCTTGAACGGTCCGGAGCAGACTGCCACCGCATCGAACAGTTCCTTGGAATCGATACCGTCGCGGCGCACCGACACCACCCAACGATCGGAAATCCGTTGAGTAGAACTTCCGATCCCCGTGAAACGGATAGTCCGAGTAGCTGCTTGATGGTCGTCAGCCCGCACGGACCCGCCCCAACTACGCAGACCATCATCAATACCTCCGACATTCCTACTTCGACCAGCGCACCCGCAGAAATATTAGGGCCGGCTAACTCAATTTGGGGGGCTACCTTTTTGCCGTCAAACGGCAACGGGTACGAGCCCCGGCTGTTGTGCAGCCGGAACCCGTACCCGCGTCAATGCGTGACGAGCCGTGGAACGTTAGGCGCTGTTGCTCGCGGTGCCGTCGTTGCCCTGGTTGCCCGTGCCGCCGCCACCGGCGCCACCTGAGCCGCCGTTACCACCGGTGGCGGACTTGCCCGCACCGCCGGTGGCGTTGCCGCCGCTGCCGCCGTTACCGCCGAGACCCGTTGGGGCGCCACCATTGCCGCTTCCGACAGAGCTGCCGCCGGAGCCACCGGTGCCGCCGTTACCACCGCGGGCGTTTCCGCCAGTTGCGCTGCCGCCGTTGCGACCTGCGCCGCCGCTACCGCCGATGGCGCCGCCGTTACCGCCGTTGCCGCCGCGGCCGCCCGTGGTGTTGCCACCCTCGGTCGACTTCGCGTTGCCGCCGGTGCCGCCGCGGCCGCCGAGGCCGGAGAGCCCACTGCTACCGCCGGCGGCACCCGCGCCGCCGGTGGCACTGCCGGCCTCCGAGGTGGCGCTGCCGCCCGAACCGCCGTTGGAGCTGCGGGCGAGGAAGCGCCCACCGCCTGCACCGCCGGCACCGCCGACCGCCTTGCCGTCCTGGTAGGCAGTGGCACTGCCGCCCTTGCCACCGTTGCCGACAACGTCAGGTGTGTTGCCGCCGGCCAGCACACCGTAGCCGCCTGCACCCCCCTGACCGCCGGTGGCAGTCTGGCTGCTGGTTCCACCAGTCCCGTCGGCCAGGCCGACCGTCGCGGAACCGCCCGCTCCGCCGGCGCCCGGTCCGTAGTCGGCAGGGGCACCTTCAGTCGGCAATCCCCAGAGCGAGGTGCCGCCGGCCGCGCCATTGCCGCCGGTGGCGTTGCCGTTCACCGACGACGCAGCACCGCCCGCCCCGCCGTTGCCGGCCTTGCTCGCGCCTGTGCCGCCGGTCAGGACGTTGAGCGCCGCGAGTTGGCCGCCGTTGCCACCCTCACCGCCGTTGCCGCCAACCGCATTTGCTCCTGCGCCGGCCGCGCTGGTGTTGGTGTCCGAACCGCCCGCGCCGCCGTTACCGCCGTTACCGGAGAACAGGCCGGCGTTGCCGCCGTTTCCGCCGTTGGTGGCTGCCGATTGGAGGGTGCCGTCCTGGTTGTACACCGCGTTCTTACCTGCGGCGCCGTCACCACCGTTGCCGCCCAACCAGCCTGCGTTACCGCCGTTTCCTCCGTTGGCGCCAGCGCCACCGTTACCGAAGAGCAGGCCACCATTGCCACCGTTGCACGCTGCGCCCACGCAGTCCGAGGCGGCGTCGACACCGTTACCGATCAGCCAGCCGTTGGCCCCAACGGCCGTGGCGAGGACCGACTTGGAGGCATCGGGCGTCGCGATGCTCGCGGCGGCAGGTGCCGACGAGCAACCCGGATCGGCAATGCCGCCCGTGGTGTCGCAGGAGACGAGTTGGATCTCATGCACCTGGACGCTCTGGGCCGATACTGCCGTCGGCTCGTCGAGCACGGCCGCGGCTGCCGCGGCCGCCAACGCGAAGAGCCCGACCATTGCCGCCCCAGCGACTCCCGTCGTCGTCATGTGCCTCTGCGTGGAATGCGTTGCGGCCCTTCGTGGTCTGACCTTCACGTTCATACAATCCCTTTGCAATTTACGGCCTGGCCGCTGTGGCAGGCGCTGGTTCTGTGCGTTTCCTGAGAGAAAGGCAGCCTCATCTTTGGGTTCGCTTGCACCCGGGTCAATAGCTACGTCTGGCGGCTAGATGGCATTTTCGCCCGGTTTTCGAATCGCACCGGCGCCGTCGTTGGACTCGCTCTGACTCCGAAAAGCCAAGGTCACAAGGCATGTTCGGAGGGTCGCCACTGCGCCTTCGGAGTGGTCAAGAACCCTGCCGAAAAAAGGTTTGGAACCGACGGGCTGACGTCGGATCGAACCGGCTCACGTCGTCGCGACAGAATGTATTGCGACATAAAAGATTCCGTCGACGACCTCAGGCCAGATACCGGCAGTCGGCGTAGGCGAGTTCGAGGACCTTCCTGGCGCCACGCAACGCTGCGCGGCTGCGATCGATAGCAGGCGCCTGCCACAGCACCGGCGCTTCGACGCTGACCGGGACATCATTCGGTAGCGCGCGCAGCATTCCGACCAGGTCGATGTTCCCGGCGCCGGGGAAGAGCCGCGCGTTGCGGCCCTGGTATCTCAAAGCTTCGATCGTCGTTGGCCGCTCAGGCACACCGTCACAGATCTGGACGTAGCGGAACCACGCGGACGGCAATGCGGCCAAGTCGACCGGAGTGTTCAGCGCCCGGTCGTAGTGCAGGGCGTCGACCAACAGCCCGACATTGGGATGTGCAGATCGGGCGACAATCGCGGCCGCCTGTTGCAGATTCTCGACTTCCGTCCACGGCATCGGTTCCAGATTGGGCGTTAGCGCGTAATCGGCTGCCAGATCGGCGAGTTCGGCCAGATGATCGGTGAGACGTCCGTGATCGGGGTCGTTGCCGGTGACCAGGATCTGGCTGGCGCCCAGGTAGGCCCCGGTCTCGAGGAAGGCCGCGAAGTCGTGCCGAATCCTGGTCTGAGGTGTCAGGCGCAGCACTTCGATATCGACCAACGCCAGCCCGGTGTCGTCGAGCCTCCTACGGGTCTCGCGAATCAGCGGGGTCATGCCGATCGTCGGGCGCAGCGGCTCGGCCTCGGTGGCCCCGATCAGGCGAAGGCCGACGGCGTCGAAACCCGCTTGCGCGGCGCAGTCCACCATCTCGGCGGGCCCGAGCTCGAGCACCGTGAGTGGCGCCAATGAGATCGGGCGCGTGACAGCTTTTCTCTCGGCGGTGTCAACTCTCGCTCCAACCATGGATACTCCTCGTCCCCCAACACCTCCCGTGGCCGCCGACCGTGCCATTGTCGGACAAGCGAGCCGGAAATTGGGGGCTACCTTCCCGCGAAGAACCTCGGGTAATCGGTATCTCGGGCCGCCGATACCGGAGTGCCGAAAGGTCTACTTGGGGGACGTCTGCGAGGGGGTTACCCACTCCGGCGCATGCGGGGTCGGGCGATCGAACGCGTAGAGCGCCATCCGCCGGTTCGACATGTCGAACTCCCCAAGAAACCTGCACCCCGCGACCTCGCACACCCGTCGGGCAGCGGTATTGCGGTGGTCGGGATCGAACATCACTCGACGACAACGCGGTTCGACGGCGAACAAGTCGGCGACGACGTGCGGGAGCAAGCCCAACCCGATGCCCTGACTGACAAGTGTGGTGTGGGCGATCGCGGCGTGCAGTCCGAGATCATACAGGTCGGCGTCATAGCAGGGCGCGATGGAATCCTTTGCCGCCCTGTACAGCTCGAGATAGCCACCAGCGACACCGTCGAGGCTGGCAATCAGTGGCAAGGAATACGTTCCACCGAGTTGTGCCAGCAGGTGATTGCGCCAGCGCTCGACTGGCCAGTCGTATTCCCACGCCTGCGCCAAATGGGGCCGATTCATCCACTCGGCGACCATCTCGGCGTCGGACTCCGTTGCCGCCCTCAGCGCGTACGGCGGGTCGACGCTCGGAACCGGAGGCGCTGGCACCGCTGCCACCTCGTCGGACAGGTCGGTCAGCGCGCGGGCAAGAACAAGCTCGGTCATCGTTGGGGAGCGTAGCGCAGGGGCCCGCGGCAGCGGTGGGTCCGATTCCCGACATCGCGACCGCGGGTGCGGTTGAATGACCCGGTGGTCGAGATTCGCCGCACGCGCACCGTAGCGGCCGAGCCGCAGGCAATTTGGGAAGTCCTGGCAGACTTCGGCGCCATCAGCGCCTGGGCCGACAACGTGGACCATTCCTGCTTGGTGAGCCCAGAAGCCCGCGATGTCGGCGTCGACACCGCCCGGCGTGTTCAGGTCGGCCGGAACACACTCATCGAGCGGGTCACCGAGTTCATCCCGCCCAGCACGCTGACCTATGACGTCGAAGGTTTTCCCCGCTGGTTGCGGGTGAACAACCGCTGGACTCTCACCCCGTCAGCGGGCGCAACCACCGTCGCGCTGGTCAGCAGCATCAATATCACAGGCCCGCTCGGACGGATCGTCGAACGCCTCGTGGCCCGCGTCTCGACCAAGATGCTCGACGAACTGCTCGCCGGGCTGGCAACACAATTGGAGGGCCGCCGTGTCTGAAGTGTCTGAAGCGTCGGACCGCCCCGACATCATCATCGTGATGACCGACGAGGAACGTGCCACTGTCCCCTACGAATCCGACGAGGTCCTCGCCTGGCGTCAGCGGGCATTGACCGGCCGCCGGTGGTTCGACGAGCACGGTGTCAGCTTCGGCCACCACTACACCGGTTCGTTGGCCTGCGTGCCGAGCCGGCCGACGATCTTCACCGGGCAGTACCCCGACCTGCACGGTGTCACCCAGACCGACGGCATCGGGAAGTCCTTCGACGATTCCCGGATGCGCTGGCTGCGACGCGGAGAAGTACCGACGCTGGGCAACTGGTTTCGCGCCGCCGGTTACGACACCCACTACGACGGCAAGTGGCACATTTCGCACGCCGACCTGACCGACCATTCGACCGGCGGGCCGCTGGCGACCAACAACGACGACGGCGTCGTCGACCCGGCCGCGGTACAGCGTTATCTGGACGCCGACCCGCTGGCGCCGTTCGGCTTCTCCGGCTGGGTCGGGCCTGAACCGCACGGAGCGGGACTGGCCAACAGTGGATTCCGGCGCGACCCCCTGATCGCCGATCGGGTCGTCGCCTGGCTGAAGGACCGCTATGCGCGCAGGCGCGCCGGGGACGCCGCTGCACTCCGGCCGTTCCTGCTCGTCGCGAGCTTCGTCAATCCCCATGACATCGTGCTGTTTCCGACGTGGGCGGTCCGAAGTCCGCTGGCGGCCTCACCGCTGGACCCCCCGCCGGTGCCTGCGGCGCCCACCGCAACCGAAGACCTGCGGACCAAACCGGCCGCTCAGATCGCCTTCCGCGAGGCCTATTACTCCGGGTACGGTCCGGCGCCGGCGATCCAACAGGTGTACGACCGCGGCGCACAGCGCTACCGCGACCTCTATTACCGGTTGCACGCCGAGGTGGACGGACCGATCGACCGAGTGCGCCGGGCGGTGACCGAGGGCGGATCGGCCGATGCCGTGCTGGTGCGCACCGCCGACCATGGCGATCTGCTCGGCGCCCACGGTGGACTGCATCAGAAGTGGTTCAACCTTTACGACGAAGCAACGCGCGTGCCATTCGTGATCGCCCGGATCGGTGCCCACGCAACCGAGCCGCGTCTGGTCCGCGCACCGACGTCCCACGTCGACCTGGTGCCGACCTTGCTCGCAGCCGCCGGTGTCGACGTAGCAGCCACTGCCGCAACGCTTTCCGAGTCGTTCTCAGAGGTGCACCCCCTTCCGGGTCGCGACCTGATGCCGATCGTCGACGGGGTGCCCGACGACGAAAGCCGCGCGGTGTACATCATGACCCGCGACAACATGCTCGAAGGTGACACCGGAGCCTCCGGCCTGGCCCGCCTTCTCAACCGGACGATGAATCCTCCCGCGCCGCTGCGTATCCGGATTCCGGCGCACACCGCTGCGAACTTCGAGGGGCTGGTCACCCGGGTGGACGGTCACCTGTGGAAGCTGGTGCGCACGTTCGACGATCCGGGTACCTGGACCGAACCCGGGGTTCGGCACCTGGCCGCCAATGGTCTGGGCGGCGAGGCGTATCGGACCAGCCCGCTCGACGATCAATGGGAGCTCTACGACCTGACCGACGATCCGATCGAAGCGGTCAACCGCTGGACGGACCCGGACCTGCACGATCTGAGGGCGCAGCTGCGGGCACAGCTCAAGCAGGTGCGCGCCGACGCGGTTCCCGAGCGCAACAACCCGTGGCCGTACGCCTCGCGGCGGCCGGCGACCGCGCGGCGCCGATTCGGCTGAGCCGCGCAATCGGAGCTTGACTGACGACTCCATCGTATGTGACGATTT
Source organism: Mycobacterium sp. (assembly GCA_023264735.1). Classification (GTDB taxonomy): domain Bacteria; phylum Actinomycetota; class Actinomycetes; order Mycobacteriales; family Mycobacteriaceae; genus Mycobacterium. The sequence continues at coordinate 1,059 of JAHFVD010000156.1, read as the reverse complement.
CGTCAGTACCACTGGAGGTGGGTTCTGATGCACTTCGGCGCGCACAACAACGTGCACAGCGACCAGGGCGCACTGCGCGGTGAACATCCTGGCCGGTCGGCCAACCCGGTGATCAAGGTGCGCGACTTGGCGTGGCTGGAGTTCGAGAAGCCCGACCTTGCCGCCGCCGAGGCATTTGCCCAGGCCTTCGGCTTTCAGACCGTCGCACGCACGCCCGATGACCTGCAGCTACGCGGCGCCGATTCCGGCGCACCGTGCGTTCTCATCCGCCGCGGCGCACAGACCCGCTTCCGCGGGATGGCGTTCACGGCCCACGACGATGTCGACGTCTACAAGCTCGCCGAGGCGAACGGCGCCAAGGCCGAACCCCTGCCGGAGCCGCTCGGCGGGCTGTCGGTTCAGCTCACCGATCCCGGCGGTATCCCGGTGAAGGTTGTCGCCGGGATGCACGAGTTGGCTGAACTGCCCGCCCAACCCCCACATGTGTTCAACATCGGCCGCCACCCCACTCGCGTCAACGCCACTCAACGCCCGCCACGCACGCCCGCGGTGGTCCAGCGACTCGGCCACGTTGTGATGCAGTCGACGAAATACCTCGCGGCGCTGAACTGGTATCTCGACAACCTCGGGCTCATCGTCAGCGACTTCCTCTACTACCCGGGCCAACGCGGCCGCGGGCCGACCATGAGCTTCATCCGCTGCGACCGCGGGTCCGTGCCTGCCGATCACCACACCCTGGCCCTGGCCTTGGGCCCGGCGAACCGCTACGTGCATTCGGCGTATCAGGTCAGCGATCTCGATGCCCTAGCCGCCGGCGGTGAATACCTCGGTGCACAGGGCTATTTCAGGTCGTGGGGCATCGGCAGACATATCCAGGGCAGTCAGCTCTTCGACTACTGGCGAGACCCGGACGGATTCCTGGTCGAGCACTTCGCCGACGGTGACGTGTTCGACAACACCCTCGAGCCGGGCTGGGCACCCTTCACCGCGTCCGGACTGGCTCAATGGGGTCCACCTGCCACCGCGGACTTCCTCGGGACCAGCCCCAAACATGCACGC
>JAHFVD010000155.1 GCA_023264735.1 Mycobacterium sp. | reverse complement strand
CAGCCGGGTCACGGTCCGCGTCGGGGAAGTGGTCGAACCCACGCCGTTGGAGACCTGGTTGACCTCGCGCTGGGGTGCCCACACCCGCAAGGCGGGGCGGACGCTGTGGGTGCCGAACGAGCACGGCCCGTGGCCGCTGCGTGCTGCCCAGCTGCTCGACCTCGACGACGAGCTGGTCCCGGCCGGCGGTGTGCGCACTGCGGGGGAACCACTGCGGGCGCTGTACTCGCCGGGCATGCGAACCAGATTCGGCAAGCCAATCGTGGTCGCCGGCAGATCGCGCTCGCAGTAGGCTCCCAGCATGGCTGTGCGGGCGGGGATTACCAGGGCGCTGCTGGCGGCTGCCTGCGGCGCGCTGTTCGTGGCCGCGCCTGTCGTCGTCGCCGCCCCGGCCAGTGCCTGCCCGATCGGGCATCTGTCCGACCCGATCACCGGCCAGTGCTTCGTGGCCAATGGTGTGCCGAGTGTCGGCGGAATCCCCTGCATCCCCGGCAAATCGATGGGCACCTGCCTGGGCATTCTGCAGAATCAGTCACCCCGCGGGGGCGGTCCCCCGGTGGGCGGTTTCTGGCCCTGAGGTCAGCCGTCGAAGATCGCCACCGCGCGGGTCCATCCCGCTGATGCGGCATGCACCTTCACCGGGAAGCGGGACACTTCAAATCCGTTGGCGGGCAACGACTCCAGATTGTGCAGCTTCTCGATGTGTGAGTAGCCGATGGTGCGCCGGGCGCGGTGGCCTTCCCAGATGATCGATGCGTCGTGGTCCTGCGCGTACCGCTGCGCGGTGTAGGAGAACGGTGCGTCCCAGCTCCAGGCATCCGTTCCGGTGAGCCGCACACCGCGCTCGAGCAGATAGAGGGTGGCGTCGCGGCCCATACCGCAGCCTTTTCCGACGTAATCGGTTTGCCCATAGCGTGTGCCTGCGCTGGTGTTGACGAGCACGATCTCCAGCGGCGACAGCGTATGTCCGATGCGGTCGAGCTCGGCCTCGACGTCGGCGGCGGTCACCACGTAGCCGTCCGGGAAGTGCCGGAAGTCGAGTTTGACCGCCGGCTGCAGGCACCACTCCAGCGGCACCTCGTCGATCGTGATGGCGCGCTTCCCGCCGTCCATCGTCGAGGCGTAGTGGTACGGGGCGTCGAGGTGTGTTCCGTTGTGGGTGGTGATGCGCACCCGCTCGATCGCCCACCCCTCGCCGTCTGGGAGGTCGTCGACCGTCGCGCCGGGGAAGAAGGACACCACCTCGGACGCGGTCTGTTTGTGGTCGAAGTAGTCGATCTCCGGCAGGTGGCCGGGTGGATCAGAGGCGATGCCGGCCTGCAGCGGGACCGAGATGTCGACGAACCTTCTCATCGGTCCTTTCTACGCCCTGGGATGGAACGACTCCACGGGGTTGACCAAGCCGACGGTGGTCGCATTGCCGATCGGCCCGTGCACGTCGAACATGGTGGCCGCGCCTGCGGCTACGCCGTCCTGACTGGTGTGGCTGGTGGCCGCGAGACCGATGTAGTCCCCGACCGGCTCGCGGGCCAGCGTCAGGGTGTAGTCGGCGTTGATGTAGCGCAATCCCCCTGTGCCCCAATGGGATGTCGCACTCGCCGCGTCCGCGGCCATGGCCACTGTGACGAACGGGCTGGTGACCTCGCCTTCGACCAGCGGGCGGACCTGCCGGACCCAGGCGTATTTGGGGCCGGTGGCGTCACCCCATTCGGCGAAGGCCATCGCGCCGCTGGATCCGCCGTCTCCCCCGTACCCCCAGACGAACATCATCAAGTCGTCGGGCAGCGGCCCGGGATCCGGAGGCAACGGCGGCATGGTGACCGGCGAGGACCAGATTTCGCCGGCCGGGTGCTCACCGCGGCGCAGAAACACGGCACTGGCCCGGGACACGACGACGTCGTTCTGGACGAGTTCGGCGTCCACCAGCCGGATACGACGGCCGTCGCGCTGCACGGTGGTGCGCACCTCCAGCGGTGCGATGGCGGTGGGCCGCAGCAGGTCGACGGTCAGGCGGGCGGGCACGAGCTCGGGACCGCTTCCCACCTGTTCGACTGAGCGCGCGAGGATGCCGCCGACGACGTGCCCGCTGATCGTCTGACCCCACGGTCCTTTACATGTCGCGCTGGGCAACAGCACGTCGCCGTCGGAGACGAGGTACGCCGGACGTGTCACGAGCTCACACGATAGCGGCCGTTAGTCGAGCTATCCGTTTTGCACCGTCGGTAGGAAGCGCTTGACGTCGGCGGTGAGCGGATCGAGGACGTCTTCGAAGTCGTGATGCTTGTCGAGATAGCCGGCGACCATCGGGCACACCGCGACGATCCGGAGCCCGGCGTCCCGGGTGGCGGACAGCGCTTCGGAGACCAGGATGCCGGCCAGCCCCCGTCCCTCATAGGCGTCGTCGACCTCGGTGTGCAGGAAAATCCGCTGGCCGTTGTGATCGACGAAGGCGACGAGACCGACCTGCTGGCCGTCGACGGCGATCGTGAACCGGTCGGGGCCTGCGGTGACGGTGGTGGGTGCGCCGGTCTTATCGGTGGTCATCGGAACTCCTTCAGGGTCTTCCGGCGGGGCCGCAACCGGGTGGCGGGCAGCGCGGGTGCCGGCAATCGCGGGACGGAACCGGTGTACCCGTTCACGGCGCCGAACCGGTCGTCGCCGTCCTGCCACAGCTGGCGGAAGGAGACGATCTCGTCGTGGCTGCGTCCGACGAAGTTCCACCACATCAGCAGCTCCTCGGTGAACGGCGCCCCGCCGAGTAGCACGACCCGGGCTGCCATCCCGGCCGGGTTGTGCAGTGCCACGGTGGTGCAGCCGGGCCCCAGGTAGGCCAACTGCCCGGAGTCCAGAGTCCGGCCGGCGACGTCGACCCTGCCCAGGTCCAACAGCACCCCGTGTTCGAAACCCGGGTCGACATCGAGATCCACCGTGCAGCCGGCGGCCAGATCGAGCTGGGCGCCCAGTAGTGGCGTGAACGTGTGCACTGGTGAACGCTGGCCGGCCAGCTCGCCAAGGAACACCCGGATCTCGGCGTTTCCTTGCGAAAATGGTTCGGGCACATAGTGATCGAAATCGCGCGCGGTGTTGCGATGGGCGTCCGGAAGCGCGACCCACAGCTGCACGCCATGCAGGATCGTGGTCTCTGGTGTGGACACTTCGGAGTGGCAGATCCCAGCCCCGGCCGTCATCAGGTTCAGCTCGCCCGGGTTTACGAGTTGGTGTACGCCTGCGCTGTCGCGGTGCTCGATCTGTCCGCGGAACAGCCAGCTGACGGTCTGCAGTCCGGTATGCGGGTGGGGCGGTACATCCATGCCTGCGGACCGCCGCAGGTCCTGCGGGCCGTAATGATCGGCAAAGCACCAGGCGCCGATCAGTGAGCGCTGGTGCTGCGGCAAGGTCCGCCGGACCGGAAGGGCCCGCACGCCGCCCAGCGGGACCTCCCGTGGCGAGAGCACCTCGAGCTCTGCGGCATCTGTTGACACGCAAGCGAATTCCTTCGGCGTGGTCTCCAGATTGCTCATAACCGCGAGATTACTCCCGTGGGCTGTGGCTCAGGCGGCAAGCGGCTGGGTCATCGCCGAGCGGATGAGCAGGAAGTCCGGTTCCTCGATGCGGAACACCCCGAACCTGAACTTGTAGCCCCAGCGCTGCGGGTCGACGACGAACTCCAACTGGTCGAGCAGGGGCCGGATGGGTGTCGCCGTGCAGGGCAGGAATTCCATCTTGCGCCGCCACGGCTGCTCGGGTGACAGCTGGTAGGGCTCGTCGTCGGCGACCTGCCCGATCGCGGTGAACGCCTGCAGCGATTCCCCTTGTTCGAGTGCGGTTTTCGGCGAGTAGAAGATGATCCAGTCGCCACGGGCCATCTTGCGCAGCATGTACGGCTTGCCATGATTGGCCTGAGTGAATCCGCCGGCGACACCACGCTGCACGTGGTCGGCGCTGACGGTATTGATCCAGTACGTCATGGACCCACGCTAGGTCGGGTGTCCGACAAGTACAGCCAGCGCGGTGGCTTCTCCCCCGCTAGTCGGCGCGGGCGTCCGCCGATGGGCCAGCGCCATCGGTGCCGATATCCGGGGCGAACATCTCCGGGCTGATGGGGATGGCGACGGTTGCCGGCTCGGGCTCGTCATCGGCAGCCTCGACAGGTGCGACGGGCTGCCGGCGGTCGGCGCGCCAGTCCCGCAACAGCAGCAGGATGCCGAGCGAGGCCAGCGCGATCACACCTACCGCGACGAACGTGTTGTCGGTCAGGACCGCGACCACAAGCGTGATCAGACCCGCCAGGGCCACCACGACAACAATGCGCACGGACACAGTTTTATCCGCAGGCCCACTCCCCCGACGGAAATTGCCGCAGTCAGCGAGTCGCCACGGCGGACACCGGCGCCGCCGTCAGCATCGCGGCCAGCATCGTCACGATCTCCTCGATGCTGTCGGCGCCCGCGCCCGCGTCACCCGCCTCGACCCGCCGCTCATGATCGGCCAGCAGGGCGAACATCGTGGTGGCGACGGCGCTGACCCGGCTCTCCCTGGCACTTCGGGCCGTGAGCGGCACCAGCCTGGCCAGGGCGTCGAGAATGCGCGGCCAGGCGGACTCGGCGGGGCTCTGCGGCTCTCTGTTCAGCCGGATCCGCACGACCTCGAGGAACCGGGCGTAGTGGGTGCCCTCACTGTGGAAGAACGGTCCGACCAGGATCCGCAGCACCGCGTGCGCGTCGGCCATCTGCTCATCGGACATGCGGTCCAGCAGGGCTTGCCGCTCGACTTCCATCGGGACCAGCCGGCGGGCCACCACCGCATCAATGAGGTCCTGGCGGCTGCGGAAGTAGTAGTTGACCGCCGAGTTGTTGCGCTGCCCGGCGGACTTGGCGATCTCGCGCAGCGGCACCTCGAAGCCGTGCTCGGCGATCAGCCGTTCAGCGGCGTCGAGCAGCTCTTCGCGAGATCGAGCGCCGCGGTCCACGCCAGCAGTCTAAAGGCATGCTAGGCAGATTTAAGCACTCGTGCTTAAATGAGTGCTTGGGTGCCCCTCAGCCAGAGTGAAAAGGATGCGCCACATGACCGAGATCCGGGAGATCGACACCGGCACGCCGATGACACGGTTCGCGCGCGGATGGCACTGCCTGGGCCTGGCCGATGATTTCCGCGACGGCAAGCCACACGGCATCGAGGCCTTCGACAGCAAGCTGGTGGTCTACGCCGACAGCGGCGGCGATATCCAGGTGCTCGACGGCTACTGCCGGCATCTGGGCGCGGACCTGGCGATGGGGACAGTCAAGGGCGACAACCTCGCCTGCGCGTTCCACGACTGGCGTTGGAATGGTGCGACCGGGCGCTGCGTCGAAATCCCTTACGCCAAGCGGGTTCCCAAGCTCGCGCGTACGCGCAAGTGGCAGACCATCGAGGTCAACGGGCAGCTGCTGGTGTGGCACGACCCCGAACGGGGTGAGCCGACACCAGAACTCACCCCGCCAACGATCGAGGGGTACGACGAGGGCCAATGGTCCAAGTGGGCGTGGAACTCGATGATCATCGAGGGGGCACACTGCCGCGAGATCGTCGACAACAACGTCGACATGGCGCACTTCTTCTACATCCACTACGCCTACCCGACCTACTTCAAGAACGTCTTCGAAGGCCACACCGCCAGCCAGTTCATGGAATCCAAAGGCCGCCAGGACTTCACTGAGCATCCGGAACGGTTATGGGAGGGCACCAAGCTGCGCTCCGAGGCCACCTACTTCGGGCCTTCGTACATGATCAACTGGCTGCACAACGACCTCGGACCGGACTTCACCGTGGAGTCGGTGCTGATCAACTGCCACTACCCGATCAGCCAGAACTCGTTCATGCTGCAGTTCGGGGTGTCGGTGCAGAACATGCCGGGGTTGTCAGAAGCCAAGGCGGCCAAGCTCGCCCAATCGTATTCGAAGATTTACGGAGTCGGCTTCCTGCAGGACGTGGAGATCTGGAAGCATAAGACCCGGATCGAAAACCCGTTGCTGTGCGAGGAAGACGGGGCGCTCTACCAATACCGACGGTGGTACGAGCAGTTCTACGTCGATGTCGCCGACGTCACCCCGGATATGACCAACCGGTTCGAGCTCGAGGTCGACACCACCCACGCCTACGACGTCTGGCAGCGTGAGGTGGACGAGAACATGCAAAAGCGCGCTGAGGCAACAACATCCGGCTAGGCCGGATCTTGACCGAAGCCAGCTAGTGTCCTGAGTCATTAGTTCGTTCGCAGTGGTCCCGACCGCCGAGCGTGCGGGCTGTCGTCGACGATCGACGGCGGATTCAACGATAACAACCACGCTCGGCGCGCGAAGGGGGCCGATTCGGGCGACTCCCGGGGTGGCGAATTAATAACTCAGGACACTAGGCCGCGGTGCGCGGCCGGCCCAGTGGAAGGTGGACGACGGTCGCCACCTGGGCCGGCAGCGCTTCGGTGCGGGCCAGTAACTCGGCGCTCTCGGGCAGCTCGCGCGGGTTGAGCTGCCCGTCGGCAATGCGTTGCAGAACATCGTGGGCGTGCGCCAGCTGGTGGCGCTTGCGGTATTGACCGCCGGGCAGCTTGACCCCGGCCCACACCCCGTACTCCTCGCCGCCCTCGACGGCGGCGCGCGCGCAGGCGCGCTGTTGGGCCAGCGGGCACCGGCGCAGGCAGATCGTCCTGGCACGGGTGGCGGACTGCTCGTAGACGCGGGCCTTGGCAGCGCCGTCGCTGGCGTCGTCGTCGGCGTAGCCAAACCAGAGATCGGGCTCGAGCGAGCAAGGGCGGTGGTTCATCGGAGCCTCCTTGGCGAGATTCAATGACGGAAGCGTATATGTCTTGCGCGTCGATGGCAAGAGAAACGTAGAAGAAAACGTATACACCGACGGTGCTGTGTACGATCCGTATATGGCTGGGGGCCGACGGTGAGCCGAGAGGCGGCAGGCGCGGCGATCCGGACATTGCGTGAGGCTCGGGACTGGTCACTGGCCGATCTGGCCGCAGCCACCGGCGTCAGCATCATGGGCTTGAGCTTCCTCGAGCGCGGAGTCCGCAAACCGCACAAAGGCACAGTTCAGAAGGTTGAAAATGGATTGGGCCTGCCACCGGGGACCTATTCGCGACTGGTCGTCGCCGACGATCCGGACGCTGAGATCGCCCAAATTCTGGCCACCTCGCCGACCGAGTCGGCCCAGCCGCGAGCCGCCGTCGGCATCGTCGTCAACCGCCACAGCGACGCCGATGTCCTCGAAGCGCACGCCGAAGCGCACCTGGATTCGCTCAACTCGTTGATAGCCCGGCTGCCAGCGGAGACGTCAAACGAATACGAAACGTATATTCAGTCTGTGATCGAGCAATGCGTGAAGGCGGAACTGCTGGCCGCCAACTCGTGGCGCGTCGCGGTCAACGCCGGCGCCGAATCAGCGGACCGTCTGATGACCCACCTCAAGTCGCTGGAAGCAATCCGGACGGGCCTGCTGGCCCGGATGCCCGGCAGCATCAGCGCCCGCTTCGACCAGGCCTGTGCCCGCTCGGATCTGCCGGAGTCGGTGATCGCGACCCTGCTCGGCGTCGGGGTGGACCAACTCTGGGACATCCGCAACCGCGGTGCCATTCCGCCGGGAGCGCTGCCGCGAGTACGAGCATTCATCGAGGAGCAGTCGTGACGGCTCCCGAGCTGGACATCCTGAGCCGCGCCCACTCGCTGTTCACCGGTCAGCGTGAAATGCCGCTGCTGGAACCGACTTCCGCGCTACCGCCGGTGGTGACCGACGGATTGCCCACCGCCTATCGCCACGCCACCGCCCGGCACAGCGATGAACTCGGTGCGGCCCGTAGCGTCGACGCCGAGCTGTCGGCGATCCTGGTGCGCGCGCAACGCGACCATCGCGAGGCACAGCAGCAGACCCGCGCCGTCCTGGAAGCCGCCCGCGCCGACGCCGAATCGGCCCCCGACAATCCCGTCGCGCAGCGCGAGCTGATGCGGCGTCGCGCCGCCCGGTTGCGGGCCCAGCACGCCCACGTGCTTGCCGCCCGCCGGCGGGCCCGTCGGCGTCTGGCGTTGATGCGCGCGTTGCGGTACCGCCGCCGCCGGCGTCGGATGCCCGCGCCGAACTCGCGCGCGGCGCTGGCCGTGC
>JAHFVD010000023.1:27111-102871 GCA_023264735.1 Mycobacterium sp. | reverse complement strand
CGGCTCGGACGAATCCCGGTGTGCGCTCGGCAATCTCGTCGAGGGTCAGCTCATCGGCGGGAACATCGCGCAGCAGCACCTCCAGTAGTGCCTTGCGGGTCGCGCCGTCGGGCAGGCTCAGACCGAGCTCGCGGTCGCAGAGATCCGGTGCCCGAAGCCGCGGATCCACCGCATCGGGCTGCTGGGAGGTGGCCACCAGCGCCACCCCGGGCGCGGCGACGGCCTTGCGCAGCTCGGCCAGGATCAGTGCCGATACAGGTTCGGCCGGGGTGGGTAGCAATGCGTCGACATCGGTGATCAGTAGCACGCCACCACCGCTGATAACCGTGGCGACCGCATCGGCCACGGCACGCTGACGATCCTGGGTTGCGAGCGCGCCGGTGTCGGGCCCGTCGAGTTCGACCAGTCGCCGCCCGGCGCAGACCGCGCGCACCAGCATGGCCTTGCCGACGCCAGCGGGTCCGGTGACCAGCACACCCAGATTCGGTTTGGCGCCAAGCTTTTTCAGCAGCTGTGGTTCGTCGAGGGCTAGCTTCAGCCACTCGGTGAGCCGGCCGGCCTGTACGTGCTGGCCCTTGAGATCGTCGATCGACACCGCAGGCGCCTGCGGCCACACCATCGGCGGGCTGACGGCGGCGGCGAGTGCCGGGCCGGCGGATGACGTGACGCCGTCACCCCAGGTGGCCGACGAATTCGGTTGCACACTCACGGGTCCGGCCGGATCGGTGCCGGTGACGGTCAGCAGCTCCGAGGTCCAGGTGATGCCCACCGACGATGCCAGTGCGGAGCTGGCCTGGGTGGTCGACGTCCCGGGTCCGAGATCACGCGGCAACAGCGATACCGTGTCGCCGACCGTCATCACCTTGCCCAGCAGCGCCTGCCGCAAGGTCGCCGACGACACCGATTGGGTGGCCAGGGTGGAGCCGCGCAGGGTGACCGAGCGCGCGCCGTACACGGTGACCGGCGCGACCAGCACCGTGGTGTCCTCGCGCAGGCCGGCGTTGGACAGCGTCACATCGTCCAGCAGCGCCGTACCGGCCGGGGTACCCGGCGGTGCCATCCCCGCGACGGCGGCTGTGGTGCGAGAGCCGGTGAGCGACACCGCATCCCACTCGCGAATGCCGAGGGCGGCGATGGCTTCTGGATGAAGTCGCACCACGCCGCGACGGGAGTCCAGCGCCGAGGTGTTCAGCCGTGCCGTCAGCGCCAGGCCGGTCGGTGCCATATCAGCGACCGGGCTTGCGCAGGCCGAGGCGCGTCACCGAACGGCGGTTGGGCTGGCCGCGCCGGTCCGCCCGTCGCGCCGCGCGCCGCTGTTTGGGTTCGTCGTTCCATGCCTCGGGCCGGGCCGCGACCCAGCGTTGGCTGCGGATCGTGAACGGGATGATGCACACATAGCCCACGATGATCAGCAGCACCAGGATGTACGGGAACAGCAGCAACGCCGCCGCCGCGGCGGCGATCAGGATCAGCAAGATCGGGGCGGCGTTGGCCGGCATCTTCACCGACTTGAGCGCCAGCGTCGGCACCCGGCTGATCAGCAGGGTGGCATTCGCGGCGAACCAGAAGCAGACGAACCACGGTGAGGTCCACCAGCCGTAACCGAACTGGAGCATCGCCGCGAGAAGGCCGATCACCCCGACCGCGCCGCACGGCGCAGGCATGCCGGTGAAGTACTGCCGCGTATAGGCCGGCCGGGTGTCATCGTCGAGCAGTGCGTTGAACCGGGCCAGCCGCAACACGATGCACACCGCGTAGAGCAGGGCGAAGATCCAGCCGACCGGCGAGGTCGGCAGCAACGTCACGTAGACCACTAACGCGGGCGCGACACCGAAGTTCACCGCGTCGGCAAGCGAGTCGATCTCGGCGCCCATCCGAGACTGGGCGTCCAGGGCGCGCGCGATGCCGCCGTCGATACCGTCGAGCACCGCCGCGGCCCCGATCAGTGCGAGGGCGATGTGCGGGCGCCCATCCAGGGCGAACTTGATCGACGTCAGCCCCGCACAGATGGCCAACACCGTCGTCGCACTGGGCAGTATGCGCATGGCGGCCGGGCGCCCGGGTTTGATCACGGCAGTTGCGCCAACACCGTCTCGCCGGCCACTGCGCGCTGACCGGGGGACACCAACAAGGTGGCGCCCGCGGGCAGGTACGTGTCGAGCCGGGAGCCGAACCGGATCAGGCCGTAGGTGTCGCCGATGTTCAGCTTGTCGCCGGGGTGGACATCGCACACGATGCGGCGTGCCACCAGACCCGCGATCTGCACCGCCACCACTTCGGCGCCGTCAGGCGTGCGGATGACGATGCTGTTGCGCTCGTTGTCTTCGCTGGCGGCAGGCAGGTCGGCCGAGACGAACTGCCCGGGCCGGTAATGCACCGCGATGACCTCGCCAGCGACCGGTGCGCGCTGCACGTGCGCGTCGAACACCGACAGGAAGATGCTGATCCGCGGCAACGGCTCGGCGGGCAGGCCGAGCTCGGCGGGCGGGACTGCGGTGTCGACAAGGCAGATCTGGCCGTCGGCCGGCGCGACGACCACACCGGGCCGGGTCGGCGGGACGCGGCGTGGGTGGCGGAAGAACGCGGCATTGGCGCCCGCGGCGGCCAGACCTGCGGTGCGTACCCAACGATGGCGCCGGCCAAGGGCGGCGACGGCCAGGCTGGCGCCGACGAACGGCAGGCCCGCTGGGTGCATCGGTGGCACGGTCGAGCGAACGAGATCCAGCAGATGCGTTGTTTCGGACGTGCGGGGGCGTCTGGCCATCGGCGACGAGTCTAACCGCGCCGGCCTACGACAGGTCCCATAGCTGGACCTGTTTCCCGGCAGCCACCTCGGTGACGTCCTCGGCGATCTCCAGCAGACAGTTGGCCGAGGCCAGCCAGCGCAGGTGGTGCGATGCCGGCGGTCCGTAGGTGATCACCGTGCCCGCCGCCGCGTCGTACACCCCGCGGCGGAACTGGCGCTTGCCCTTCGGCGACGTCAGGCTGTCGGCCAGCACCGCGGTGCGCCGCGGCCGGTGCGGATGCGGCAGTCCCATCGCCGCGCGCAGGGCCGGCCGCACGAACACCTCGAACGACACCAGCGCGCTGACCGGGTTGCCCGGCAGCGTGATGATCGGGGTGCCGTTGACGAGTCCCGCACCCTGCGGCATCCCCGGCTGCATGGCGACCTTCACGAATTCGACACCGGAGCCGCCGGGCCGGCGACCATCGGCAGAGCCCCCACCAAAGGCGTCCTTGACGACTTCGTAGGCGCCGGCACTCACCCCGCCGGTCGTGATGATCAGATCGGCTTGCCCGGCGTAACCCTCGAGCACGGTGCTGAACTGCGCGACATCGTCACTGGAGGTCGGGGTGGCCACCACCTCGCCGCCGGCCTCACGGACCGCGGCGGCCAGCATGATGGCGTTGGACTCGTAGATCTGGCCCGGCTGGAGCTCGGTGCCTGCCGACACCAGCTCGGTACCCGTTGACATCACCAGCACGCGTTGGCGTGGTCGCACCGTCAGCGAACCCAGGCCCAGCGCGGCAGCCAAGCCCAGCGCCGCCGGGGTGACCACGTGGCCGGTCTGCAGCACCGTCGTCCCCGCGGTCACGTCCTCACCGGCGCGGCGGATGTGCTGACCGGCCTTGGGCGCCGAGCGGATCTCGACGGTGTCGACCCCGCCGTCAGTGGCCTCGACCGGGACGACCGCGGTCGCGCCCGCCGGCAGCGGAGCCCCGGTCATGATTCGGTGCGCGGTACCCGCCGCCAGCGTCAGCTGGTCGATGCGTCCGGCCGGAATATCCTCGGCGACAGTCAGTTTCACCGGATTGGTATCGGCACCGGCGACGTCCTCGGCATGCACCGCGTAGCCGTCCATCGCCGAGTTGTCGAACACCGGCAGCGACAGCGGCGCCGTCACGTCGGCGGCCAGCGCCAGCCCCTCGGCATCGGCCAGCCCGACCGTCTGCGCCGCGCGCGCGGTGATCAGGTCGGCGACGACCCGCTGGTGTTCGGAGACGGTGCGCATCAGACCGGGAAGCTCACGCCAGTCAGTTCTTCGGACACCGTCCACAGCCGCTGCTGGACCTCGCGGTCGTGGGATTGCGAACTGGAATGCACGAGTTTGGGATTGCCGCGTTGCTCGCCGAAACCGTCCGGGCCGAAGTACTGCCCGCCGCGCACATCGGGATCGGTCGCGGCGCGCAGTGTCGGCAGCGCGCCCATGGCCGCGCTCTGGAAGATCATCGGCCCGACGATGCGGTAGGCCGGGTGCAGGATCGTCGGGATGTTGCGGGCCAGTTCGGTGTACGAACCACCGGGGTGGGCGGCCACCGCGATGGTGTCCTTCTTGGCCTGCTCGAGCCGGCGCTGCAGCTCGTAGGTGAACAGCAGATTCGCCAGCTTGGACTGGCCGTACGCGGCGATGCGGCTGTAGCGGCGCTCCCACTGCAGATCGTCGAAGTGAATGTCGGCCAGCAGCCGGTGGCCCAGGCTGCTGATCGTCACCACCCGCGAACCCGGCACCGGCAGCAGCGAGTCGAGCAGCAGTCCGGTGAAGGCGAAGTGGCCGAGATGGTTGGTGCCGAACTGCAGCTCGAAGCCGTCTTTGGTGGTCTCCTTCGGCGTCCACATGACGCCGGCGTTGTTGATCAGCAGATCGATGCGCGGGTGCGCCGAATGCAACGCGTCGGCCGCGGCGCGCACCGAATCCAGTGACATCAGGTCGAGCTGCGTGACGCTGACGTCGGCGCCCGGGTGGGCGGCGAGGATCTGGTCGCGCGCGGCGGCGCCCTTATCGAGGTTGCGCACCGCCATCACGACGCGCGCGCCGCGGGCCGCGAGCACCGCTGCGGCCTCATAGCCGATGCCCGAGTTGGCGCCGGTGATGACGACGACACGTCCGTCCTGCGCGGGGACGTTGGCGTGAGTCCAATTACGGCTGCTCATGGCACGACGATACGTCTGCCCAAGTTGCGTCCAACCGGTGGCCGTTTACTGTCGCGGTATGGCTATCGGTGGAGTGCTGTTCGACATCGATGGCGTCTTGGTGACCTCGTGGACGCCGATCCCCGGTGCGGCCGCGGCGCTCGCGGTGCTGGCCGAGCATCAGATCGCCCGTTCCTATCTGACCAACACCACGACCCGCACCCGTCAGCAGATTGCCGCGGCACTCTCGCAGGCCGGTATCGAGGTGCGGCCCGACGAGGTGATCACGGCGGCGGCACTGACCGCCGATTACGTCCGGGCCAACTATCCCGACGCGCGATGCTTCCTGGTCAACAACGGCGACATCACCGATGACATGCCTGGCATCGACATCGTCGACTCGCTCGCCTACGACGACGGCCTCGCCCCAGACATCCCCGACGTCATCCTGCTGGGCGGGGCCGGCCCCGAATACAGCCACCGTACGCTCAGCCGGGTCTACGAGTGGATGGCCCAGGGCGTGCCGGTAGTGGCGATGCACCGCAGCACGGCGTGGACCACCACCGAGGGCCTGCGCATCGACACCGGGATGTACCTGATCGGCATGGAGGAGACCTCCGGGCGCAAGGCCACCGCGGTCGGTAAGCCTGCGCCGGCGGGATTCCTGGCGTCGGCGGCCCGGCTCGGCGTCGACCCCGACGAGATGTACATGGTCGGTGACGACCTCAACAATGATGTGCTGGCCGCCCAGGTCGTCGGGATGACCGGTGTGCTGGTGCGCACCGGCAAGTTCCGCCAGGACACCTTGGACCGCTGGGCCACAGACGAATTCGCGATGCAGCCCAGCCACGTCATCGACTCGGTAGCCGACTTTCCGGAGCTACTCGGGCTCTAGCGATGAGTTTCAGCGGCTGCGCGGGTCTACCTAGGTATGACTGAAATTCTGATTGTGAATGCCAACGTCGACGCCCCCGCCGCGGCGGTGTTCGGGGTATTAGCCGATCCGAGCACGCACAAGGACATCGACGGCACCGGCTGGGTACGCGAACCGCTGGACGGCGAGCAGCTCAGCGCCGTCGGGCAGGTCTTCCGGATCGCTTAGGTTATCGACGGCCCACGCCGGCCTATCCCGACAAGCACTACGAGATGGCCAACCAGGTCGTGGCGCTGGAACTCGACCGCGTCATCGCCTGGGCGCCGGGTGGACTGGCCGAGGACGGCAGCCTCGAGCTGGGCGGCTGGACGTGGCGCTACGACCTCGAACCTATCGGCGCCGAGCAGACCCGCGTCACCTTGACCTACGACTGGTCGAACGTTCCGGCGGAGGTCAGGGAGAACATCCCGTTCCCGGCGTTCCCGGTCTCGCATCTGGATAATTCGCTTGCCAACCTGGCCAAGCTTGCCGTCGTGAGGGGATGAGCCTGCGGAAGGTCCCGATCCAGGCCCTGGACGGTAACGAGAGGTTGCTGCCCGGACTCGAGTAGCGAACTACTGGTGACAATCGCGCTGGCGTCGGTCAATCTGCCTGTGACATGGCTATTTGCTGCACATTAACCGCTCCGCCCCGGTCTCGGCCGACCAGGGGGTATCGAGTCGACGGCGATCCCCCGAACCCGCGACGAAAATTTGCTGCGCTTGCACCCCGCTGCCGTGTTCGTTGTGGTATTCATTCAGGCAATGTTGGTGCCGCGATGGGCCATGCGTTTCGCCTCCCGGGGGTAGAGGTCATGACCGATCCGCACTCCTTTCGTGCGATCTTTGGAACCGGTAGCGGAGCTCCGTCCATAACGTCGGCACCGGATCTCATCCGAGATATCACGGAACGGAAATGAAGGGCCTGCGGTGCCAATCCTGCTAACCGGCGAAGCGCCGGGCGACCAGATGCGAACGCTGGCAGGTGGGAAAGCGCGCAACCTCGCCGATCTCACGGCTGCCGGCTTCCCAGTGCCTCGCTGGGCAGTCCTCGGAACGGCTGCCTTTGAGGCAGCTGTCGCGGCGGCCGGACTCAGCATCAGCGAGGCGCCGCTCACATTGGCCGAACGCCTGCGGGAGGCGGCATTCGCCGAAGCGGCCCTGAGTGAATGTGGCCTGACCGCCGAGACTCGTGAGGCCATTGCGGCTGCATTGGACTATGTCGGTGCGGGAACCGTTGCCGTGCGCTCATCGGGCCGACAAGAAGACGGTGTCCGTGATTCGTTCGCAGGACTGTTCGACACCTTTCTCAACGTCGCCGGCCTCGATGCGACCGAGGATGCTGTACGGCGTTGCTGGGCCTCGGCGTTCTCGCAACGGGCGACGCAGTACCGCCACATGCGGGGGCTCGACTTTGGCGATGTCGCTCTTGCGGTCATCATCCAGCGGTCCCTGAAACCACTCAGTAGTGGCGTCATGTTCACCGCGGACCCGCTCACGGGTTCACCAGACCGGGTGGTCATCAACGGCGTGTTCGGCCTTGGCGAAGGTCTGGTCTCGGGGTCCGTCGATTCAGACTCCGTCACCATCGACAAGAACAGCGGCGCGACGGTCGTAGAGACCGTCACCACCAAAGAGCAGATGGTGGCGAGCGACGCCGGGAGTGGAATCCGCACAGTTGCCGTACCTCTTGCGCGACAACAGGAGTCGAGCATCAGCCCGTCGCTGCGCGCAACCCTGTTCGATCTGGGTACTCGACTGGAACAGCATTTCGGCGCCCCCCAGGACGTTGAATGGGCCTGTGACGAGACGTCCACGTGGATCTTGCAGTCTCGGCCGGTCACGACTCTCGATCGCGAAATTGCCGACACTGCCGAGCATTTAGGCGAGGAAGTCGCCCTCGACGAGCTCCGCATCTGGGACAACTCCAACATCATCGAAAATTTCGCCGGTGTCACGTCTCCGTTGACGTTCACCACGGCCCGCAAGCTGTACGCCGACGTGTACCGGGTCTATGCGCGCAGCCTGAAAGTGCCGCCTGCCCAGCTCGAACAAATGGAGTCGTGGCTGCCGGTGATGCTCGGCCAGTTCAACGGCAATGTTTACTACAACCTGCTGCACTGGTATCGCATGGTGGGCATCGCGCCGGGCTACCCGCTGAATCGACGGGTCTTGGAAGTCGCGCTGGGCGTCAGCGAGCCGCTAGATCGTAAGACCGCAAAAGGCTTGCACCCCTACACATTCTCGAGCCCGATCCAGAGGGCCTTCTCCCGAACTCGCACGACCGTGGCCTACATCCGCAGCATCGCGACCGTCGATGCCTTGGTTGCCGATTTCGACAAATCGTTCGTCGAGCTGATCGACACCCACGGGTTGATGGACGTCTCCGCGATGGACGGGTCGTCGGCGTACCGGATGTTCCGCCGGATCCAGGACGAGGTCGCCGATCTGTGGGGCCCGTTGATGGTTCTCGACGCCATCTTGTTGACGTTGGTCGGATCCCTGGCCGTGCTGACGAAGGCACTCTTACCGGGCGCACCCGAGTGGGTTCAGTTCGCCATCGTCAATCCCGAGCCGGATGTGATATCCATCGAACCGGCCAAGGCATTGGTGGACATCGCCGCATTCGCCCGCGAGCATCCCGACCTCGATGAGTTCATCGGCTCCGTCGAACCCGCTGTCGCGTATGCCCGACTCGGCGAATACGCCGACGACAGCGGTTTGCCGACATGGCAAGAACTACACCGCAAGATCGACGAATACATCGACAGGTTCGGATATCGGTGTCTTGACGAACTCAAACTCGAGGCACCCGATCTGCGGCAGGATCCTGCGGGGATCTTTCATATGCTGCGGATGGCTTCGGCCGAACAGCGTGAGCGGACAGGCGATTCCGCTGCGGCGTACCTCGATACGCACCTACGCGGCCCGCGCCGAAAAGTGTTCGACGCCCTGCGCAGGAAGATTCAGCGGGCGGCAACACATCGCGAACACCTTCGCTTCTGCCGTACTCAGGGTTTCGGCATCTTGAAATCGCTTGCCGCGGTGATGGGTCGGGACCTCGAGCAACGCGGAGTGATCGGCAGTCGCACCGATATCTTCCTGCTCCGCCTCGACGAGTTGTTCGATGTGTACGAGGGGGCGATGTCTGCGGCGGCGGCGCAGGCCGCGATCCGGCGGCGCAAGCTCCTCAACGAAAATTACTCGCGACTCGCGGCACCGGCCCGGTTCACCACAACGGGATCGCGCTACTCACCGCAGGAGCTGGAGACGGCCGGCTGGCGTCTGTCCGAAGAGTCAGAACACGCGCCCGCCGGGACGGTCCTCATCGGGACGCCGTCGAGCCCAGGTGTGGTGACCGGCCGCGCAGTGGTCGTGGAGAAGCCCGAGGATTTCTCCAGCGGCATACTCGTGGCCTATCGGACGGACCCAGGTTGGGTGGCCGCTCTGCCGTTCGCCTCGGCTCTGCTCATCGAGCGCGCATCACCGCTGACCCACGTCGCGATCGTCGCCCGTGAACTAGGGGTGCCGACCGTCGTGCAGATTGACGGTCTCACCAACGCAATTCGCACGGGAATGACCATCAGTGTGGACGGCGCCAGTGGGCGCGTCGTTCTGTTGGAAGAGCCGGAATCATGACCGACGTCGACGTCGACAGCGTCCGCGGGTGGCTGATGGCACCGCGCGACCACACCGGTGTGTATCTCGCGAACGATGACGGCAGCTGGGACTTTGCGAACTACCCGAAGCTGGCCGACCAGGCCCTGCGCATCGCACAGCGATTGACCGACGAGAGTGTCCGGCCCGGCGACGTCGTCAGCGTGCTGATGCCGACATCGGATCTGTGTCTGTCGACCCTGTTCGCGGTAATGGCCGCGGGCGCGACGCTGACCCCGATCGCGCCGCCACAGTTCCAGCCTCCCGATCAGTACACCGCTCACCTTCATGGCATTCTCGGCGCGTCCGGTTGCACCGCCCTTGTCGTCTCGTCGGCGTTTGCCGAGCTGGCGCGACGAGGGGCCGCGGGTCTTGCGCGGGAGCCGAAAATGATTGAACTGAACGAGGTTCCGGAATGTGAACCGCTCAGCGAATTGGCGCCGCCGGCGCCGGCGGTGCTGTTGCAGATGACGTCTGGGTCAACCAGCGCACCTCGTGGAGCGAGCATCAGCTGGCGCAGCCTGGCCACCAACATCAGCGCCATAGAAGAGCTGTGCGGCATGGTGGATGGCCAGATGGGTGTGTCCTGGCTTCCGCTGTATCACGACATGGGGTTGATCGGGGCCGTCTTTCAGGCGATGACCCGTCAGCGAGACCTGCAGCTGCTGCGTCCCGATCAGTTCATCCGTGATCCGCTCCGGTGGCTGCAGGCGGCCGCAATCTCGCATCACGCCGCATCGCCATCGTTTGGTCTGGTGTACGCGAGTCGCAGGCTCAAGCCCGAAGATCTCGGCGACATCGATCTCTCGGGGCTTCGCACACTGGTGATTGGGGCAGAGCCGATCAACCCTGCCCATCTGCGGGCGTTCACGGAACTGACGGCGGCGAACGGATTTTCGCCTGCGGCATTCATGCCGTCTTACGGTCTCGCCGAGCACACGCTGATCGCCACCTCCCACCGGTTGGGCGAGCCGCGCAGCATGGTCCGGGTGGACAGATCCGCTTTACAACACGGCAAGCCGATACGGGTGCTCGCACGCGCATCAGACTGGGTGACGGACGAACCCGGTAACGACTGGGTGGTCTCGGTCGGTACGGCGGCGCCGGGTCACGACGTGTGGATCGCCGACGAGTCCGGTGCTCGGATGCCCGACGGGACGCTGGGCGAGATCGTCTTGTCCGGCCCGTCGGTGGCGCTGGGCTATCACGGGGACGCGGGCAGCACCACCCGGTTCGTCGGCGACGAACTACGCACCGGGGACGGCGGCTTCCTCCTCGACGGCCAGTTGCATGTGTTGGGTCGCATGGGGACAAGTCTGAAGATCAACGGGCGCAGCGTCTTTACCGAGGACCTCGACGTGACGACCGCAGCCGCCATGGGATTGGACCCGAGCCGCATCGTCACCGTCGCGGTCAATGACGCCAGCCAGGCGGGTGTGGCGGTGTTCATCGAACACGCGGTCATCGCGCCCGGCATGATCACCGCAGGGATCAGGGCATTGCAGGCGAACGTCGGCGAAGACGCCGAGCTGTGGTTGATCGGCGTTCCCCGCGGGGCACTTTCACGGACGTCCAGTGGAAAGCCGCGCCGGGCGCATCTGTGGCAGCAGTGGCGAGCGGGCCGGCTTTCCGGCGCGGAACTGCTCAGCATAGGTGGGGCGCGACAAGACTCTCGGCAGCTCGAACGGGTGCGCACACTCTTCGAGAAGGCCCGCGAACTGGCCGTGATTCCCGACGACGCGACAGTACATTTCGAGGGTTCGCTGGCCGAAGGTTTCGGTAACGAGGGCTCGGACATCGACTTCCTGTTGTTGGTGC
Source organism: Mycobacterium sp. (assembly GCA_023264735.1). Taxonomy (GTDB): domain Bacteria; phylum Actinomycetota; class Actinomycetes; order Mycobacteriales; family Mycobacteriaceae; genus Mycobacterium. The sequence continues at coordinate 91,572 of JAHFVD010000023.1, read as the reverse complement.
CCGGCGCCAGCAAGCAGGCAGTGATGCCGACGGTTCTCTTTGTGGACGGCCGCCGCGTCGAGGTTCGGGCCCAGTCGCACGAACAGATACGCAAACGGCTGCTGCGGGTGAGGCGAGCGATCGACAGCGGTTCGGTCACCGGTGTGACCGAGGACCTGCTCAACAGGGTGCAGCGTTTCCTTCGTGGCATCCCGCTGCACGTCGGGCCCGAATACGGGCAACTCCTCGACATCGTGTCGTACTCGGAGCTGACCGCCCTGATGAGTTCGTGGTGGCGCCGGCGGGCCAGCGGGTGCCTGCGCCAATCCGCGGCTCTCGCTCTCCTTGGTGACGACCAGGAGGCGGTGATGTGGGCGCGGGAGGGCTTGGCGCAGAGCATGAAAGCCTTTCTCGCCGCGCGCGGTGAAGGCTATCTCGAGATCAAGTGGCTGCCCGAGCAGATCGCGAGACTGCGCAGGGACGCCGACCAGACTGTTGCGGCGCTGCTTGATGACTACCAGGCTCTCGACGCCGCCCGTACCCCGGCGGTGCCGTGCCGTGACGTCATCGAGCGAGCTCTGGCGTTGGTGGTGCGGTTGGGTGGGCCACGGGTGACGCTGGACCCGGTGAACGTCGTGTTGAGGCGCGCCCCTGGCGTGACCACCTGGCGCATCGGCTCCGTCACGCATGTCGTGCGCGACAAGACCGATGTCTTCGTGCTGTCGGCTGACTGCGCGCAATCCTGGCGGCAGGTGATCTTCGGTGAGTCGATCGCGGACACACAGGCTGCCCACCAACACATTCGGCTTTTCGTCGACCACGGCTTGGTCGGCTTGGCCTGGCGCGGCGGGGGACTCATCGCGCCTGTCGCCGCGATGTGCACACCTGGCCGGCCGCTGACACCGCTGCCGTCCGATCAACGGCCGGTGGTGACCATCGACGGTGCTCACACAGACCGGGATATCGCTCGATTGCCGCTGGAAGCAAGGGCTTTCGCGGAATGTGCGGGGGCATTGCTCCTGGCCAACATGGTGCTGGAGAACGCCCGCGAGGACTTCAACGGTGCGGTCAAGGACGGGCAATGGCAGGTGGCGTCACTGTGTGGGCGCCGTATCGTCATCATGGCGGTCCGGATCTTGTCGAGCGCTTGGGGAGTCACACCGTTGCCCGCCGACCCCGTGTTGTTCCGCCGGCTTGACATGCTTGTGCCTGAGCATCCGCAACTGGCGGCGACCGCGTGCCGGTTGATCGAGTTGTCGATCAACGATCATGACGAAGCACGGTCAGCCCAACAGGAGCTCGACGCATTGGTGGCCGCAGTTCGCGAGGTTACCCGGGGCGAGAAGTTTCCCTCCTCGTTCTCGTCGAGAGACGAGTGGCAGCGCACCATCCGGTATGGATACCAGTGGATACGGATGGGCGGGTACCTGAATGCCTTCGTCGAACTCGACGAAATCCGGGATCTGCTTGCCAGCGGTGGAGCTCAACCGTCTGCGAGGCCGGCGCGATGACTGACATCAGTGACGACGTTCTGGTGCTGGTCGCGGCGATGGCCCCCGACACCGCCGGCGAGCCCGATCTGAGTAGCGCGCTGGTCGGCGACCTCGGATACACATCGCTGCGGCTACTCGAATTGTCGATTGCGATCGAGCGCGCGTTTGGGTTACCGCAGCTGAATCCAGAAGTGCTCGTGGGAGTTTCGACGGTGGGAGATCTGGTCGATCTGGTTCGAGCTCAGAAGGAACGGCCATGAACACGGGCAAGGCCATCCTGGTCACGGGTGGCGCCGGACATGTCGGTGGTGAGGTCATCCGCCGACTGGCCAGGCGGGGGCACGACGTCATCGCGCTGGCACACGACCGGCCCGCTGCCGCCCCGCGGTTGTTGCGAGGTGACGTTCGGCGCGAAGATCTCGGGCTCGATCAGCAGTGCGTCTCGGGGCTCACGGGCGACGTCGGCTTGGTGGTGCATTGCGCCGCGGTCACCGACTTTGGGCTGCCGCAGCACAGCTATACCGAGCTCAATGTCGACGGGACCGCCAACGCGTTGGCCCTGGCGCGTCGTCTCGATGCCGGCTTCGTGTACCTGAGCACAACGTACGTATGCGGCGACACCGAAGGGGTTTTCCGCGAAAGTCAGCTCGACATCGGCCAACGGTTCAGCAACGACTACGAACACAGCAAGTATCGGGCTGAGCAGCTCGTCGGCGCATCAGGACTGCGATCGGTGATCGTCCGCCCGGGGATCGTGACCGGTGAATATCGCACGGGCAATACCTCCGTCTACAAGCACATTTACCAACTGCTCAAGGTCGTCGTCGAAGGTAAGTTGCGGACGCTGCCCGGGAACTATGCGGCGACCCTGGGACTGGTCCCGATCGGTCACGTCGCCGACGTCGTCGTTGCCTCCATCGAGAACTTCGCCGACAACATCGGCCGCACCTTCCATGCTGTCGGTTCCAATTCGCTTTCACTGCAAGTAGTTTCCGACGTCCTTGCCGAGTACCCGAGCTTCCACATCCCGGCTTTCGTGCCTCCCAGCACCTTCAGCGAAGACGACCTCGACGAGATCGAGCGACGCTACTTTCAGAAAGTCGGCGCCCTCTACACCAGCTATCTGCGGCGGCGATTGGAATTCGACAGCGCCAACACCCGCGAGCGGCTCGGCGTCACACCGCCGGCGATCGGCCCGGGGTACTTTCGGCGCCTCCTCGATTCCTGCTTGCGCACTGGATATTTGGGTCGCCCGGAGCCCTCGGTTGACGAGGTTCTTGCCCGTTTGCAAGCGAAGAGGAGCTTGGCATGAGCCGCGCAGCCAGCGCCGAATCGCTGCCGGTGCAGCGAGCCAGCAGGTACGACGCGGACACCTACTTCATCGAGACGTGCGATGCATTGGCCGCGCTAAGCGTCGATCGTGATGCGTTTGCGCATGACCATGCGGTATTGCTTCTCAAACCGGATGCGGCAGTGACCGGAGCGATGGGCGCTGCCATCGCCTGGCTTCTCGACCATCGCTACCGCATCGTTGCGGCATGTGCGGTGCAACTGACTCCGCTGCACATCCGGGCTCTGTGGTACTTCAACTGGCACCACGCCACCCCCGAACGCCGCCGGCTCGCCGATCGGCTTGCGTCATTGTCGCCGTCGGTTGTTCTGGTCGTCAGCCATCCCGACCGCAAGCAACCGGTATCGGTTCGGTTGACTGCCGACAAGGGGCCCGCAGATCCGGCACAGCGAAAGCCGGACCATCTGCGGCACGCACTGGCGGCCGGAACGTATCTGCTCAACAAAGTGCACACTCCCGACGATCCCGACGATGTGTTGCGAGAGCTGAGCATCTACTTTCCCGAGTCGCAGCTCGGTGCCGTCATTTCTGCGTGTGCCGGTGGCGCCGACGCTTCAGCAGGCGCCATTCGAATCGTCGAGGGCATCGAGTCCGGCCTGGAGTGCAAGAGCAGTGACCTTGCCGCCGCGCAAGACGCGGTCTGGACGGACCTTGGTGGGTTCGCCACGGGGGAGAGGCCGCGAAGCGGCGCGGAATGGCTGGCGGTATTGGCCGAGGCGGAGAAGCGAGACATCTCGATCGATCCGTGGTTTCACATCGTGGTCGAATCGGCTTATCTGCCGATGCACCGAGACAGAAGGTGATGGGAATATGAACGGGGAGAACTATTCTCAGACAATTCCGCGGGAGTTGGTGCATAAACAGGCGGTTGGCGAAGTGCTTGTCACCTCGGTGAGCAGCCAGGCCGACGGATGGTTGGTGCATGCCCAACTACCTCGGCTGCACAGCTTTCACACCGACGGGTTGGGGCGTCAGGGCGAGCACCACGATCCACTTTTGGTCATGGAGGCATTTCGCCAGGGGTGCATCGCTGCCAGCCATCTCTTCTACGACGTGCCACTCGACGCCCGACACACCGTGCGCTACTACGAGCTCTCTGTGGTCGATTTCGCCCAGCTCGAGCGCGGGCCGTCGACATTGGATCTTGAACTGAACATCGTTGTGCAGAAGGAACTTCGCCGTGAAGGGCACGACGCGGTACACGGCCTGGAAGTCCAGGCCGTAGCGTCCCATGACGGCACGAAGGCGATGGAACTGTCCGGGGCGTTCGGATGGATGTCGCTGGCGAAATGGCAGTCGTTCCGCGCCGGGTCGGCGTGGGAACCCGGACCGCAACCAGCTCCGACCGATCCTCGGTCCGTCGGGCGGACACGGATGCAGAACGTCGTGATCGGCGAACCGGTCCAGTCGCCCGAAAATGGTTCGGCCAGTGCACCACTCATCGTGGACATCAGCCACCCCACGATTTTCGACCACCCTCTGGACCATCTGCCCGGCGGACTCATCATCGAGGCAACCCGACAGCTGTCACTGGCCATCGCTGATACGCGTGCCTCGAGTCTCGTCGGCCCGTCCTGGCTCAGAATTGACTTCCACTCCTTCACCGAGATGGACAGTGTGAGCACGGTCGCGATGGCCCAGGGCGTTGACGACCCGCTCACGTTCCGGGGTGACGTGACACAGTCCGGTCAGACCAGAGCCACTGTCGAACTGGCATTCATGGAATGACGGTTTCGCGGCGGACAGGTGGGATCGGCGCATTCATCGTCGAACGATGCCTGCCGGTCTATCCGATCTATCTGGCGCTGTGGGTCGTCGCGGTCGAGAGCCTGATCGTCGTCATCGGACATTCATCCGGTCCATGGCGGCCGTCCTGGGACACCGCGCTGAAAATATTGGCGCTGAGCGCGACTGGTGTCTTCCTGCGGATGGTCGATGACCAGAAGGACCTCGATTACGACACGGTGCACAACCCAGAGCGTCCACTGGTTCAAGGTCGAATCAGCGCCCGCGAACTACGGGTCGCCATGGTGCCGACCGCCGCGGTGGCCCTGGCGCTGGGGGCGACGGTGTCGGTCTGGACCGCTGTGCTGGTGGCGCTCATCCTGGCGTATAGCCTTGTCCTCTGGTGGCTGGAGTCCCGCATTCACGTGGTGCGGGACAACCCGATCGTCAACCTTGTCGCGGCCTGCCCCGCACAGTTCCTGGCAACAGCCTTCGCGATGACCGGCCATCCGGGTACCGGCGATGCATCCTGGGCGCGGCTGGTGGCCGTGCCGCTGGTGTTCACGGCCGCGTTCCTGCATGTGGAGCTGGCGCGCAAGACCACGTGGACGGCAGACCCCAGTGATCAGCGGTCGTACTCACGAGTCGTCGGAGCGACTGCGAGCGCAGTGGCGGCTTGTCTTTTCGGTTTGTTTGCAGTGCTTATGGAATTGCTGATCACCATGCCGTGGCGCTGGGTGGGGGAATGGTCGGCGATTGCCTGGCTGCCCCTGGCGGCCGCCGCGTTGCCGGGTATCTCGGCGTGGACCTTCTTCGTCAGGCGGGGCGTCGATCACCCCCGCGGCCTGCCAACAGCTTTCGTCATCGTTTTCTATCTCTGCATCATCGGCCAAGGCCTCGTCCACAGCTAGAAAGGCACACCTGTGCGAATCCTCATTCCCGTCGTCGGTAGCCGCGGTGACGTCCAGCCCATGGTGGCGGCCGGCTTGGAGCTGCAGCGGCGTGGCCACGATGTGCTCGTCGGCGCTCCACCGAATTTCGTCGATTTCGTCGCGAATACCGGTCTGCCCGTTCGCCAATTCGGCCCGGACGTGAACGCACTCTATTCGTCACCGGAGGGTCAGCGGGTATTGGCTGCCGGTAACTCGGCGAAGATGCTTGCGATGGTGTCCAGGCAGATGCGGGAATACGCCGACCAGATGGACGACGAGTTGATCGACATCGCCCGTGGCACGGAGATGATCGTGTCCATCACCTTCAGCGAAGACCGCTCGGTGTCGCTGGCCGAGGCGCTCGATGTCCCGATGGTGACATTGCAGACCTATCCGTCCAGCAAGAACAGCTGCTACGCCCCGCCGAGTTCATTGCCTCATCACTGGCCCACGCCCCGCTTCGTCAATCGGGGTCTCTGGACGGTGGCCGACAAGCTGCGCACACTGCTCTTCCGCAAGTACATCAATAATCTGCGCGCGAAGCTTGATCTACCGCCTACCAAGGCCAGCACCGAGGCTGCCTTGATCAAACGTGGTGTGCCCGAGGTGCAGATCTATGACCCGGCACTGGTGCCCGGCCTGGCCGAAGAGTGGGGCGCGGCGCGGCCCTTCGCCGGCTTTCTGTGGTTTCCGAGGTCGGCGCGGGAGGCGATCGGCGAGCTCGCCGTTCAACACACCGAGGTGCTGCAGTGGATCGCCGAGGGAGAACCGCCGATATTCTTCGGCTTCGGCAGTATGCCGATCCTGGATTTCGGCGAGGTGATCAGCCTGATCGAGCAGATCTGCGAGCGCAGAGGTCAGCGGGCTCTGGTCGGCGTCGATGGCGCCCATTTGGATATGCACGCCCTCAAAACCGGGCCCAATGTCAAGGTTGTCGACAATATGGCCCACGATCTGATCTTCCCGCACTGTCGGGCGGCGGTTCACCACGGCGGCGTCGGCACAGTGTTCGAAAGTGCGCGTGCCGGTCTTCCGACCCTGGTCTGCTCGGTGTCCATGGATCAGCCGTTCTGGGGACATCAGGTCGAGCAACTCGGCATCGGTGCACACATTCCGTTTCCCAAACTTCGGGCCGATACGCTCAGCCGCGGGATCGACATCGTGCTGGACGATCAAACGCGTTCTCGCGCTGAGGCCCTGGCCGTCACAATTCGGGAGCGGGGTGACGGTGTGCCTCGGGTGTGCGACATCGTCGAGAAGGTCGCGGCGGGCTAGGGGCGCTGCCGCGGCGTCAGCACCACCGGCAACCACTTCGGCGACAGCACGAAGTCCTTGCCTTGCGGCTTGACCGTGAACCCAGCCGGTAACTCCAGTTGCCAGCGTGAAAACAGCGCCGCCGCCTGCAATGTGATGGATAACAGCGCGAATTGGCTTCCCGGGCAATGTCGTTGGCCAAGACCGAACGGCATCATGGCGTCGCGTTCGGCCGGCCCGGACTCCCACCGGTCGGGGTCGAACACTGACGCGTTCGGAAAATACTGCTCCTGGAGGTGCACCATCAGTGGGCTGAACAAGATGTTCGTGCCGTCCGGGAATTCCGCTGAGCCGATGCGCGCTGGACCATCGGTGGTGAGCAAGCTGATCCACGGCGCCCACAGTCGCAATGTCTCGGTGATTGCGTTGCGCAGGTATGGCAGTGACGGCGCGTGCGCGGCCTCGACGGGCCCGTCGCCAACAACGGAATCGAGCTCTGCGTAGATCCGCGAAGCGATTTCGGGCGCGCGGACCACTTCGTAGATGAGCCAGGAGAAGATCGACGACTGTGAGCCGATACCCGCCGCGAGTGCCAGGAGCAGCTCGTCGATCAGGTTGTCGTCAGACAACGACGCTCCGGTCTCGTCATCGACATGGTGCAGAAGAGCCGACAGCATGTCGCCCTGGTCCGGGTCGTCGCGTCGGTGCTCGATCAGCGATCTCATGGCCGCGCGTACTTGTCGGGACTGCGCGACAAATCGACGGTCGGCCAGCACCCGTAGCTGTCGAACTGTCTTGGGCAGCGCCCCGCGAACGATGACTTCACTGAGCAGCCAGGGCGTCCGGTCGCGGATGACGCCGATCTCATCGGCGTCGGAATCCGCTCGAAACAACGTTGCCAGCATGGTGCGCATGACCAGCTGATGCACCGAGGGCCGCAGATCGCCGTGAACACCGCTGTCCAGTGAGGCGGCCCAGTCCTCGGCGATCGTGGCGACGGTGTGCCCGTACTCGGTGAGTCGACCTTGCCGAAAGACGGGAGCAATCAGCCTGCGCCGCAAGTCGTGTTCGGCGCCGCTGAGCACATTTGTGGCGCCGTTGACCAGTTCGTGGATGGCTTCCCGCATCGGTTCGCGGTGGAAGGAGCCGGCCCGGCCGAGACTCACATCCCGGATGAGTTCCGGCGTCGTGAGCATGTAGGAGGCGCGCGGACCTAGGTACACCCGGACGATCGGGCCGAGTGCAGGCGCGTCGAGCAAGAGCTGTCTGGGATCGCCGGTCACCAGGTGTGCGTGGCCGATTAACGGCAATCGTCCAGGCGCGGTGGGGATTTGGGACCTGCTCGAGGGCAACTCAGTCAGCTCTCCCATGACGTGAGCGTATCGGGTCTGTGGCCGCGATGGGTCAGGTCGACGACGTCAGGCCGCGGACGGCCTCGATGCGCGCCTTGAGCTGATCGGTGGTGGCCGCCGCCACCGGGGGACCGCCGCAGACCCGGCGCAGTTCGTTGTGGATCTGTCCGTGCGTCTTGCCGGTGCGGTGGTGCGCCAGCGACACCAGGGCGTTGAGCTCGCGGCGCAGGTCCCGCAGCTGGCCGTGGGTGGTCAGGCGCGGCACCTCGCCACTGGCGGTGCGCTTTTCGATTTGCTCTTCTTGCCTGCGCCGCAACAGATCTCGCATCGATGCGGCATCGAGCAGGCCGGGGATGCCGAGGTAGTCGGCCTCCTCGTCACTGCCCGCGGGCGTCGCCGTCCCGAACGACGACCCGTCGAAGATCACCTGGTCGAGTTCGGCGTCGGCGCCGAGGTATTCGATCTTGTTCTCGCCGTCGTCGGGCTCGTCGCGGTTCTGCTTGGCCAGCTCGGCCTCGAGGGGATCGTCGTCGAGGTTCTCCCGGTGCGGCTTGCCGAGCACGTGGTTGCGCTGGGCTTCCAGCTCGCTGGCCAGCAGCAGCAGGTTGGGCACCGACGGCAAGAAGATGCAGGCGGTCTCGCCGGGCCGGCGGGACCGCACGAACCGGCCGATCGCCTGGGCGAAGAACAGCGGCGTCGAGGCGCTGGTGGCGTAGACCCCGACGGCCAGCCGCGGCACGTCGACACCTTCGGACACCATGCGCACGGCCACCAGCCACCGCGACGTGCTTGCCGAGAACTGCGAGATCCGATCCGATGCGCCCTTGTCGTCGGAGAGCACCACGGTCGGCGCCTCACCGGTGATCTTGACCAGCAGGTCGGCGTAGGCGCGGGCGGCGGTCTGGTCGGAGGCGATGATCATGCCGCCGGCGTCGGGCACGTGTTCGCGAAGGCCGCGCAGCCGGGTATCGGCGGCGGCGATCACCGCGGGCATCCATTCGCCGGCCGGGTTGAGCGCGGTCTTCCACGCCCGCGCGGTCTGCTCGGCGGTCAGGGGTTCGCCGAGGCGTGCCGCGTGCTCTTCGCCCGCACTGTCGCGCCAACGGGCTTCGCCCGAATAGGCCATGAACATCACCGGGCGCACAACGCCGTCGGCCAGCGCGTCGGAATAGCCGTAGGTGTGGTCGGCCTGCGAGCGGGCGAAGCCGTCGGGGCCGGTCTCGTAGGTGATGAACGGGATCGCGCTGTCGTCGCTGCGGAAGGGGGTGCCGGTCAGTGACAGCCGCCGGGTCGCGTCGTCGAACGCCTCCCGGATGGCGTCGCCCCACGTCTTGGCGTCACCGCCGTGGTGGATCTCGTCGAAGACGACGAGGGTCTTGCGGTTCTCGGTGCGCACCCGGTGCCGGGTCGGGTGGCTGGCGACCTGGGCGTAGGTGACGACGACGCCGTGGTACTCCGCGGAGGTCTGCGAGTTGGAGTTGGAGAACTTGGGATCCAGGGAGATGCCCTGCCGGGCGGCGGCCTGTGCCCACTGGACCTTGAGGTGTTCGGTCGGGACGACGATGGTAACGGCCTCGACGATGCCCTCGGCGAGAAGTTCGGCGACGATCCGCAGAGCAAAGGTTGTCTTACCGGCGCCGGGGGTCGCGACGGCCAGGAAATCACGCGGCTTGGCGGTCAGATACTTGACCAACGCCCGTCGCTGCCAGCCCCGTAACGCCTGGGTGCTGGGCGCATCAACTGCCCGCACCCCTGGGACTCCTCTCCGGTCGAGATGGACTCTAGCCCAAGCACATCCGCTTACGCATATCGATGCGGCGTGTCGCCAGCTGGGGAAGTTGGGGCTTGACAGTCGGTGAATTTTGTCCTCGCCGTGGATCGACCGCCTATGCTTGGCGGGTCGGGGCGCCGGGGGTCCCCGGGTTGGTGGTGCCGGCATGACGACAGGCCAAGTGACGTGCCTGACCTGTGGTACTGAGCTGCGGGAACGTGCGAAATTCTGCGACGAGTGCGGCACAGCCGTACCGTCTACCGCCCAGCCGGCGGAGTACAAGCAGGTGACAGTGTTGTTCGCCGACGTCGTGCACTCGATGGACATCGCCGCGGCTGTTGGCGCGGAGCGTCTCCGGGAGATCATGACCGCGCTGGTCGACCGGGCCTCGCGCGTAGTGCGGCGCTATGGCGGCATCGCCGACCAATTCACCGGTGACGGTCTGATGGCCTTGTTCGGCGTCCCAATAGCATTGGAAGATCACGCGTTTCGCGCGTGTTTGTCGGCGCTGGAGATTCAAGAGGAATCGAAGGTCCTTGCCGAGGATGTGCTTCGGCTCGACGGTATCGAACTCCAGCTGCGCATCGGTCTGAACTCCGGTGAGGTGATCGTCGGACAGCTTGGCTCGAGCCCCTTCGGCCGCACCGCGGTCGGCGAACAGGTCGGAATGGCGCAGCGCATGGAGTCGGTTGCGCCGCCCGGCGGAGTGATGCTGAGCCAGTCGACCGCCCGGCTGGTCGAGGGCAGCACCTTGCTGGACGGCGAGGAAAAGGTTCGCATCAAGGGTCGCCATAGTCCGGTTCTCGTGCGCCGGCTGCGCGGGGTCAAGGCGCAGCGCGGTCAACGTGGCCGCCAGGCGCCGGCGTTGGTCGGGCGCGAGCAGGAGGTCACGGCGCTGACGGCGGTTCTCGACCGTGCGATCTCCGGCGCCGGTGGCGTCATCGGGATCGTCGGCGCTCCGGGGATCGGGAAGAGCCGGTTGGTGCGGGAGACGGCGGCGATCGCCAACGGGCGTGGAGTCGCGGTGTTCTCGACGTTCTGCCAATCCCATACCCGTGACATCGCGTTTCATGCTGCGGCGGGGTTGCTGCGGACGGCTTTCAACATGGAAGGCATGGATCGGGGTGCCGCGCGCGAACAGGTGCGCCGGCGCCTACCCGACGCCGATGCCGAGGACCTGTTTCTGCTCGACGATCTGCTGGGCATCCGTGAAGCCGATGTCGAGCCGGCTGTGATCGACGCCGACGCCCGGCGTCGGCGCCTGACCTGGTTGGTCAAATCGGCCGCGTTGGCGCGCGGCGAACCGACTGTCTATGTGATCGAGGATGTCCACTGGCTCGACGGCGCGAGCGAAACGATGTTGGAGGAGTTCGTCTCGGTACTACCGCGGACGCATTCATTGGCGGTGTTCACCTATCGGCCCGAGTATCACGGCCCGCTGGCGCACACTTCCGGTGCGCGAACGATCACCGTCCTCCCGCTCGATTCGGCGGAGAGCGCATCGTTGACGGGAGCGCTGCTGGGTGAAGACAAATCGGTCGTCGGACTCATGGCACAGGTCGCCGAACGCTCCGGCGGGAATCCGTTCTTCGCCGAGGAGATCGTGCGCGACCTCGTCGAGCGTGACGTGCTCAGTGGGCATCCGGGCGCGTACATCTGCCATCTTGACTCCGCGGATGTCACAGTGCCCGCGACGGTCCAGGCCACTATCGCGGCCCGCATCGACCGCCTCGGCGCCGCGTCCAAGCGGACTCTGCATACCGCGGCGGTGATCGGTTCCCGGTTCGAAGCGGAGTTGCTTTCCCGGGTCGACGAGCGTGCCGCGCTGCCGGAGTTGCTCGACGCCGAACTGCTTGACCTGATCCCGGGGTCGCCCAGCGGCGAGCACGCCTTCCGCCACCCGTTGATCCGCGCGGTTGCCTACGAATCGCAACTCAAGGCTGACCGGGCGGTGTTACACCAACGGGTAGCCGAAGCGATCGAGCGGCGTGATCCGGCGGCGGCCGATGAGAATGCGGCCCTGATCGCCGGACACGTGGAGGCTGCCGGCGACCTGCGCGCCGCCTTCGACTGGCATATGCGGGCGGCGGGCTGGCTGATGACCCGCGACATCCGCGCCGCGAAGGTGAGCTGGCAGAAGGCCCGCGACGTCGCCGACCAGCTGCCCGACGACGAGCCGGACCGCATTTTCTTGCGGATCGCGCCACGCACGCTGCTGTGTGGTTTCGCGTGGCGGGCCGGTGGAGGGGCGAGCGTCGCTGACTCCAGCTACGACGAACTGCGGGAGCTCTGTACGGCCGCCGGCGATCAGATGTCGTTGGTCATGGGCACCTCGGGCCTGCTTGTCGCGATGGGCCTCAACCATCGGCTGCGCGAATTGCAGGCCCTCACACCGGAATACATTCGCCTGCTCGAGTCGACCGGTGATCCCGCGGTGATTCTGCTGTCCAACTGTGCCACCTTCGGTGTCTTCCAGACAGGCGACATCGCGGGCGTGATGCCGCTGTTCGAACGAGCCATCGATGTCGCGGGCGGTAACCCCACGCTGGGCGATTTCTTCTTCGAATCTCCTTTGGCATTTGTGACCACCCTTCGTGGGCTGGCCCGATGCAGCCTTGGCGATCCGAGCTGGCGAGAGGACCTACAGGCCGGGCTTGCGATGGCCCGCGTCGTGGAAGGCATCACTCTGGCTGCCATCGTCACGTACGGCTACGGCGCGCTCCTGCTGAACGGCGTGCTATTGCCTGACGAAGTGATGCTGAGAGATACGGCTCTCGTGCTGGAGGCCGCGGAACGATCCGGGGACGACCTGTCACTGGCCTGGTCGCGAATTATTCACGGCATCATGCTGATTCGTTCGCACGGCGGTCATACCACCGCCAGCATCGAGCTGCTCAGGCAGGGGCGTGAACAAGCAGCCGACCAGGCCGACTTGGCCACCGTCACCACCGCCGACATCCAACTTGCCATCTGCGCCGCTGGTGACGGTGATCTGGACGCAGCTATCGAGATAGCCGGGGCGGCAGTCGCCCACGTGTTCGACTGCGGTGAAGCCATCCTCCGCGGCCCGGCATCGACCGTGCTCGTCGAATCCCTGTTGCGCCGCGGAAGCGAAGGCGATGTGCAGGAAGCGCAGCGTGTGGTCGACCGGTTGGCCGCGTCCGAGCACGACCGGGGCTTCGTGTTCTATGAGCTGTCCCTGTTGCGGGTACGCGCCCAGCTGGCGCGCGCTCGCGGCGACGAGCGGGCATCCCGAGAATTCGCGGACCGCTATCGGGCGATGGCGACGTCTATCGGCTTCGAAGGACACGTCGCGTCGGCCCTATGACCGAGCGCGGTGGGGCTCGACCGGGAACACCACGCCCGTCAGCGCTTCGGACACCGCCCACAGTCGTTTCTGCACGGCGAGGTCGTGGGACTTGGCGTTGGACGAGACGAGTTTCGGATAACCGCGCAACTGGAGCAATCCGCTGGGCCCGTAGTACTGGCCGCCGCGAACGGTGGGGTCGGCTGCGGCGCGCAGCGTGGGGAGCGCGCCCATTTCGGCGCTCTGCTCCAGCAGCGGCGCGATCCGCTGGACGGCCCCGGGGGCGTAGCGCCCGAGCTCGGAGCTGGATGCGCCGGGATGGGCCGCGACCGCGATGGTGTCCGTCGCCGCCAGCCGGCTCTGCAATTCGTAGGTGAAGAGAAGGTTGGCCAACTTGGACTGGCCGTATGCGCCAACGCGGCTGTAGCTGCGCTCGGACTGCAGATCGTCGAACCGGATGCCGCCGAATCGGTGGCCGTTGCTGCTCACGGTCACGACCCGCGAGCCTGGCGCCGCGAGCAGGCGGTCGAGCAGCAACCCGGTCAGCGCGAAGTGACCGAGGTGGTTGGTGCCGAACTGGAGCTCGAAGCCGTCCTTGGTGGTCTGCTTCGGGGTCATCATGACGCCGGCGTTGTTGATGAGCAGGTCGATCTGGTCGTGGCTGGCGCGCAATTGGTCGGCGGCCGCCCGGACGGAGTCGAGGGAGGTGAGGTCGAGTTCCTGGACGGTGACGTCGGCGCCGGGGTAGCGCCGGCCGATGAGGTCGGCGGCGGCCTTGCCCTTGTCGAGGTTGCGCACCGCCAGCACAAGGCGTGCGCCGCGGCCGGCGAGCGCGTGCGCCGTTTCATAGCCGAGTCCGGTGTTGGCGCCGGTGATCACGGCGGTGCGGCCGGTCTGGTCCGGAATGTCGGCAAGGGTCCAGGTTGGCCTTTGAAAAGACACAGCGCTCCTTCGTCTAAACTCGATAAACGGAGCGCGCGCCCCGGTTTCTTCGACTATACGGAACGTGCGCCCCGCTTTGTCAACGCGTGAGAGGTGTGAGGTGGGTCTGAGCTGCAAGCCGCTGCGGGCCGATGCCGCGCGCAACCGTGCTCGGGTGCTGCAAGTCGCCTACGACGTCTTCGCCGAGCAGGGGCTGGCGGTGCCGATCGACGAGATCGCCCGGCGGGCCGGCGTCGGCGCGGGCACCGTCTACCGTCATTTCCCGACCAAGGAAGCGCTGTTCGAGGCCGTCATCGGCGAGCGGGTGCGCCTGGTGGTCGCGAGAGGACGGGAACTGCTGGCCGCCGATCCGTCCACCGCATTGTTCGAATTCCTCCGCGAGATGGTGCGCGCGAGTGCGGCCGACCACGGGATGGTCGAGGCGTTGGAGAGTTACGGCATCGACCTCGATTCGGCGGCGCCGGGCGCCGAGGCGGAATTCCTCGGCGTGCTGGGCGAGATGCTGGAGTCGGCGCAGCGGGCCGGTGCCGCACGGGCCGACGTCGGTCTTGCTGAACTCAAGGCGCTGATGGTCGTCTGCAAGAGCGGCCAGGAATACGGCGACGATGTCGCCGACCGGATCACGAACGTCATCGTGGCGGGGTTACGCGCCGGGTGAACGGCTGATTCATCTTCTTGCACTCACCTAGGTCGAGTGCTAAGAATGTGGTTGGCACTCCCGACCGGTGAGTGCTAGGTCGGGACGGTGAGACCGAAGCAGAACACAGCTGCGGTCGTCCGTCGCGGGCACTGTGTCCGACCCAAGAACGTGTAACCCCCAACCGGAGGATTCACTTCGCAATGTCCAAGATCATTGCTTACGACGAAGAGGCACGCCGTGGCCTCGAGCGGGGCCTCAACGCCCTCGCCGATGCGGTAAAGGTGACGCTGGGCCCCAAGGGTCGCAACGTCGTCCTGGAGAAGAAGTGGGGCGCTCCCACGATCACCAACGATGGCGTATCCATCGCCAAGGAGATCGAGCTGGAGGACCCGTACGAGAAGATCGGCGCTGAGCTGGTCAAAGAGGTCGCCAAGAAGACTGACGACGTCGCGGGTGACGGCACCACCACCGCCACCGTTCTGGCTCAGGCCCTGGTTCGCGAAGGCCTGCGCAACGTGGCCGCCGGCGCTAACCCGCTCGGCCTGAAGCGCGGCATCGAGAAGGCCGTCGAGAAGATCACCGAGACGCTCCTCAAGAGCGCCAAAGAGGTCGAGACCAAGGAGCAGATCGCTGCTACCGCCGGTATCTCGGCTGGTGACCAGACCATCGGTGACCTGATCGCCGAGGCCATGGACAAGGTCGGCAACGAGGGTGTCATCACCGTCGAGGAGTCCAACACCTTCGGCCTGCAGCTGGAGCTCACCGAGGGTATGCGCTTCGACAAGGGCTACATCTCGGGCTACTTCGTCACCGACGCCGAGCGCCAGGAAGCGATCCTCGAGGATCCGTACATCCTGCTCGTCTCGTCGAAGGTTTCGACGGTCAAGGACCTGCTTCCCCTGCTGGAGAAGGTCATTCAGTCGGGCAAGCCGCTGCTGATCATCGCCGAGGACGTCGAGGGCGAAGCCCTGTCCACCCTGGTGGTCAACAAGATCCGTGGCACCTTCAAGTCCGTCGCCGTCAAGGCGCCGGGCTTCGGTGACCGCCGCAAGGCCATGCTGCAGGACATTGCGATCCTGACCGGTGGCCAGGTTGTCAGCGAGGAGGTCGGCCTCTCGCTCGAGACCGCTGACATCTCCCTGCTGGGCCAGGCTCGCAAGATCGTCGTCACCAAGGACGAGACCACGGTCATCGAGGGCGCCGGCGATGCCGACGCGATCCAGGGCCGCGTGGCCCAGATCCGTGCCGAGATCGAGAACAGCGACTCCGACTACGACCGCGAGAAGCTGCAGGAGCGCCTGGCCAAGCTGGCCGGCGGTGTTGCGGTGATCAAGGCCGGAGCTGCCACCGAGGTGGAGCTCAAGGAGCGCAAGCACCGCATCGAAGATGCCGTGCGCAACGCCAAGGCCGCCGTCGAGGAGGGCATCGTCGCCGGTGGTGGCGTGGCTCTGCTGCAGTCGGCTCCGGCTCTCGACGAGCTCAAGCTCGAGGGTGACGAGGCCACTGGTGCCAACATCGTGCGTGTCGCGCTGTCAGCTCCGCTGAAGCAGATCGCCTTCAACGCGGGCCTGGAGCCCGGCGTTGTCGCCGAGAAGGTCACCAA
This sequence comes from Mycobacterium sp., assembly GCA_023264735.1. Lineage (GTDB taxonomy): Bacteria > Actinomycetota > Actinomycetes > Mycobacteriales > Mycobacteriaceae > Mycobacterium. The sequence goes on along the minus strand of JAHFVD010000023.1, from coordinate 75,223 downwards.
CTCGCCCTCCGGAACCGGCCTCAACGCCGCGTCCGGTGTGTACGAGGACCTGCTCAAGGCCGGCGTTGCCGACCCGGTGAAGGTCACCCGCTCGGCGCTGCAGAACGCGGCGTCCATCGCGGCACTGTTCCTCACCACCGAGGCCGTCGTTGCCGACAAGCCGGAGAAGGCGTCCGCTCCCGCGGGCGACCCGACCGGTGGCATGGGCGGTATGGACTTCTAGCAAGTCAACGAAAACGCCCGGTCCCCCTTTGCGGGGGGCCGGGCTTTTTCGTTATCCCCACTGTGGGCCTCATGCACAGGTTTCGCCGAAAACTCGTGCACGACACCCACAGTCGCGGTGTGCGGGCTCATTGTGGCGGCGTGGAACCCTTCATCGGAAGTGCGGCTGTGCGGCGTGGCGACATCAGCCGGAGAGCGCTTGCCCGCCATCACAGAGCTATCTACAAAGACGTTTACTTGCCCCGCGACGTCGAACTGACTGCGCTCCTACGGGCGAGGGCGGCGTGGCTGGCGACCGGCGCGACGTTGTGCGGAGTGTCGGCCGCTGCGGCGTTCGGCACCAAGTGGCTCGATGCGTCGGCTCCGGCGGAGATACTTCGCGCCGACCGGCACACACCGCCCGGAATAGTCGTCCATTCGTGGGACCTCGCACCCGACGAGACGTGCTTGGCCGGGAGTATGACCGTGACGACCGCGGCTCGAACCGCCTTCGACATCGGTCGTTACAGCCCACCGGCGCGAGCCATTCCAATCCTGGATGCGCTGGTCAACGCCACCGGTATCAAGGCTGAGGCCGTGCACGCACTAGCGGATCGGTACCCGGGTGCGCGCGGAGTTGCACGACTGCGCTCGGCACTTGAGCTGGTTGACGGTGGTGCGGAGTCGCCCCAAGAGACCAGGCTGAGGCTGCTGATCGTGGGCGCCGGGCTGCCGCCGCCGGAAACGCAGATCGGATTTCGTGACCTCCGCATTCGCGTCGACATGGGCTGGCGGGAGTGGAAGGTCGCCGTCGAATATGACGGCGTTCAGCATTGGACGGATCGCAAGCAGCGAACCTGGGACATCGAGCGGATTGAGCAATTGGAGGCCGCCGGCTGGGTCGTCGTCCGCGTCAGCGCGGAGATGATGTCGCGGCCAAAGGTCATCGTTGAACGAATTACAGCTAAACTGCGGGCGGCAGGTTGTCCCGTTTAGTGTCGAGTGTGGGCCTCCTGCACGGCTTTTCGCCCTTCTGCGAGCATAAGGCCCACAGTCGGCGACTAGAGCGGGACGCAGTCGTCGCCGCAGCCGGACGCTGTCGGGACGCCGGTCACGGCCGGCCGGTGCAGCACGGCACGCTGGGGGATCACCCGCAGCGAGTCGTCGGTGAGTTCGCCGCGGCCGTCGACGATCAGGCTGTAGCCGCCAGGTTCGGCCGGCGGCCACAACAGGGTTGCGTCGGGGTGGCTGCAGATATTGCGGCGCGTGCTGTTGCCGACTGTGCCCACATCGAGGACGCCGCCATTGAGCCGGGTATCCACGGCTACGGTGTGCGCGCGGTGGTCGTCGCTCACGGTGATCAAGTAGCCCATCGGGTAGTCGGCCAGCGTGCCGACGAGCTGATCGAGATCGACCTTGATGCTCATACCCTGACGATACTGCGGCTGATCCGACAAAGCTCTGGGAATAGCGCCGTCGAGCGCATAGGTTGTCGACGACATGTCGCTGCCTACGCCATCACCCACATCCACCGCCGTCGTCACCGGGGCTTCCTCGGGAATCGGCGCCGACCTCGCGCGTGAACTCGCGGCGCGCGGCCACGGCGTAACGCTGGTCGCCCGTCGCGAGGACAAGCTGCGCGAGCTCGCCGCCGAACTCGAATCCCAAGTCCGCGTCGAGGTCATCGCCTGCGACGTCGCCGACCCCGCCGCCCGAGCCGCCCTGTTCGACGAGGTGGAAAGGCGCGGGCTGACCCTCGACATCCTGGTCAACAACGCCGGCATCGGCGTGGTGGGCTCGGTGGCCGCTGCACCGGTGGCCGACGAGATCGCCCAGGTTCGGGTCAACGTCGAGGCCGTCATCGACCTCACGTCGCGGGCCGTCCAGCAGATGGTGCCGCGCGGTCGCGGGGCGATCCTCAACGTCGGATCGACGGCGGCCTTCCAGCCCTTCCCCGGCCAGGCCGGCTACGCGGCCACCAAGGCCTTCGTCCGTACGTTCACCGCGGGGCTACGCGGGGAGCTCGCCGGCACCGGTGTGACGGTGGCGGTGCTGCACCCCGGGCCGGTACGTACCGAATTCCTCAGTGCGGCAGGCATGGACGAACACGAATTCGCCAAGGCCTTCCCGAAGTTCTTGTGGATGCCGTCGCGCACCGTCGCCAAGATCGGCATCGACGCGCTCGACGGGGACCGCGGCGACGTGATCGCCGGCGTGCAGAACGTGATCAGCACCCGCATCTTCCAGCTGCTGCCGCGCAAGGTGCTGCTGCCGCTACTCGCCAGTCAGCACCCCGCGCTCAAGCGGGACAAGTCACGACGCTGAGCCGGGCCAGGGCCGCATCCAGCCCTCGACCGGCAGGTCCAGACCGTTGCACAGCGTGCACACCGTCCGGTACCAGCCGACGGCGATCAGCAGCTCCATCCGCTGCTCGTCGTCGAAGTTCTCGCCGAGTGCGCCCCAGGTCTGCGTCGACCAGGAACCGGTCCGCTCCAATTCGTCGACCGCCACGATGAGCGTGCGCTCATCGGCGCTCCAGCGCGGGTCGGTGGCATCCCCGACGGCCAGCGCGTCAGCCTCGTCGCCGGACACCCCGGCGATCGGTCCCCAGAACGCGGCCTGCCCGCCCCATTCGTAGGCGCAGCGCACCAGCCCGCAGATCCGCAGGATCGCGATCGTGCGAGTTCGCGGTGGCAGCCGGGTGTCGACGTAGAGCGATTCGCCCATCTTGCGCAGCTTGCGTGCCATGTCGGGATGGCGTTGCAGACACCGCACCAGCAGCAGCGGCTCATAGGTGCGGTCGGGGTGACCCCAGCTGCCGATGTCGGTGGCGTCCTGGGGGCTCCACGGCGGAGCCAGCGGTGCAACCCGGCTCACATCGAATCCCGGGTCGCTGCGCTCCTGCCCTCCGGATGGACAGGCGCCGGTTGACGGCCGCGGACCAGCTTGCCCGGCCGGGCCGCGGTGGGAACGCCGTTCTCGGCGATCACCTCACCGGCGACGATCGTCGCCACATAGCCGTCGGCGCTCTGGTCGAGCCGGCGTCCGCCTGCGGGCAGATCCGACTTGACGGTCGGCTGGTGCAACCGCAGCGCATCGGCGTCGATCACGTTGACGTCTGCCTTGTAGCCCACCGCGAGCCGGCCGCGGTCGGCCAGTCCGGCGATGCGGGCGGGCACCGACGTCAGCTCCTGGATAACCCGCTCCACCGAAAGCCGGCCCGACTGCCGATCCCGCACCCAGTGCGTCAGCATGTAGGTGGGAAAGCTTGCGTCGCAGATCATTCCGTAGTGCGCGCCGCCGTCGCCGAGGCCGAGGACAACGTCGTCGCGCTGGATCAGCTCCGCCACCGTGTCCAGCGAGTTGTCGCGGAAATTGGCCAGCGTGACCAGCAGCATGGCGTGGCCGTCGTCGTCGAGCAGCCGGTCGTACGCCTCCTCGAGCGGGCTGACGCCGCGGCCGCGGGCCCGTGCGCCGATCGAATCCTCAGCAGGCGGTTCGTAGTTCGGCGGATCACCGAGCGGGTACATGTAGTCCCATGCTTGTGCGGCGAACATCAGCGGATGCCCGTCGCTGGCCGCCTTGTCATTCAGAATACGTGCGCGCACTTCGGGTTTGCGCATCTCGGCGACCCGCTCGGCCAGCGGCAGATCGGCGATCTCCCGGTACGTCGGGTACAGGACGAACGGGTTGCCGGACAAGTCCAGGCCGAGCACCAGCCCGATCGGCCGCGGGAAGATCTGTCCCGTGATGAAAGGGCCATCGGCTCCATTGTTTTCATTGGCCTTCTCGACCATGCGCAGTGCGTCGAGGTGGATCGGCGGACCGGCATTGCCGATCGCGAGCGTGAACGTCACGGGCAGGCCCACTTCCGAAGCGACGTCGAATACGGCGCTCAGCGCGCCCTCGTAATCGCCTGCCATCAGATCCGGCACGAACTGCAGCAGACCGCCGCCGGCATCGTCGACACCTCGGGCGATCGCCTCGATCTCCTCGTACTGTGCCTCGTAACTCGGAATCGGTTGTCCGCCAGCGGTTTTGTGCAAGGTGAGCCGCGACGATGCGAACCCCAGCGCGCCCGCGTGAATCGCTTCCGCGGCGAGCTTGCGCATCATCGCCAAGTCCTCGGGGGTGGGCAGCTCACGGTCGACGCCGCGCTGCCCCATGACGTACACGCGCAGCGGGGAGTGCGGCAGGAATGCAGCGACGTCGATGTCCCGCTGGCGCGAGTCCACCACGTCGAGGAACTCGGGGAAGGTCTCCCAGGTCCACGGCAGTCCGTCGACCATCACGACGCCGGGGATGTCCTCGACGCCGGCCATGACATCGACGAGTACGTCGTGGTCCTGGGGGCGGCACGGTGCGAACCCGACCCCGCAGTTGCCCATCACCGCGGTCGTGACGCCGTGCGCCGACGACGGTGTCATCCGGTCCGACCAGATCGCCTGACCGTCGTAATGGGTGTGGAGGTCGACGAAGCCCGGGGTGACGAGAAGTCCGGTGGCGTTGATCTCCCGGGCACCCGGGCCGTCGACCGTGCCGACGGCGACGATGACGCCGTCAGAAATCGCCACGTCACCGGCGTAGGGCTCGCCGCCCAGGCCGTCGACGATCGTGCCGTTGCGGATGACCAAGTCGTAACTCATGGGCACAGATTACGTCGGGTGCCAGTATGGAAACTGTGATCGATCACTTCGGAATCAACTGCAGCGACTGGGCCAAGTCGAAGGAGTTCTACGACGGCGTGCTCGGTGTGCTCGGCTTTACGCGTCAGATGGACTTCGACGTCGCCATCGGCTACGGCCGTGACGGCAAGCCTGACTTCTGGATCGCCGACGCCTCGGCCGGCGACGCTTCCGGCCCCAACCGTGAGGTGCACGTCGCGTTCGCCGCGGCCGACGTCGACGCGGTCAAGGCCTTCTATGACGCCGCGCTGGGATTCGGTGCCGAGTCGCTGCACGCTCCGCGGCTGTGGCCCGAATACCACCCCGGCTACTACGGCGCCTTCGTCCGCGACCCCGACGGCAACAACGTCGAGGCCGTTTTTCACGGCGCGTAGCGTCAGCCCCATGACTGACTCACTGTCCGATGCCAACGCTGCCCGCGAACTGTTGCGGGACTCCTTCGCCCGCATCATCGAACACGTCAACGACCTCACCGATGCGCTGACCGACGAGGTCTCCTTCTTCCGGCCGACCGCGACGGCCAACAGCATCGCCTGGCTGATCTGGCACAGTGCCCGGGTTCAAGACGCCCAGATCGCCGATATTGCCGGAATTGATCAGGTGTGGTTTACCGGTGGCTGGGTGGACCAGTTCGGACTGGACCTGCCGCGCGACGCGCACGGCTACGGGCACACCCCCGACGACGTGGGCAAGGTTCGTGCGCCCGCCGATCTGCTGGCCGGCTACTACCACGCGGTGCACAAGGCGACCCTGGAATACATCGCCAGCGTCACCACCGACGAGCTCGCCCGCGTGGTCGATACGAACTGGAATCCGCCTGTGACGGCCAGCATTCGGTTGGTCAGCATCATCAACGACTGCGCGCAGCATCTCGGCCAGGCGGCGTACGTGCGGGGCATCGCCCGCTGACCACCAATGCGGTCCGGTGGTGGCCGCCGATCGGCTTGGCGGCCATGGCATTGCTGGGCTTGGGGGTGGGGACCGGGTCGACGCCGATCGACGACTGGTTCCAGCGCGCGCATGGTGGTGTGCTGGGCTGGCTGCTGTTCTTCACCGATCAGCGCACGGTCGCGGTGATCCTGCTGGGCGTGCTGGCGCTGGCCGTCTTTCGTCAGCGCTGGCTGCTGGCCGTGCTTGTTGTGGTGACTCCTGTTGTCGCCGTGTGGCTTTCGCGGCTATTCAAGGATTGGTTTGGCAGGGAGAAGGGTGGCGCCGTCGCTTATCCCAGCGGGCATACCACGCTGATGGTGGTGGCGGTGGGCATGGCGATCCTGGTTGCAGGTGCGCAGCTGTGGATCGTTGTCGCGGCGATTGTCTGGGCGCTGCTAGGGATGCTCGGTCAGGCCGTGACGTATCACTACTTCACCGATGCCGTCGGCGGTCTGCTGCTGGGCAGTTCGCTGATCTGCTTGGCTGCAGCGACACTGCAATCCAAATTATTGACGCACTGGTAATAGCGTGCGATGCTCCGGGTGGGGAGGTGTCCGCTGAACGGATCCGGGGAGATTCACATGTCTGTCAACGCGCATCCGCATACAAAATTCGCTGCAGCCTTGCTCGCCGCCGGCATGGTGGCCACCGCGCCCGCGGTTGTCGGTGCGGGACCGGAATCGCTTCCAGCGCTGAGCAATATCGAAGTCCGCACTACGTCGTTTGTCTCGGATGTGTTGTACAACCTTGGCAGTGTCGCGTCCGCTCCTATCGCTGCTGTCGAAATCGCAACGGAGCTCGCGCTTGGGCTCAACTATTTCTGGAATGACTCCGATTTCGGGTGGGGAGTGCCGATCAACCCGGTGTTCTTGGCGTCGGCCTTCACCGAGAATCCCGGCAGCGCGCTGAGCTATTTACTGCAGACGTACCTCAATCCGTCTGATTACTACGCTGATCCGTCCAACCCCACGACGTACTACTACTCGTATCTCTGGAGTGTGAAGGCTGGTGTGCTCGACCCTGTCGTCAACGTGTTGCCGGGTCCGCTGGCGGCGGCGATCAGCGGTGCCATCAACAACTTCGCTAACGGGATCAACGACGCTTTTCTGAAGTATTTGCCGGATCCGACACCGACCGTCACCCACATGTGGGAGCAGTACAACACTCCCATCGGGCGACTGATCTACGCGGCGCAGTTCGCGATCGCCCTTCCGGTGACGCTCGGCGTGTCCGTGGGGTACTACCTGGTCCGTCTTCCCTACGACCTTGAGGCGACCATCGAGTCGGCCATCCAGAAACCTGGCGAAATCCCAGGGCTACTCAGCAATTTGGTCCATAAGGCCTTGGATCCGGACCTGGAGGTCGGGCTACTCGGAACCGTGACCTACAACCTTCTCAAGCCGCTCTTCTTCCTGCCGGCTCCGATCGGCGAGAGCGGCTTCGGCGTCAAGGACGGTATCGCCTACGCCATGTATCAGACCTTCGCGAACGCCGTCAACGGTCTGCTGGACACGCTCCCCGCTCCCACCACGCCGACACCGTTCCCGTCGCCGTCGGCCAGTGTCCCTGCGGCGAGCAAGGCGGCGGCGAGCCCGGGTGCACGGTCCGCCCGCAAGGTGGTCACGCGATCGTCGGTTGCCGACCGGCAGCGGTCGTCGGACACATCGACCACCGCCACGAAGGGAGACTCGACCGGCGGCCGTGGTCACTCCGCGCGAGGCACATCCGGCGCCGCCTGACCGCGGATCCGTCGTTCACCGCGGCGTCACCCCAGGTTTCCCTGCCGCTGATAATTTCCGCGCGTGTCACTCGAGAGCAATGGCTTCACGGTTTTTGACGACGACGATGACGACCCGGTGCTGCTGGATGGCGCCGGCCTGGCCGTCGACACGTGGCGGGAAAACTACCCGTACGACCATCGGATGTCGCGCAACGAGTACGAGGAGCAGAAGCGGCTGCTGCAGATCGAGCTGCTGAAGCTGCAGAAGTGGAGCCAGGCCCACGGGCTGCGGCACGTCTTTGTGTTCGAGGGGCGCGACGCGGCCGGTAAGGGTGGCACCATCAAGCGCTTCATGGAACACCTCAACCCGAGGGGTGCGCGGGTCGTGGCACTGGAGAAGCCGACCGAGAAGGAACGCACCCAGTGGTATTTCCAGCGCTACGTCAACCACCTGCCGGCGGCCGGTGAGATCGTGATGTTCGACCGGTCCTGGTACAACCGGGCCGGCGTGGAGCGAGTGATGGGGTACTGCACGCCCAAGCAGCACGCCGAGTTCATCCGGCAGACGCCGCTGTTCGAACAGATGCTGGTCAACGACGGCATCAGCCTGACCAAGCTGTGGTTCTCGGTCTCGTCGAGCGAGCAGCGCACTCGGTTCACCATCCGCCAGGTCGACCCGGTGCGACAGTGGAAACTGTCGCCGACCGATCTGGCCTCGCTGGACAAATGGTCCGACTACACCTCGGCCAAGGAAGACATGTTCGCCTGGACGGACACCGAGGTCGCGCCGTGGACCGTCGTGAAAAGCAACGACAAGAAACGCGCGCGGATCAACGCGATGCGCCACGTGCTGAGTAAGTTCAACTACGACAACAAAGACCATGAGGTGGTCGGCCAGCCCGACCCGTTGATCGTGGGCCGCGCGACTCACTCCGACTAGACCCGCGCGTCCCCGCAGAGGAGGACGTGTGCGGTTCGCGGCGACGCTACTGATGTGGCTCGTCACGACGCTCTTGTTGGCGCTCGCCCTGCCCGCGGCATGGGTGCAACAGCATCTGGTCGACCAGGACGGTTATGCCGCGCTTGCGCAGAAGGCGGCCGCCGATCCCGCACTGCAGTCGGCAATGGCATCGCAGTTGACGACGCAGGTGGCCCGGTTGGGCACCAGCGTGAACACTCAGACCGTGAGTCTGGTCGCCGCCACCTACACCTCGAGCTCGTCGTTCCCCGGTCAGTTCGCCCAGGCAAACCGCTTTGCGCACCGGTGGTTGTTCACCGACTCGATCCGCTCCAGCGTCGACTCGCAAGGCCGCTGGGTGATCGATATCGCGCCGATGCTCTCCGACACCGCCTTCAAGGAGACGCTGTCCGACTACAACATCACGGTGCCGACCGCGGTGCCAATTCCGTTGACCGACAACGCTCCTTCGGTGTTGCGGCCTGGTTCGTTGCGGCTGGTGGCCGCCTACGGGCCGTGGGTCAGCGTCGGGCTGGCGGTGCTGACCGGATTCTTCGCGCTGCTCACGCTGTTCGTCGCCCGAAGCCGCGCCAAGATGCTGGTGGGCCTTGGTGTGTCGGCGCTGCTGGTGGGTGCGGCCGGTTGGGCCGCAATCGAATTCGGCCGGCGCAGACTGAATGCGGTGCTGGACAATTCGTCCGGTGACATCCGGCGGATCGCCGACGTGCTGGTCGGCACTGCGCAGAACAGCATGCACCAATGGCTCAACATCACCCTGGTGGTCGGCGGCGGCCTGGTGATCATCGGGGTGATCGTGTCGCTGCTGGTCAGTCTGGCCAGATCGACCTAGGGCTCGATCACGTGTGACGGGTCGGGCCGCAGCTCAGGCGGAGCCTGGCTGTAGTCACCCCACGGCCCGTCGCGACGTTCGACGGCCGCGCGCACTCCCTGTGTCCCCGCGACGTTGATGAAGTCGAGCGCTTCCGGGGTATTACGCATCAGGCCGTCGAGAATGCCGCCGAGAGTTTGCGTGCTCGCCAGGCCCATGTTCTCGTAGGCCTGGTTGACGATCAACTTCTGAGCCTGTAACTGCGACAACGGGATTCGGGCCAAATCGGCGGCGATCTCGGCCACCCGGGCTTCCAGCCGCTCGAAGGGAACCGCCTCGTTGATCAGCTCGATGTCGGCCGCCTCGCGTCCCGTCAGTGGACGACCGGTCAGTGAATGCCACTTGGCCTTGCTGAAGGACAGGCGATACAGCCACATCCCGGACAGGTAGGCACCCCACATCCGGCTGTAGGGCGTGCCGATCACGGCGTCCTCGCTGGCGATCACCAGATCCGCGCATAGCGCGTAATCGCTGGCCCCGCCGACACACCAGCCGTGTACCTGCGCGATCACCGGTTTGGTCGCCCGCCAGATCGCCATGAATTTCTGGGTGGGCCCTGTTGCGCGACCACTGACCATCGCGAAGTCCTTGCCGGGATCCCAACTGCCGTCGGTCGTCATCGACTCACCCCAGTGCTGGAATCCGCCGCCGAAGTCGTAGCCGCCGCAGAATGCGCGACCCGCGCCGCGCAGCACGATGACCTTGATCGACGGATCGTGCTCGGCCAGTCCGATCGCGGCCTCCACCTCGTCGGGCATCGGCGGGACGATGGTGTTGAGGTGTTCGGGGCGGTTGAGGGTGACGGTGGCGACGGGTCCGTCGGTGGAATAGAGAACGGTTTCGAATTCGGGCATAACCGCAGTGAAGTGACTTGACGGCTGCTGGTCAAGAACCATCAATTGAAGGTATTACCGCATGGCTTACAGTACGATCGCCTGGTGCTGCGGGTCATCCAGTGGGCCACCGGTTCGGTGGGCAAGCATTCCGTTGCGGCCGTTCACCGCCATCCCGACCTCGAATTGGTCGGCGCGCTGGTCTACAGCGACGCCAAGGCGGGCCGGGACGTCGGCGACGTGTGCGGGATCGGGCCTATCGGCGTTCAGACGACGACGGACGTCGACGAGATCGTCGCGCTGGACGCCGACTGCGTGCTGTACATGCCACAGGGCGAGATGAATCCTCCTGCTGCGGTCGATGACATCTGCCGGCTGCTGGCATCGGGCAAGAACGTGATCTCGACCGCGGTGACGGCGCTGATCTATCCGCTCAGCATGGGCCTCGAGGTCGCTGAGCGACTGACGTCGGCCTGCTTGGCGGGCGCGTCGTCGTTCCATGGCACGGGGATCGAGCCGGGCTGGGCGGCCGAGGTGCTGCCGCTGACGATGTCGGGTCTGTTCGCCCGCATCGACTCGCTGCTGGTGCAGGAGCTGATGGACTACACGACGTATGACAGCGCGATGATGCTGTTCGAGATCATGGGTTTCGGCAAGCGACCCGACGAGCCGGTGCCGATGGCCGATGCGGCCTTGGCAGGCGTGACGTTCCGGGCACCGCTGATGCTGCTGGCCGAGGGGTTGGGGGCGACGGTCGACGATTTCGTCTACCACCGCGAGATTGCTTTGGCCGCTGAGGCGTTCGATATCACGGCCGGCAGGGTGGAGGCGGGAACCGTTGCGGCGCAGCGGTTTGGCTATACCGCAGTGGTCAATGGGCGGCCCGCGATGACGGTGGAGCACATCACCCGGCTCGGCGACGAGCAGGCACCGGACTGGCCAACAGGGCGAGGGTGGAAGGTGACTGTCGAGGGGGAGCCGTCGATGGTGCTCGAATCCAAGATCGCCACGCACGGCGAAGACGAGACCGATCAGGGCTGCCTGGGCACGGCTATGCATGCGGTGCATGCGATTTCACCGGTGTGCGTGGCGGCCCCAGGGATCCGGACGTTCCTGGATCTGCCGATGATCACCGGCCGGCACGTGCTCGGCTGATTCACTCGTCCGGATCGTCCTCGCGGGCGTAGTGCCGGGCTACCGGGTCGCGTAGCCCGTAACCCATCGGCCGGACGGTACCGATCCGGTAGCCGATCAGATAGAGCACTGGCGGCAGGAATGCCATCGAAATCGACAGTGCGGCAGCCATTGTCGCCTGTACTTTCTGGCCGCCGGCTTACTACGGTTCGTTGGCTGGTCAATTCACGTGATCAGCCCAGCATGCGGTGCAAAAACGAGTAGCTCAGCGCCGACTTGAAGGCGGTCTGCGCATTGTCGGCCGCCCCCGCGTGACCGCCCTCGATATTCTCGTAGTACCAGACCGGATGCCCGGCCTGTTCCAGTGCGGCCGTCATCTTGCGGGCATGTCCCGGGTGCACGCGGTCGTCACGCGTCGAGGTCGTGATCAGCACCGGGGGATAGCTCCGGTCGGACGAAATGTTCTGGTAGGGCGAATATTCCGAGATGAACGCCCAGTCGTCGGGATCGTCCGGGTCGCCGTACTCGGCCACCCACGATGCCCCGGCCAGCAGCAGGTGGAAGCGCTTCATGTCCAGCAGCGGCACCTGACAGACCAACGCGCCGAACAACTCCGGGTACTTGGTCAGCATGATGCCCATCAGCAGCCCGCCATTGCTGCCACCTTGCGCACCGAGCTGCGCGACAGTCGTGATGCCGCGGTCGACGAGATCGCGCGCCACCGCGGCGAAGTCCTCGGCCACCTTGTGCCGGCCTTCCCGCATCGCCTGGGTGTGCCAGGCCGGCCCGTACTCGCCGCCGCCGCGGATATTGGCCAGTACGTACGTGCCGCCCCGCGATAGCCACAACCGGCCCAGCACACCGTCGTAACCCGGTGTGCGGGACACCTCGAACCCGCCGTAGCCGCCGAGCAGTGTTGGGGCCGGAGCCTGGTTGTTCTTGTGGCCGACGACGAAGTAGGGGATCGCCGTACCGTCGTCGGAGGTCGCGAAATGCTGGGACACCGCAAGGTCGCCGGCGTCGAAGAACGACGGCGCCCGTTTGATCTCGGTCAGCTCGCCGCCGGCCGTCCCATGCAGCAGCCGTGACGGCGTGATGAAATCGCTGGAATCCAAGAAGATTTCGTCACCGTCTTCGTCGGTGGCCACAATCACCGTATTACCGCCAAGGCCGTCCACCTCGTCCCGCGCCCAGGTACCTGGTGTCACGATCTCCACCCGGCTCGCGACATCGGCCAGTGTCACCAGCAGCAGCCGGTCACGGGTCCACGAATACTGGTGCAGGCTGGTGTGTTCGTCGGGTTCGAAGACCACCGCGAGATCGGCTGTGCCGTCGAGGAATTGCTCGTAGTCGGCGGCCAGCAGGGACCCCGTCCGATACGACGCGGTGCCTGTCAGCCAATCGCTGCGCAGTTCGATCAGCAGCCACTCGCGGTGCACCGACAGGCTCGCATCCGTCGGTGCGTCGATGCGGACCAGTTCACCCAAACGCAGTTCGTACACCTGGTCGTTGAAGAAATCGACGGCTCGGCTCAGCAGCGTCCGCTCAAAGCCGGGGGTGCGATCCACCGACGCGCCGACGGCCACATCGGTGACCGGCCCGGTGAACAGCGTCTGCGCCTGCGCCAGTGGCTGATTGCGCCGCCACCGTTTGACGATGCGGGGGTAGCCCGACTCGGTCATCGAGTCGGGTCCGAAGTCGGTGCCGACCAACACCGTGTCGTGGTCCTCCCAGGACACCCGCGACTTCGCCTCCGGCAGATCGAACCCGCCGGCGACGAATTCCCGCTTCACCATGTCGAATTCACGAACGATCGCCGCATCCGAGCCGCCCGGCGACAAATTGATCAGGGCCAGTGTGTGATCGGGTTCGATGACGTCGGCCCCTGCCCACACCCACTTCTCGCCGTCGGCGGCGGCGAGCTCGTCGAGGTCGATGATGACGTCCCAGGCGGGATCCTCGGTCAGGTAGCTCTCGAGTGTGGTCCGGCGCCACAGGCCCCTCGGGTTGGCCGCGTCGCGCCAGAAGTTGTAGAGGTACTCGCCGCGCCTGCGCACATACGGAATCCGTGCGTCGGTATCGAGCACCTCGAGCGCTTCGGCCCGCAGCTGCTCAAACGTGTCACCGCTGAACTCGGCGACGGTCGGATCGTTGTGCTTGCGCACCCAGTCCAACTGCTCGTCGCCGGCGACTTCCTCGAGCCAGAGGTACGGGTCCGCGGGTTCCTGGGTGTCGGTCACGTCCACCATTGTTCCTACATGCGACATACTCATCCGCATGGGCATCTTCAGCCGCTCCGACAATGTCGACGACGTCGACGACGGTGGGCTGCACAGGCGGGTCGAGGAGTTGGAACGGCGCGTGGCGCAACTCGAGTGGGCGCTTCGTGGCGCGGGGTCGTCCGCCGAGCCTGACCAGGTCGCCGAGGGTCGACCGGGGGTGAGTCCCGAGGTGTTGCAGTTGGCGCTGCAGGGCCAGAAGATCCAGGCCATCAAGATCCTGCGCGAACAGACCGGTCTCGGACTCAAGGAGTCCAAGGACATCGTCGACGGGCTGGCACCCTGACCGCCCGGGAGCTCGGTCAGCTCACGTGGTGCACCTCCTGCAGGCCGTACACCGGAGTGGCGAGTCCCACGTAGCGAGCCTTGAGCTGCAAGGCCAGATGCAGCGAGTAATGCCGGGACTGGTGCAGGTTTCCGCCGTGGAACCACAGATTCTCCTGCTGGGTGGGCTTCCACATGTTGCGCTGCTCGCCTTCCCACGGACCCCGGTCCTTGGGGGTATCCGAGCCCAGTCCCCACACCTTGCCCACCTTGTCGGCCACGTCCTGACCGATCAGGTCGGCCGCCCAGCCGTTCATCGACCCGTACCCGGTCGCATACACCACCACATCGGCAGGCAGTTCGGTGCCGTCGGCCACCAGGTCGCAGGCGCCGACGTCGATGTAGTAACCCGACCCGCGCCGCAGATACTTCATGAACAGCCCGGAACCATCGGCGCCCCAATCTAATTCGAAGCCGGCATCGGCTAGCCGGTCGTAGAACTTCTTGTCCCGTTCGCGCATCTGGTCGTACAGCGGGATCTGGAACTCGTGCATGATCCGGTACGGCAGCGCCATCGTCACGTCGACGCCGTTCTCATAGAGCGCCTTGCAGATGTCGTGCGCGGAGTTGTTCGACCCGAGGGTCGGATATAGGGTCAGCCGTTCGCCGTCGCGTTCGACATCGACTGTCCAGCGGTGAGCCGCCTCGTCGTAGGACGCCGAGAGGCAGGTCGTCTTCGGCCAGTACGGCACTTCCATGACGCGGGTGTAGAACTCCAGCCAGTCTGCGATCTTGTCCTTGGGGGCGAACACCGGCCAGTTCGGCGGGAACGGCAGATAGGGCAGGTGGTCGTACCAGACCGGGTCATGCAGGCGCAGCGACTGGTACCGCTTGCGCCACTGGTCGCCGGGCCGATCGTGGCGGTCGACGACGATGGTGGGCACCCCGAGCTGGCGCAGCCGAGCGCCGCGCACGCGGGTCGCGCCCTTGGCCTCCTCGAACCCCTTGAGCTCCTGCAGCGCGGTCAGCAGGGTCCACGCCTCGTCACCCTTGAGCCGCAAGTGACCGACCCCGCGTCCGGCGATCGTCTCGAACTCGATGAATGCCGACGTCACGTCGTCCTCGGCGGTCGGCGCCTCCCGGGTCCGGAAGCCCGAAGGGGTCCCGTCCAATCGATGGCGGCCTGGTTTACCGCTGAGATGCGGAGCACAATCGGCTTTGATGCAAGGGACGCACGTGCCTGAGCCCGCGGTCGCGGTCGGTGAGGACCCGCGCAGTTATGCGCGGCTGATGTCGGCTGTCTACGACGCGACGATGTCGGGCCACCGTGCCCCGGCCAGTCCGCGGGAGGTCATCGGCGACTCGTGGCGGCGGCTGATGTCGATGGGTATCGATCCCGACAGCCGGACCCCACCCGTGGTGGAGTCCGGCGGTCTGGAAACCCTGCGCAGGGCGTCGGGCTTGATGGCGGTGCTCGATGAGGTGTCCCGCGGTCTGGAGTCGATCGTCGCCGACGGCACCAACATCCTCGTCGTGGCCGATTCCCAAGGCGGGGTGTTGTGGCGATCCGGTTCACCCGCGGTACTGAACAACGCCGACCGGCTCGGATTCATCGAGGGGGCGTGCTGGGGCGAAGGTGAGGTCGGCACGAACGCGATTGGCACAGCGCGTGAGCAACACGACCGCATGTTGAATCGGCTGCGTATGGTCGCGGCCCCGATCCTGGCGCGCATCGGAAAGCCCGCTCTTGCGGTCGATGCTGAGGGCTGGGTGGCGGCGGTCGACTCGCTGCCGCTGCACCACCGCATTCTGCTGCCGGACGGCATCGCGCCGGGCCGGGCATGGATCCCCACCTTCGGCATCTGTGACGTCGATGTGCTGCCTGGCGGCTGGTTGGTTCGGCCTACCGATGATGACGACGTACCCGGGTGGTCACGGTGCGCCCCGAATTATCCCGTCTGCGTAGGCAGTTCGTGGGTTTGCTTGCCGCTCAGCCGTATCGTTTCGTCGGCGGCGTCGAGGTGACCGTGCGTTATCCCGCAGACATGTCGATGGTATTGCCATCATCGACGTCACCCGCGGTTCGCGCTGTTCGTATCAACGAAAGTAACTCTTAGAGGAGGACTTATGACCGTCTACGCCCGCCCCGGTACGGGGTCCACCATGGCCTTCCAGTCCCGGTACGAGAACTTCATCGGCGGTGACTGGGTTGCTCCGGTGGGTGGTCAGTATTTCGAGAACCGCACGCCGGTGACCGGCGAGGTGTTCTGTGAGGTGGCTCGTTCGGCTGATGCCGATATCGAGTTGGCGTTGGATGCCGCGCATGCCGCGGCGCCGGCGTGGGGGAAGACCTCGGCGGGTGAGCGTGCGGTGATGCTCAACAAGATCGCCGATCGTATCGAAGCCAATCTGGAGTCGATCGCGCTGGCCGAGTCGTGGGATAACGGCAAGCCGATCCGGGAGACTTTGGCCGCCGATATTCCGTTGGCGGTGGACCATTTCCGGTACTTCGCCGCTGCGATCCGCGCTCAGGAAGGCTCCCTCTCGCAGATCGACGAGGACACCGTCGCTTATCACTTCCACGAGCCGTTGGGTGTGGTCGGGCAGATCATCCCGTGGAACTTCCCGATCCTGATGGCGGTCTGGAAGCTCGCACCCGCGTTGGCGGCCGGCAATGCGGTGGTGCTCAAGCCTGCCGAGCAGACCCCGGCTTCGGTGCTCTATCTGATCTCGTTGATCGGTGACCTCATCCCGCCCGGAGTCCTGAATGTGGTCAACGGGTTTGGGGTGGAGGCTGGTAAGCCGCTGGCGTCTTCGAACCGGATCGCCAAGATCGCCTTCACCGGCGAGACCACCACCGGGCGGCTGATCATGCAGTACGCCTCCCAGAATCTGATCCCGGTCACCCTGGAGCTGGGTGGCAAGAGCCCCAATATCTTCTTCTCCGATGTGATGGCCGAGGGCGACGACTATCAGGACAAGGCGCTGGAAGGCTTCACGATGTTCGCCCTCAACCAGGGCGAGGTGTGTACCTGCCCGTCGCGCAGCCTGATTCAGGCCGACATCTACGACGAGTTCCTGGCGATGGCGGCCATCCGCACCAAGGCCGTGCGCCAGGGTGATCCGCTGGACACCGAGACGATGATCGGGGCGCAGGCGTCCAACGATCAGCTGGAGAAGATCTTGTCCTACATCGAGATCGGCAAGAGCGAAGGCGCGAAGGTCATGACCGGCGGCGAGCGCGCTGAGCTGGGTGGCGATCTCAGTGGCGGCTACTACGTGCAGCCGACGATCTTCACCGGCAACAACGCGATGCGGATCTTCCAGGAGGAGATCTTCGGGCCGGTCGTCGCGGTCACCTCGTTCACGGATTACGACGACGCGATCAGAATCGCCAACGACACCCTCTACGGGTTGGGTGCCGGGGTGTGGAGCCGCGACGGGAACACCGCCTACCGCGCCGGCCGCGATATCAAAGCCGGCCGGGTGTGGACCAACTGCTATCACGCCTATCCCGCGCACGCGGCCTTCGGCGGTTACAAGCAGTCCGGCATCGGCCGGGAAAACCACAAGATGATGCTGGATCACTACCAGCAGACCAAGAACCTGCTCGTCTCGTACTCCAACAAAGCGCAGGGGTTCTTCTGACGAGCGCAGCGAGGAAGAAGGAATTGGCACCGTTAATGACGAGCGAGGCGCCGCCGCGGGCGTTGATCACCGCGGCGGCCGCCGAGCTGCTGCACCGGCTGCGGGAGCGGCACGGGCCGTTGATGTTCCATCAGTCCGGCGGCTGCTGCGACGGGTCGTCGCCGATGTGTTACCCCGACGGGGAATTCATCGTCGGCGACCGGGACGTCCTGCTCGGGGTCCTCGAGGGTGCCCCGGTGTGGATCTCCGGCCCCCAGTTCGAGACGTGGAAACACACCCAGCTGGTGATCGACGTCGTTCCCGGCCGCGGCGGCGGTTTCAGCCTGGAAACACCCGAGGGCATGCGCTTCCTGAGCCGCGGCCGGGCCTTCACCGATGCCGAGAATGAGTTGCTGGCCAGCGCATTGCCGCTGACCGGTGCCGACTACGAGCGTGGTGAGCGGCTACCCGAACGGGCCGATCTGGTCGTCGCCGAGGCCGCCGACGCCTGTGCAATCCCTGGTCGGCACGCCGAAGTCGTTCAGCCGTAGTCGGCTTGGGGGCAAGTACCCTCATAAGGGTGATACCCCTGCCTCGGGCATGGCTGCTCACAAGTGCGTTGCTGGTCGGAACGGTGACCGGTCTGATCGCGGCCGTCGCGGCCACCGTGCTGGTCAAAACACCCGTTCGCCCCGATCTCGTGGTGGGCTTGGTGGTGGCGGTCCCCAGCGTGATCGGAATGCTGCTCATCCTGTTCTCCAGGCGGCGCTGGACCACGACCGCGGGCGCGTTCATCCTGGCGATGGCGCCGGGCTGGTTGGGGGCATTGGTTCTGGTTCAGGTGGTGTCCAGTGGCTGACAAGGCTTCCCTCCCGTCGACGGAGCCGCATCACGCGCCGATCTTCGACACCGGACCGCACCCCGAGGTTCTGAAGTCGCTGACCGACGAACCCGAGGCGGAGATCTCGGGGCCGTCCATCGCGTTCAGCGAATTGGAGAGCTTCGACACCGATGCGTTCCTGCACCCGGTCAACGGGTCGTTGCACGCGGAGCCGGTCGTGGTGCCCGCGGCATCGGCGGCGACAGGGACGTACCACTTCGTGAAGCGGTGGCAGTTCGTGTTCATCGTGGCCGCGATCTGGGTGTTGGCCGCGGCCGCCGGCCTGGGCTTGTACTTCTGGTGGTACACATCGCTGAACAAGACTCCGGCGGTGTTCTTCGTGCTGATCTACCTGATCTTCTGCTCGGTCGGCAGCATGCTCGTTTCCATGGTGCAGAACCGGCCGCCGGTAACGGCGCTGGCTATCGCGCTGATGTCGGCGCCACTGGCCTCGGTGGCCACCGCCGCGCTACTGCACGGTGCGTACTACTTCGAATGGATCACGCGTCCGACGATAGGCTGACGACGTGACTCACTATGACGTCGTCGTTCTCGGAGCCGGTCCTGGCGGGTACGTCGCGGCGATCCGCGCCGCCCAGCTCGGGCTGAACACCGCCATCATCGAACCCAAGTATTGGGGCGGGGTCTGCCTCAACGTCGGTTGCATCCCGTCGAAGGCGTTGCTGCGCAACGCCGAGTTGGCCCACATCTTCACCAAGGAAGCCAAGACGTTCGGCATCAGCGGCGAGGCCACCTTCGATTACGGGGCCGCCTTCGACCGCAGCCGCAAGGTCGCCGACGGCCGGGTGGCCGGCGTGCACTTCCTGATGAAGAAGAACAAGATCACCGAGATCCAC
Source organism: Mycobacterium sp. (assembly GCA_023264735.1). GTDB lineage: Bacteria > Actinomycetota > Actinomycetes > Mycobacteriales > Mycobacteriaceae > Mycobacterium. Next base: position 55,966 of record JAHFVD010000023.1, on the reverse strand, counting down.
GGCTACGGGACGTTCACCGACCCGAACACCCTGTCGGTCGCCCTCAACGAGGGCGGTACCGAAACGGTCACCTTCGACAACGCGATCATCGCCACAGGGAGCAGCACCCGGCTGGTGCCGGGCACCTCGCTGAGCGAGAACGTCGTCACGTACGAGAAGCAGATCCTGTCCCGCGAGCTGCCGAAGTCGATCATCATCGCCGGCGCCGGCGCGATCGGCATGGAGTTCGCCTACGTGCTGAAGAACTACGGAGTCGACGTCACGATCGTCGAGTTCCTGCCGCGTGCACTGCCCAACGAGGACGCCGAGGTCTCCAAGGAGATCGAGAAGCAGTACAAGAAGCTCGGCGTGAAGATCCTCACCGGCACCAAGGTGGAATCCATCACCGATGACGGCTCGACGGTCACCGTCGTGGTGAGCAAGGATGGCAAGACCGAGGAACTCAAAACCGAGAAGGTGTTGCAGGCCATCGGTTTTGCGCCCAACGTCGAGGGCTTCGGACTCGAGGCCACCGGGGTGCAGTTGACGGATCGCAAGGCGATCGGCATCGACGACTACATGCGCACCAACGTGCCGCACATTTACTCCATCGGCGATGTCACCGGCAAGCTGATGCTGGCTCACGTTGCCGAGGCGATGGGCGTGGTGGCCGCCGAGACCATCGCCGGCGCCGAGACGCTGGCCCTGGGTGACTACCGGATGCTGCCGCGTGCCACGTTCTGCCAGCCGCAGGTCGCCAGCTTCGGCCTCACCGAGCAGCAGGCCCGCGACGAGGGCTACGACGTGAAGGTCGCCAAGTTCCCGTTCACCGCCAACGGCAAGGCGCACGGACTGGCCGACCCCACCGGATTCGTCAAGGTCATCGCTGACGCCAAGTACGGGGAACTGCTCGGTGCTCACCTGATCGGGCCGGACGTCTCCGAACTCCTGCCGGAGTTGACCCTGGCACAGAAGTGGGATCTGACGGTCAACGAGCTGACCCGCAACGTGCACACCCATCCGACGCTGTCGGAGGCACTCCAGGAATGCTTCCACGGTCTCGCCGGCCACATGATCAACTTTTGAGACCGACGCTGATCGCCGGTATCGGCGGACTGGTGGTCGGCCACATCCTGTGGCTGATCGGCATTTCCATCGCTACCAACGGCGAGGATGTCAGCTTCTGGGTGCTGATCCTGTCCGCGGTCATCGCGGTGCTCGCCGTCGTCATCGGGTTCCTGGCGTGGCGGAATTACCAGCGCAAGCGGATGGTGTGGGCGGCGTTTCTGGGTTGCGTGCCGGTCTCGCCGGTGATCTTCACGTTGATCGTGCTCGGAGTCACCTACCTGTAGACAGCACCTGCCAGCCGTTCGCCAGGTCTGCTACAGGTTGTCTCAAGCATCGCGCGGTCCACTCTCCCTACAAGCTGTGCCACTGCTGGCACGGTGCTGGAAATGGGGGCGAAATGGCTCAGAGGACGGGTGCTGCGCGCACCAAAATCCTGTTGGCGGTGGCGGGGGGTGCCGCGGTCGTGGCGATGGCCGGGCTGGCCGTCGTGGTCGACGAAGGCGCACCGGTGTACTCGCCCTCGGTGGCGTCGCCGGTTATGCCGGGCCCGATGACGCAGGGCGATACCGTGACAACGACGATTCCGCCCACGGTTTTGGAGACCGCGAAAGCAGCTCCGGCGGTCAAGGCCAAGCCCTACGGGAAGTAGCCGCCGTCCTTCTAGTCCAGGAAGTCCATCGGAACGCGCAATGTGGCCAGGATCGCGGCGATCGCATCGTAATGCCCTGCCAGGGCGCAGAATTCGATCATCTGCTCGCGAGTCAGGTGCGCTGCCAAGTCGGCGAACGTGTCATCGCTGAGATCCCGGTTGAGCACGAACTCGTCGACCGCCGTGAGCAGGGCGCGCTGATGGGCCGTCACAAATGGCGGCAGAAGACGCCAGAATCCGAGACGTGGGCGGCGTTCCTGTGGGGGCTGCCCGTCTTGCCGGTGCTGCTGTCGGTTGTGGTGCTCGGCGTGACGTATCTGTAGACGCGCGATAGCGATTCGCCTTCGCCGTCGCCGTGACGGTGCTTGACTGTCGCGATGGGTGAGGGGTTTGCCAGTAACCCACTCCTCGAGTGGTGGCGCGAGCGCGACGATTACCAGTGGCGCGTCGATTTTCTGCGTAGCCGTGGACTGCTGTCGACCCTGCGTTGGCTGCTCGGAGGTTTTGGCGCGCTGATGGGCGTGCTCGCGGCGTGGAACGTCGTGGTGTCTCCGGGTCCGGACAAGCCGATATTCCGGATCGGCTGGGCGGTGGTGGCCGTCGTTGCGCTGGGTGTTGCGGCGCGGTGGGCATTTCCGCCGTGGCCGACAGCGCGTGCCTCGGCCACGCTGGTGATCATCGCCGACGTCAACGTGACGCTGTCGGCGCTGCTGTTCGGCGACCCGAACCAGGCCCTGTCCGGGATCACCCTGTTGCTGGGCATGGGTGGTTACGTGGTGTTCTTCCACGGACCACGGCTGCACCTGGTTCACATCGGGTGGTGCATCGTCTCGGTGGCGGTTATCGCGATCTGGCTCACGGTCTCCAACCCCGAACACGGGCTGCACCTCGGTGTGTCCCGGGCGGTGATTGCGCTGGTGGTGACGGTGTGTTACCTGCCGTTTCTGCAGTTCGGGTTCTGGCTGTTGCAGGGCAGTTCGAAACTATCGCTGACCGATCCGTTGACCGAACTGACCAATCGTCGCGGGTTGGCGGTGTCGATGAAACGGCTCAACGCGACTGCGCCCACAGATTCCGACCTGTGCGCACTGCTGATCGACGTCGACGACTTCAAGATGGTCAACGACACTCTCGGCCACGCCGTCGGTGACGAAGTGCTCATCCGCACCGCACGCCTGATCCGGTCCAGCGTGCGCGCAGACGCGGTCGTCGTGCGGTGGGGCGGCGAGGAGTTCCTCGTCGTGGACCGCATCCGGCCGGGTCAGGCGTGCGCGGTTGCCGAACGCGTCCGTGCCGCCGTGTCGGCCGCCGCCGACCCGGCCATCACCGTGAGCATCGGCCTGGCGACCTGCACCGGCCCCGACGTGGATCTCATCGAGATGATCTCGGCCGCCGACGCGGCGATGTACGAGGCGAAGGCAAGGGGCGGGGATCGGGTCGTCGCGGCGGCCGCACGCACTGATGCTGCCGGTCGGCGGCGGGCTGCGCATCACACGGCCCAGCACGGCGAATCCCCCGCTCAGTCCGGACAGTCCAGCGGCACCTGACACGTCGCGATCGTCAATCCTGGCGGCGCTGGCCGGTGGCGCCGCCGTCGTGGCGCTGGCCGGGCTGAGCGTCGCGTTTGATCAGGGCGCCCCGCCGGCGTTGCCCGCGGTCGCTGCGCCGGTTCTTCCCGGCCCAATGACCCAGGGCGGCACCGTGACAACGACGACTCCGCCCGCGGTATTGGCTACCGAGAAGGCGCGGGTGCCGCGCAAGGCCAGGCTCTACGGCGAGTAGCCGAGCAGCTGCCCTGACCGCGAGGCATTGCATTACGCGAACCACGGTCACCTGACGCGGTCCAGGAATCGGGCAGCGGCGTCGGGCGATGCCCGACCGCGGTGACTCAGTTGGAGAATGCAGAAGTGGGTGAGGTCGATCGAGCAGTAGACATGAAAGGCGATCATTGCGAGGTGCGACAGCTGCTCGTCGGTTAGCCGCTCAGGGTAGGCGATATCACGTACGTACACGATGTCTGCCTCGAGGAGCTGTTTCTGGCTCTCCCGGAACTTTCGGCTGAACACCGTTGGGGCAATGACCCATTGCTTGATCGCCGCAAAGGAGTGGGGAAGAAATCCCTGGCTCCGCAGTTCGAGGTCAACCTCACCGAACACCGGCTGATGCTCGTAAAGTGGCACGAACGATACCTCGGTTTGGACAGCGACAGCGTCTTCCAACGTGCGGCGACCGTTCGTCAATGCCATCAGTTCGCCTCCTTGGATGTCGATCTTCAGCAGATCGAGTTCCCCAATCTCGGCAATGTCGTCCAGGCGATGTGTCGCCACGTCGAGTTCGTCGATGACCGCGCCAGCTTCTGTGAATCCGTCGAAGAGCGCCAACCGTTTTCCGTCGGGCCTCAGCAGACTGGTCATCCCGGACGCGCGGGTGATCATCAGGCGGTGTGTGCGGCCGTCGCCGACCGCATACGGGAGGTACGTCTCAAGGGGACCCTGTCGGCGGCGGAGCTTGGCGAGGGCATCCGACTGCGGCTCGAAGCCCGTCACTGTGCACAGGCCGTCGTCCAGCATCTGCTTGTAGGGTGGGTCACCGTCGATCGGATTGGCGCCCACGTCGACGACGCCGGTTAGGCGCGAGCAACAAACCAGGTCCGACACAGGTGATGCGGACAAGTCCATACATCTTCTTTCCGTTGGCGTTTGGACGGCGATCACTGCGGATCGAGCCTGCGAAGGGTCGCGCTGGTGAGAATTCGCGGCGGCTGCCAACCTTGGTTGTGAAATTCGGCAATGATCGCCGACCGCATATCCGGCACGCGCGAGGCCTCGGCCAGAGCGACGATCGGCCGGCCAGTGTGATCGACAACGGCGCGCGCACCCCAGGCCCCCGCCCGCAACACCGCGAGGATCGCCGTCCGTTGCCGCGGATCGATCGCGGAATCCGTTGCTGCGGTCATCAACTCACCGATCCCACGAATGTCACCTCGAACGGCACGGTCGCACGCCACCCCCACCGCGCACGAATCCACGATTGTCGATCGCGCCGACACCACTGCCTTCCGTATTCGTGTGTCGACGATGACAACCCGCAGTCCCGCGTCGGCCAGCCCGAACGCCACGATTTCGGGGAGCATCGCCGCGGATCGACGAACTAGTGCAGTACCGCTCGGACAGCGCAATGAGGCATCGATCAGGTTGCGCCCAACCTCCGCGAACCCGATGGCATGCAACGCTGTCTGTACCGCATCGGCCAGCTCGTCGTCGCTCAACGCCAACTCGTTGAGGTCGCGGAATGCCTTTGCTGTCACGGAGGCTGTTGCGACGATAGCTGCGGCACCTGAGCCAACGGGCAGGTCGGCGTGGGTGACAAACGACGCACCGCCGATGTTGAATCCGGCTTCGCGAAGAGCCCAACCCACCGTCAGGTGTGGCACGGCTGCCGGGTCTGGTTGCAGCTCGTCAATCGTTGCTTGCGTCACCTGATGTGGACCGCTGAGCGCCATCACCGAAATGACATGATCAGACCGTGGCAGAGCTGCTGTCGTGGCGCCGAACTGAAGCGGCACGGCCAGTCCCAACTCGGCCGACCCAACCAAGGACACGGCGCCCCGCGAACGCCAAAAGCGTTGCGGCGCTGGCCAGGAAGCGGCCCGGCAGGCGTCCCGAATGGCAGACTCGATGTCTTCGTCGTTCACTACCGGACGACCTCGTTCGTCGTTTCGCTGAGCTCGATGAGCAGCTCGGCGGCTGTCCGGGCACCACTGTGCTGAGCAAACTCGTCGGCGACACGTTGTGCCGCCGTGCGATAACTGCCATCCCGTAGGACAGTCAACAACGCGTCTCGCAGCTCCCCGACGCCGGCGCGGCCGAACTTGACTCGGACGCCTGCGCCGGCCGCCACGACGCGCTCGGCGATGACCGGCTGGTCGTCTCTGATAGGCGCGACAACCAGCGGTAGTCCCAATGTCAGGGCCTCACATACGGTGTTGTGACCACCATGCGTCACCACCGCCGAAGCCCGTCTGAGCAATTCGAGTTGTGGCACCACCTCGCGCACCAAGACGTTCTCCGGCAGGTCGTGTAGGGCGCCGGCGGGAGCGACCACCACAAGCTGAATACGCTCCGTTTCGCCCGCCGCAGCCTCGACCAATCGGCGATAGAACGGGATGCCTGCCTCGACGTTCAATGTGCCGAGTGAGGCAAGTACCAGTGCCCGATCGGAATCGAGCCATTCCCACGGAAATTCAGACTCCACGGAAATCGCTCGGATGATCGGTCCAGTGAAAGCGTAGTGGTCCGGGTATGTGCGGTCGCCGGCCAACACGGGCGCTGAGCAGATCAGGACCAGGTGGTCGGACCAGCGAAGATCGATGGCCGGCGCCACCTCCGACCGGGCCTGGAATCCGTGCATGACGTCGAGCACCCACTGCGCCACCTTCGGCATCGAGGCGAGGGGATCGGTGAGTTCGGAGAAGGTTGTCGCCGAAGTCGCCCACGGAATGCCGTTTCGACGCGCGGCGACCGGGCCCGCGAGCGCTTGCTGATCACAAACAAGCAGATCTGGCTGGTAGTCGCGAATCGCAGCTTCGACTCCCGCCAGCATGTCCGTCGCAATCGGGATCAAGAAGTCCTCCCACAGGAACTTCAGTGCCGCGAACGCGCGGAGTGGGAGCCACTGCTGGTAGCTGTGCCGAAAGACAGCCTCGCCTATTTCGGTGTCGATTCCGAAAACTGTTGCGCCCGCGGGTACCAACGGGTCGAGGGATGCGGCGTAGCCGACCCATGCCACATCATGGCCACGCTTCGAAAGTTCCTCTGCGACTGCGATAGTCGGATTGATATGACCGGTGAGCGGTGGGACCACGAAGAGGAATCGAGCCATGTTCAACGCCCCGGGGGGAACTTGTCAGTGAGCCACTCCGTCAACACGTGACATGTTTGAGCAGTCGACGTGAAGATCGCGTCGTGTCCGACGTTCGCCAGGACCACAACACTGCAGTCCGGCACACCGTGCGCGAGTTCGACTGCGGCTTGCCTCAATAGCGAGTTCTCGCCGAAGATCGCGAGCACTGGGCAGTGCATGTCCGACAGGCGGTGGCCGGGGATCGCGGCAGTCGCTGCCAGATCATCGATCATTGACGTCCGGTTGAGTAGGTCATTGACTGAGACCAGCTTTTTCGCGAGTTTTCGATGTAATCCGGATACTTGTTCATGCATTCTGTCGATTTCACTTCGCAAGGCGAGTGCACTGATGGTGTTGATCGTGTCCTCGATCCACCGATCGGCGGTGGGCCCAGCGAAAGTGGAGTCGAGGAGTACTAGTCCAGCGACACGGTCCGGGTGCAACAGGGCTGCGTGACTTGCCAAGATTCCACCAAAGCTGTACCCCGCCAAAATAACCGGCGCGCTGATCTGTAGTACATCGAGGATGGCGAACAGATCGGCCGCTGAGTCTTCGGCCCGGTATGCGCTCGGCGGGCGCTGCGACAGGCCGTGACCGCGGAGGTCATAGAGCATGACTTCAAAGCCGGCCTGAGTCAACGGTCCAGCCAGCGTGAGGTATACGCCCGACAAATCGTCGGCCACCAGCCCGTGTACGAATACAACGGGTGGCCGTCTGGATGGGCCGGAGCTGAGCGTCGCTGGTGCCAACCTCTGCACGTGAAAGCTCACGCCCCTGGCGACTATCTCAACCATTGGGCACCGTCGAGGGACCTGACTCCCGGCTTAGGCGGTTGCGGGATCGGCCGTGGTGTTGAGGCGCGTGTACAAGTACGCCACCACGTCGCCGATGGTGAGGTTCATGATGCCGTCGAGATCGAGGTCGGCGACGAACTCGGCAAAATTGACCTTGTCACCGAAGGTCGATTGCAGCTTCCCCCCGAGTGCGACGAATTCCACACTTTCCAGTGCCAGATCGTCGCTGAGACTGGTTTCCGGCGACAACTCCTGGAGTAAGAAGTCTTCGCCCATAACCGCTTTCAGCTGCGATTCGATCGTGTTGAGAATTTCCGTTCGTGAGATCTCACTCATCAACGACCCGCCTTCTCGTCCCGTCGGTTTGCTGGTGCAGCGTTCGCCCCGGCCCGAAGCCGGTCAAGTCGTATTGGTCGTCCGGCGCTCCACAATGCAGCCGCGACCTGATGCAGCTGCCGGAGGCCGCCTCGTCCCGGTCTCTCGACCTCAACCGCAAGATGGTCTCTGCCGCGCAGGGTGTCCTCGATGAACCCCCGCACGCTTCCCCGACCGATCTGTACGAACACCGACACACCGTGTTCGTACATGTTCTCGACGAGTTCCCGAAACCGCACCGGCTCGACAAGTAACCGGCGGGTCATTTCAGCAATTTCGGCGGGATCGTCGGGAAACGGCTGGGCTGTCGTCCCGGACCAGACTGGAGCGTCTGGCTTGGCAAGGGGCACTTCGTGGATCCAGTTGGCGGCTTGTTCGAAGACCGGCGCGATCATCGGCGTGTGGAAACCCGTGCGCAGCGGGAGTACCTGCGCCAACACACCGGTGTCGCGCAGTTTCGACACCGCCGCGTCGATGTGATCGGGCGGACCACACACCACGATCTGGCGAGGACAGTTGTCGTGTGAGATCACCACGTCGCCGGATTCGATCATCTCGCCGAGCGCCGCGGTAGCGTGTGCAGCCGAGCATCCGACCGCGGCGTAGACCAAGTCTGCGGTCGCACAGACCTGCGGTATCACCCATTTCAAGACGGCGTCGATCTTGTCGCGGTCGCGCAAGCCGACGGCAATCTGGGCAGTCCACTCGCCCAGGCTATGTCCCGCGGCGACGTCCGGTGTGACCCCAATTTCACGCAATGCGCTGGTTAACACCCGCCCGCTGGTGATGATGTTCTGGGATCGCACCTCCGCGGAGCTACCCCCATGCATCTGCCAGCCGTCGAGTTGAAAGTGTTCGGCTATCTCAGTCACGTCCGGCGCAGAGTCCGGCTCGAGACCGGGATACATGAACGCAAGAAGCTTGTCGGATGTGAGCAGCGGCTCCGGCGAAAAATAGATGTCGTTTCGTCCGCGCCTGGGTACTCCGCGGGCGACTACTTTGCGGGCGAGGGCCAGTCGGCGTTGATCCGGTTCGACAATCGCGAGGCGGCACACTCCCACTGGCGAAACTTCATTCGCGCTAGCAGCGCTGATGATCTCCTCGTCCGAACCGCGGAGCAATTCGTCGATTTCGGCCGCACATTCGCCCGCGATGAGGAGTACATCATTGATCGGAGTCGCGAGCCGACGGTCGGATATGAGCGTCGCAGGCTCCACCATGCAAGGTCCTTATCGGTCGACCGCCTCGGGTGCCCCGGGGCTGGGGGCACCTCTGGAACGGCAGTCTAACCTCGGCATTCCTCGATTTCGTGCCCAGGGCTGATATCTGCGAGGTCGGCCCCGGGTGGCATTCCGTTCATGCCCCCGGGCAGGCATCGGTGACACTTCCCGCTGGATCAGTCGCTGGGCCTCCGGCCGCTCTAGTCCGGAAAGTCCATCGGAACACGCAACGTGGCCAAGATCGCGGCGATCGCGTCGTAATGCCCTGCCAGGGCGCAGAATTCGATCATCTGCTCGCGAGTCAGGTGCGCTGACAGGTCGGCGAACGTGTCATCGGTGAGATCCCGGTTGAGGATGAACTCGTCGACCGCCGTGAGCAGGGCACGCTGACGGTCGGTCAGACCCTCGGCGGTGGAACCGGCAAAGATCTTGTCCTGCAACGCAGAATCGACCCCGCGGCTCTTGGCCAGTCTGCGGTGTTGCTGCAGTTCGTACTCCGACTTGCGCAGGTGGCCCACCCGCAGGATCACCAATTCCTTGTCGCGCTTGGGCAGCATGCCCCAGTTCAGCAGGACGCCCGAGTACGGCAGAAACGACAGGAACAGCAGCTTGTGCTGCCCGAGGACGTTGAACAGGTTCATCTGCGGGGCGCGAATTGAGCGGGCACCCACTCGGGCGATGCCCCAGTTGATCAAGCCGAGTTCGCGTCGGCCGCCGGGAGGAATACGTTGACCCATCATGACTCCTTGACCAAATAGGGCGACACCGTGCTGCGGTGCTCGTCGAGGTCCAGTGCCCGGCCCAGGGCAGGGAAAGCGCGCTGGGGGCAGTTGTCGCGTTCGCACACCCGGCAGCCGGCACCGATCGGTGTAGCGCTGTCCGACGAGAGGTCCAGGCCCTTCGAGTAGACCAGCCGGCTGGCGTGCCTGGCCTCGCAACCCAGGCCGATCGCGAACGTCTTGACCGGCTGACCGTAGCGGGACGCGCGCCGTTCGACGGTCCGTGCCACCCACATGTAGTTCTGCCCGTCGGGCATCTGGGCGATCTGCACCAGGATCTTGCCCGGGTTGGCGAAGGTCTCGTAGACATTCCACAGCGGGCAGGTTCCTCCGGCGGAGGAGAAGTGAAAACCGGTGGCGGACTGGCGTTTCGACATGTTGCCGGCCTTGTCCACTCGGACGAACGAGAACGGCACGCCGCGCATCGAGGGCCGCTGCAGCGTCGAGAGCCGGTGGCAGATCGTCTCGTAACTGACCTGGTAGAAGGCCGAGAGCCGCTCGATGTCGTAGCGGAAGTTCTCGGCCATGTGGTGGAACTGGCCGTAGGGGAGCACGGTGGCCGCGGCGAAGTAGTTGGCCAGCCCCAGCCGCGCCAGCTTGCGGGATTCCTCGCTGGTGAACTTGCCCTCGTCCACCAGACGGTCGATCAGGTCGCCGAACTCCAAATACGCCAGCTCGGTTGCCATTTTGAAGACCTGCTGACCGGAGGAGAGGTGATTGCTGATCTCCAGAGTGCGAGATGCCGGGTCGTAGCGGTGCAGCAGCGTGTCACCGAGATCGATGCGGCGGATGATGTGCACACCGTGCACCATGGTGAGCCGGTCGGAGAGCTCCCGTGGCAACTCGGCGCGATGCATACGCATCCGGATGGTGAGATCCTCGGCGGCGGTGTCGAGTTCGTGTAGATAGTTCTGGCGTTGATAGAAGTAGTCGCGGACTTCCTCATGCGGCATGGAGATGGATCCGGTGCCGCTGCCGCCGGTGTTGATGCTGAACCGGTCCTCGGTCGCCGCCGCCAGCTGTGCGATGGTGATCCGATAGCGGCGGTGCAGGTTGACGATCGCGCGGGCGACGGCGGGATGGGTGTTGACGATGTCCGCCACCTCGGTCATGTCGACGTCGAGATCGAGGTCGCGGTCCATCGTGACTTCCCGCAGTTCGGCGACCAGCCGGGTGTCGTCCTGGGATGCGAAGAAGGTGGCGTCGACCCCGAACACCTCGGTGATGCGCAGCAGCACCGCGACCGTCAGCGGGCGGACATCGTGCTCGATCTGGTTGAGATAGCTGGGGGAGATCTCCAGCATCTGCGCCAGTGCAGCCTGGCTGAAACCGCGTTCGCTGCGCAGTTGTCGTATCCGGGAGCCGACAAACGTCTTGGACACCCTGCCCAGCCTACCGAGGGCTGCGAAGAGCGTCTTCGCAGCGTTGGCAAGGCAGGTTGGTTGGCATTCAACTGGCCCTTTGGCATGATCGCGCTGGGGTGGGGATGGGGAGAGGGCGAGGCAAGATGAGTGCACCGCAGCGCACCGCGAACACCGGGTTGGCGAAGGTGCTGATGCCGGTCCCCGATCCGAACCCCGATGTCTTCGACCGAGAATGGCCCCTTCGCGTCGGCGATATCGACCGCGCCGGCCGGCTGCGACTCGACGCGGCCTGCCGTCACATCCAGGACGTCGGACAGGACCAACTGCGTGAGATGGGCCAAGAGGAAACCCATCCGTTGTGGATCGTCCGGCGCACCATGGTCGACCTGATCCGCCCCATCGAATTCCACGACGTGCTGCGGATGCGGCGCTGGTGTTCGGGCACCTCGAATCGCTGGTGTGAGATGCGGGTCCGCATAGATGGTCGCAAGGGCGGGCTCATTGAATCCGAGGCGTTCTGGATCAACATCAACCGGGAGACCCAGGGGCCGGCCCGCATCTCCGACGACTTCTTGGACGGCCTGAAGCGGACCACCACCGAAGGCCGGCTGCGGTGGAAGTCCTATCTGAGTGCCGGCGCGCGCCACGACGCCACCGAAATCCGCGACTTCCCCATCCGCGTCAGCGACATCGACCTGTTCGACCACGTCAACAACTCGGTGTACTGGAAGGTCGTCGAGGAGTTCCTGGCTCCCCATCCCGAGTTGTTCGAAGCCCCACTGCGCGTGACCATCGAGCACGATGCGCCGGTGGCGCTGGGCGACAAGCTCGAAATTCTGGTGCACGTCTATCCGCCCGGGTCTACCGACAAGTTCGGTCCGGAGCTGACCGATCGCACTGTTAGAACGCTCACATACGTCGTGGGCGAGGAGATCAAAGCGCTCGCCGCGATCTTCCCGCTCTGAGTGACGCGGTTTAACAGTACAAGCGTACTGACCTGCGAAAAGGTGCTACCCGACGGTAACTTCTGAACCGGTTCAGGCGAGGGCGACCTTCGCAATCTTTGCAAACTCACCGGTGCTGTTGGCGAAAATTGGCACTCACAACGGCTTGAACTGCACTAATGATGCGAGGCATGCTCGTGTAAGCACACAAGCTCAGCTGCGTTGGCGTTAACAGTTCACTTCCCGTCAAGGTGGCACCTCGATTGAGAAGGAGTAGGCATGTCCACCGTTGGCCAGCCGAAGACCGCAGAAGAAATCCAGCACGACTGGGATACCAATCCCCGCTGGAAGGGCCTGACCCGGACCTACACCCCGGCCGACGTCGTCGCGCTGCAGGGCAGCGTCGTCGAGGAGGCCACCCTGGCCCGCCGCGGCGCCGAGGTGCTCTGGAACCAACTGCACGACATGGAGTTCGTCAACGCGCTCGGCGCCCTGACCGGCAACATGGCCGTCCAGCAGGTCCGCGCCGGCCTGAAGGCCATCTACCTGTCGGGTTGGCAGGTCGCCGGTGACGCGAACCTGTCGGGTCACACCTACCCCGACCAGAGCCTCTACCCGGCCAACTCGGTGCCGCAGGTGGTGCGCCGCATCAACAACGCGCTGCTGCGCGCCGACGAGATCGCCAAGGTCGAGGGCGACACCTCGGTGGAGAACTGGCTGGCCCCGATCGTCGCAGACGGTGAGGCCGGTTTCGGTGGCGCGCTGAACGTCTACGAGCTGCAGAAGGCGATGATCGCCGCCGGTGTCGCGGGCTCGCACTGGGAAGATCAGCTGGCCTCGGAGAAGAAGTGCGGCCACCTCGGTGGCAAGGTGCTGATCCCGACCCAGCAGCACATCCGCACCCTGACCTCGGCCCGGCTGGCCGCCGACGTGGCTGACGTCCCCACGGTCGTCATCGCCCGCACCGACGCCGAGGCCGCCACGCTCATCACCTCCGACGTCGACGACCGCGACAAGCCGTTCGTCACCGGTGAGCGCACCGCCGAGGGCTTCTACCGGGTGAAGAACGGACTCGAGCCGTGCATCGCGCGCGCCAAGTCCTACGCGCCGTACTCCGACCTGATCTGGATGGAGACCGGTACCCCGGACCTGGACCTGGCCCGCCGCTTCGCCGAGGGCGTCAAGAGCGAGTTCCCCGACCAGATGCTGGCGTACAACTGCTCGCCGTCGTTCAACTGGCGCAAGCACCTGGACGATTCGACCATCGCCCGGTTCCAGAAGGAGCTCGGCGCGATGGGCTTCAAGTTCCAGTTCATCACTCTGGCCGGCTTCCACGCCCTGAACTACTCGATGTTCGATCTGGCGTACGGCTACGCCCGCAACCAGATGACCGCCTACGTCGAACTCCAGGAGCGCGAGTTCGCCGCCGAGGAGCGCGGCTACACCGCGACGAAGCACCAGCGTGAGGTCGGCGCCGGCTACTTCGACCGGATCGCCACCACCGTGGACCCGACCAGCTCGACGACCGCTCTCGCGGGCTCGACCGAAGAAGGTCAGTTCCACTGAGCGCAGCGAAGGGAACCAAAAGGCTGAGTCACTAAGCCGCTGTTTGTCACATCAGGCCCCGTCCTTATATTGGGCGGGGCCTGATGTGTGAGGAGAAGACGTGAGCATTCAACGAGTTGGTGTGGTCGGTGCGGGGCAGATGGGCTCCGGCATCGCCGAGGTCGCGGCCAAGGCAGGTGCAGACGTCGTCGTCTTCGAGCCGACCGAGGAACTCCTCGCAGGCGGCCGCAACCGCCTCACCGGCTCGCTCGAGCGGGCGGCGAGCAAGGGCAAGCTCACCGAGGCCGATCGCGACGCGGCGCTGGCCCGGCTGACGTTCACCACCGATCTCGCCGACATGGCCGATCGCCAGCTCGTCATCGAGGCGATCGTGGAGGACGAGACCGTCAAGGCCAAGATCTTCGGTGAACTCGACCGAATCATCACCGACCCCGACGCGGTGCTGGCGTCGAACACCTCGAGCATCCCGATCATGAAAATCGCTGCGGCCACCCAGAACCCGAGCCGGGTACTGGGCCTGCACTTCTTCAACCCGGTACCGGTGTTGCCTCTGGTCGAAGTGATCAACACGCTGGTCACCTCCGATGGGGCCGTCGCCAGGGTCGAGCAGTTCGCCAGCGAGGTCCTCGGTAAGAAGGTGGTGCGCTGCGGCGACCGTTCCGGATTCGTCGTCAATGCCCTGCTGGTGCCCTACCTGCTGTCGGCCATCCGGATGGTCGAGGCCGGCGTTGCCACCATCGAGGACGTCGACACCGCCATCGTCGCGGGCCTTTCGCATCCAATGGGGCCGTTGCGGCTCTCGGACCTCATCGGTCTGGACACGATGAAGCTCATCGCCGACTCGATGTACACCGAACTCAAGGACGCGCACTACGCCCCGCCGCCGCTGCTGCTGCGCATGGTCGAGGCCGGGTTGTTGGGCAAGAAGTCCGGGCAAGGCTTCTACACCTACTGACGCCTGCGCCACCCCGCGCCTTGTGCATTTCCCAGAAGGATTGACTAGGCTCCTGGTTTTGGTCGGGGGGCCGTTGCAGCAAAACCGCTTTTCGCGGCATCCGACCATATGAGTAAGAAGCTGGAAGGTATCTGTTGATGGTGGACGTAGACGCGAACTTGACTCCTCATTACGAGGAATCACAGTCGATCTACGACGTCTCTGACGACTTCTTCGCACTCTTTCTCGGCCCGACGATGGGCTACACCTGCGGCTACTACGAGCGCGACGATATGACGCTCGAAGAATCTCAGAACGCCAAATTCGATCTCGCTCTGGGCAAGCTCAACCTGGAGCCCGGTATGACATTGCTCGACGTGGGCTGCGGCTGGGGCGGCGCCCTCGAGATGGCCGTGCAGAAGTACGACGTCAACGTCATCGGCATCACGCTGAGCAAAAACCAGTCGGAGTTCGCCCGCAAGCGCCTGGCTGCACTCGACACCAACCGCTCGATCGAGGTGCGGCTGCAGGGCTGGGAGGAATTCGACGAACCAGTGGACCGGATCGTGAGCATCGGCGCCTTCGAGGCGTTCAAGGTCGAGCGGTACCCGCTGTTCTTCGAGAAGGCCTATAACCTGCTGCCCGCGAACGGCCGCATGCTGCTGCACACGATCCTGGCGCATACCCAGAAGTTCTTCCGGGACAACCAGATCAAGGTCACTATCAGCGATCTGAAGTTCATGAAGTTCATCGAGAGCGAGATCTTCCCTGGCGGGCGGCTCCCCGCGGTCGAGGACATCGAGGCGCTGGCCGCCGATTCCGGCTTCGCGCTCGAGCGCATCCACCTGCTCCAGCAGCACTACGCGCGCACGCTGGACATGTGGGCCTCGAAGCTGGTCGCCAACCAGGACGAGGCGATCGCCATCACCTCGCAGGAGATCTACGACAGGTACATGAAGTACCTGACCGGCTGCGCGGACTTCTTCCGCCGCGGAATCACCAACATCGGCCAGTTCACCCTGGTCAAGGGCTGACCGTCAGGCCTGCGCCAACCGCTTCTTCTCGGCCTCGATGTCGAAGCCAGCGGGCGGCCAGGACAGCCCCATGCCCTTGAGTGCCTCGATCAGCAACTCGTTGATGGCAAGGCGGCTGTACCACTTCCTGTCGCACGGGATCACGAACCACGGGGCGTGATCGGTCGAAGTCCGGTCCAGCACAGCCTGATACGCCTCCTTGTAAGCCGGCCACAGCAGACGCTCGGTGATGTCCCCCGGGTTGTACTTCCAGTATTTGTCGGGCCGGTCGAGACGTTCGGCCAGGCGGCGCCTCTGCTCGTCGAGGGAGACGAACATCGCACACTTGACGATCGTGGTCCCGGAGTCGACGAGCTCCTTCTCGAAGGCGTTGATCTCGTCGTAGCGCGGTTCCCACACGTCGCGTGGCACCAGGTCGTGAACCCGGACCACGAGTACGTCCTCGTAGTGGGATCGGTCGAATACCCCGATATTTCCGCCGGGCGGTAGCGCCTTGCGGATGCGCCACAGGTAGTGGTGGGCGCGCTCTTCTTCGCTCGGAACGCCGAAACCGGTGTAGCGGATGCCCATTGGGTCACCGGCTCCCACGACATGCTTGACGATGCCGCCCTTGCCCGCGGTGTCCATACCCTGCAGCACCAACAGCAGGGAACGGTTGTCGCCGGACTTGCCATTGGCGTAGAGCATCTCCTGCAGGCCCGCGAAGCGCTCGTTGCGCTCGGCCTGCACCGACTCCGAACCGTCCTTGGCGCCGGAGTATCCCGGAGTGGAGTTCGGGTCGATGTCGGCGACCTTGCTACCCGGGCGGAACTTCAGGATCTTGCGCGGCTCGTGGGTCCATTCACACGGCAGATCGGTCATAGCCGACGACACTAGTCGGCGACGTCGCGTATCAATTGTGCTCGCCGGACGCGTGTTCGTCCGGGCCGAACCACTTCCGGTAGATCGTTTGATACGTGCCGTCCCCGCGGATGGCCGGCAGCGCTCCGTCGACCGGCTTGCGCAGGTCGCTGCCCAGCCGGAATGCCAGGCCGTAGTCCTCGTCGTGCAACCGGGTCCCGTGAGATCGACGAAGGCCAGCTTTCGGATGTGCACTCGCTGGACCTCGCCCGCATGTACAACCTCGAATGCTGGGTCTATGGCGCCGATCCCGTCGGCAACGCCGATCTGGTCAAGAACGGCTCGCTGCCCCAGGACCGCGCCGACGGCTGCGAGGACGAGTACGCCAAGCTGAGCAGCTCGTGGGACACATTGCTCGGCCCGTATCTCAAATAAGGTTGGGCGGTAGCACCGGTGACGGGTGCGGACTGGCGTTGAACATGCCCAACGAGCCGCCGGCTTCGACGATGCCGCACAGCGCGTTCCAGCACAGCATGGTCAGGTAATCGATCAGCTCGTCACTGGTCATCCGCGGATTCGTTATCCACGAGTGCGTCGCCAACTGGACTCCACCGACGATCAGATTGGACCAGGGCTCGACCCCGCCCGTGTTCATCCCGGCTCTCGACATGCGCCTGCGCAGCACCACCGCGAGCATCCTGGCGATGATTTGCTCCGAGTCTGCAATCACTTTGTTTTTGCTGGCCGAACTGTTTGCCATCACAAATCGGTAGGGCTCGGGCTCGTTGGCGACGGTGTCTACGTAGACCCGGATGATCTCGCGAGTGAGGTCGAAACCGTCCATATTCGACGACAATGCCGCGGCCATATTGGGGATCAGTAGGGTCTGTGCGAAGCGCATCATGACCGCGGTTGTCAGATCGTTCTTGTCGACGAAGTAGCGGTACAGCACGGTCTTGGACACGCCGATTTCCGCAGCTATTTCGTCCATGCTGACATCGTGGCCACGCTGCCGGACAGCTTCGAGCGCGCCGTCCACCAACTCGGTGCGGCGTTCGACCTTGTGCTGGTGCCAGCGTCGCTTGCGACCATCGGTCTTGGCAGGCCCGTGGTTAATCTGCTGTGCCACTATCGCGAAGTCCATTCCCCTCGTTCTCAACGATTCTACTGTCTAACCAAAGGGCAGGGTCACATTAACTGGCTCGCCGGATAGCGGATGATGTAGGAGTGGCAGCCAAACACCGCCTCCCGGCGTTGCCGACGGAGGTAGCCCGCGCGGGCACGTCGTTAGCGGAGTCGTTTGCCGGGGCCGACCCGGAGGCGGACGCGCAACGGCGCCGTGGGCTGCGCCGGATGAAGGCCTTCGCGCTGAGTTTTCTGATCGGTGCCACGGTGATCTTCCTGGTATGCCGATGGGGTCAGGCCCAAGGCGGACCGGCGTGGATCGGTTACGTGGGGGCGGCTGCCGAGGCGGGCATGGTCGGTGCGCTGGCCGATTGGTTCGCCGTCACGGCGCTGTTCCGTCACCCATTGGGCCTCAAGATCCCGCACACCGCGATCATCAAGCGCAAGAAGGATCAGCTCGGTGAGGGGCTGGGCACGTTCGTGCGGGAGAACTTCCTGTCCCCGGAGGTGGTGGAGACCAAGCTGCGTGACGCCGAGGTGGCCGGCAGGCTGGGCAAGTGGCTGTCCGAGCCGTCGCACGCGGCCCGGGTCGCCAGCGAGGCGGGCACCGTGTTGCGGGTGGTCGTCGAGCTGCTCAACGACGACGACATCCAGCAGGTGATCGACCGCACGATCGTCAAACGGCTTGCCGAGCCGCAGTGGGGGCCGCCTGTGGGCCGGGTGCTGGCGCAGCTGTTGGCCGAGAACCGCCAGGAGGCGCTGATTCAGCTGCTGTGCGACCGGGCCTTCCAATGGGCGCTCAACGCAGGGGACACCATCGAACGCGTCGTCACCCGCGACTCACCGACGTGGTCACCGCGATTCGTCGACACGCTGGTGGGCGACCGGATCCACCGTGAGCTGATGGATTTCACCGACAAGGTGCGCCGTGACCCGAATCATGAACTGCGCCAATCGGCTACGCGTTTCCTGTTCGAATTCGCCAACGATCTGCAGAACGACGACGCGACGATCGCCCGCGCGGAGGCGGTCAAGGAACAGCTGATGGCGCGCGATGAAGTCACGCGAGCGGCCGAAACCGCGTGGAAGACGTTGAAGCGCTTGGTGCTTGACGGCGTCGATGACCCGTCGAGTGCGCTGCGCACGAGGATCACCGATTCGATCGTGAGCATCGGGGAGTCCTTGCGCGACGACGCCGAGTTGCGCGACAAGGTGAACAACTGGGTCGTGCGCGGGGCCCAGCATCTGGTCGGCCAGTACGGGTCCGAGATCACCACGATCATCACCGACACCATCGAGCGCTGGGACGCCGAGGAAGCCAGTCGGCGGATCGAATTGCACGTCGGCCGTGACCTGCAATTCATCAGGATCAATGGCACGGTGGTGGGCGCTCTGGCCGGCTTGATTATCTACACTGTGGCGCAATTCATGTTCTGACCTGCGCTAGCAAGTGCTTGCAAAAGTTAGCACCCCCACGTAGTGTGGCGTCCGTACGCACCGGATACCCAACGCGACGGGAGGTGAACCATGGCGCAAGACGGCGATCTTCAGGCCGTGGTGGCCACTGCTGCGCATGACATCGGCGGCTTCATCAGGGCGCAGCGTGAAGCCGCTCAGGTCTCGGTGCGACAGTTGGCCGAGAAGGCCGGTGTCAGCAATCCGTACCTCAGCCAGATCGAACGAGGTCTGCGGAAACCCTCTGCGGAGGTACTGAGCCAGATTGCCAAGGCGCTGCGACTGTCGGCCGAGGTGCTCTACATCCGGGCAGGGATGCTCGAGCCCGGAGAGCCGAGCCAGGTGCACGACGCGATCATCGGAGACACCGTGATCACCGAGCGTCAGAAGCAGGTGCTGCTCGACATCTACACGTCGTTCTGTCAGCAGAACGAAGCTGCCCGTGAGGAGCTGTCGACTGAGTAACAACAGACCAGCCCTGAATTCCGTTAACTGACAACTGATTCCAAATCTGAAAGGAGCCATGACATGGCTGAGAACACCAACGTAGAAGACCTGAAGGCCCCGCTGCTCGCTGCTGTCGGTGCCGCCGATCTGGCCCTGGCCACCGTCAACGAGATCCTGGCGACCCTGCGCGATCGCGCCGAGGAGGCCCGTTCCGAGGCCAGCACCCGCGTCGACGAGCGTCGCGCGGCGCTGACCAAGCTGCAGGAAGACCTGCCTGCCCGTGCCGAGGAACTGCGCGGCAAGCTGTCCACCGAAGAGCTGCGTAAGGCTGCGGAAGGCTACGTCGAGTCCGCCACCGCGACCTACAACAGCCTCGTCGAGCGTGGCGAGGCCGCCCTCGAGCGCCTGCGCAACCAGCCCGAGATCAAGGACGTCGCCGCTCGTGCCGAGGGCTACGTCGACCAGGCTGTCGAGCTGACCCAGGAAGCGCTGGGCAACGTCTCGTCGCAGACCCGCGCCGTCGGTGAGCGGGCCGCCAAGCTGGTGGGCGTCGACCTGCCGGCCAAGAAGGCCCCGGCCAAGAAGGCCCCCGCCAAGAAGGCCGCTCCGGCCAAGGCTGCCGCCAAGAAGGCTCCGGCCAAGAAGGCTCCGGCCAAGAAGGTCACCCAGAAGTAATTTCGTCTAAGGACAAGACCCGCCTACGCTTGTAGTTGTGATGCTGCAAGGTGTGGCGGGTCTTGTTCTTGAAGTCGTGTTCTGGATGGTCACCGCGGTGACCATCTACGCGTTCGTCCACGCGGCGATGCAGCGGACTGATGCTTACGCCGCCGCCGAGAAGCTCACCAAGCCGGTGTGGCTGGTGATCCTCGGTGTCGCGGGACTGTTGTCGCTGTTCCTCGGTGTCACCGGTGTGGCGATCGCTGCCGTGGCCTCCGGCGTCTATCTGGTGGATGTCCGGCCCAAGCTGCTTGAGGTCCAGGGGAAGTCGCGCTGAGCGCACGCGTTCGTCTGGCAGCGATGCTCGTCATCGCCTCTGCCGGACTGAGCCTGGCCGCCCCCGCCGCGGCCGACACCACTCCCGCGCCGCCGTTCATCGATCACGTCACGTGGGCGAACTGGGGCGATCTGAAAAGCCTGCGGGTGTACCCCACGCCGGCCGGCAGGCAGGCTGCGGCGCAGCTGCTGAAACCCCCGTCGGAAATCGACGAGGCCTGGGGCGAGGTGCTGGCGCTGGCGCCCGACGCCGACCTGCCAGGCATGCGTGATCAGTTCGTCTGCCACTTCCGCTTCGCCGAGTTCGGCCAGCCCGGCAAGACCAGCTGGAATCTGGAACCGTTCCGGCCGGTGGTCGACGACCAGACGATGACGGAGGCGGGCTGCAACCCCGGCGGCCTCAACGAGCCGTTCTGATGCGGACACCGGCCGAGGTGGCCGCGCTGGTCGACCACACACTGCTGAAACCCGAAGCCACCGACGCTGACGTCGCCGCGCTCGTCGCGGAGGCCGCCGATCTCGGGGTCTTCGCGGTGTGTGTATCGCCATCGATGATTTCCGTCGCGCACAAGGCGGCTGGCACGCATCCCGAAGGCCTCGTCATCGCCGCCGTCGCGGGCTTCCCGTCCGGCAAGCACCTACCGGCTATCAAAGCCCGAGAGGCCGCGGCGGCCGTCGAATGCGGCGCCGGCGAGATCGATATGGTCATCGACGTCGGGGCCGCGCTCGCCGGGAACGTCGCAGACGTGGCCGCCGAAATCGCGACGGTCCGAGCCGCAGTGCCCGGTGCGGTGCTGAAGGTCATCGTCGAATCCGCCGCTCTGCTCAGCCTTGGCGACGAAGCGACGTTGGTGGCGGCATGCCGGGCCGCTGAAGAATCCGGCGCCGATTTCGTCAAGACCTCCACCGGCTTTCATCCGGCCGGCGGCGCATCGGTGATCGCGGTCGAGATCATGGCGGGCACCGTCGGCGGTCGGTTGGGCGTCAAGGCCAGTGGCGGTATCCGCACTGCCGAGCACGCGGTGGCGATGCTCGACGCGGGCGCGACGCGACTCGGATTATCCGGAACGCGTGCGGTTTTGGACGGGCTTTAGCCCGGCCTCTAGACGCCGGCGAAGCAGGGATCCTGCTGGCCGTTGGGGATGATCGCGTTCCGGGTGATGAACTTGGCGGTGACGCCTTCGTCGGTGACTGCAACGCTGTCAGCGTGAATGCCCATCGGCAGGTTCTTGGTCAGGATGGTCATGAACGCATCCAGAGCCGGCTGCACAGATTCCTTCGGAAGCATGAACCCCAGCCCGGTCAGACCGACCACCTGCAGGCTCAGAGCGTTGTTGATCACCGCCGGCTTGACGATGACCGATCCCAGACCGGCCTGCAGCTCGATGGTGCCGTCCGACGGCGAGGTCTTCACCCCGCTGACCAGGCTGCCTAGGAACGGGATGGCGTCCTGCACGGTCTGCTTGATGCCGTCGCTGGACCAGCTGATGTTGGCATCCAGCGAACCCATGGTCCCTGCCGAGTCGGCGGTCTGGTTGATCCGGACGTCATCGAGCAGCAGGTCGAGCTTCATGCCCTTGGCTTGACGTATCTGGTTGCCCGCGGTCTGCACCGAGATGTCGTTGTAGTGCTTCGTGAGGTGCTGCAGCAGGAACGGGCGGACGCCGAACGAGACCTTGGTCTGGTCCTGCACCACGCAGGACACCGCCCTGGACACCGCGGTGTCGGCCACGTGGCGCACGTAGAGCTCGGTGCCCAGCAGCCCGGCGAACACCAGTGCCACGACGATGATCAGCGACAGGACGATCGTCAGCGGGTCGCGCAGGAATCCCCGCTTGGGTTCCTCGGGCTCCTCCGACGGTATCGGCGGTGCCGTCTGAGCGGGAGGTGCCGGCGGCGGGACATGGGAGAACTGCTGCGTCGGCGGATCGACCGGGGCGCCCGGCCGCGGGATGTACTCGGTGGGTGTGCCCTGCCCCGGGGCCGCTGGCCACGCCGGGGTTGTCGGGTCGCCGGGGCCGACGGGATGGTTCGGGCCTTGTGGCGGGCTTGTCACCGGGGCGATTCTGCCTTATCAGCCTGAGCGAACTCTGAGCGGTTACGCAGCACCCCGAGCATTTCCCGCACCGGTGCGACCCGATCGATGTCGATATCGGCCACCACCAACTGCGGATCATCGCCGGCGGATGCCACCACCTCGCCGAGCGGGGACGCCACCAGGCTGCCGCCCACACCGGTCGGCGCTTTGGACGCGGTGGCCATCTCGTCGCCCGGATAGCCCTGGTCGACCGCGGCCACGAAACACGCCGAATCCAGGGCACGAGCGCGGGCCAGCAGGGTCCACTGCTCCAGCTTGCCGGGCCCGGCGCCCCACGACGCGTGGACGGTGATCAGCTGCGCACCGCGGTCAGCGAGCTCGGTGTACAGGGCGGGGAAGCGGATGTCGTAGCACAGGGTGATTCCGACCCGGACACCGTCGACGGTGATCACCACCGGCTCGCGGCCGGGCGCCACCGCGTCGGATTCAGCAAACCCGAATGCGTCGTACATGTGGATCTTGTCGTAGTGCGCGTCGACATCTGGGCCGACGGCCAGCACCGTGTTGGTGACCCGGCCGTCGGGAACCGGGGTGAACATGCCGGCCAGCACCGTGATCCCGGAGCTGTGCGCGATGCGCCGCACCTCGTCGGCCCACGGTCCGTCCAGAGGTTCGGCCACCGGAGCCAGCGGGACGCCGAACCGGCACATCATGCCTTCGGGGAACGCGACCAGTCGGGCACCGGCGTCCGCGGCGCGGCGGGTGTAGTCCTCGACCAGATTGAGGTTTACCGCCGGGTCGGCGTCCGAGAGCAATTGGGCCAGCGCAATCCGCATGCCGTCAGCTTACGTGCGGCGCCACCGTCGACCAGGGCACCGTCAGCACCGCATCGCGGGCATTGCGCCGCTGCGGCTCGATCGGAACTCCGGACGCGCGCAGCTCGGTGAGCATGGCGCGCCAGCGGTCCCGCGGGCCGAATACCGAATGACCGGCCGAAGCCGCCCAGGCGCGATCCGCCGACGACAGCAGGGTGTGGATGGGTTGGCCCGTAACATTATGGTGGATAAGAACTTTCGGTAGCCGCTCGGCCAGATCTGACGGGCGCTCGATATGCCGCGGGTCGCACGCCAGGGTCAGGCTCACCGGACCGTCGCGGTCCAGCAGCACCCAGCAGCAGCGCCTGCCGAGCTCGTCGCAGGTGCCGTCGAGGATCAGCCCGCCCGGTGCCAGCCGCGCCCGCATTTCCGCCCACGCCTGGTCCACCGCGTCCTCGGGGTACTGGCGCAGGACGTTGAACGCGCGCACCAGAACCGGATGCAATCCGGCGAGTTCGAAACCGCCGACTCCGAATTCGACGCCGTCGACGCCCGGTACCACGCGTTGCGGATCGATCTCCAGTCCGACCACCCGAATGTCGGCGCGTACCGGGCGCAACCGCGCCGCCAGTTCCAGTGTGGTGACGGGCAATCGGCCGTAGCCCAGGTCGACGATCACCGGTTCGGCGGTCGATTCCAGTGCGGCGCGCACCCGTAAAGAGTTCACCAGCCACCGGTCGGCCCGCCGCAGCCGATTGGCGTTGGTGGTGCCGCGGGTCGGAACGCCGACCGGGCGGGGCGGTCTAGTAATGGCCGGCGATCCAGTCGCGGGTGAAATCCCGTTCGCTGTCGAACAATCCGCGCAGGCCGTCGCACACCCACTGCTCGATCTTGCCGCCGACCAGTGGCACGTTGACCTTGCACAGGCTGCGCAGCCGTAGCTCACTGCCCTCGGGGGTGTGCTGCAGCACGTACGTTCCGTCGAAGTGCAGCGGGGCGGCAGGCACCAGCGCCCGGTAGTGCCCGTCGGCCGAGTTCTTCGCGGTGTCGAACGGGTCGAAATGCTGTTCGCGGGTGATGGTGAGCCGCAACGGAACCACGGGGGCCACCAACGACGGCATATCCCTGCGCGACACCGTGTGGGTGAACACGATGTCGGTGCCGCTTTCGTCGGAATCGAACCGGGTGAGCTCGGAATCGGTGTGCTGTTGGTGTTCGGCGATCAGGTCTTCCCAATACTCGAGGCTGGTGAAGCTCTGGTAGAGATCAGCCACGGGCTTGTCGAGTCCGATGACGTAGTCCATGCGGCGGGACATGAGGCAACCGTACCTGCGGCGTCAGCCGTTTTCGGCGATCCACATGGTGGTGAACCGCTGTTCGGCGATCAGCAGGTCGACCAGCTGATTGCCGATGAAGTTCTCCACCTTGCCGCCGACCAGCGGGATCCGCACCTCGACGGTGGCCCGAAAAGCCAAGCGCGCCCGCAACTCTGCGGGTGCCAGCTGAGCACTACCGGTCAAGGTCACCGGCGCCCCGGGGATGCTGCCACTCACGGCGGCCTCGGCCTGGCCACCTACCAGCGCGGTCCAGCTCTCCGCGCGGCGGATTTCCAGATCACCGTGGTGGAACTGGGTGACGACGGCAGGCAACCGGTCGGCCCGCAGCACCTGGGTGGTGGTCACCTCGACGCCACCGTCGGGGGTCACTCGGATCGAGTTGAGCGTCGCGTCGTCGGCGCCGGAATCGGCCAGCCGGGCCAACCAGTACTGCTCGTCGAGGAATGCCTGGTGCACCTGTTCGACGCTGCCCTCGTAATCGGTGGCCATGTCGAATGAACGCGGCATAGCTGGTGAGGCTACCGTTACGGGCCGTGGCAGTACGGCAGGAGCACGGCGGCGCGGCGGTTGCCGACAACGTCCCGCTGGCGCCGTTGACCACCCTGCGCGTCGGCCCGATTGCGCGCCGCGTCATCACCTGCACCACCTCCGAGCAGATCGTGGCGGCCCTCGGCGCCGTCGACACCGCGGCCGACGGTCCGGTGCTGGTCTTGGCCGGCGGCTCCAACGTCGTGATCGCCGATGACCTCACCGATCTGACGGTCGTCCGGCTGGCCAACCAGGCTGTCAGCCTCGACGGTGGCTTGCTGCGCGCCGAAGCCGGCGCCGTCTGGGACGACGTGGTGGTCGCTGCCGTGGCGGCCGGATTGGGCGGGTTGGAATGCCTGTCCGGGATTCCCGGCTCGGCCGGTGCCACCCCGGTGCAGAACGTCGGCGCCTATGGCGTCGAGGTGGCCGACCATCTGACGCGGGTCCGACTGCTGGACCGCCGAAGTTCGCAGGTGCGCTGGGTGCCGGCTGGTGAACTCGGGCTGGGATACCGGCACAGCGACCTGAAGAACTCCTCGGATGCGGTGGTGCTGGAGGTGGAGTTCGCCCTCGACGACACCGGACGCTCGGCGCCGCTGCGGTACGGCGAGCTGACCGGGGTCCTCGGTGTGCCGGTGGGTGAGCGGGCCGACCCCGCCGAGGTGCGTGCCACCGTGCTGGGATTGCGGGCTCGCAAAGGCATGGTGCTCGACGCCGCCGACCACGACACCTGGAGCGTCGGGTCGTTCTTCACCAACCCCGTCGTGCCCGCGGATCGATTCGACGAACTCCAGGCCCGTCGAGACGACGCGGTGCCGCACTACCCGGCGCCGGACGGGATCAAGTTGGCCGCCGGCTGGCTGGTCGAACAGGCCGGCTTCGGCAAGGGCTATCCGGGCACGGACGCCGCGCCGTGCCGATTGTCGACCAAACACGCGCTTGCGCTGACCAACCGCGGCAGCGCGACCACGACCGACGTGCTGGCGCTTGCGCGCACCGTCCGTGACGGTGTGCACGACGTGTTTGGAATCACGCTGGTGCCCGAACCCGTGCTTGTCGGTTGTTCGCTGTAGCCCTGCGCGCCTCCCCTGAGCGGGGGATTCATCAGCCGCACCGCGACACGATCCGACAAATATTCTGAAAATTAACCCGGGCGACGAAAAATGGGCAAAATAGTGGGTGTCAGCCCGCTCACGGGTTAGCTTCAGGCACGACGGGGGATTGTGAAATGGCCACTGGAACCACGAAAACTGCGACGCGCGGACGCAACCGCGCACTGGGCGTCAGAACTTGGCTGGGCGCGGGCGCGCTGACCTTGGGTGTGGGTGCTGCCCTGGCGGGTGCGACGGCGGTTGCCCAGGCCGACACCGGCGGCCATTCGAGCTCGTCGAGCTCGTCTGACGCCGGGCCCACGCACAGGGCGGGCGTAGCCACGACGAAACGAGTTAATGCCCCGGTCGCGAAGGTGGTATCCGGTAAGCCGGCCGTGAGCGCCGCCGCGGCGAGGAAAACTGCCGTCGCCTCCCTGAACATTGGGCCCATTTCTCAGACGATCGACACCCCGTTCGGCCCCATCTCGGTGGCGGCCAACGGGACAATTCCTGACATCGGCGGCAGTGGCGATGTGGAACTGGCTGTGGACGCGAGCACGCCGATCGGTCAGGCGCAGTTCTCGGTGAAGGGGACGGGAACATCGGCCCTCGCGATTCCGCCCGTTCATTCGACGGCTCAGATCTCCCTGACTAGCGGGAAGCTCGTGGTTCCGGGCCCGGTTGCATTCCTGGTCAGTGCTGCCGGCTCGGCGGTGCTCGGTGCGGCCTCGGCCTACGACAGCTTCACGTCGTTCGCCACCGCGGTTCAGACCGGCGACGTGCTCGGGGCGGTGCAGGCATTTATCGAGGGCGGGCCCAGAATGACGAGTGCTGTTCTGTTCGGCGAGCAGACGCTCACGGTGCCCATCCCTGTCGGTGGAGGCGATCCCGCGTTGCTTGGCATTCCGTTCGGCGGGGTGTTCGCTCCGCTGCGGCCGGTGACGCTGAGCTGGGTCGGCTCGAGCGCTACGCAAAATATCGGTGGGGTTGACGTAGACGTCACGATCGATCCGGTCGACATCACATTCGAGGGCACTAAGTTCGGTGGCGTCGCCGCCGCCCTGGGACAACTCATCGGCCTCCTGTGAGGTCTTAACCACACACTCTCAATTGGCAGCGTGACGGCTGGGTTCCGTATCTTGGATTGACGTGAGCCCAGCCGACCGACTGCCGCCGATCAATCGGCGACGCGCTTTGACAGCGCTGTTCCTCGGTGTGGCTGCCCCCGCTGCTCTGGCCGCGTGTGACAAGGTGCCCGGCAACCAGACCGCGGCGTCGTCCGGCCCCCCGCCCAAGGCGTCGCTGAACTTCACCCCGTCGAACGACGCCAAGGACGTTCTGCCGACGACTGCGGCCAGCCTCCAGATCAAAGACGGCTGGTTGCAGCACGTCGCCCTGACCAATGCCGACGGCAAGCCCGTCGCCGGGGTGCTCAACCGTGACCGCACCGCCTTCACCGTCACCGAGCCGTTGGGCTACGGCGTCGCCTACACCTGGGCCGGTTCTGCGGTCGGGCGTGACGGGAACGCGTTGCCCGTCGCCGCATCGTTCACGACCGTCGACCCGACCGCCAAGGTCAACGGTCAGTTCCAGCTGTCCGACGGGCAGACCGTCGGGGTCGCGGTGCCGATCATCCTGCAGTTCGACGCCGCGATCGACGACGAGCACAAGCCCGATGTGGAAAAGGCGTTGACCGTCACCACGACCCCGCCGGCCGAGGGCAGCTGGGCCTGGCTGCCCGACGAGGTGGGCGGGTCGCGGGTGCACTACCGAACCCGGGATTACTACCCGGCCGGAACCAAGGTTCACGTCGACGCCCGCCTCTACGGCGTGAAGTTCGGCCAGGACGCCTACGGCGCGGCCGACTCGACGCTGGACTTCGATATCGGCCGCCGCCAGGTCGTGAAGGCCGACGCCACCTCGCACCGCATCCAGGTGATCACCGACGAAGGCGTCACCATGGATTTCCCGTGCAGCTACGGCGAGGCCGACCAGCCCCGTAACGTCACCCGCAGCGGTATCCACGTCGTCAGCGAGAAGTACGCGGACTTCTACATGACCAACCAGGCGGCGGGCTACAGCAACGTGCACGAGCGCTGGGCGGTGCGGATCTCCAACAACGGTGAGTTCATCCACGCCAACCCGGCCTCGTCGGGCGCGCAGGGCAACACCAACGTCACCAATGGCTGCATCAATCTGTCCACCGGTGACGCCGAGCAGTACTTCGGCACCGCCGTCTACGGCGACCCGGTCGAGGTGACCGGCACCTCGATCCAGCTGTCCTACGCCGACGGCGACATCTGGGACTGGGCGGTGGACTGGAACGAATGGAAGGCCATGTCGGCGCTGTCGGGCACAAAGCCGGAGACGAGCATGCCCAGCAGCGCGCCGGCCACCCCGACCGACGCGCCGACGCTGTCGGGCACACCCACCACCACTACGACCACGACGACTCCGCCGACGACGACGCGGACGGCTACGACCGGCGGTTGAACCGGCTGGCGCTGGCCTGGTCCCTGGGCCGGATGATGATCTGGTCGAGGTTGACGTGCGACGGGCGGGACGCGACGAAGCCGAT
>JAHFVD010000023.1:2028-27011 GCA_023264735.1 Mycobacterium sp. | reverse complement strand
CCGACGACGACGCGGACGGCTACGACCGGCGGTTGAACCGGCTGGCGCTGGCCTGGTCCCTGGGCCGGATGATGATCTGGTCGAGGTTGACGTGCGACGGGCGGGACGCGACGAAGCCGATCACCTCGGCGACGTCGGCGGCCACCAGCGGCGTAATCCCGGAATAGACCTTCTCGGCGCGTTGCTCGTCACCGCCGAAGCGCACCAGGGAGAACTCCGTCTCCACCGCGCCTGGCGCAATCTCGGTGAGCCGCACCGGTTTTCCGAGCAGCTCGCCGCGCAGTGTTCGGTGCAGTGCGCCCTGGGCATGTTTGGCAGCGGTGTATCCGCCGCCGTTGTCGTAGACCTCCAGCGCGGCGATCGACGTGACGGTCACGATCAGCCCGTCACCGGACGCGACGAGTTTGGGCAGCAGCGCCCTGGTCACACGCAGTGTCCCGAGGACGTTCGTCTCCCACATCCAGCGCCAGTCGTCCAGGTTCGCCTCGGCGATCGGCTCCAGCCCTTTGGCTCCGCCGGCGTTGTTGACCAGCACGTCGACCCGGGTCAACCCGGCCGCCAGCGCCTCGACTGCGGCATCGTCAGTGACGTCGGCCACAACGGCGGTGCCGTCGATTTCATCGGCCAGCCGCTGGATGCGATCGGCTCGTCGAGCCACCGCTACGACGTGAAAGCCAAGGGTGGCAAGGGTTTTGGCGGTCGCTTCGCCGATGCCAGAGCTGGCGCCGGTGACGACTGCAACGCGGGAATGGGCGTCTGGAGCTGTCATCGTTCCAACTCTAGTAACTGTGCTAAATTCTTCCCGTGATCCGTTTCGGTCTGACCAGCTGTCTGGTCGCGCACACCGCGTGTTGTTGTCACGCGATTCGCTGCGCCTGACCGACCGGACATTCTTCTTCTCGTCCCGCTCAAGTCGCCGGGTGTGGCATATGCCCCCAAATCCGACTCGAGAAGGACACCCCCTATGCGTACCGTCGCTCTCTCTTCCCGTGACCCGCTCCGCACCGCCCATGACGCGGCCCGCGTCGGAACCCGGCCGCACCCCTTGCGGACCCGCCATCACATCGTGGCGCCGTCACTGCGGATCCCGGACGCCGCCGCCGCGTCGGTGTTCGCCGCGGTACGCCAGCGCGGAGCTATCGGCCGGGATGTGATCGCGCAGGTCACCAACCTGTCGATCGCCACGGTGAACCGGCAGGTCACCGCCCTGTTGGACGCGGGCATCCTGCGCGAGCGCGCCGACCTCGCGGTATCCGGCGCCATCGGCCGTCCGCGCGTTCCCGTCGAGGTCAACCACGAGCCGTTCCTGACCCTCGGTATCCACATCGGCGCGCGGACCACCAACATCGTCGCGACCGACTTGCTCGGCCGCACGCTCGACGCCGTCGAGACCCCGACACCGCGGGGTGGGCAGGCCGCCGCACTGGCCTCGCTGGCCGGCAGCGCGCGCCGCTACCTGAGCCGCTGGCATCGCCGGCGTCCGCTGTGGATCGGCGTCGCCATCGGTGGTGTGGTCGACAGCGTCACGGGCCACGTGGACCACGGCCGGCTGGGCTGGGCGCAGGCCCCGGTCGGCCCGGTGCTCGCCGAGGCGTTGGGGCTGCCGGTATCGGTGGCTTCCCACGTGGACGCGATGGCCGGTGCCGAGGTTCTGCTGGGTCTGCGGCGCTCGCCGGCCCCGACGTCGAGCAGCTTGTACGTCTACGCCCGTGAGACGGTCGGTTTCGCGCTGGTGATCGGCGGGCGGGTGCACAGCCCGTCCAGCGGCCCGGGCACCATCGCCGCGCTGCCCGTGGTCTCCGAATTGCTCGGTGGCAGTGGACAGCTGGAATCGACGGTCAGCGACGAGGCCGTACTGGCCGCCGCCCGCAAGCGCGGCATCGTGCCGGCCTCCGGCCCAGGCGCCGCGATGGCGACCCTGCTGCGAACCGCCCGGCAGGGTGACACCCGGGCCGCCCTCGGTGCCCAGGAGCTGCTGGCCGAACGCGCCCGTGTCCTTGGCGGAGCGGTTGCGCTGCTGCGCGACATGCTCAACCCCGACGACCTCGTCGTCGGCGGCCAGGCGTTCACCGAGTACCCCGAAGGCATGCAGACGGTCGAGTCGGCGTTCGCCGAGCGTTCGGTGCTGCCGACCCGCGATATCCGGGTGACCGGGTTCGGTAACCGGGTGCAGGAAGCCGGCGCCGGCATCGTGTCGCTGGGTGGGCTGTATGCCGACCCGATCGGCGCATTGAGACGGGCGCAGAACCGCCGCGAAGCCGCGGTGTAAAGACGCTCACGGTAGCGACGTCTTCGGTGCCGTCTTCGCCCTTCGATACAGCGCATAGGCACCGAGCGCTAAGAGCACCGCAATGACGGCTTCGGTGATCTCCGTCGCCGCGCCTGGGTATGTCGGGTAATACCGTCCCTCATACAAATGTGGGAAGGCGGAGGCGAGCACATTGGATAGCTTGGCCACGACCGTCGCGAAGATCAGGTACCCAGCAACCCACAGTGGCAGAACGGGAATCACGCGGTCGAGCATGGCCCGAGCACGCTTGGATGACGCCGCAACAACCGGGATCAGGACCCCGAAGGTGATCCAGAAGAGCATCATCAAGCGATAGGAGTTGAGCCAACCGCTGAAAACCTTGTCGTTGTGGAGATTGAGTTCCCCTTGGGCGTTGCGGCTCTGCAGTGCGCTGGGCGTTGTCACACCGAAGTAGCGCTGACCCCAGCTGACCTCTTCTCCGGCGGCGACCAAGAACAAGAGCACCAATCCGACCAAGATGATCTGCTTGAGCGTTCCGAGCCGCTTGTCGCGACGCCCGTTAAGGAGAATCAGGAGGAAGAAGACCCCCGTCGCCAACAGCGCCAGCGCGCTGACAGTTTCCGCGATCTGATCCTCTGCGACCCACATGTCGGTGGCCACGGGCCCGAGCATGAAGAGCAGGGCGTAGCTCACGATAATGGCGACCGCACCGGCCAGATAACGCGACGTCCGCATCGGCGGAGAATAATCCACAAGCCGAATAGGTGGCGGCGAGGTCGGCGCATTCGCCGTCGACCGGCCGCCGTTGGTGGGCTCGCTATCAGGATTATCGTCTTTGCCGCGTGGTGTAGACATGACGACGTGCGCATAGCCGTCCTGTCGGTACACACCTCGCCGCTGGCCCAGCCCGGCACCGGCGACGCCGGCGGGATGAACGTCTACGTGCTGCAGACCGCACTGCAGATGGCCCGGCGCGGGGTCGAGGTGGAGATCTTCACCCGAGCGACGTCATCGTCGGACCAGCCGCTGGTGCGGGTCGCTCCCGGAGTCTTGGTGCGCAACGTGGTCGCAGGCCCCTTCGAGGGCCTGGACAAGTACGACCTGCCGACTCAGCTGTGCGCGTTCACCGCAGGGGTGCTGCGCGCCGAGGCCAATCATGAGCCCGGCTACTACGACATCGTGCATTCGCACTACTGGCTGTCCGGTCAGGTCGGCTGGCTGGCCCGCGACCGCTGGACGGTGCCGCTGGTACACACCGCCCACACGCTGGCCGCGGTGAAGAACGCCGCACTGGCCGACGGTGACTCGCCGGAACCACCGCTGCGCGGGGTGGGCGAACAGCAGGTGGTCGACGAGGCCGACCGGCTGGTGGTCAACACCGAAGATGAAGCCCGCCAATTGATTTCGCTACACAACGCCGAACCGCGGCGGATCGACGTGGTCTATCCAGGCGTCGATCTGGAGATGTTCACGCCCGGTGACCGGCGCATCGCGCGGGCCGCGCTCGGCTTGCGGGCCGACGAACCGGTGGTGGCCTTCGTTGGGCGCATCCAGCCGCTGAAGGCGCCTGACGTCCTGTTGCGTGCGGCCGCGCAGCTGCCCGGCGTGCGCGTGCTGGTCGCCGGCGGTCCGTCCGGCAGTGGGCTGGCGGCACCCGACGTCTTGGTGGGTCTTGCCGCTGAATTGGGTATAGCGGACCGTGTGACGTTCCTTCCCCCGCAGTCGCGCGAGCAGCTGGTCAACGTCTACCGGGCCGCGGATCTGGTTGCGGTGCCCAGCTATTCGGAATCGTTCGGACTGGTCGCGGTCGAGGCGCAGGCCTGCGGCACGCCGGTGGTGGCCGCGGCCGTTGGCGGGCTGCCCGTCGCGGTGGCCGACGGCGTGAGCGGGGCGCTGGTGTCCAGCCATGACCCCGCTCGGTGGGCCGATGCGATCGCTGGGGTGCTGCGGCGCGACCACGGCGAGCTGAGTGCCGCGGCGGTGGCGCACGCGCAGCGCTTCTCCTGGGCTAACACCGTCGACGGACTGCTGGCCAGCTATGGCCGGGCGATCACCGACTACGCCGGCGCTCGGCGCCGCCGCGCGGCCGGTGATGCGCTGGCCCGACGCAACGGCAGGCGCTGGTCGATGCGGCGCGGCGTGCGGGCATGAGCTCGAACATTCAGCAGGTCATCGAGGACGCGCTGACCGAGCACGGCCTGGTCTACAGCCGTCACGTTGGCGCCCACGGCGGGCTGCCGGGGCTGATCGTCGAACTGCCGGGGGAGCGCAAGCTCACGACCAACACCCTGCTGAGCATCGGTGAGCATTCGGTGCGGGTCGAGGCGTTCGTCTGCCGCCAGCCCGACGAGAACCACCAGGGCGTCTACCGATTCCTGCTCAAACGCAACCGCAGGCTCTACGGCGTGGCCTACACGCTGGACAACACCGGCGACATCTACCTGGTCGGCCGGATGGCGCTGGAGTCGGTGACCGCCGACGAGCTCGACCGGGTGCTCGGGCAGGTGCTCGAGGCCGTCGACACCGACTTCAACACCCTGCTGGAGCTGGGCTTCAAGTCCTCCATCCAGAAGGAGTGGGCGTGGCGGGTGTCGCGGGGTGAATCGCTGAAGAATCTGCAGGCGTTCGAGCATCTGATCACCGAAGACGACGATGCAGAGTGAGGGACGAACGATGAGGAGGAGTCGAGCGTCCCACGAAGACGCCGACGAAGACGACGACTGATCCTGGGCGTGAGAGGATTTCGGGCATGGCTGACTCCACACTGATCCTGCTGCGCCACGGCGAGAGCGAATGGAACGCGCTGAATCTGTTCACCGGCTGGGTGGACGTCGACCTCACCGACAAGGGCCGGGCCGAGGCGGTGCGCGGCGGCAAGCTGATGGCCGAGCAGGGACTGCTGCCCGACGTGCTCTACACCTCGCTGCTGCGGCGCGCGATCACCACCGCGCACCTGGCGCTGGACGCCGCCGACCGGCTGTGGATCCCGGTGCACCGCGACTGGCGGCTCAACGAGCGGCACTACGGTGCGCTGCAGGGCCTGGACAAGGCCGAGACCAAGGAGAAGTACGGCGAGGAGCAGTTCATGCTCTGGCGGCGCAGCTACGACACGCCGCCGCCGCCGATCGAGCCGGGCAGCACCTACAGCCAGGACACCGACCCGCGGTACGCCGATATCGGCGGGGGCCCGCTGACCGAATGCCTGGCCGACGTTGTCGCCCGCTTCGTTCCCTACTTCACCGAGACGATCGTCCCTGACCTGCAGGCCGGTAAGACCGTGCTGGTGGTCGCGCACGGCAACTCGCTGCGGGCGCTGGTGAAGTACCTAGACGGCATGTCCGACGCCGAGGTCGTGGGCCTGAACATCCCGACCGGCATCCCGTTGCGCTACGACCTGGACGCGGACCTGAAACCGCTGGTGGCCGGTGGTACCTACCTGGATCCCGGGGCCGCCGCCGCGGGTGCGGCCGCGGTGGCCAGCCAGGGCGCCAAGTAGGCGGCCGATCAGCGGCCCGGTTTGGCAAACGCCGGGTAAACGGGGGCGGAATACATACGCCCTAACTATGTGACGTAGCCCGATTTGGCCGCACGTTGCTGGGATGACGTTCACCCAATGCGTACGCTTTGTGTGTGAGTGTTGGCTCGGTGGCACTATTGGCCACCGTCGCGGCGCTGGTAGCGCTCGCCGTCGGTTTCGGTATCGGGGCCGCACTCACCCCACGGATCTTGGAGCGCAGGCAGCGCCGCGCGATCACCGAGGCCGGGATCACCGTCTCGCAGATGTTGCAGCATGTGGTGTCGCTGGCCCCGATCGGCATGGTGGTCGTCGACTCGCATCGCGACGTGGTGTTCGTCAACGACCGGGCCACGGAGCTGGGTCTCGTGCGTGACCGGCAGCTCGACGAGCGGGCCTGGAATGCGGCGCAGCGCGTGCTGGCCACCGGCGAGGGCGTCGAAGTGGACCTGTCGCAGCAGCCGCAGCGGGCCGCCCCCGGTCGCTCGGGGCTGTCGGTGCGCGGGCACGTTCGGCTGCTGAGCAAACAGGATCCGCGCTTCGCCGTGGTCTACGTCGACGACCAGTCCGAGCAGGCCCGCATGGAGGCCAGCCGGCGTGATTTCGTGGCCAACGTCAGCCACGAACTCAAGACACCGGTTGCCGCGATGGGCGTGCTGGCCGAGGCACTGCTGGAGTCGGCCGAAGACCCCGAGACCGTGCACCACTTCAGCCGCAAGATCCTCACCGAATCCCAGCGGCTGGCCAGTATGATCCATGAGCTGATCGAGCTGTCCCGTCTGCAGGGCGCCGAGCCGCTGCCGGACCTCGATGGCGTCGACGTGGATTCCGTTGTCAGTGAGGCTATTTCGCGCCACAAGGTGGCAGCCGACAACGCCGATATCAAGGTGACCACCGACGCGCCGAGCGGATTCCGGGTGTTGGGCGACCAGTCGTTGTTGGTCACCGCGCTGGCGAACCTGATCTCCAATGCGATCGCGTACTCACCGGATGGATCGAAGGTGTCGATCAGCCGCCGCCGTCGCGGCGACAATATCGAGATCGCAGTCACCGACCGGGGAATCGGTATCGCCCGCGCCGATCAGGAGCGGGTGTTCGAACGATTCTTCCGGGTCGACAAAGCGCGCTCCCGTGCCACTGGCGGCACTGGTCTGGGGTTGGCCATCGTCAAGCATGTGGCGGCCAACCACAACGGCAGTATCCGGCTGTGGAGCCAGCCGGGAACCGGCTCGACGTTCACCCTGTCCATTCCCGCCTATCCCAACAACGAAGACGACGAACAGGCCGACCAATCGGCCATTGACGAGGAGGCACTACGCCAATGACCAATGTGTTGATCGTGGAAGACGAGGAATCGCTGGCCGACCCGTTGGCCTTCCTGCTCCGCAAGGAGGGGTTCGAGGCCACCGTGGTCGGTGACGGCCCATCCGCCCTGGCTGAATTCGACCGTTCCGGGGCCGACATCGTGCTGCTGGATCTCATGTTGCCGGGTATGACCGGCACCGATGTCTGTAAGCAGCTGCGCGCCCGCTCCAGCGTGCCGGTGATCATGGTCACCGCACGCGACAGTGAGATCGACAAGGTGGTCGGCCTGGAGCTCGGTGCCGACGACTACGTCACCAAGCCGTACTCGGCGCGCGAGCTGATCGCCCGCATCCGCGCGGTGCTCCGCCGCGGCAGCGACACCGAAGACTCCGGCATCGGTGACGCCATCCTGGAGGCCGGCCCGGTCCGGATGGATGTCGAGCGCCACGTCGTCACCGTCAACGGCGAGCCGATTACGTTGCCGCTCAAGGAATTCGATCTGCTGGAGTACTTGATGCGCAACAGCGGACGGGTGCTCACCCGCGGTCAGCTGATCGACCGGGTGTGGGGTGCCGACTACGTCGGAGACACCAAGACCCTCGACGTACACGTCAAGCGGCTGCGGTCGAAGATCGAGGCGGACCCGGCCAACCCGGTGCACCTGGTCACGGTGCGCGGGCTGGGTTACAAGCTGGAGGGCTAGCCGCTAGTAGGCGCCGTCGCCGGCCAATACGGTCTTGATCGTCTTGACGATGATCACCAGATCCTTGATCGGCGACCAGTTCTCGATGTAGCTCAGGTCCAGTCGGACGGCGTCCTCGGTCTGGAGGTCCGACCGTCCGCTGACCTGCCACAGACCGGTCAAACCGGGCTTGACGCTCAACCGTCGGCGAATCAGGTAGTCGTACGAGTCGACCTCGCGGCGGACCTGCGGCCGGGGCCCGACAACGCTCATGTCGCCGCGCAGCACGTTGATGAACTGGGGCAGTTCGTCGATGCTGTATTTGCGAATGACCTTTCCGACCCGGGTGATCCGCGGATCGTCCTTGGCCTTCCAGAACATCGGGCTGGTGCCGTCGGCGGAGATCATCGCCGGCGCCCCGGCGTCGGCACCGTCGACCATGCTGCGGAACTTGAGCATCGTGAACGTGGTGCCCTTGAGGCCGATCCGCTCGGACATGTAGAACACCGGTCCGGGACCCGACAGTCGCACGGCCAGCGCCGTGAGCGCGAACAGCGGCGCGACCACGATCATCGCGATCGTGGTGAACACGATGTCGAAGGCCCGCTTGGCGGCGGAGTTCGCACCCTCGTGCTGAGGCTTGCTGACCTCGAACATCGTCATGCCCGCGACCGGGCGGCTGTGCAACCGGTCCTCGGCGATGTCGACCAGCCCTGGCGCGATCATCAGATCCACACCCAGCGAGTCGAGTTCCCAGATCAACCGGCGGACCTCGGTGGGGTGCAGATGATCGGTGGTCGCCAGCGCGACGGTGTGCGCCCCGGTGCGGCGCACGGCGTCGGCGATGGCCTGGTCGATCCCGACGACGGGGATCGCGTGTCCGTCGACGTCGACGCTGCGGTCTCGCGACGTCGGTCCTTCGGGGGTGCAGATCCCGACGACGCGGTAGCCGGCATCGGGGTCTCGAACGAAGGTGGCGGCGACGTCGGCGGCCGACCTCGAGCTACCGACGACGAGCACCGAGACCTGATGTTCGACACTGCTGAGTTCGGCGGCTGCGACCCGGCGCCAGTGACGGCGGTTCAGCAGTAGTCCGATCAATCCGGCCGGAAAGGCGATCGCGAGATAACTCCGCGAGATGTCGACGTGCAACAGCAGCGCACCGATCGCGATCAGGCCAAACAGCTGAAGGGTGGCGAGGGCGACGCTGGTGTATTCGCTGACCCGGCGGCCGACCACTCGGTTTGCGCGGTAGCCGTTGAGACCCAGCGCGGCCATCCACAAGGCGGCGAGGCCGGCCGATCCCACCGCATAGGTTCGCAACGCGTCCGGCTCGCCGGCAAACACGGCAACCGTCGCAACAGCCACCATCAAGCAAATAATTCCGGCGTCGCTGAGGGCCTTGCGCCTGGAATGCCGGACGTGTCGGTTCTCACGTTGCGAGACACGCGCCTCGGGCCAGAGAGTGGGGATGCTGTTCTCGTCAAATAACGTTGAGGTGGAGTTTTGGCGAAGCCCCTTATCCCAGTTGTTATCAACTGAGATGTGGTTATCGGACTGTTCGGCCAGCACAGCGAAAATCTGCCCTCGGTATCACGGAACTGCTATTAACTGCACCGTAACTCTAGTTCGGCCGCGAGGCAACCATCTGGCCAGATGGTCTTCGTCACCAGTTTTGTGCAATGTGATGCAGATCTAGCAAATAAACCAACCGGAGGCTTTGCTGGCCGGCCCGACTTGGGGCGATCGAAGGTGTGTGACGCGGCTACTGGGCGGCGCGGGTGGCCGGGTGGATGGCCAGGAGCGGAAAACCACCGCGACGTTTGCACATGGCCGCCAGTTCCGCGTACGCCTTCTCACCGATCAGCGCGGTCAGCTCGGGACCGTAGGACTGCCACACCTGCTTCTTCCCGACGTGGGCCCCCGGGTCGCCGGTGCAATACCAGTGCAGGTCCAACCCACCCTCGCCCCAGCCGCGCCGGTCGTATTCGGTGATCATGGTCTTGAGGATCTCGCTGCCATCAGGCCGGGTGATCCGCTCCTGGGTGCGCCGGATGGGAAGCTGCCAGCACACCTCGGGTTTCATCGTCAGCGGTTCGACGCCGAGCTTGATCGCCTTGGTGTGCAGGGCGCAGCCGATGCCGGTCGGGAAACCCGGGCGGTTGAGGAAGATGCAGGCGCCCTTGTATTTGCGGGTGCGCAGGGCAGGCTCGTCGTCGTACTCGTCCTTCTCCAGATAACCCTTGCGGCCCAGACCCTTGTCCCGGAACTGCCAATCGGCGTCGGTCAGCTGCTTGACCGCATCGTCGAGGTTGGCGCGGTCGTCGTCATCGGACAGGAACGCCCCGTGTGAGCAGCAGCCGTCGTCCGGGCGGCCCTCGACCGTGCCCTTGCAGGCCGGGGTCCCGAAGACACACGTCCAATGGGACAGCAGCCAGGTCAGATCCGCGGCGATGAGGTGTTCTGGATCGTCCGGATCGTAGAACTCCACCCACTCACGAGGGAAGTCGAGTTCAACTTCTTGCACGTGCCCATCTGTCACAGCGCCCAACGGTAGTCCACATGTGCTCGGGCTTCTCGTTGGCATTTGCCCCATGTCGCACGTGGAGCACGTCGTCGTCACGCTAGTTTTGTTCACGTGCGATTAGGCGTGCTCGACGTGGGCAGCAATACGGTTCATCTGCTGGTGGTCGATGCGCACCGGGGCGGGCATCCAACTCCGATGAGTTCGACGAAGGCCGCCCTGCGCCTCGCCGAGGCGATCGACGACTCCGGCAAGCTCACCCGCCGCGGCGCCGACAAGCTGGTCGACACCGTCGACGAGTTCGCCAAGATCGCCGCGAGTTCTGGTTGCGCGGACCTGATGGCGTTCGCCACGTCCGCCGTCCGCGACGCGAAGAACTCCGAGGACGTCCTTGCCCGTGTGCTGGCCGAAACCGGGGTGAACCTGCAGGTCCTATCCGGTGCCAACGAATCCCGGCTGACGTTCCTGGCCGTGCGGCGGTGGTACGGCTGGAGTGCCGGGCGGATCATCAACCTCGATATCGGCGGCGGATCGCTCGAGCTGTCCAACGGGGTCGACGAGGCGCCCGAGGTGGCGTTGTCCCTGCCGCTGGGTGCCGGCAGACTCACCCGCGAGTGGCTGCCCGATGATCCGCCGGGCCGGCGCCGGGTGGCGATGCTGCGCGACTGGCTGGACAACGAGCTCGCCGAGGCCAGTGCGTTCGTCCTGGACGCCGGTCTTCCCGACCTCGCGGTGGCGACGTCGAAGACGTTCCGCTCGCTGGCCCGCCTCACCGGTGCGGCGCCCTCGGGTGCCGGGCCCAGGGTCAAGCGAACGCTGACGGCCAACGGTCTGAGGCAGCTCATATCTTTCATCTCTAGGATGACCACGACAGATCGTGCCGAGTTGGAGGGAGTCAGTGCCGAGCGGGCGCCACAGATCGTGGCAGGCGCTCTGGTGGCGGAGGCAAGCATGCGAGCACTGTCCTTGGAATCGGTCGACATCTGTCCGTGGGCGCTGCGCGAGGGCATTATCCTGCGCCGACTCGACAGCGAAGCTGATGGAACTGCCCTGGTGGAAACCTCCGTGGGGGATGCTGGAAACAAGGGTTTTGATCGGTCGACTGGCGCCCGATCGAGAGGCACACGATGACTGCACCAGATGACAGCGAGAACAGTCGGCCCATTTCAGTCGCCGAGCTGCTCGCCAGAAACGGAACGATCGGCTCGCCGCCGGTCGGGGGGCGGCGCCGTCGTCGGCGCGGTAACAGTGACGCGGTGACCGTCGCCGAACTGACCGGCGAGATCCCGATCATTCGGACCGGCGAGATTCCGATTGCGCGCGATGTCGAGGTGACCGACGTCGAGGTGGCCGAGGAACCGGTCGTCGACGAGCCGGTCGCCGAAGAGACGGTCGAGGAAGAGACGGCCGAGGAAGAGACGGCAGCCCCTGAACCCGTCGAGACACCGGCCAACAACGGATCGGCCCCCACGGTCGAGAAGGTGGCCGACGAGCCGGCGCGACCCTTCGATGCACCACCGCCGCGCGCGGACAGCCCGCTCCCTCGGCGTGACCGCAGCCCTGAGCGCAGCTACGACCCCCGCCCCCTGCGTCGACCCGAACAAGCGCCCGCGGCGGCTGACGCTGCGGAAGCCGCTGAAGCTTCCGACGCCGAGCAGATGGCCTTCGACCCACTCGACGAGGCAACTCCGGCGCTGGATCTGGCACCGGACGAGCAGGTCGCCGAGGCTGCCGAGCTGCAGTCGTATCTGCGGTCCTCCGGGGGCACGCTGTTCAGCGGCCAGACGGTGGCCGACGACCGCGCCCGGCGCGGTCTCGCACAAGACGACGAGCACGACGGCGGTGCGGTGGCGGTGGCCACCGACGCGGATAGCGCAGTTGTCGAATCGCTGCCCCACGAGGGCAAGCTCACCGTGCTGTGGCGCGCCCTTCTGGTGGTCGGCCAATCGATTCTGGCCGTCGCGTTCGGCGCCGGGTTGTTCATCGCGTTCGACCAGCTGTGGCGGTGGAACAACATCGTCGCGCTGGTGCTGTCGGTGCTGGTCATCCTTGGCCTCGTGGTGGCTGTCCGAATCGTCCGGAAAACCGAGGACATCGCCAGCACTCTGATCGCGGTCGCGGTCGGGGCGCTGGTCACACTCGGGCCGTTGGCGCTGTTGCAATCGACCTGATTCATCAGTGCGCCCCGCAATCAAGGTCGGTCTGTCGACGGCCTCGGTCTATCCCCTGAGGACCGAGGCCGCTTTCGAGTACGCGGCCGAATTGGGTTACGACGGCGTCGAACTCATGGTGTGGGCAGAGACGGTCAGCCAGGACGTCGGGGCGATCGCCAAGCTGTCGCGCCGCTACAACATGCCGGTGTTGTCGGTGCATGCGCCCTGTCTGCTGATCTCCCAACGGGTTTGGGGGGCCAACCCGATCCCGAAGCTGACGCGCAGCGTGCAGGCCGCCGAGCGCCTCGGCGCGCAGACCGTGGTGGTGCACCCGCCGTTCCGGTGGCAGCGCCGCTACGCCGACGGATTCAGCGAGCAGGTCGCCGAACTGGAGAGCCGCAGCGACGTGCTGGTCGCGGTGGAGAACATGTTCCCGTTCCGGACCGACCGGTTCTTCGGCTCCGGGGATCCGTCGATAGAACGGATGCGTAAGCGCGGTGGCCGTCCCGGCGTTGGGATTTCGGCGTTCGCGCCGTCGTATGACCCACTCGATGGCAACCATGCCCACTACACGCTGGACCTGTCGCATACCGCGACGGCGGGCACCGACGCCCTGGAGATGGCCGAGCGGATGGGTTCCGGGCTGGTGCACCTGCACCTGTGCGACGGCAACGGCGCGGCGACCGATGAACACCTGGTGCCCGGCCGCGGGACACAGCCCACCGTCGAGGTGTGCCAGATGCTGGCGGCCAGCGACTTCGCCGGGCATGTGATCCTCGAAGTCACCACATCGGGTGCGCGTACCAAGGCAGAGCGAGAGGCGCTCCTGGTCGAGTCGCTCCAGTTCGCGCGCACTCACCTGTTGCGTTGAGCGAGAAAGGCATTGATGCACACCCGGTTCGGCGATGTGATGGCGTTACGGCCGACTGATAACGGCTTCGAAGCAAACCTCAACGAGCACTGGACAATTGGGCCGAAGATCCACGGCGGCGTGATGCTGGCGGTTTGCGCCAAGGCTGCTCGTGAGGCATACGCGCATGAAGGCACCGACGGGCTGGGGGTACCGCCCGGCCGAAGGCGAGGGGGAGAGCGAAGCGACCCGGGGATTAACACAGTCGAGCCCGTTGCGGTGTCGGCGGATTTTCTATCCGCGCCCGACCCCGGCCCGGTCCAGTTGGTCACCCGGGTGCACAAGCGCGGCCGTCGCATCGGCCTGGTCGACGTGGCGCTGTCGCAGGGCGAGCGCATCTGCGTGCGCACCGTCGTCACACTCGGTGACCCGGAGCATCACGTCGAGCCCCTGCTGTCCGCCAATCCGGTGACGGCGCTGATGAGCGTCGAGCCGCCCGCGCATGTCGAGCCGATCGGCCCGGGCCATCCCGCGGCGGCGATCAACAATCTGGCCCGCGGCTGCGATATCCGTCCCGAGCTGAACGAAACAGTCAACGAGGCCGGCGCCCCGGTGTTCAAGATCTGGGTGCGGCCCAAGGAGGGTCCGGTGGACGTGTTGTTCGCACTGATGTGCGGGGACATCTCGGTGCCGGTCTGCTACGCGGTGAATCGCCGGGGCTGGGCGCCCACGGTGCAGATGACCGCGTACCTGCGGGGCCTGCCCGATGACGGCTGGCTGCGGGTGGCCTGTACGACGACGCAGATCGGTCAGGACTGGTTCGACGAAGACCACACGGTGGTCGACAGCACCGGGCGGATCATCGTGCAGACCCGTCAGCTGGCCTTGGTGCCCGCCCAATAACGCTTGCTCAGGCCCGCTAGGGTCTTGCGACATGGCCAGAATCGCGATCATCGGCGGCGGCAGTATGGGCGAGGCGATCCTCGCCGGGCTCCTTCGGGCGGGCCGGCAGGTCAAAGACCTCGTGGTGTCGGAGCGGATGCCGGAGCGTGCCCGCTACCTGGGCGAGAAGTACTCGGTTCGGATGGCGACCGTCTCCGAGGCGGTCGAAACCGCGGCATTCGTGATCGTCGCCGTGAAACCCGCCGATGCCGAGGCCGTCGTCGCCGAGATCGCCGAGGCCGCCGCCCAGTCCGAGAGCGACACCATCGAACAGGTCTTCGTCACCGTCGTCGCGGGTGTGACGATCGGCTTTTACGAGGCCCGGCTGCCCGCTGGCTCGCCGGTGGTCCGGGTGATGCCCAACGCCCCGGCTTTGGTCGGTGCGGGCGTCAGCGCGCTGGCTGCGGGCCGGTTTGCCACGCCTGAGCAGCTCGCCGACGTCTCGTCGGTGTTCAAGTGCGTCGGCGACGTGCTGACCGTGCCGGAAAGTCAGCTCGACGCGGTCACAGCGGTCTCCGGTTCGGGGCCCGCGTATTTCTTCCTTTTTGTCGAAGCATTGGTCGATGCGGCGGTCGCAAACGGCCTCAGCAGAGCCGTCGCGACCGATCTTGCGGTGCAGACGATGGCCGGATCCGCGGCAATGCTGCTGGAACGCCTCGACAGTGAGCGGGCGGCCGGCGAAGACAGCGGGCTGGACACATCCCCGGCCCGGCTGCGGGCGATGGTTACCTCCCCGGGTGGGACCACCGCCGCTGGCCTGCGGGAACTCGAGAGGGGTGGGGTGCGGGCCGCTGTCGCTGCTGCCATCGACGCCGCGAAAACACGCTCTGAGCAGCTAGGAATTACATCAGAGTAGTTCAAGAATTTTCTGACGGATCTACCCACACCCGTCGCAGTAACCCCACCCGCCACGCTATTCTCCTCGTGTATGCACGGCTGGGTGCCAGCGGTGGGGAAGCCGCTGGAACTGCCCGTGCCTGACGGATTGGGTTGCGATGACGTCTATGAACGGGCCATCGGCGCGGGATTCGGCTGGAAAATCGGCGCGGGATGCCGGCGGCGCCGATAGCCCGCCGGCCGCCAGAGCTCAATTTCTGACCGTCGCGGAAGTGGCCTCGCTGATGCGGGTTAGCAAGATGACGGTGTACCGCCTGGTGCACAACGGCGAGCTGCCCGCGGTGCGGGTCGGCCGGTCGTTCCGGGTGCATGCCAAGGCCGTCCACGACTTGCTGGAGACGTCCTACTTCGACGCGGGCTAGATGCTCTTCGCGCAAGCGCTCATCGGCGGCTAGTCAGACGCTGTTCGCGCAGAGGCCGTTTTCCGTTCCGCATCCCTGCTTAGGTAAGGTGTCCGGGACATAGAGAAGCCTGCTCTCGTGCAGGCACTGCAAAGGTTTAGGTAGCGGATTTCATGGGTTCAGTCATCAAGAAGCGGCGCAAGCGCATGTCGAAGAAGAAGCACCGCAAGCTGCTGCGTCGTACCCGGGTCCAGCGCAGAAAACTCGGTAAGTAACTCCTCTGCCGGCGCCAGGCCAGTCCTGGCCCGGCAGATGTTGAGCCATGCCGCACGCAGTCCCGGCCGATAGGCTGTCCTGATGGAGTCCGGCGGCACCGACACCGAAGCCCCGCACTACCCGAAGGTTGTGCTGGTCACCGGTGCATG
The DNA here is from genome assembly GCA_023264735.1 of Mycobacterium sp. Lineage (GTDB taxonomy): Bacteria > Actinomycetota > Actinomycetes > Mycobacteriales > Mycobacteriaceae > Mycobacterium. The sequence continues at coordinate 11,127 of JAHFVD010000023.1, read as the reverse complement.
CCGGTTCCTCGGGGGGTACCTGACCGCGCGGCTGGCGCAGAACCCGTTGATCAACAAGGTCATCGCGGTCGACGCCATCGCGCCGAGCAAGGACATGCTGCGCCGGATGGGCCGAGCCGAGTTCGTCCGCGCCGATATTCGAAACCCGTTTATCGCCAAGGTGATCCGCAACGGCGAAGTCGACACCGTGGTGCATGCTTCGGCGGCCTCCTACGCCCCGCGCTCGGGTGGGCGTGCCACGTTGAAGGAAATCAACGTGATGGGCGCCATGCAGTTGTTCGCGGCCTGCCAGAAGGCGCCCTCGGTGCGCAGGGTGATCCTGAAGTCGACGTCCGAGGTCTACGGCTCGCACGCCCACGACCCGGTGGTCTACACCGAGGACAGCAGCAGCCGCCGGCCGCCGGGCGAGGGCTTCGCCCGCGACAGCATCGACATCGAGGGCTATGTGCGCGGGCTGGGCCGTCGCAGGCCCGATATCGCCGTCACGATCCTGCGGCTGGCCAACATGATCGGCCCGGCCATGGACACCGCGCTGTCGCGCTATCTGGCCGGCCCGCTGGTGACCACAGTGCTCGGCCACGATGCGCGGCTGCAGCTGCTGCACGAGCAGGACGCTCTTGGAGCGCTGGAGCGCGCCACGATGGCGGGCAAGGCGGGCACGTTCAACATCGGAGCCGACGGCGTGATCATGATGTCGCAGGCGATTCGGCGCTCCGGACGGGTTGCGGTTCCGTTGCCGAATTCCGGGGTTTGGGCACTGTATTCGTTGCGACGGGCGGGTCGGCCTTCCGACCTCAACCGTGACCAGATGGACTGGCTAAATTACGGACGCGTCATGGACACCACCAGAATGCGCTCCGAGTTGGGCTTTGCGCCGAAATGGACGACGATAGAAGCCTTCGACGATTACGTGCGTGGCCGAGGTTTGACCCCGATCATCGACCCGAAATGGGTACGCTCTCTGGAGAGTCGCGCGGTCGCCGTTGCGCAGCGATGGGGCGGCTGATGAGCCGATGGGGAGAAGGTAGCCGACGTGGCGGGTGATTCCAAGGCGAAAGTGATTCCGCTGCACTCAAATTCAACGCGCGCAGCGGCTGCCAGACGGGCCGCACAGCGTGCGGAGGCCGCCCGCCGACATCCCTCACTGCTGGCTGACCCCGGCACCCGGGCATCGGCTGAAGAAATTGCCGCTGTCGTCAGGGAAATCGACGCGCGGCGCGGAACAAGCACAATTGGTGGGCCCGCCGAGGCTCCTAATGAACTGGCGCAACGCATTTCGGCGATCGCTGATTTCGTGTCCAAGCGGCTCACCGGCGATTACTCGGTCGACGAATTCGGATTCGATCCGCAGTTCAACAACGCGCTCGTCTTGCCTTTGCTGCGCTTCTTTTTCCGGAATTGGTTCCGGGTCGAGGTCAGCGGCATCGAGAACCTGCCGAAGAATGGCGCCGGCCTCTTGGTCGCCAATCACGCCGGGACGTTGCCGTTCGACGGGTTGATGCTGTCGGTGGCGGTGCACGACCGCCATCCGAACAACCGGGACTTGCGGTTGCTGGCGGCCGACATGGTGTTCGACATGCCGATGATGGGGCCTATCGCCCGCAAGGCGGGCCACACCATGGCGTCCACCGTCGATGCCCACCGGCTGCTGGTCGGCGGCGAGCTGACGGCGGTGTTCCCCGAGGGTTACAAGGGGCTGGGCAAGCCCTTCAAGGATCGCTACAAGCTGCAGCGATTCGGCCGCGGTGGCTTCGTGTCGGCGGCTTTGCGAACCAAGGCTCCGATCATCCCGTGCTCGATCGTCGGGTCCGAGGAGATCTACCCGATGATCGCCGACGTGAAGCTCCTCGCGCGGGTGCTGGGGTTGCCGTACTTTCCGATCACGCCGCTGTTCCCGCTGGCCGGTCCGGTCGGGCTGGTACCGCTTCCGTCCAAGTGGCACATCACCTTTGGCGAACCGATCGAGACGGCCGACTACGACGAATCCGCGGCCGACGATCCGATGGTCACCTTCGATCTCACCGACCAGGTGCGCGAGACAATCCAGCAGACGCTGTACCAGTTGCTGACCAAACGTCGCAACATGTTCTTGGGCTGAGCCCCGCCAGTCAGCGGGCGGTTTGCCTGCCCATCGCCGCCGCGGCGATCGCCGCCACCTGAGCGTTGGTCTGTTCGTCGCCCTCGGCTTCGCCGATCATCGTCACGATTGTCGTCATCACCGGTTTGCCGTCTTCGTCGGTGACTTCGCTGCGTAATTCAGTGATGACCGTGCCGAACGATTCGACGACCGAGTCCAGCCAGGAGTCGAAGAACAATTTGTCGCCCGCCACGATCGGCCGGTGGAAATGGATCTTCTGGTCGCGGTGAATGACCCGGGCGATATTGATCCCGACATCGAAGTTTCGGAAGATGTCCAACTGCACCTGACGTCCTGCGATCGCGATGAACGTCAGCGGGGCCACCACGTCCGCGTAGCCGGCGGCTTTGGCCGCTTCCTCGCTGTAGTACAGCTCGTTGTCCGACTGGATTGCCTTGGCGTACTCACGGATTTTCTCCCGGCCGACCAGGTAATAGTCCGGGTACCGGTAGTGCGTTCCGATGATGTCGCTGGCGATTGACACCCGGGGAGCCTATCAGCGGCTATTGCGGTGACGGTGCGGGTGAGCCGAGTCAGCGCCGGCGCGATACGGCCGCCGCGAGCGCCCCGCCGATTGCGCCCAATGCCAGCGCCGAGGGCACGCCGATGCGGGCCGCCTTGCGCGCGGTCCGGAAATCGCGGATCTCCCACCCGCGCTCGCGGGCCAGCTCGCGCAGGTTGGCGTCCGGGTTGATGGCGACCGCCGTTCCGACCAGGGACAGCATCGGCACGTCGTTGTAGCTGTCGGAGTAGGCGGTGCAGCGTTTGAGGTTGAGACCCTCGCGAACGGCCAGCTGCCGCACCGCATGCGCCTTGCCGACCCCGTGCAGGATGTCGCCCACCAGCCGGCCGGTGAACACCCCGTTCTCGGACTCCGCGACGGTACCCAGCGCACCGGTCAAGCCCAGCCGCCGGGCGATCGTGTCGGCCAGCTCGTAGGGCGTTGCGGTGACGAGCCAGACCTGCTGGCCGGCGTCCAGATGCATCTGGGCCAGCGCGCGGGTACCGGGCCAGATCTTGTCGGCGATGATGTCGTCGTAGATCTCCTCGCCGACCGCGATCAGTTCCGCGGTCGAGCGGCCCTCGATGAAGGCCAGCGCCTTGGCCCTGCCCTCGGCGACGTCGTCGCTGTTCTCGCGGCCGGTCAGCTGGAACTTGGCCTGCGCGTAGATGAACTTGGCCATATCGGCGTAGGTGAAGTACTTGCGGGCGGCCAGGCCGCGACCGAAATGCACCAGCGACGAGCCCTGCACCAACGTGTTGTCCACGTCGAAGAACGCCGCCGCGGTGAGGTCGGCGGGCGGCGGCTCGGCCGGCTCGGTGGCCTGCGGCCCCGGTTCGCGATGCGCGGCCATGCTGGCGTCGCGTGCCACGGCGCTGACCTGCTCGGCGACCAGCTCGTCGGCGGCCCGCTCGGCGCTCGCGTCACCGGTGAGTTCCTGGTCCTGGTCCCCGAGCCCCATGGGACCAACCCTAGCTGCGACGCTTCCTTGGCCTAACTGCGACACTTGCTCGGGTGAGCCGCGCACACGTCGAGCTGTTGACCCGGGCCGGGTGCACCATCTGCCAGCGGGTCTACGACCGGCTGGCCGAGCTGGCCGCCGAACTCGATTTCGAACTGTCCACCACCGACGTCGATGCGGCGGCCGCCGCCGGGAACAGCGCGTTACGAGCCGAATTCGGCGATCGCCTGCCCGTCGTCCTGCTCGACGGCAGCGAGCACAGCTACTGGGATGTCGACGTCGAACGGCTGCGCGCCGATCTCGCCCTCGGCCATGCGGCCGCCGACGATGGCGTGTGAACGACCCCGGAATTTGGCCAGCCGCCTGCGCAGCGTTTACCGTGGAAGTAAGTTTCACTAACGGAGCATGCCGTGACAGCAAGGGAGCGGGCCAGGTGATCGTGCCGTGAGCGTGCTGCTGTTCGGGGTGTCGCATCGAAGCGCTCCCGTTTCCGTCCTTGAGCAGTTGTCCACGGATGAGTCCGATCAGGTCAAGATCGTCGACGAGCTGTTGCAGTCGCCGCTGGTGACCGAGGCGATGGTGCTGTCCACCTGCAACCGGGTCGAGGTCTACGCGGTGGTCGACGCCTTCCACGGCGGTCTGTCGGCCATCGGCCAGGTGCTGGCCGAGCACTCCGGAATGTCGATGGGCGACCTGACCAAGTACGCCTACGTCCGCTACAGCGAGGCCGCCGTCGAGCATCTGTTCGCCGTCACCAGCGGCCTGGACAGCGCAGTCATCGGCGAGCAGCAGGTCCTCGGCCAGGTCCGCCGTGCCTACGCCACCGCCGAGACCAACAAGACCGTCGGCCGGATCCTGCACGATCTGGCCCAGCGCGCGCTGTCGGTGGGCAAGCGGGTGCACTCCGAGACCGCGATCGACGCCGCCGGCGCAAGTGTGGTGTCCGTCGCACTCGACATCGCCGCTTCGCGGCTGGACGGCTTGGGTGGGCGCACCGCCACCGTCGTCGGCGCCGGCTCGATGGGCGGGCTGTCGGTTGCGCACCTGCTGCGGGCCGGGATCACCCATATCGACGTCGTCAACCGTTCGCTGCCCCGTGCGGAGCGGCTGGCCGAGAGCATCCGCCAGCAGGGTGCCACCGCGCGGGCGCTGACCCTGGAGCATCTGCCGACCGCACTGGCCGCCGCCGATGTCGTGGTCAGCTGTACCGGCGCGGTCCGCCCGGTGGTCTCGCTGGCCGATGTGCACCATGCGCTGGCCGGCACCCGCCGCGACGAGACCGCCCCGCCGCTGGTGCTCTGCGATCTCGGGATGCCCCGCGATGTCGATCCCGCCGTGGCCGGATTGCCCGGTGTTTCGGTCATCGACATGGACCGCGTGCAGCGTGAGCCGTCCGCCCGCGCCGCGGCCGCCGACGCCGACGCCGCCCGTCAGATCGTCGCCGCCGAGGTTGCCAGCTACCTGACCGGCCAGCGGATGTCCGAGGTCACCCCCACTGTCACGGCACTTCGCCAGCGCGCCGCCGATGTCGTCGAGGCCGAGCTTTTGCGGCTGGACAACCGGCTGCCCGGCCTGGACGACTCCCAGCGCGACGAGGTTGCCCGCACCGTCCGCCGGGTGGTCGACAAGCTGCTGCACGCCCCGACCGTTCGGGTCAAGCAGCTGGCCAGTGCGCCAGGCGGGGACGCCTACGCCGAGGCGTTGCGGGAACTTTTCGAACTCGATCCACAGGCCGTCGACGCCGTTGCCGCAGGTGAATTGCCCCTGCCGACAACGGAATTCGATCAAGGCCGAGCCGACGGTACCGGGTAGCACGGTTGGCCGGCAGTAACGACGCGGTAATCCGGATCGGCACCCGGGGCAGTCTGCTGGCGACAACGCAGGCCGGGACCATTAGAGATCAACTCATCGAGCGAGGGCATCCCGCTGAGCTGATCATCATCAGCACCGAGGGTGACCGCTCCGACAAGCCGGTCGCCGAGATCGGGGTGGGCGTGTTCACCGCCGCCCTGCGCGAAGCGATCGCCGACGGCCGCGTGGACATGGCCGTGCACTCGTACAAGGATTTGCCGACGGCACCCGACGACCGGTTCGTCATCGCCGCGATCCCCCGCCGGGAGGACGCCCGCGACGCGTTGGTGGCCCGCGACGGCATGGTCTTGGGGGAGTTGCCGGCGGGCTCGGTGATCGGCACGAGCTCCGTGCGGCGGGCGGCACAGCTTAGCGCACTGGGTCTCGGTTTGGAAATTCGCCCCCTACGAGGCAACCTAGATACCAGGTTGAACAGGGTAAGCAGCGGTGATCTCGACGCCATCGTGGTAGCCCGTGCGGGTCTGGCCCGCATCGGTCGCCTCGGCGATGTCACTGAGACGCTGGAGCCGGTGCAGATGTTGCCAGCGCCGGCTCAAGGTGCGCTCGCGGTCGAGTGCCGCGCCGGCGACACCGAGCTCGTGGCGCTGTTGGGAGAGTGGGACGATCCCGACACCCGCGCTGCGGTCACCGCCGAGCGAACCCTGCTGGCCGAACTGGAGGCGGGTTGTTCCGCACCGGTGGGCGCGATCGCCGAAGTGGTCGAGTCCATCGATGACGACGGCCGCGTCTTCGACGAGTTGTCACTGCGCGCGTGCGTGGCGGCAGCAGACGGATCCGACGTGATTCGTGCGTCCGGTATCGGCACTCCCGACCGGCCCGCAGAGCTGGGGCTCTCGGTGGCCGCGGAGTTGTTCGAACTCGGTGCGCGCGAGGTGATGTCGGTACAAGGCTCCGTGAATGTGAAAACAGACGGAGTGGAGCGGGAGTGAAGCGATGACTGGGCATGTGAGCGGTCGGGGACGTAAGGCGAAGCCAGGACACATCACGTTCGTTGGCGCGGGTCCAGGTGACCCCAATCTGCTGACGACGCGCGCCCGCACCGTTTTGGCCAATGCGGCGCTGGTGTTCACCGACCCAGACGTGCCGCAGGCCGTGCTCGCGGTGGTCGGCACCGACCTACCGCCCGCGGCCGGCCCCGCCCCGGCGCCTGCCCCCGACAATGTGCCTGCTGAAGGCCATGACGAGACCGCGCCGCCGGTCGTCTCGGTCGGTCCGGACATCCGCCCCGCGCTCGGCGACCCCGCCGAGGTGGCCAAGACTCTCGTCACCGAGGCCAAGACCGGCTTCGACGTGGTGCGCCTGGTCGCCGGTGATCCGCTGTCGATCGACTCGGTCATCACCGAGGTGAACGCGGTGGCCCGCGCCCACGCCGAGTTCGAGATCGTGCCGGGCCTGCCCGCCACCAGCGCGGTGCCCACCTACGCGGGCCTGCCGCTGGGATCGGCGCACACCGTCGCCGACGTGCGCGGTGAGGTCGACTGGGCGGCGCTGGCCGCCGCCCCCGGCCCGCTGATCCTGACCGCGAGCGCCTCGCACCTGCCTGATGCCGCCCGCACGCTGATCGAATACGGGCTGTCCGACAGCACTCCGTGTGTGGTCACCTCCAACGGCACCACCTGCGGGCAGCGCTCGGTCGAGACCACTCTGCACGGGCTGATCGATCGCGCCACCCTGGCCTGCAACAGCGATCCGGCCGGCCCGCTGACCGGCACGCTGGTGGCCACCATCGGCAAGACCGTGGCCCACCGCGCCAAGCTGAACTGGTGGGAGAGTCGGGCCCTGTACGGCTGGACCGTGCTGGTGCCGCGCACCAAGGATCAGGCGGGCGAGATGAGCGACCGGCTGGTCGGCCATGGCGCGCTGCCCATCGAGGTGCCGACCATCGCCGTCGAGCCGCCGCGCAGCCCGGCCCAGATGGAAAGGGCCGTCAAGGGTTTGGTCGACGGCCGTTACCAGTGGGTGGTGTTCACCTCCACCAACGCGGTGCGTGCGGTGTGGGAGAAGTTCGGCGAGTTCGGTCTGGACGCCCGCGCCTTCTCCGGCGTGAAGATCGCCTGCGTTGGCGAGTCGACGGCCGACCGGGTGCGGGCCTTCGGGGTGAGCCCCGAGCTGGTGCCGTCCGGTGAGCAGTCCTCGCTGGGCCTGCTCGACGAATTCCCGGAGTACGACAGCATTTTCGATCCGGTCAACCGGGTGCTGCTGCCGCGCGCCGACATCGCCACCGAGACGCTGGCCGAGGGTCTGCGCGACCGCGGTTGGGAGATCGAAGACGTCACCGCCTACCGCACCGTGCGTGCGGCACCGCCGCCGGCCGAGACCCGCGAGATGATCAAGACCGGCGGGTTCGACGCCGTGTGCTTCACCTCCAGCTCGACGGTGCGCAACCTGGTCGGCATCGCGGGCAAGCCGCACGCCCGCACGATCGTGGCGTGCATCGGACCGAAGACGGCCGAGACGGCCGCGGAGTTCGGCCTGCGGGTGGACGTCCAGCCCGAGACGGCCGCGGTCGGTCCGCTGGTCGATGCGCTGGCCGAGCATGCCGCCCGGCTTCGTGCCGAGGGTGCGCTGCCGCCGCCGCGCAAAAAGAGCCGACGCCGCTAGAAGATAAGGCATGAGCTTGCCCGATTTTCTGCGACACCGTCCGCGTCGGCTGCGCTCAACTCCGGCGCTGCGCCGATTGGTAGCCGAAACCTCGCTGGAGCCACGGCATCTGGTACTCCCGATGTTCGTCGCCGACGGGATCGACGAGCCGCGGCCGATAACGTCCATGCCCGGTGTTCATCAGCACACCCGCGACTCGTTGCGCCGTGCCGCCGAGCAGGCGGTCGAAGCCGGTGTCGGCGGGCTGATGCTGTTCGGGGTGCCGCGTGAGACGGACAAGGACGCGGTGGGGTCCTGCGGTGTCGACCCTGACGGGATCCTCAACGCCGCGCTTCGCGATCTGGCCAAGGACCTCGGCGATGACACCGTGCTGATGGCTGACACCTGCCTCGACGAGTTCACCGACCACGGGCACTGCGGCGTGCTCGACGCGCGCGGCCGGGTCGATAATGACGCCACCAATGCGCAGTACGTCAAACTTGCTGTGGCACAGGCGGAATCCGGTGCACGGGTGGTCGGCCCGAGCGGCATGATGGACGGCCAGGTCGCTGCCATCCGGGACGGGCTCGACGCCGCAGGGTTCGCCGACGTGCTGATCCTGGCCTACGCCGCGAAATTTGCCTCCGCGTTCTACGGCCCGTTCCGTGATGCGGTCGGCTCGAGCCTGCAGGGGGATCGGCGTACCTACCAGCAGGACAGTGGCAACGCGCGAGAAGCGTTGCGCGAGATCGCACTCGACATCGACGAGGGCGCCGACATCATCATGGTCAAACCCGCCATGGCTTACCTGGACGTCGTGCGCGCGGCCGCCGACGTCTCGCCGGTACCCGTCGCCGCCTACCAGGTATCGGGGGAGTACGCGATGATCAGCGCGGCCGCGGCCAACGGATGGATCGACGGCCAAGCCGCGGCGCTGGAGTCGCTGACCAGCATCCGGCGGGCGGGCGCCGACATCGTCTTGACCTACTGGGCTGCCGACGTCGCTGGCTGGCTGGCGTGAGCGACGCTTGCGGAGCGAACCATGGG
>JAHFVD010000023.1:0-1928 GCA_023264735.1 Mycobacterium sp. | reverse complement strand
GGACACGCCGCGCCCTCGCTTGCGAGGTGGCGGCGTGACCCACCAACCGCCGCCCGAGGCTCCCGCGCGCCCGGACGACGTCGACACCGGATTCTGGCTGTGGCTGATCGCGTTGCCGTTGATGGTGACCGGTTACCTCGCCGACGCGTACTTCGCCGGGAGCAAGCACGCCTCGGTCCTGGTCATCGGTGTCACGGTGCTGTTCGCGCTGATGATGGCCGCCCTGGTCCTGACGTTCCTGTTCTTGATGCGGTCCGGGTATCGCTGGACGCGCACCGTGCTGACCGGTGGCGGGCTGGCCACCGTCATCTACACCGGGGCCAGTCTGTTCAGTACCGAGCGGGAGACCGTGCAGGCGGTGATCTTTGCCGTCACCGGCATCATCGGCTCGGTGCTGATCGTGGGCGGCGCGGTTCTGTTGCACCGGCAGGACGCGCACGGGTTCTTCGCAAAGTGAACCGATAGGCTGGCCCGACCATGACCGCAACCGAACCCAGGCCCCGCGCCCTGACCGTCGCGTTTTGGCTGCTGCTGGTCGGCGCGGTGATGCTCATCTGCGGCGGGCTTATCGCCGCGACCGCGAGCATCCCGGCCCTCTTCCGGGGGGTCGGGATTGTCTGCGTGGTTGCCGGCGCGATGATCGCGTTTCTGGCTGGGCGGGTCCGCAAGACCGGTGACCCGCGATTTCGTCGTGCCGCGTTGGCTCTCTCATTCGTGGTGGTCGTGCTGGTCTCGCTGGTCGCCGCGCTCGGCATCGTCCATCTGCTCGCCCTGCTGTCGGTCTTGCCCCTGATCGTGGGCGCGATGCTGCTGAGCCAACCCGCAGCGGCCGGCTGGTCGCCCACCGACTCGCCGGAGCCCAATGCCTGAGGATCAGCCGCTCGAACAGCCGGAACGGCTGTTCTTCGAGTGCGGTGCCAGCTGGTACTGGCTGCTTGCCGGGCCGATTGCGGCGATCGCGATGCTGCTGATCCAGATCAAGGGCGGGGTGGGCTTCCAGCCCTGGGTCCCGCTGATCTTCCTGGTGCTGGTGACCGGCTTCCTGGGCCTGCAGGTCAAGGCTGCGCGGATTCACACCAGCGTCGAGCTCACCCGCGATTCGTTGCGCGAGGGCACCGAGGTCATTCCCGTGAGCCATATCGTGCGGGTCTTCCCTGTGGCAGAACATTCCGCGAAATCCCGTGAGCCGCTGGAGAAGTGGCAGACGGCGCGGGCGCTCGGCGAATTGTCCGGGGTGCCCCGCGGGCGTACCGGGATCGGCGTCGAGCTCACCGGGAAGCGCATGGCGCAGGCGTGGGCGCGCAATCACCGGGGCTTGCGGGCCGCGCTCACCGAACTGGTCGAGGGCAAGACGGCGAGCGCTCCGTGAGGCATGTCATCCAGCTGGTGCTGGCCGCGCTGGCGCTGGCCGGCGGGGTCATCACCAGCCTGCAGGTCCGCAGCGTGGTCTTCGTGGCGCCGGTCGCCGACGGTCAGCCGTCGACGACCTCGGTGGCCTTCGACCCGCCGCTGATGATGTTGACCTGGGGCCTGGTGACCGCGGCCGGCGTGCTCGCGGTGCTGGGCGTGGCCGGTCTGGTGCGGGCCAGGCGCGCTCGTGGCGCGACGCTCAGAACACCCGCGTCTGGCCTTCCAGTACAGGAACTGACGTAGGCAGCTTGTAGGTCTGCACACCGTTGCGCCACATCACGGCGTCGCGGGCGTGCTCGGGCAGATGCTTGACCAGCCAGCGCGGATCGTCATAGGTCCAGTGCGGGTAGTCGGACGAGAACAGCAGGATCTTCTCGCATTCCATCCACTCGAAGGCCCGCAGCAGTTCGGTCTTGTCCTCGGGGTAGTCCAGCGGCTGGGTGGTGAACTTGATGTGCTCTTTGACGTATTCGGACGGTTTGCGCTTGATGTCGGCCCACGATGTGCGCGCGGAGTAG
>JAHFVD010000154.1 GCA_023264735.1 Mycobacterium sp. | reverse complement strand
GATCCACACCCGTTCCGATTTCGAGCGGCCGTGTGCGGGTTGGGAGTCGATGCGACCGGAGTCTCGTACGAGGCCCTTGCGGGCGGTATGACGGTCGATCCCGGCGGCGTCGGCGGCCCGGTAGAAGTCGGTCTGGTTGATGACTGACGCATCGGTGGGGAGCTGATCGAGGTACTTCTCGACGAACTCGGCGACTGGGACGTAGCCGAGCGTTTCTGTCGGGTCTATGCACCACCAGACGGCGCGGCCCGTCTTGGCGGCGATCCGGACGTCGGGGTGGCAGTGGATCGCGTTGGCGATGCTCGACTTGGCGAACCCCTGTTCGGTGCCGGCGGCATATGCCGCGGCCGCGGCGTGATACTGAACCCCTTGCGCTCGGAGGTCGGCAACGTAGCGCACAAACCACTTCTCGCAGGTGAGTCGCGGTGGGTCTTTCCGTGTTTGCTGACGGCGCATTTTTGCGGTGCAGAAGTCGCACAGTCCGGTGTCGGTCCGAGCGGGTGCGCGTCGGCAGTCAGGGCATAGTCGGGGATCGTTGGGCTGTGGTGTCTGCGGGATTCCGTCTGTGAGCGTCCCGGCCGTCCCAGCCGTCCCGGACTCGTATTCTTGCTGTTCAGCGGGCATGAACTGGTGGGACGGATCGGGGACGGTCAGTGTTTCATCCGTCCCAGTCCGTCCCGCGTTGACCTGCATGGGGACGGCTGGGACGGATGGGACGGCTACAGATGGAGTGAGCCAATGGTCCCACGCTTGAAGTAGTCCCGTGGGGCCGTCGATGGCGTAGCCCTTGGCCTGGCCGACGCCGATTCGGATGGTCTTGGACTTGATGCCGTACCTCGACAGCTCCTTTGCTAGCCGACGTTCGTCGAGGGGCTTGCCCCAGAGGTCGCGCCACTCGGATTCGGGGTCGGCTTTGAGTTTGGCGAGGATTTCCGAGGACCACATCGCTGTGCTGCCGTCGGCATCCAGCAACAGCTTGAGGTCGCGCAGCAGACGTTGACCGATTGACAGTCTCTCGTCTTCGGCGGCGCTGTCGACGACGAAGTACCGGCACGCTCGTCGGGCGACTTCGGGCCACTGGCCGCCGGCGTGGTCGGCGATCGCTAGGAGTGGTTCCCAGACTTCGGCGGCGCGGTCGCGTACACCGTCTGGCATCTCGGGGCGCGCCTCCGCCAGTTCCTCGGTGCTCTCCGATGCCCACAGCTCGAGCCGATCAGACAGTGGGGTGGCGTAGAGCTTGGCGTCCCGTTCGCGGTATTCGGCTACCTGGTCGCCGGGGCGCCGCCGTCGCATGTGCAGGGTCACAGCCCGCGTAGTGATGGTGTCAGGCATCCTGCCGGCCAGCCCGGCCAGCGCGACGGGTGCGAACACCGGGAACTCGCGGACCCGCATGTTCTTGGCGTCGCCCTCACAGCGGTCGACGCTGGCACCCCGCTTGTAGCCGGAGTTGTACAGCGCGCGCAGGTCTTCGGTCTGAGGGTTGGCGGTCTTGCCGAAGATGGCATCGGACTCGTCCTGCAGCACGGTAGGTGGTGAGCGGTCGTCGTCGGCGGCCGCCGCGATGCGCCGATATAGCGCGGCCGTGGTAGTCGACAGGGTCAGTTTGGCCGAATGGCTTAGCAGTGCAAGCAGTTCCAGCACACGGGTCTTGCCCGAGCCTGGCTCCGCGGAGTCCAGGATTAGCCGCGGGGTGGTATAGAACGCGTTGACTGTCCAGGTGTGGGCGATCCATAGAGCCACCACGACGGCGTGGTGCTCGGTGGGGAACCACACGTAGCGGATAACGAACGCTCGGACGTTGTTGAGCAGTTCTTCGGCCGCCGTCATGCGACCCCTTTCCTCGGGATGTAGGCGTCCCCACGGCCGCGGCCCACGCGGGTCCACGGGTGGCAGTGGGAGATTGCGTGGCTGGCGTCGACTAGAGCTGCTTGGCGGCCGTCGGCGGCTAGCGACCACCAGACTGCGGCCCACAAGATCGCCTGCCATTTCGCCGGGTCGGCGGCGTCGAGTTCACACCACTCGGGAGTGCCGGGGATCAAGCCGGGGTCCCCGAGCACTGGTGAAAGCAGCTCGTAAACAGGCAGATACGAGACCTGGCGGGACGAGGGAGTACCCCCGCCATGGGCGGGGGCCTCCTCACTGACGTTGTTCGGATTGGTTGCCAACGTCGCGCACCTACTCCGCCACGACAAGGGTCAACGCCGGCCGCTTCAGGGCTTGGACCCGTTGCACCACGGGAGTGATGAGGGCGATGAGCACCCGCAGTTCCACGGCGTTGAGGTCGGTGGGACTGCACTGGTCGAGGAGCGAGCGCAGTTCTTGACCAAGGGCACTGAGTTCGGCGCTCATTCAAAATCACCTCCGAATGCTGTCTTTGCCTCACGCGCCGCGACCAAGCCAGCCAAGACGTCCACAACCGCGCCCGCCTCGTCGGTCGTCCACTCGTCAGGTGGAAGAATGCCGACCAGTTCCAGGATTCGGTCATGCTGTTCGTCCAGCGTGGGATTCATCGCAGCACCGCCTGGGCGTCGTCGATGCTGTCCAACGCGGCCCGCAGATAGTCGCCGGCGTTTCCCGGGGCTTTCCGCAGTGCGGTGTATGCCTGCAGCAGTGCGCTTTTGGCTGTGGCTAGCTGACTTGTCGCCAGCGATCGGCGGCCGGCCCACTGATCAGCGAGGTCCGCCGCCTGGACGAGCGCCGTAGCGAGCATGCGGGCATCACCGAGCGTGTAGTCATCGTTGCCGACGTAGATCAGTGGACCTTCGATGTCGTCTTCGGCGATGATCGATCCGTCCGGGCGTTGGCTGGCCACGACGCAGACGCCGACTCCCGCCTGTTCGGGCAGTATCGGTGTTGACCAGACCAGTCGGCTGGTGGTCGTGGACTCGCCGGACTTTTCGGTCTCCCAGTCCTCGACTTGGTCTGGATCGGCGCCGTGGGGCAGCGGCGGGTCGGTGGGTTGGGCTATGGTCATATCAGGACTTCCTCTCAATTGCGGGTTGGGTGTTCTGATCGCCCTCGGCGGTGTTCGCGCACCGACCGGGGGCATTTTTCGTGGGGCTCCGCAGATCCTCGGTCGCGTCGTCATCGACGATGCCGAGATCGGCGTGCAGCTCTTGCGGCAGGCACCGCATCAGGCGGCACCGTCGATCTTGCTGATGTACTCACAGATAGCGGCCTCTGAAACCAGCCTTCTACGACCAACTTTCACGCTGCGCAGTTCGCCGCTTGCCATCAGCTCGAACACCATGCTTCGCCCGATGCTCAGCCGTTCCATCACCGCTTCGACGGGCCATAACCGGCTGTTGAGCTTGTCGATTTGTTGGGCCAGCTCTGGGGTCATGCTCACCTCCTCGATTCGTATTAGCTCTGTAACGCGACAGATGTACGGTTCATATCCGTCGTTACGGAGCATACAACGGATGCTCCCGAACGCAAGCGAATCTGTGCAAGAATGTCGCAATGCCGAGCATTGATGAGGACGCGAAGAGGTGGCAGCTCGAACTATCCGAGCGCGTCGGGCGTGCCATTCAGGCCGCCAGAAAGGCGAGCGGCTGGACGGCGGCTGAGTTGTCGCGACGGACGGTCGACCTGGGCTATCCGATTAGTCGAGTCGCGATCTCCAAGATCGAGAGCAACTCTCGAGCGGGGAAACTCGACCTTGGCGAGTTGCTCGTGCTGGCAGCTGCTCTCAACACATCTCCGGCGACGTTGGTATTCCCCGGGCCTTACAACGAGAAGGTGGCGGTCGTCCCCGGCCGGCCGATCCATGGATTCAATGCTGTGCAATGGTTTTCGGCACTGGAATGGCTAGGCGCTCTGGTCGTTCATGACGGTCGAACCTACAAGCGCACCGCGCTTGACGCGCGAGCAGATTGGGATACTACGACCCGTGAAATCACCCTGTGGCGCGAACTCGCCGAGCTTGAACGTTCACAGGGCGCGGTCATATCACGCGGTGGGAGCAACCAGGAACTCGACTTCTACGGCGACCAGATTCGGGCTATGCGTCGGCAGCTTGGGCTGGATGGCGATGCCTAGGCAGCGGATGGCTCCGGGTGAGCATGGGCGTATCACCGAGCGAACAAGCGGTGGAAAGTATTTCGCCACAACATATGTCAGAGATAGTGACGGCCGCCGACGCCGCGTGGAGCGGTCCAGTGACAGGTCCGCTGAAGACGCACGTCGAGCCCTTCAGCGCCATCTTAGTGCCCGTCGCGCGCCGCTGGACAGTGAGCTGGTCAACGACAAGACCGTCCTGGCCGAATTGTTCGAGCGGTGGGTTGAGGGCAAGGTGAAGCGCGGCGAGATCAAGCCGCAGACCGAGAATCAATACCGGCGGGTGTGGGCCAAGCATGGCGACGCTCAGCTTGGCGCGCTGCGTATCCGGGAGCTCGAGACCCCTCGGGCGCACTCGCACATTCAAGCAGTCGCCGCGGCCACACCCGCCCAGGCTGCCTACTTGCGCCTCGTATTGCGCGAGATGTATGCGCTAGCAGTCCGATTCGGAGTCCTGCAGATCAATCCCATTACCGGAACTGCGACGGCAAAGCGTAACCGCAAGCCGGTGCGCGCTGTCACGGCTGAGGAGTTCGCTGCCGTGAGAGTCGCTGTAGCCGGCTACACCCGCTCCCGAGACGGCAAGGGCGGCCCTCGTCCGGGCCGGCTGCTTCCGGCCTTCGTGGAGGTCCTGGCGGCCACGGGCGCGCGACCGGGGGAGGTGCTCGCGCTGCGGTGGTCCGATGTCGACCTGCTGGCTGATCCACCCACCGTGACGATCAACGGCACGCTGCTCGACCACGGCGCCGCGGGCCCGCTCCACCGACAGGACGAACGGAAGCATGGCTCTCCCGCCCACACCGTCGTCCTCCCACGGTTCGGCGTCGAAGCGCTCACCGAGCTCGTCGGCCAGTCGGGGATGGACGGCCCGGTGTTCGCCAGCCGCGACGGCGGGTGGGTCAGCCTTGCGAACCTGCGGCGCTGCCTACGCGACGCGCTGCCCGAAGAACTGTCGTGGGTGACGCCGCACAGCTTCCGCCGCACGGTGGGCACTGTCATCCGTGATGCTCACGGCGCTGCCGCGGCGCAACAGCAGCTCTCGCACACCGAGCTGTCGACTACCGAGCGTCACTACCTGCAGCGGGCGTCGCACGGCCCGGATGTGCGCGATGCTCTGGACAAGTTCGCTGGTCAGGAAAGTGGAGATCGAAAGTAGCGGGAAAGTATCAGCTACGGGCGTGTCGTAAGCGCCGTTTCCGCATATATCCGCTGGTAGAGAGTGCCCCCGGCAGGATTCGAACCTGCGACACCGGCTTTAGGAGAGCCGTGCTCTATCCCCTGAGCTACGGGGGCGTACCGGCTGGCAGCTTACCGCCTGCCGCCGCAACCTCGTCTGCGCAGGGTTTAGCGCTGTGCCGCCAGCAGTGCTCCCCACTCGAAGCGGGCAACCGAAGTGGCATTGCTGTCGGCCTCGGGATCGATGTCCTCGGCCAGCCGGACCAGTGCCTGGGCTACTCGCTGGCTGTCCAGGTGATGCCGTCGCGAGGCACGGACGATTTCGTCGGAGGCCGCGTCGAGCGTGCATCGCTTCAGCCCGACGAGCACACCTTCGGCGTACTGCCGCACACCATGGTTCTCCAGCGCGGTCATCGAATCGCCTCCTGTAGGTCAGCGGTTACCCGACCCGCGATTCGGCAAACGCTCAGCGCAGCTCGGCGATGACCTTGGCGAAGTACTCCGCGTGGTAGTCCTGCACGGTGAAGTAGGTGATCCCGTAGGTGTCCCGCCGCGCCCGCAGAGTGTCGGCGATATCGCGCGGGGTACCGGTCAGCACGGTCGGCAGGGCCAGCAGCTGTTCCTCGGTCGCGTCCGGGGCGTAGCCCCGGGTCAGCGCGAGATCCGGGATGCCCGACGAATCGGTGGGCACTCCGGTGATCGCGATGTTGAGTTCGAGGTCGGCGAACCGATCGCCGGCCGCGGCCCGGACGAAGTCGATGCGCTCGGCGAGCGGATCGTGCCCGGGATGGTCGGGCACCCCACCGCCGGTGAGGCCGATGATGTCGGCGTACTGGGCGGCGATCCGCAGCACTCGATCACCGTTGCCTGCGATCAAGATGGGGATCAACGGTGCGGTGTCCTTGAGGTATTTGGTGGTGTGCCGCAGGTGGTCGACCCGTTCCCCGGCGCTCGGGTACGGCATCTCGGCGGCTTCGAACTCCTCGCGCACGTACCCGGTGCCCAGCCCGAGATCGAGCCTGCCCTCGCTCAGGACGTCGACGGCGATGGCGTCGCGGGCCAGGATCGCGGGCTTGTAAAACCCCGCGTTGATGACGAACGTGCCCACCCGCATGGTCTTGGAGTACTCCGCGGCGGCCACCATGGTGGGGAAGGGGGCGGGGATCCCGAAGCGGCCGAGATGGTCCGGGACGTGCAGGACGTCGAAGCCCAAATCCTCGAACCGTCGCACCGTGTCGCGCAGCTTTTGCGCCGACTTGACCGATCGCACGCCGATGCCGAAGCGAAAGTCTTTGACCATCCCGGCATGCTATGACCGAGCCCGCTGCATCCGACAGCGTCGGTCTCGGTACGTGGCACTAGTCGTGCCGCACAAACCCCTTGGTGCGCATCAGGAAATCGGCCAGGAAGCCGTCGTGCGGCAGGCCGGTCGCCGTGTAGTACGTCGGCACCGGGCCGCGGTAGACGTTCGCGATCGTCGGCTCGTCGAGCAGATCATCGACCAGGGTGTCATCCTCGGTGATCACGCTGACCACCAGCGAATCCCGTAGTGGCCCAATTCCGTCCGTGCGCCGCCAGGTGGCGATCCACACGCACGGAAACGCCAGCTCGGTGTTGAGCTTCTCGATGTCCAGCTCGGTCAGCAGATGCACGGCCGGGCGCAGGGCAGCGCGGCCGTCGCCCAGGTCGGCGACGATCTCGTCTGCGCCCAGGAGTGCCAGGGTGCCCGCGGAGCGTGCGGCGACGAAGGCCGCCACGGCCCGCGCGGATTCGATTGCCTGCGTGGGCAGGATCGCGCGCTCGTCGTCGGGCGGCAGCGCCTCGATGGCGCTCAGCCGCTCGGCGATCGCCTCGGCCAGCGGCGCCGCATCGCCCTCGACGAGCACGGCAGTGGTGTTGACGCAGGCCATCCCGCCCAGCCGGGCGATCGAATCGACGATCACGTCGAGGTGATCGCGCCAGTCTTGCTCGGCAGTGAGCAGAATCTTGGTGCGCCCCGGGCCGTTGACGAACACGCGTCCGTCGCCGCCGTACTTGGCCACGACATCGCTGCCGCCGTAGACCAGAGCCAGGTCGGCCGACGCGATGATCTCATCCGCCCCGGCATGGTCGGTGGGCAGATAGGACACGTCATCCTCGCGGAAACCGGCCTCCCGTAACGCCGCCACAAGCCGATGAGCGGTGAACGGTTCCCGCCGCGACGGCCGCACCGCCACGCGATAACCCATGGCCAGCGCCTGCGGCCACAGAGCGTGCACGCCTGGCGCATTGCCGGAAGCGTGGACCCCGAACAGCTCACCGCGCCGCGACCAGACCGCGGTGGTCTGCCCGGGTTGCACGGTCTCCCAATCCGGCACCGCACCAACCGGACGGGCCGGTTGCAGCGCACCGAACGCGGCGGCGACGGCCTCGCTCACCTCGCGAGCCTGGACACGGGTGACGGCGATCGGTAATCCCGAAACCTGGCTCGCCACGTGAACATACGACTCGAAGTCCAGGCCGGCCGCGGTCGAGGTGGCGAACACCGCGCCGGCCTTGTGCAGGGCTGCCACGCGCTGATCGGCGGGAAGCGGCTTGATCTTGCGTTGCGCGGCCATCGTCCTCGCGATGTAGAGCGGCGGAGCGATGCTCAGCTCGGCGACCGACGCGCCGGCGGTGTCGGTGACGACTTCGCGCTTGCGGGAACGGTATTCACCACTGGGACCCAGGCCGGGCAGGTCGATCACGATCAGTACACGCCCTCGATCACCGGCTCGCCGTCCAGCACAGCGACCGGAGCGACCTCGGCGACCGAGTCGCCGACCTGACCATCGGGACCGGGCAGGCGGATCGCACTGTCGCGTTCGAGGTTGTTGGGAATGAACATGCCCTTGCTGATGTGGTTCATCACCACCTGACCGCGTTCGCCATAGCCGACCTGTTCGCCGGTGTCCGGGTCGACCACCCAGAAGAAGACGTAGG
>JAHFVD010000005.1 GCA_023264735.1 Mycobacterium sp. | reverse complement strand
GCCGAATCGGCCCCCGACAATCCCGTCGCGCAGCGCGAGCTGATGCGGCGTCGCGCCGCCCGGTTGCGGGCCCAGCACGCGCACGTGCTTGCCGCCCGCCGGCGGGCCCGTCGGCGTCTGACGTTGATGCGCGCGTTGCGGTACCGCCGCCGCCGGCGTCGGATGCCCGCGCCGAACTCGCGCGCGGCGCTGGCCGTGCGGGCCGCGCTGTCGCGGCTGGGCTGTCCCTACGTCTGGGGCGCGACCGGGCCGGATCGTTTCGACTGCTCGGGCCTGGTGAAGTGGGCGTATGCCCAGGCGGGGGTGCATCTGGACCGCACCACCTACGACCAGATCAACGACGGTGTACCGGTGGCCCCCTCCCAGGTTCGGCCCGGCGATCTGGTGTTCCCGCACGCCGGGCATGTCCAGATGGCGATCGGCAACGGCATGGTGGTGGAGGCGCCGTACGCCGGAGCCAATGTGCAGATCAGCCGGATGGGCGCCAACGTGGCGATCCGCAGGCCGCTCTAGTGAGTTGTTCGGCGAATTCTCGCTGAGTACCGTCGACGCATGGCCGAGCACTTCGGGATGTCGGGGGTTGAGTCCGCCCGATCGGTGCTCGCCGCGCGTGACCGCGACCTCGCCGAAGCCGACGCCGAACTGGCCGAAGTCGTCACCAGTGCCCACGCCGCCGCCACGGAGGCCATCCGCAAGCTCGACGCTGTCAACGCCGAGATCGAGGCAGCGGTTGTCCGGCGTGCCGTGGCCGCGCCGTCCGAAGGACGTGAGTTCGCCCGGTTCCTGATCGCCAAGCAACACGAGATCAGTGACATTCTTACCACTGCACGTGCCGACGCAGACGCCAAAGTGATTGTGCTGCAGCAGCTTCTCGACCGATACCAGGTGCGGTCCACACCGCAGTGAGCGGGTGAATTGTCTCCCCTCGATCAGCTGGATACAGTCGCCGGCATGAAAGAGCACCGGTGGCCGGCTACCAAGACCTGCTCGACGCGATAGCGCGCGTCGGCGCCGCCACCGGCGACAACCGGGCCTGGATGGCGGGGTTGTCGGATGCCGACCTTGCGCTGGTCACCAGCCCGGTCAACGTCATCTCGCCGAACGCAATCGACAACGTGGTGGCCAAGATTCGCGTCCAACACCGCCAAGCGTTCGATCCGGTGCCAGGCCCCGCGGTCGCGGAGGGACGCGCGGCCGAGGCCATCCGCGCCGCTGAAACCTCACTGGCACAGCAGTATTCGGTCAGCGCTCAGCTCGACTTACAGGTCATCACCGCGGTGCTCAACGCACACAGCACTCATTCCGCGGGCCGGGAGGCGCTCGACGGTCTGCAGGACGATATCGAGACAGCGGTTGCCACCCGCACCGACCTCGACACCCCAGCGGGTGCGCGTGCCTTCCAGCGCTATCTGATCGGAAAGCTGCGCGATATCAAGACGGTGGTGGAAACCGCGGGCCTGGACGACACCTCCAAGGCATCGCTGGCCGCCGCGCTGGCGTCGCTCTACGTGGGCGCCACCCCGGACGCCACGGAAGACCGGGCACCAGAACCCAAGCCGCCCGCCGAGCATCAGCCCCCGCCCGCCGACAGCTCGGCCGTCAGGACCGATCCACTCGACGATGGGCTGCTGCCCGACGATTTCGCCGACCTCCCACCGGACCCCAGTGCCGCCGGTCAACCGATGCCCGCACCAATGATGCCGCCGATGGCCGCGATGCCGCCGCTCGGCGGCGGGAGCGGTGGCCCGGCCGCGGGTCCGTCGCCAATGCCGACCCTCGACAACCTGACGCCGCCGCGGATACCCACCGAGGACGGCCTTCTCAACGATCCAACGCTCGACGAACCCCTCGATGCCAACGCGGACGAACCGGCGACAGGGCAGGACGACGAGGCTGTGGGGGAGGAGCCCGCCGCGCCGACCTCGAATGACGCGACCATCGTGCACCTTCCCAACGGCGAAACGGTCACCGCGCCGACTCCTGCGCTGGCCGCAGCGATCACCGCAGCCGTCGCGGGCACGCCCATCCCGGAGGCCTTCCGCCAGCAGGGCATCACGCTCCCGGCGCCGGGCACCGCCGTGCCGCATCCGATCGAACCCGCACGCGCGATTCCCGGCGATATCGGGATACTGACCGATCGGCACGCGCTGGCCCTGGGCAACGGCAAGGCCGTGTTCAACAATCAGATCCAACCCATTGCCAGCGTCACCGGGCCGAGCTTTCTAGGCTGGGAGCATCCGCCGGAACCGGGCAGCACGACGACCACCCCACGGTCTGCCAAACAAACACAGGCAGACCAACCGACTCCGACCCGGCCGGCGGTAACGGCCGGCCCGCCGATAGGAGAGTGACATGGCTGAGCGCATCCATGTGGTGCCCGACGAACTGCGCCGGGCGGCTGCCGACCACCAGGACACCGCCGAGCAGCTGAGCACGGTGCCGTCCCGGCACGCCGACATTCTGGCCAGCCTCGAATCGCTGGGCCCGATCTTCGGCGAGCTGCGGGACGCGGGCCGCGAACTGCTGGACCAGCGGCAAGCGTGCTACGAGCAGCAGGCCGCCGCACACGCCGAGCTCGCCACCAACCTGCGCTACGCCGCCGACGTGTGGGAGCACCAGGACACCGCCGCCGCCGCGGAGCTCGGCCGGATCACCGAGGACGGTCCGTGACCGCACCGGATCCGGAGTTCGACGCCGTCCACCCCAGCGGGCACATCCTGTTCCGCTCGTGCCGGGGTGGATATCTGCACAGCGTGGCGCTGGCCGAACCGGCCATGGACGCTGACGCGAGCACACTGGCGCAAGCGATCCTGCTGACCGCCGAGGTGTCCTATCTGAAGGCGTTGATGCAGGTTCGTGCGGAAATCGTGGCGGCAGGCCACACGCCGTCGGACGACATCGCGGGCAGCCGGGAACTCAAGCTCGCCACCGAGGCGCTGGCCCAGCATCGGCTGCGGCCTTCAGTGCCCTGATCCGACTACCGGTCGGCGTCGGGGGCGATGACCTCGGGTGGCGCAACAGGATTCGTGCCGAACAATTCTCGCGCCCGCACAAGCAGGGCGCGCACCTCGTCGAGTTGCTGCTGCAGCAGCGAGTCACCCATGGCCGGTACGTTATCCGCCCCGCCGGGCGGGCACAATTCACCCAGCCGTGCCGGATGGGCACAAATCAGCTTCAAGCGCGCGGGATCTCGGCGTTGATGCGGTCGAGCAACTCGGTGTAGCGGCCGGCTTCGCGATGGCTGCCGGGCTTGCCGCTGCTGATCAGCCCGACCGACAGCCGTCGTTCCGGATCTGCCCAAATTGCCACGTTGGTCAGTCCGGTGTGGCCGAACGCGGCGGGCGCGTTACGCCCGAACGGCCCAAACCTGGTGGACCCCAGCATGTAACCGGTACCCCAGCGGATCGGCGCCAGGCCGGTCGCGATATCCGGCCGCAGCCGCCGGGCCGGCGCCACCGCGGCCCGCAACGTCGCTTCCCGCATGATCCGCACCCCGTCGAGCTCACCACCGCGGCACAGGATTTCGGCGAATCGGGACAGTTCGTCGGCGGTCGAGATCGTGCTCGACGACGGGATGACGCCGGTGAGGAACAGTGGGGTGTTCGAGAACGGGATGATCTGCGCCGGCGTGCCGCCGACGGCGGTGCGGAACGCAGCGGCAAGCGGAGCCGGCAGCGGCTTTCCGGTCACGTGACTGGGGGCGACAAGGGGGACATCCTGTTCGGCCACACCGTAATTCGTCCACCGAAACCCCAACGGATCGAGGATCTCGTCGGCCAGGATGTCGCGGATGTTGCGCCCGGCGGCGGCCGAGACGATCTCGCGGACCAGCGGCCCCCAGGTCAGGCCGTGGTAGATGTGCATCAACCCGGGTCGGTGGATGGGCTTGAGTTCACCCAGCTTTTCGCGGGCGTAGTCACTCTCGTTCATCCGCTTGAGGTTTGGGCGCGGGCCCGTCGCAAACGGCACCCCGGCGCTGTGGGTGATCACGTGGCGGATGGTGGTGCGGTCCTTGCCGTGGCTGGTGTAGTTCGGCAGGTAATCGCAGACCCGGTCGTCGAGCGAGAAGCGGCCCTGCTCGACGAGCATGTGCACCACCGTCGTGCTGATCGCCTTGGCCGCGGAGTACACGCAGAACGGGGTCGCGATGGTGACGGGCACCTTGTCGGCATCGGGCGGGTCGGCGGGCCCGTTGCCCCAGCCGTGCCCGATCGCACGGTTGAGCACCACTTTTCCGTTGTGCCGCAGGCACAGCTGGATCGCCGGGTGCATGCCCGCGGCGTACCAGTGTCGGACCGACTGCCAGATCCGCTCGGCGGTGGCCGCCGAGAAGTCGCCGTGGTCCTCGGCGCCGATATCGGTGACGGCATCGAGGTCGGTCGGAACGGCAATGCGGCCCTCGCGGGCCGGGGAGTAGCTCACCCCGGCTGCCTGCGCAGCGTCGCGGCCAGATGATGGGTCAGGGGTTCGCCGACCGCGGCCATCGCCACGCGGTAGGTCAGTTGGTCGCCGGCGAGCTGAAACGAACGGCTCAGGGCGGTAATGCTTTTCGCCGACCCAGTAAGTCCGATGGAGGTCGAGGCCACCTCGATGGACAGGCCGTCGCCGTCGACGACCAGCGTGCCCTCGTCGATCTCGGTGACACCGGTGGGGTGTGCCACGACCAATTCGATCCGGCCGGGCGCAGGCACTCGGAGATAGCCGGTCTCGGCGTGCAGAGGCCGCCCGTCGTCGGTGGCGCGCGTGCGTTGCGAGTAGGTCAGAAAGGGCTTGCCGACATGCCCGATCGCGATCTCCTCGCGGTAACCGAACGAGGCGATGGTCGGGTACTCACCAGCGCCGGCCCCCGCCCAGGTGCCTAGTAGGGGAGCGAGGACCGCGACGTCGGGATGCAGCTCGGGCACTAGCCCAGCCTACGACCCGCTCCGATCAGAGCGGACCGACGAGCTCGACCCAGTTGCCGTCGGGGTCGGCGACGAACATCCAGCCCATGCCGGGGACCGGTGCGAACTCGGCCAGCTCCTGCGCGATTTCGTACCCTGCGGCCTTCACCTGCTCGGCGGCCTTGGTCGTGCTGGCCACCACGACGGTGTAGTAGCGGATGCCTGCGGCGGCAGGACCGCCACCCGGTGTCGCCGGTGCGGCCGGCGGCTGGTCAAGGGTGATCAGCTTGAGCACGTTGTCACCGATCGCGTAGCGCTTCATCGTGCCGCCGGGGAAGTCGAGGTCGCCGGTGTAGGGCAGGCCGAGGAAGTTCTCGTAGAACTCGACCATCGCATCGAGGTTGGTGGTGACCAAACCGACCTCGATGTTCTTTGCGAGTAGATCGATGGCCATGGTGTTCCTCCGCGCTGAGTTCGGCTGACGTCGGAAGAATAGCCGCGCGAGGTCTACGTCCGGCGGGCTGGGGACACCCCCCGCCGCAGGCCAGGGGGAGAGCGAAGCGACCCGGGGAACTACGTCCGGCGGGCTGGGGGCACCCCCCGCCGCAGGCCAGGGGGAGAGCGAAGCGACCCGGGGAACTACTTCCGGCGGGCAGGAGCGAAGCGACCCGGGGAACTACAGGGGTCCGGCGAGTTCCACCCAGTTGCCGTCGGGATCGGCGACGAACAGCCAGCCGATGCCAGGAAGCGCCGTGAACGGCGTGAGCGGCTCGACGATCTCGTATCCGGCGGCCGTCACCTGTTCGGCGACCTCCGTGATGTTCTTGACGACCAGGGAGAGGTACCGAACGCCGGTCTGCGCCCGCCCGCCGCCCGGCGTCACCTCCGCGGGAGGCGGCTGGTCGTAGGTCACCAGCTTGAGGGTGTTGTCCCCGATCAGATAGCGCTTCATCGTGCCGCCGGGGAAGTCGAGGTCGAGCTGGAACGGCAGGCCGAGGAAGTTCTCGTAGAACTCGATCATCCGATCCAGGTTCGTGGTGACCAGACCGATTTCCACGCTGTGGGCGAGCAGCTCGATGGCCATGCGGGTCAGAGTATCGGCGGGTGATTCACAGCAAACGTTAGGCGGTCTCACCGATGGTGATCAGGTCCCAGACGCCCTTCGTCCATAGTGGTCGGTCGACCCGGCGTTGGTCGACGATGGTGAACCCGGCGTCGGTGAACAGGGTGCGCATCTCCTGCGCCGAGGGATTGTGCGCGGCGCTGGACAGCGAGCTGGTCAGCCGCCCGAGCAGCGGAAGCTGGGGTGGACTGATCGTCGCGACCGCTGCCAGACCGCCCGGGCGCAGTACGCGGTGGAACTCGCGCATCGCCTTCGGCTGGTCGAAGAAGTGGAAGGCCGATGTCGAGACGACGGCATCCAGTGTCCCGTCGTCGAACGGCAGCTGTTCGGCCGGGCCCTTGCGCCAGTCCACCTGCGGTGAGCGGGCTCGGGCCTGGCGGAGCATGCCGTCGGACATGTCGACGCCGTAGATCTCGTCGGGCTCCAGCTCGTCGGCGATGCGGGCGGCCAGAATGCCTGTCCCACAAGCGATATCAGCGATCCGGCGGGCGCCGTGGGCGCGCAGCTCGTCGATCACCTCGTCCTGGGCGGGGCGGTAGACCCACTGCTGGAGACTCGGATGGTCGTAGAGCGGCGCGGCGATGGTCCAGAACCGCGTCACGACGTCGTTGAGATTGCGACCGTGTGTCGCCATGGCTGCCCGCTTCCGATTGAACTGACCGATACCGGCCAGTCTAGGAAGAGACGCGCAGGCTACTTCGCCAGTGGCGGGGCGAGCTGCAGGTGGGTGTGCGGGCCACGGGCCAGCGCGGCAACCGCCGAGACGATATTGCCCGCGGTGGTGAACAGCTCCTCGGGATCGCAGACGCGAAGCACTCGAGCTACTTCCGGGCCGGGCACCAGCACCCAGTCGATTCCCCGCCGTGCGCAGCGAGTGTTGATGCTGTGCAGGGTCGAGTAGCCGTCGGTTGCGAAGAAGCTGAGCCGCGACAGATCCAGAACCAGCTGGTCGTAGTCGCCCAGGAGCTTCTCGACATAGCTGAGCAGCTCACCGGAGTTCGCTGCGTCGATCTCACCGACGGCGGCGACGAGAACGGTGGTTGCGCTGAGCTCTCTGGCCCGGAACAGCTCATGATCTGCGCGGTCACGGCCCAACCGGGTAGCGGCCAGGGGTGCCGCGCTGGTGGCAACAGACATCACGCCTCCAAATATTTGTGTTCCGCAATGCTGCCGGGGGTGGCCTGGTCGAAGCTCGTGTCGAGACTTCGCTGCGAGAGTTCGAAGGCCCTCGCGCATTGGCATCTCCGGGCGGCTGTGAACTCAACCTGGTGGAAATGTACTACGGATTTCGTTGCGGGACCATTAATTGTTTCTCATCCTCATAGCCGCACTTCAAGCGCGATTCATATGTCCCGGAAATGGGACGCGGATGTGCAGATTTGGCAAATATTTACGAGGCTAACAATTGATTTCGTAGGTTAACTATCGGCCGACATTGATGACAGTTTTTAAATTGTGTCTACCCCTGCAGGTGGCCGGGATTACCCTGGCTGTCGGTGCGCCTGGGGGCAGGAGCGCAGCGACCCGGGGAGTGAAGACCGTCGAGGAGGCACAGATGTACGACCTGACGATTACTGGTGGCACTGTCGTAGACGGCACGGGCGACAAGCCGTTCAGAGCTGATATCGGCATCAAAGACGGACGGGTCGTCGAAGTCCGGCGCCGCGACGGCGACGACAGTGGGCTTGCTGGCGAGTCGGTCGAGAGCATCGACGCCACCGGCAGGATCGTGACCCCGGGCTTCGTCGACATCCACACCCACTACGACGGCCAGATCAGCTGGGACGGTCTGCTCGAACCGAGCAGCCAGCACGGCGTCACCACCGTGGTCAGCGGCAACTGCGGTGTGGGGTTCGCCCCGGTGCAGCCCGGGCGTGAGCAGTGGCTCATCGAGCTGATGGAGGGTGTCGAGGACATCCCGGGTACGGCCTTGACCGAAGGCATCAAGTGGGGCTGGGAGAGCTTCCCGGAGTATCTGGACGCCGTCGAAAAGCAATCGCTTGCAGTCGATTTCGGCACCCAGATCGCTCACGGGGCGGTCCGCGGATACGCGATGGGCGATCGCGGCGCCCGCAACGAGGCCGCCAACTCTGACGATATCGCCGCCATGGCGCGCATCGTCCAGGAGGCCATCGAGGCCGGGGCACTGGGCTTTTCGACCTCCCGAACCGAGGCGCACCGCGCGATCGACGGCGAACCGGTGCCCGGCACATACGCC
>JAHFVD010000103.1 GCA_023264735.1 Mycobacterium sp. | reverse complement strand
TGGCTCGTGGGCGGATCGATGCCGAGGCACGTACCGGCCGGCCAGACCTTGGACTGGTCGACCTCGGCCACCCGGCCCTTGATCGCGGTCTGCTGCCCGTCGGCTCCCGGCAGTTGCAGGCCGCACAGCATCCGCCGCTCGCCGTCCTGCTTCCAGGCCTTGTCACCGGACCACAGCATGCTGATCGTGAACTTGCTGTTGGGATCGAACTTGTCGCCCAGGTAGCGCTCCACGGCGGGCTGGCACTGCTCGAGGCTGATCTGCTGGATGCGTGCGGCCGTCGGCGGCGCGGCGTCGGGCCCATATTCGGTTCCCGGGTAGGTCCGCATATCGACCGATTCGGCAACCTCGAAACGATGGTCATTCTTGCAGTCGACGATCGTGGCCGAGTCGGGATCCTTGCCCGGCCAGTTCAGGCAGCTGCCGGCCTTCGCGTTGGCGAACGCCGCGGTGCCCTTGGCGCCTGACAGCGGGTCAGAGCCGGCATAACCGGCCAGCCGGTTGTTGAACCCGATCGGCAATGCGGTCACAACGCCGGCGATCAGCAGGGCACCCAGCGCGGTCAGCAGCAGTGCCCGGCGGGTCGCGGTGGCCTGAAAAGTGCCCAGAAAGCCACGCCGCGGTGCGCCCGATTCGGGCAGCTCGGGCGTGACGTCCTCGCGCTCGGATAACTGCAACATCGCCTCCATTGTGGCAGTCGCGCACAGCGGTGTGACAAGTGATGCAGTTGTACTGTTATGGGGTTGTGCTGTGCGTTCGGCCGGAGGGGCCGACGCGGCGGCCGATGGCAATAGCTAGGGTTGCGGGCGTGATCGACCTGAAACTGCTGCGCGACGACCCCGATGCGGTACGGCGGTCCCAGCTCAGCCGTGGTGAGGACCCGGGCCTCGTCGACGCCCTCCTGGCCGCTGACACCGCGCGCCGGGCGGCGATATCGGTCGCCGACTCACTGCGGGCCGAGCAGAAGGCCGCCAGTAAGAAGGTCGGTTCGGCATCCCCGGACGAACGGCCCGCGCTGCTCGAACAGGCTAAAGAACTTGCTGCCCAGGTCAAGTCGGCCGAATCGGCGCAAACGCAGGCCGAAGCGGCCTTCGCGAGCGCGCACATGGGCATTCAGAACGTCATCATCGACGGCGTTCCGGCCGGTGGCGAGGACGATTTCGTCGTGCTCGACGTGGTGGGCCGGCCGCGGGAGATCGAGAACCCGAAGGACCACCTCGAACTCGGCGAGGCGCTCGGGGTCATCGACATGGAGCGCGGCGCGAAGGTGTCCGGCTCGCGGTTCTACTTCCTGACCGGCCGCGGCGCGCTGCTCCAGCTCGGCCTGCTGCAGTTGGCGGTGCGACTGGCGACCGACAACGGCTTCACGCTGATGATCCCCCCCGTGCTGGTGCGCCCCGAGGTGATGGCCGGCACCGGCTTCCTCGGTGCCCACGCCGACGAGATCTACCACCTCGCCGACGATGACCTGTACCTGGTCGGCACCTCGGAGGTGCCGCTGGCCGGGTATCACTCCGACGAGATCCTCGACCTGTCGGGCGGCCCGCTGCGCTATGCCGGATGGTCGTCGTGCTTCCGTCGCGAGGCCGGTAGTTACGGCAAGGACACCCGTGGCATCATCCGGGTGCATCAGTTCGACAAGGTGGAGGCCTTCGTCTACTGCCGCCCCGAGGAAGCCGAGGCCGAACACCAGCGACTGCTGGGCTGGCAGCGCCAGATGCTCGAGCTGATCGACGTGCCCTACCGCGTGATCGACGTGGCAGCAGGAGACCTCGGGTCCTCGGCGGCGCGCAAATATGACTGTGAGGCTTGGGTTCCCACCCAGCAGGCCTACCGCGAGCTGACCTCGACGTCGAATTGCACGACGTTCCAGGCCCGTCGGCTGGCCACCCGCTACCGCGACGAGAACGGCAAGCCGCAGATCGCGGCGACGCTCAACGGCACACTGGCCACCACCCGGTGGCTGGTCGCGATCCTGGAAAACCATCAACAGCCAGATGGCAGTGTGCGTGTTCCCGCCGCCCTGGTGCCTTACGTTGGGACGGAGATCCTGCAACCGTGATCGAACTCGACCTTGATGAGGTCCGCGGCTGGTTCGGCTTCGGCGTCGCAGGCAACTTCGCCGGCCACCTCGAACAGGCCGGTGAGGCAGTCGATTTCGTCAACGTCGCCAGCGAGGGCGTCGCTCCCAAGGGCATCTTCCCGTGGTACGCGCCCGGTCACGACAGCTTCCTCGGAGAGTTCCCGCTCTCGCACGACGCGCTGATGGTGCCCGAGGCCACCGAGGCGGACGGCCCGCTCAATCTGCAGATCGAGCCCGAAGTCGGGTTGGCGTGCGACGTGGTGTGGGAGGGCGACACCGTCGTCACGCTGCGGCCGTTCGCGCTCGGCGCGTTCAACGACTGCTCGATCCGCCGACCCAACGCACCCAAGATCAGCTACAAGAAGAACTGGGGCCCGTCGTCCAAAGGCGTTGCGCACCAGTTCTTCGACATCAGTGATCTGACCCCGGACGGGCCGACCGCGACATTGCGACTGCTGTGCCACCTGCGGACTTCCGACGGCGTGCACCATGAGTACGGGGTGGACAGCCCGCTGCTGGGCTACTCTTACTACGGCGAGGTGCTGCTGGACTGGATCGTCGAGCGGCTGGCCAATCAAAAGGGTTCGCCCGATACACCTTTGGAGGATGTCGGCGCGCTGATGGTGGCGTCCGGCCGGCCGAAGAAGGTGCTCATCGGCATCGGCGCGACTCGGTACACCAAGCTGGGGGAGTCGACGTACCTGCAGCCGGGTGATGAGGCCATCGTGCGGGTCTACGACACCGAGAGCGACGCGGCATCCGAACTGCGCCAACTGGTCTGGCAGCCCTAGTTCCTCTACGCCCAAACCGACGTTTGGCCGCGAAACTGCGAGTAGATTGCAGCATTTCGTCGATCTCGGTGCCGGGTTCGGGTGACTACCCATCACGGTGTGGGGTTGCGACAATCAACGGTGATGCCTGACCGGAGACCGTCGTGCCACCGCTAGCCGTGGACCC
Organism: Mycobacterium sp.; assembly: GCA_023264735.1. GTDB lineage: Bacteria > Actinomycetota > Actinomycetes > Mycobacteriales > Mycobacteriaceae > Mycobacterium. Next base: position 22,213 of record JAHFVD010000103.1, on the reverse strand, counting down.
CACGGTGCTGTCGGCTGCCGGAGTCTCGGTTGCGGCCGTCGGCGACGGGGTCAGTACCGCAATATCGACGCTCACCAGGGCTTTCAACGCCAACACCGGCTAGGACGCCTCCGGTGTGATGTTCGGTAGGCAATACGAGAACACCGCAGGCGATCTGCTCAAAGCGGTGGCTGCCGGTGTCAACGCATGCCGGAAGACCGGCTACGGCATACAGGTCAGTGCGGTCAACTATTCGAGAGCGGAAGCGCAGGCAGACATCTCGCGGCGTGCCCAGCCGCTGCCGTCGCCAGCGTGTCCCGCTGCGGTGTCGTCGGCGGGCGCGCCGAGTGCTGAAGGTCTCGGCGTCGTTGAGCCGGCGATGTGGAAGGTGGTCGAATTCCTGGTCGGTGACCTGTGGCCCAACGGCGATCCCGCCGCGATGCGCACCGCCGCCGCGGCGTGGCGGGCCTTCGGCGCGTCGTTGTATGGCGTGTCCGGTGACATGGCCGGGCCTTACAACGTCATCAGCGCCCAACAGATGCCAGAGGGTGAGCTCATCAAGGCGCCGATCCGAGACATCGGGACGGGCCTCTCCTCGGCGGGCGGCAGCTGCCAACAATTGGCGAATCAGCTGGAGGGCTTCGCATCTGATGTCGAGAAGACCCAGAACGCGATCCGGGAACTGTTGAACAAGCTCGGCTCGGTGGGTGGCATCGTCGGTACGTTCTTCGAGTTCTTCAAGGGGCACGGCGAAGACGAGCTGCACAAGATCGCCGACGACGTCAAGACCGTGATGAGCCATCTCAAGAGTGAGGCGTCGGCGAAACGCGCTGGGGTGCAACAGGCCGAGCAGAACGTCGACACGTGGGCGCGGGATCTGGAGAAGGCGGCAAACCGCGAGTTCACCGAGTTCTTCGGTGATGGCGTCGGGGGGATGCTCTCTGGTGCATTCAACTCATCGTTGGATTCAACTGAGGGCGCATTCAGATGGGTCGTCAGTAACGCCGAGGGCATTGAAGACATGAATCCGCTGCGCTTCGCATACGACCCCGACGGAGCGCTGCAGACCTGGAAGGGTATCGCTGACCTCAGCAGCGCGGTAACGAACCCGGCATCACTGGCGTCTATGGCTGAGTCGAATCCCCAAGGATTTGAATCGATGCTGAAGGGCCTAGCGCGCACCGACGAGTGGAGCAAGGACCGTCCGATGTTGGGCGCCACCCAGAACATCCTGGACGTCCTCACGCTGCCATTCGCGGCAGGGAAAGCAGGGGAGGCAGGCGAGATCGCTTCTGCGGCCGGCAGGGTCAGTGAAACTCTTGATGCTGGCGGTGGATCGGCCGGTGTCTACCGTGCCCTCGATCAGGCCGGCGAAGCGGGACGAGCTGGCAGTGTGCTGGGGAACATCTCCAAAGAGACGCCTCAGATAACAAAGAGTCTCGAGGACATCGCGGGAAAGCCGGTTACTGTCGAGCCACCGGCTGGTGGACGTCCGGTGCCTGCGGGGCACAGTCCGGGCGCATCGCCTTCACCGGACGTGAAACCGGTGCCCGATGTACCTGCGGCACCTCGAAGCGCACCGGGCGAAGGCCCAAGAGCGGTGCCAGCACAGACTCACGACGCGCCGATCCCGGTCGAACACGAATCAGCGCACTCACCCAATGCGCCAGCCACAGCGGCTTCACGCGCGCCGTTCGAGTCGGGGCTATCGGGCGGCTCTGTCGCAGAATCACCGCCTGGCGCGGGCACGCACCCAGCTGGGGCCTCGCAAAGTGGGGTGCAAACTCCGGTCGCTCACCATCACGTACCGACGTCCGCGGATGGCCATGCCCCTTTTGCCGGAACCGAGAGTAACGGCGGTCACGGCGCCGCCGATCATCAGCGCGAAGGCGGCGGCCACGACGATAGCGCCGCTGGAAACGGGAACGCTTCAGCGGATGGAGCCGCTAGGCACTCGCCGATCTCGGACGAATCGCGTGGTGAAGAGTTAAACGAACAACAACGCGATGACATCCTCGCAATGGACAAAGGCAGTAGGCCTGATCCGGCTGACTACTTGTCTCCCGAATATGTCGAGCGTCATCTCGAGCGGTTCGATGAAGGGGCAACGAGATTCATGACGGCGGATAATTTGGAAGCGTTTGGTATAGGTCAGCGAGATGGAACCACTTTCGTCTTTCCGCGAAGTGAGTTGGATAGCCTGATGGAGTCGACGGGCGGGGACCGGAGCCGCCTCGAACAAGCACTCGGCCTTCCCGACGGCTACTTCTCAACGTACGAGGTCGTCCGAGTGGACATACCGGACCCTCGAAGCTACGACCTTCGAATGCCATCCGGCAATGAGGCAGGCGCCAACGACAAGTGGATTCCGGGAGGCTTCTTGCCTGAGGGTATGCCCGAAGCAGTGATTGACGGAGCCGAGGTTCCGTCAGACGGCCTGATTGTCACCGATCTTTCAAAACCATCCGACTAGAGGAGCACGATGAAGTTTGAGAACACTTATCTCTCAAGGGAACATCGATTTTGGCTCGGTATCGAGACTGAATCGGGGGGGCACTTTGCGTCCATTCCGGTCAGTAACCAGATGGTTGATTATGTGGAGGCCTACAGGATCTCTGAGGACGAATACAACACCTTCCTTGCAGACGTGAATGCTGCGGTCGCCTTCGTAGAGTCATGTCGACGGCATGAGCAGGACGATCGACTGTTTCTGCAGCCGGGGTCCGATCGGGGAGTGCCGATGTAGCACTCATCTGGGGTCACGTGCGGCATTCCACATCCTCAGCTTTAAATCATGTGGTTTATTACCAAGCGTGGACATCGACGCGACCGACGAGTTCTTCCATGCCGCCAGCGACGACGCGGACTGGAAGGAGAGCGGCTGGTTCGGCTTCTCGATCCCCGACCGTGACATCAATGTCTTCACCTACTACTTCCACGACGTGCGCACCGGCGTCTCGGGCGGAGGGCCCGCCGTGTGGGATCCGACCGGCCAAGAGGTCTACGACTGCCTGTTCTACGACTGTCGGTGGAACCAACCCCTCACGGGTGCAATGGATTACACCGACTTCACGCTGCCCAATTCGCTCCATCACCGAGTGGCCGAGCCCTTGCGGCGCTACCAATTGGCCTACTCAGCGCTCGGCCTCGAATTCGACCTCGAGTGGACGGCGATCATGGCGCCGCACGCCCTTGGTCCCGCTTCGCCCGAAAACGCTCATCTCGACCAAGCGGGCCGGATGACGGGCACGATGCGGCTGAACGGCGAGGAGTTCAACGTCGACAGCTTCTCGATGCGCGATCGCACCTGGGGACCGCACCGGCCGGGTGCGCGCCGATCGGGCGACTACCTGTGGGCGGTCGCGAGTCCCGACGAACACTGGCACGCCATCACGATGGCGAGCGACACCCCCGGGGTCGACATGCTGGCCGGCGGCTACCTCGTTCGTGACGGGCAGCTCGGTGAGCTGAAGCGCGGCTCACGCACGGTGCCGCAGCGCAAAAGAGGAGCCACGAGCCGGGTGGTGTTCGACGCCGAGGACAGCCCGGGCCGCATGCTGCACGCCGAGGGCGAGGTGCGTTCGGTGCTGCGCTGGCTGGGATGGCCCGGCCGAATGACGTTCTGGACGCTGACGGACTGGCGGTGGGACGGCGTTGCGGGCTGGGGCGAGGATCAGGAGTTCTTCGCCCGCGAGCAGGTGCGCGCGCTCTACTAGCCTGCGCCGCCGAGTAATTCGTCCAACACCGTCAGAAACTCCCGCGGCTTGACCGGGGTGAACGCCGGGCTCGGATTGGTGCCAGGAACGTCGAGTGTGACCAGCGTCGACTTGATAGGCCGATAGATGTCCAGCGGCAGCCAGCGGCGCAAATCCGAACTGCCCCAGAGCCGGAAGCGTTGCATCCACAACCCCAACGGCTCGGCCTTGTAGCCCTTGATGGCCTGCAGCGGGATCACCTTCGCGGTTCCCGACGGAAAGTGGTAGCGCCGCAACGTCAGTGCAAAGCGGTCCAGCTGAACCAGACCGTCGTCGTAGTACTGCTGCGGTGGGGCGCTCATTGGCGGGAGCACCGCAATTCGTGCCCCTTGGTCGTCAGGCAGCGGCCGTTCTCCAGGTTCCACTGCCAGCCGTGCAGGTTGCACGTCAGCGTCGAGCCCTCTACCACACCGAATTTCGACAGATCGGCCTTCAGGTGCGGGCAGCGGCGCTGCACCGTCCAGCCGTCCAGCACCACGTCGCTGGTGTCGTCGTGCGCCTCGGCGAACCAGCCGTCGGCATAGGCGATCCGCTCGTCGGTCAGGCACTTGAAGAAGGTGTACAGATACTCGTTGTACCCGCCAACCCGCCACGCCCGGAACCGGGTGGACAGGAAGATGGTGTTGACCCAGTCCGGCTCGTCGTCGCGCAGCACCGTGCGCACCAGCTCCGGTGCGATCTCGAACCCGTAGCGGAACTTCTCGTCCGCAATAGGTTCGCGCACAGCACGTTTCGGGAAATCCACCACGACGGTCTCCGAACCTAGTCGCAGCTCCACCGCGTAGCCGATGCCGTCGCAGATCTGATCGCTCTGCAGCATGATCGGCTCGAACTTCGCTCGCAACGGCTCGAGTAGCGACTCTCCCGCAGCGGGCGCCCAAGACGCCTTCTCGGCGGCCAGCACCGGCGCCATCCGCTCGGCGTAGTCGGCGATGTAGTCGGCCTTGCCGGTGGTGAAGATCGCCTCGACATCGGCGGTGGGCAACGGGTGCACAAGCGAATCGAGCTGTGTGCCAGTGAATTCAGCCACCGATCCGGGGATCATCAGCAGGCCACCGTCATTGCCGTTCAGTCGCATCTGTTCCAGGAAGACCATCTGGTCGGGGAAGATGTTGGCGGGGTCGCCGTGGTCGTCGTTGAGGTCGCGCAGTGCGGGATCGAGGAAGCATGGCGGTCCCGCCGACGGGATCACCCATGTCGCACCGACATCCGAGATGAACTGCCGGCAACGGTCCATGCCGCGTTGACGCTTCTGGGTGCCGAAGGACTCCTTGGCCCGCGCGGGCATGTCGTAGACCATCGGATACCAGATCGCGCCGGAGTACTGCAGCATGTGCACGTCGATGTGGCCGAAAGCGTCGGCCAGCACGTCCAACGCCAGCGGCCGCGAGTCGTTCATGTTGAACACCGTGGTGGTGCCGTCAGAGACGATCAGCCCGGAGTCTCCGATGGGTCCGTCGGCCGGAGCCCGCAGCGCGACGATCATCACGTCCAGCTCGCCCTTGGGCCCACTGATTCGATGCTTGACCGAGTCGGCGGTCTCGTGGAACCGGTGGAAGCCCACCTTCTCGAGTTCGCGTCGCAGATCGGGTACCGGAAAATCCGGAAGCAGGACGACAGCGTCCTTGTTGACGTACTCGGTCAGCAGCTTCGGGTCGAAGTGGTCCTTGTGCAGATGTGAGACGTAGAGGTAGTCGCAATCGCCGATGGCAGCCCAGTCCAGGCCGCTGTTGTCGGGGAAGACGAACCAGGAAGCGAAATAGGCGGGGTTCAGCCACGGGTCGCACAGGATGCTGCCCGCGCGGGTGTCGATCCGAAAACCGGCGTGGCCGATGCTGGTGACCTGCACAGATCCCCTTTCCCGTGGTCGCTGCACCCGAAACGAGCTTAGCGGTCCGTGCGCGGCGTGGATTGCCAGCGGGCTAGGCTGACCGAGTGGAACCGGTATACGGGACTGTCATCCAGTTCGCCCGCCTGCTGTGGCGTGTGCAGGGACTGAAGTTCACCGTGACCGGGGTCGAGAACCTGCCCGTCACCGGCGGGGCCGTCATCGCCATCAACCACACCAGCTATTTCGACTTCACCTTCGCCGGCCTGCCCGCCTATCTGCAGCACCGCGGCCGCAAGGTGCGGTTCATGGCCAAGCAAGAGGTGTTCGACGCCAAGGTCACCGGGCCCGTCATGCGCAGCCTGCGGCACATCCCGGTGGACCGGGCGAGCGGTGCCGCCTCGTTCGACGCGGCCTGCCTGGCGCTGAAGGCCGGCGAGCTGGTGGGGGTCTACCCGGAGGCGACGATCAGTCGCAGCTTCGAACTCAAGGAGTTCAAGTCTGGCGCGGCACGGATGGCGATCGCGGCCGACGTGCCGATCATCCCGCACATCGTCTGGGGCGCCCAGCGCATCTGGACCAAGGACCACCCGCGCAAGATGTGGCGGCCCAAAGTACCGATCACGATCGCGGTGGGCGAGCCCATCCCGCCGACACTGCCGGCCAATGAGCTCACCGCCCTGCTGCACTCGAGAATGCAGCACCTCCTCGAACAAGTACAGGACAGCTACGGCCATCCGGCGGGCGAATTCTGGGTGCCGCACCGGTTGGGTGGCAGCGCGCCGACATTGGCGGAAGCCGCAGTGCTCGAAGCGGCCGAAGCCGCCGAAAAGGCAGCCAAACGAGCGCAGCGCGGTGATCCGCAAGGGCCAGCGGGGTAGCAGTCATGGAACCCGTTTTCCGCACCCTGGAGATCGTCGCCTCGATGGCGGTCAGGGCGGCGGGGACCAAGATCACCTTCGAGGGGCTTGAGAACATTCCCGCACGCGGTGGCGCCGTGGTGGCGATCAACCACACCAGCTACGTCGACTTCCTGCCGGCGGCGCTGGGCACCCGTCGGCGCAAGCGCCGGATCCGGTTCATGATCAAGGCCGAGATGCAGGACGTGCGGGTGGTGAACTTTCTGATCAAACGGACGGGGACCATCCCGGTCAACCGACGGGCCGGCGCCGAGGCCTATGCGCAGGCGGTTCACGAGCTACGCGCCGGTGAGCTCGTCGGGGTCTACCCCGAGGCCACGATCAGCCGGGCCTTCGTCCTCAAAGACTTCAAGAGTGGAGCCGCGCGGATGGCGCTGGAAGCGCAGGTCCCCATCATTCCGTGCATCGTCTGGGGAGCCCACCGGGTGTGGACCAAAGATTATCCGAAGCAGTTGCACCGCAAGAAGATTCCAATCACCGTTCGATTCGGCCGACCGCTGCTGCCTCATGCGACGGCGCCCGAGCTCGAAAACGCACTCAGGGACCAGATGAGCACGATCCTGCGTCAGGTGCAGCTGGCCTATCCGCACCCGCGCGGCGAGTATTGGGTGCCTGAGGTCCTTGGCGGCGGCGCCCCGAGCCTGGACGAGGCCAAGCGACTCGACGAGGCTGAACTTGCCGAACGTGCGCGCCGCGCCAGGGAGCATCACTGATGTTGCCCGCACTGATCGCCACCGATGTGGATGGCACCTTGCTCGACGACGACGAGCGCGTCACGTCGCGCACCCGCCAGGCGGTGCGGGCCGCGGTGGCCGCCGGTGTTCAGTTCGTGTTGGCGACGGGCCGCCCGCCGAGGTGGGTGTCGCCCGTCGTCGAGGCGCTGGGCTTCGCCCCGATGGCGGTGTGCGCCAACGGCGCCGTGATCTACGACCCCGACCAGGACCGCATCATCTCCGCGCGCACCCTGGACATCGACGTCCTCACCGAGCTCGCCGAGATCGCCACCCGGGTGATCCCAGGTGCCGGTCTGGCCGTCGAGCGGGTCGGCCGCAGCGCACACGACTCGGCGACGCCGCAGTTCGTCAGCTCGCCCGGATACGAGCACGCTTGGCTCAACCCGGACAACACCGAGGTCTCGATCGAGGATCTGCTCAGCGCGCCTGCGGTGAAGCTGCTGATCCGCAAGGCCGGTGCCCGTAGTTCGGACATGGCCGCCGAACTTGCCAAACACATTGGGATACAAGGCGATATCACCTACTCCACAAACAACGGCCTGATCGAGATCAATCCACTCGGAACCAGCAAGGCGACGGGCGTCGAGGAGGTCGCCCGGCCGCTGGGCATCACCGCCGAGGATGTGATCGCGTTCGGCGACATGCCCAACGACATACCGATGCTGCTGTGGGCCGGTCACGGCGTCGCGATGGGCAATGCCCATCCGGATGCGATCGCCGCCGCCAACGAGGTGACCGCGACCAATGCCGACGACGGATTGGCGCGCGTTCTCGAACGCTGGTGGCTTTAGCTAGCCGGTGCTTCCAGCACCGGGTTCGCCGCGCGGCTGAACCGCTCCAACTGCACCGGCGGCCCCTCGGCGGCCGGTGGCGGCATCACCAGCGTCAGCGCATCGACCACACGGAGGACGTTGTGCGTCTGCCGGTCGAAGTTCAGAGTGCCGTGCTGGAAGTTCTGCACAATCCACTCGGGTTCCTGGATCTCGCCACTGGTCGGCAGGCCCAGCGCGCCGCGCTCGAAGCCCAGCGATGCCCAGGCCTCGTAGATCGCACCGGTCAGCGGCTGGGCCTCGGTGGTGGGCGACCAGTAGATCGCGCCGTGCTCGAACGTCACATAGCGTGCCATGCCGTCGGCCGACGCCTCGGGGGACGTCGGTTGCCCGAGCGGTCCGTCCTTACCGCCCATGGCTTCCCACTTGGCGAAGATCGCGCCGCCGCGCAGCGATTCGACGAGGTCGGGCGGCCGGTTGAATCGTGCTGCGATGTCCCGGATTTGGCCGAGTGCGGCATAGCCGGCATTGCCAGGGCACTCGGTGTTGCCGACGTCGCGGTGAGCGAAGATCGTCGGCAGCGTGGGAGTCGCCCCAGCGGGGAAGAAGGTGTAGTCGCCGCCGGCCGAGGTGAGGTTCGCGGTGCCCAGTGGGTTGACTCGGTCCAGGCCCAAGCGCCAGCCGAGCAGTCTGCCGACGGTGCGGACCAGGATCTCCGTCGGCGGAACGTCCTCGAAATCGCCGATCATCGATACGCCCCACACGTCGCGGTTGAATCCGCCGGTGTGCGAACCGAGTACGTCCTTGGTGATACCGCCGGCCCGTCCCTCGAAGACCTGACCGTACTTGTCCACCAGAGCGTTGTAGGCGATGTCGCACCAGCCCAGGGTGCGGGTGTGGTAGGCGTAGATCGACCGGACGATGGACGCCGAGTCTTCCGGTGCGTAATCGTTGCTGCCCGCGGTGTGGTGTACCACCGCCGCACGAATTCCATTGCCGTAGAGCGCATTACCGCAGCGCATGTGGTCGTCCGCACCCCATTGGGCCCGGCTGATGATGTTCGGCGGCTGGCCCGCGCCCAGGGCGGCCGTCGGCGGCTGCCATTGCGAATCGACGGGAGCCTTCGGCGGGGTGATCAGCACGGCCGAGATGTTCTGGGCGAACGGCTGTTCGGCGGTGGCGGGCACATAGCCGAGCTCTTTGCCTGCATCGAGGCCGGTCTCGGGCGGTGCGCTGGTCACCGGTGCGTTGGCCGGGCGGGTGACCGCGATCTGCACCGAGGTCGTGGTGCCCACGAACACCGGGTCGGTGCCGCGGGGTCCGCCGTGCTGGGTGTCGTCGGCGTTGGATTCGAGGGTGTCCGCGTCGTACCACGGACCCCAGCTTCCGTCGGGTCGCTTGGCGCGCACCCGCGCCGACGTGCCGGTGAGGTCGCTGCCCGTCAGAGCCACCATGGAGAACGGCGTGGCCTGGCTGATCTCGCGGATCGTCTGACCACCGCCCAGCCCGGTCAGTGGCTGCTGGGACAGCACGGTGTCAGCGGCGGTGGGCCCGTCCTTGTGGTCTGAGCCGGGTGCTCCGGTGACCGCCCACGGCAGGATGACGACGGTCGCCGCGATTGCGGTGAACACGATCGACGGCGCGGGTCGACGGGACAGCACAAGGCGATGTTACGTATGTGCCTTCTGATACCACTGTTTCGACACGGGCCAGTGTGAAGAAAGTGATACTTGAGACCTGCAACGGCACCGCAGGGGCCTCTCCGGGTTCACTGACCTAGCGGCCTGACCCACCCTGCGGTGCCGTTCCGATGCAGGTCTGTGTTAACCCGCCGGGGCTGGTGCCGCGGGGGCAGCGGCTGCCGCCGAGGCGCCTTGCATCGCCTGGGTGATCGACGGCATGACTACGCCTTTGAGCAGGTCGATTGCCTGTCCGACGCCAAGCTGGTTGGCGGCGCTGCTCAGGTCGCTGATGATCCCGCCGGACGCGGCCGGCGCGCTGGGCATGGCCAGCGAGGGATCGCCAAGGATCGGATACGTCCCAGCCGCCGGCGTGCTGATCGGCAGCTCGTTCGGCAAGCCGAGGCCGGTCGCCGACGGGCTGGTCAGCCCGGGGGTCGCCAGCGACGGGGTGCCTGCACCGAGCTGAGGCGTCGTCAGCGCCGGATTGGTCAGCCCAGGATCGGTCAGCGAAGCCGACGCCGACGGTGTGGTGAGACCCGGTGTCGTCAGGCCCGGCGTTGTGAGACCGGGGGTGGTCAGGCTCGGCGTGGTCAGACCGGGGGTGCTGACGCTCGGCGTGGTCAGACCGGGGGTGGTCAAACCAGGCGTCGTCAAACCGGGCGTGGTCAGCCCCGGCGTGCTCAGGCTCGGGGTGGTGAGCCCGGGCGTGGTCAGGCTGGGCGTGGTGAGCCCCGGTGCGGTCAGGCCAGGCGTGGTGAGCCCGGGCGCAGTCAGGCTCGGCGTCGTCAGCGTCGGGCCGGCTTGCGCCGGTTGAGCACCGGCCGGGCTCAGGCCCGTCGGCAGCGGCGGGAGGTTGATCCCGAACTGCGACAGGCCCTGCTGCAGCGCGGACATGATCTCGTTCGGCAGGTCGGTCACCACCGCGGCGCGGACGAACTCGCGCTGTTCGGGTGCCTTCTGCGGGGTAGCGGTCAGTTCGACCACGCCAATAGCGGCAATAGGACTTGCGACGGCCAATGCGGCGACTGCGCTCATGGCTGTCGAGAGCTTGCGTCGGCGGCTGTTAGGCACGGAAGTCTCCTCAATATCTAGACAACGTTCGTGTCTGACTAATTCGTAAGGTCCGGAAACGGCCGTGCGCCGGATCCGAAGCCAACGTGATCGATGGTACGAGTGGGACTGTTGTGACTGAAGTGACGATGCGGAATCGTGAGCCAATTGCGACCTGCATTCGGTACGAGCCCACTTGATTTCCGGCCTCCACCCCGGCTTGCGATGCGGGTCACACCGCCCGGGTCCGATAACCTAGGCCCCGATGAGCAGTTCAGAATCCCCGGTCGCTCCGCTCTCCCCCTCGCCTTCGGCCGGGCGGTACCCCCAGCCCGCCGGTTCTCATTCCCGGGGCGAGGCAAGCTCCTACGACCTCTTCGTCGTCGGCTCCGGCTTCTTCGGGCTGACCATCGCCGAGCGGGTGGCCAGCCAGCTCGGCAAGCGAGTGCTGGTCGTCGAACGCCGGTCGCACATCGGCGGCAACGCCTACTCCGAGCCCGAGCCGCAGACCGGCATCGAGATCCACAAGTACGGCGCGCACCTGTTCCATACCTCCAATACCAAGGTGTGGGACTACGTCCGCCAGTTCACCGACTTCACCGGTTACCAGCACCGGGTGTTCGCGATGTACGGCGGGCAGGCGTACCAGTTCCCGATGGGGCTGGGCTTGGTCGCGCAGTTCTTCGGCAAGTACTTCACCCCCGACGAGGCGCGCCAGCTGATCAAGGAACAGGCCGCCGAGTTCAAGACCGACGAGGCCGCCAACCTTGAGGAGAAGGCCATCTCGCTGATCGGCCGCCCGCTCTACGAGGCGTTCGTCAAGGGCTATACGGCCAAGCAGTGGCAGACCGACCCCGTCGACCTTCCCGCTGCGGTCATCGGCCGCCTGCCGGTGCGCTACAACTTCGACAACCGCTACTTCAACGACACCTACGAGGGCCTCCCGGTCGACGGCTATACGAAGTGGCTGGAGAGCATGGCCGCCGATGACCGCATCGAGGTCCGCCTGGATACCGACTGGTTCGACGTCCGCGATGACCTGCGGGCACAGAGCCCGGATGCCCCGGTCATATACACCGGCCCGCTGGATCGCTACTTCGATTACGCCGAGGGTCGGTTGGGCTGGCGCACACTGGATTTCGAGTTGGAAGTGCTGCCGACCGGCGACTTTCAGGGCACCCCGGTGATGAACTACAACGACCTCGACGTGCCCTACACCCGCATCCACGAGTTCCGTCACTTCCACCCAGAGCGTGACTACCCGACCGACAAGACGGTCATCATGCGGGAGTACTCGCGATTCGCCGCCGACGACGACGAGCCGTACTACCCGATCAACACCGAAGCCGACCGCGCGGTACTGGCCGCCTACCGGACCCGGGCCAGGAGCGAGACCTCCGTGGCGAAGGTCCTCTTCGGTGGCCGGCTGGGCACCTACCAATACCTGGACATGCACATGGCGATCGCCAGTGCGCTGAACATGTACGACAACATCCTGGCGCCACACCTGTGCGACGGGGTTCCGCTGACCGAAAGCAGTACAGAATGAGCGACATTCCGTCCGGTCCGATCGCGGCCGGCGATACCAAAGCGGTAAGCCTGCTGGCCCGGGTGATCCTCCCGCGGCCGGGTGAGCCGCTCGATGTTCGCAAGCTCTATATCGAAGAGTCGGACACCAACGCACGCCGGGCGCACGCGCCGACCCGCACCACGCTGGAGATCGGCGGGGAGTCGGAAGTGTCGTTCGCGACGTACTTCAACGCCTTCCCGGCCAGTTACTGGCGGCGCTGGTCGATGCTGGAATCAGTGGTCCTCCGTGTCGAACTGACCGGATCGGCACGGGTCGACGTGTACCGCTCCAAGGCCACCGGGGCCCGAATCACCGTCGGAGGCACCGAAGTCAGCAGCCCTGATGCGACGACGCCGACCGCCGCGGAGTTCGAGATCGGGCTCGACCCCTTCGAGGACGGGGGCTGGATCTGGTTCGACATCACTACCGACACCAAGGTCACCGTGAACAGCGCGGGCTGGTACGCGCCCGTGGCTGCGCCTGGCCGGGCCAGCGTCGCGGTGGGGATACCGACTTTCAACCGGCCAGCGGACTGCGTCAATGCGCTGGCGGCGCTCACCTCGGATCCGTTGGTGGACAACGTGATCACTGCCGTCATCGTCACCGACCAGGGCACCAACAAATCCACCGAGCACCCTGACTTCCCGGCCGCCGCCGCCCGGCTCGGTGACCGCCTGTCGGTCCACCACCAACCCAACCTCGGTGGTTCCGGCGGCTACAGCCGGGTGATGTACGAAACGCTGAAAAACACCGACTGCGAACAGATCCTGTTCATGGACGACGACATCCGCATCGAGCCCGACTCGGTGCTGCGGGCCTTGGCGCTCAACCGATTCGCCAAGACGCCGACTTTGGTCGGCGGGCAGATGCTCAACCTGCAGGAGCCCTCGCACCTGCACGTGATGGGCGAGATGGTCGACGCCGCGAACTTCATGTGGACTGGCGCGGTCAACACCGAATATGACCACAACTTCGCCAAGTATCCACTCAACGACGAAGAGGAATACCGCAGCAGGCTGCTGCACCGCCGGATCGACGTCGACTACAACGGCTGGTGGATGTGCATGATCCCTCGGCAGGTCGCCGAGGAACTCGGCCAGCCGCTGCCGCTGTTCATCAAGTGGGATGACGCCGATTACGGCCTGCGGGCCGGTGAACACGGCTATCCCACCGTCACCTTGCCCGGGGCTGCGATCTGGCACATGGCCTGGAGTGACAAGGACGACGCCATCGACTGGCAGGCCTACTTCCACCTGCGTAACCGGTTGGTGGTTGCCGCCTTGCACTGGGACGGAAACGTCAGGGGCTTGATCGCCAGTCATATGAAGGCGACGCTCAAACATCTTCTTTGCCTTGAGTATTCGACTGTCGCAATTCAGAACAAGGCGATGGACGACTTCCTCGCCGGTCCGGAACACATCTTCTCGATCCTGGAGTCCGCGCTGCCCGAGGTCCGTCAGATGCGCACGCAGTACCCCGACGCCGTCGTGCTGCCGAGCGCGACCACGCTGCCCACCCCGTCGGATAAGCGGTGGCGCAAGAAGGTGAGCATCCCGACGAACCCGGTGTCGATCTCGTTGCGGCTCACTCGCGGTGTGGTCCATCAGCTCAAGCGCCACGATCCGGTGCACCACGAGCGTCCGCAGATCAACGTCGCGACGCAGGACGCCCGATGGTTCTCGTTGTGCCGTGTCGACGGTGTCACCGTGACCACTGCCGATGGGCGAGGTGTTGTCTACCGGCAACGCGACCGCGCGAAGATGTTCGCGCTGCTGCGTGATTCGACGCGTCGCCAGGTGCAACTGGCCCGCAAGTTCAACCGGATGCGCAAGGTCTATCGGAAGGCGCTGCCGGTGCTGGCCAGCAAGGAAAAGTGGGAAACGGTGCTGCTCGAGAACTCCTCGACCCATGCCTGACGGCAGCGCGCCGGAACCGGTTGCGCCGCCCGCCAGCGGTGAAGTCGCCGCACTGGTCGCCGTCCAGTCCACGGTGGGCACGCCTGCGGTGATCGAGGTGGCCCGGGCGATGTCCCATTTCGGTGAGCACGCCCAGGGCTGGGTGGCGATCTCGGCGCTGGGCGCGCTGGTCATGCCGAAGCGCCGGCGGGACTGGGTGCTCGTGGGTGTCGGCGCGGTAGCCGCGCATGCCGCCGCCATCGCGATCAAGTTGGTGGTGCGCCGCAGGCGGCCCCACCATCCGGCGGTCGCGGTCAATGTCGGCACGCCGAGCGCGCTGAGCTTTCCCTCCGCCCACGCCACGTCCAGCACTGCCGCGGCTATGCTGCTGTGCCGGGCCACGCGTTCACGGCTGCCGCTGGTCGTGGTGCCCGCGATGGCCCTGTCGCGGCTAGTGCTCGGTGTGCATTACCCGACCGACGTACTTGCCGGGGCGGCGGTCGGTGCCGTTGTCGCGCGGACGGCCGGTTGTTTTGCCTCACCGCAGAAGGAGACGCCGAAGTGAGCGCCCATGAGTGAGGAAACGAAACAGGTCGCCGGACCCCCGAGCAATCTGTTCAGCGGGATCGTCAAGGCCATCCGGCCGCGCCAGTGGGTCAAGAACCTGCTTGTGCTGCTGGCCCCGATCGCGGCGCTCGGCGGCGACGTGGAGTACGACTACGACCAGGTCGCGATCAAGATCCTGATCGCGTTCGCCGCATTCTCGCTGGCGGCCTCGTGCATCTACCTCGTGAACGACTCGCGCGACGTCGAGGCCGACCGTCAGCATCCGACCAAGCGGTTCCGCCCGATCGCCGCGGGCGTGGTTCCCGCCTCGCTGGCCTACGCGTTGGCCGTCGTCCTGGGCATCGGTGCGCTCTCGCTCTCATTGCTGGCCTCGGTGAATCTGGTCATCGTGATCGCCGTGTACATCGCGATGCAGCTCGCCTACTGCTTCGGGCTCAAACACCAAGCGGTGCTGGATATCTGCATCGTGTCATCGGCGTACCTGATCCGGGCCATCGCGGGCGGAGCGGCAGCGGGCATCCCGCTGTCGCAGTGGTTCCTGCTGGTGATGACCTTCGGTTCGCTGTTCATGGTTGCCGGAAAGCGTTATGCCGAACTGCAACTCGCCGAACGCACCGGCGCCAAGATTCGCAAGTCACTCGAGAGTTACACCGCCTCCTACCTCCGGTTCGTCTGGACTGTGGCGGCCACCGCGATGGTGGTCTGTTACAGCCTGTGGGCCTTCGAGCGGGACGGCGCGAACGCGTCGTGGTACGCGGTCACGATCATTCCCATCACCATCGCGATCCTCAGGTACGCCGTCGACGTCGACAGCGGACTGGCCGGTGAACCCGAGGACATCGCGCTGAAGGATCGGGTGCTGCAGCTGCTGTTGCTGGCGTGGATCGGGACCATCGGTGCAGCGATCGCCTTCAGTTGAGCTACTGACTCCCGATAGCGGCCCGGCCGAGGCCGGGCCGCTGAAATTGCCTTGGGCACCGGCGTTCCCGCTGCGCGCGCTGGCCCGTGTCAGCTTGTGGCTCAGTGTCGTGGTGGTCGCCGCGTTGTGGGCCTGGGGGGCTTGGCAACGACGCTGGATCGCCGACGACGGTTTGATCGTGTTGCGCACGGTGCGCAATCTGCTGGACGGCAACGGGCCGGTGTTCAACGCCGGCGAGCGGGTGGAGTCCAACACCTCCACGCTGTGGACATTTCTCACCTATTTCGGCGGCCTCGTCGGCGGACCGGTGCGGCTGGAGTATGTCGCGCTGGCGCTGGCACTGAGCTTGTCCATCGCGGGCGTGGTGTTCGTAATGATCGGTACCGCACGGCTATTCGCGCCCGGGCTACAGGGGCGTCGGGCGTTGCTGTTGCCGGCGGGTGCCCTGGTCTACATCGCGATCCCGCCCGCCCGTGACTTCGCCACCTCGGGCCTGGAGAACGGCCTGGTGCTCGCCTGGATCGGCCTGCTGTGGTGGATGATGGTGGCTTGGTCGCAAGCCCCCCGGCGCCAGGGCAACGGCCCCGCCTTCACTGCGGCGCTGGCCTTCGTCGCCGGTTTGAGCGTGCTGGTCCGTCCCGAACTCGCCCTGGTCGGTGGGCTGGCGCTGGTGATGATGCTCGTCGCCGCCCGCGGTTGGCTCAGCAGATTGCTCGTCGTGGTCGCAGGCGGACTGCTGCCGGTGGGCTACCAGATCTTCCGAATGGGATACTACGGACTGCTTTTCCCGCAGACCGCACTTGCCAAGGACGCCACCGGTGACAAGTTCGCGCAAGGCCTGACCTACCTGGCCAACTTCAACCGGCCCTACGCGCTCTGGCTGGCGGCGCTGTTGGTGATCGCGCTCGGTGCTGTGGTGGTGGCCGCACGCGACACCCGCGAACCCGCGCCCACCACGTCCGGCCGGCTGGCCAACTGGATCCAAAGCCCCACTGCTGTCGTCATTTTCATGCTGGTCAGTGGTCTGGTGCAGGCGCTGTACTGGATCCGTCAGGGCGGCGAT
The DNA here is from genome assembly GCA_023264735.1 of Mycobacterium sp. Classification (GTDB taxonomy): domain Bacteria; phylum Actinomycetota; class Actinomycetes; order Mycobacteriales; family Mycobacteriaceae; genus Mycobacterium. The sequence continues at coordinate 5,481 of JAHFVD010000103.1, read as the reverse complement.
TTCATGCATGGCCGGGTCTTGCTGACTCCGGTGTTCTGCCTGCTGGTTCCGGTTTCGGTGATTCCCGTCGTGTTGCCCGACACCATCACCTCGGCCCGGGACCGGGGCGTCGTGCTGGCCGGTACGACCGCCGCGCTGTGGCTGGGGATCGTCGGCTGGTCGCTGTGGGCGGCGAACTCCCCGGGGATGGGACTCGACGCCACCAGGGTCACCTATTCGGGCATCGTCGACGAGCGCCGGTTCTACTCCCAGGCCACCGGCCATGCGCACCCGCTGACCGCCGCCGACTACCTGGACTATCCGCGCATGCGCGCGGTCCTGACCGCGATCAACAACACGCCCGACGGCGCGCTGTTGCTGCCGTCGGGAAACTATGACCAATGGGATGTGGTGCCCGCATACCCGCCCCCGCCGCCACCGCCCGGTGTCTCGATGGATACCTGGCGTCGCCAAATAGCGCCGCACACAGTATTTTTCACCAACCTGGGGATGCTCGGGATGAACGTCGGGCTGAACGTCAGGGTGATCGACCAGATCGGTCTTGCGAATCCGATCGCGGCACACACCGCGCGGCTGGAAGACGGCCGCATCGGTCACGACAAGAACCTCTTCCCGGACTGGGCCGTGGCCGAGGGGCCCTGGCTCAAAGAGCATCCATACGTCCCGCCCTACCTCGACGAGGGCTGGATCGCCGAGGCCGGGGTGGCTCTGGGCTGCCCGGAGACCGACGCGATGCTGAACTCCATCCGCGGCCCGCTGGGTATCCGCCGATTCGTGTCAAACGTGCTGCACGCGCTCGAATTCACCCGCTATCGCATCGATCGGGTGCCGCAGTATGAACTGCAACGTTGCGGTCTGCCGGAGCCGCGGTTGAAGGGCACGCCCTACACCGGCTTACCGGCGACCGGTCCGTAATGTGGCAGTGGGGCCAAAGTGGGCCGAGTGCAACCTGTTACGCGTAATCAGCGGCGGTGGACCTCAGTGACTGTGGCCCATCTCTCACCGCAATCGGGTTTAGTGCAGCAGGTTTCATGATTTCGTCGCTCACGCGGTAGCTTGGTTTGCCTGCCGGGCCCTAGCCGGTAACGCTGCGGTCAGTTTGCGGCGATACACAGATCAAGTGTGAGAACGCTAGGCGAACCAATGTCAGTGCGGACAGCGGTTGTGCCATGCCGTGAACGAATGAGTTGAGCAACCGATGGTTCGTGCTGTGAGAGCCTCCCTCACCGCCGTCCTACTGCTGGCTGCGCTGGTAGTGGTCGCCGGGGGGACCCCGAGCGCGAAAGCGTTCTCACGGGACGGCCTTCCGGTGGAGTACCTCGACGTGTACTCACCATCGATGAACCGCAACATCCGTGTGCAGTTCCAGGGAACCGGAGCCGCATCGAAAGCCGTGTATCTGCTCGACGGTCTGCGCGCCCAGGACGACTACAGCGGCTGGGATATCAATACCCCGGCGTTCGAATGGTTCTACGGCACAGGTGTCTCGGTGGTGATGCCCGTCGGCGGGCAGTCCAGCTTCTACAGCGACTGGTACTCGCTGTCGAGTTTCAACAAGCAGACCTACACCTACAAGTGGGAGACATTCCTCACCAGCGAGCTGCCGCAGTGGCTGGCCGCCAACAAGCAGGTCTCCGCGACCGGCAACGGCGTGGTGGGCCTGTCGATGTCCGGCGGCGCCGCGCTGATCCTGTCGGCCTACCACCCGCAGCAGTTCAGCTTCGCGGCCTCGCTGTCCGGCTTCCTCAACCCCTCGGCCCTGCTCATGCAGCAGGCGATCCGGGTGGCCATGCTCGACGCCGGCGGCTACAACGTCGACAACATGTGGGGCGCACCGTGGGATCCGGCGTGGAAGCGCAACGACCCGGTGCTGCAGGCCGCCACCATCGCCCGCAACGGCACCCGGCTGTGGATCTACTGCGCGCCCGGTGGACAGACCGACCTCGATGTCGGCGCCGACCCCGGCCAGGCGCCCAATCCGACTCAGGCACTCAGCGCCACCAGCCTGGAGTCGATGGCGATCAAGAGCAACAAGGATTTCCAGGCCGCCTACACCGCGGCCGGCGGCACAGGAGCGACGTTCGATTTCCCGCAGTCCGGCAACCACTCGTGGCCGTATTGGGGAGCCCAGTTGGCGGCACTGAAACCCGACCTCATCGCCACAATCAACCGGTGAGAGGGCGGTCACGACAACATCTGTAGAAGAGGAACGATCACGTCACTTGTGGTTGACTAGCTGGGCATGGCTGCGTGGATCGCATGCGGTGCGGCCCCCGAAAAAGGATGAAAATATATGAAGTTCGTTGAGAAGTTGCGAGGCGTTTGGCTGCGCCGGCTGACGGTCGCTGCCGCGGCCGCCGCTGTGCTGCCCGGCCTGATTGGCGTCGTCGGCGGCTCCGCAACGGCGGGAGCATTCTCCAAGCCGGGACTGCCGGTCGAGTACCTCGAAGTGCCGTCCGCAGGCATGGGACGCGACATCAAGATCCAGTTCCAGAGCGGTGGCCCCAACTCTCCGGCGGTCTACCTGCTCGACGGTCTGCGTGCCCAGGATGACTTCAACGGCTGGGACATCAACACCCCGGCGTTCGAGTGGTACTACAACTCGGGCCTGTCGGTGATCATGCCGGTCGGTGGCCAGTCCAGCTTCTACTCCGATTGGTACTCGCCGGCCTGCGGTAAGGCCGGTTGCCAGACCTACAAGTGGGAGACGTTCCTGACTCAGGAGCTGCCCGCGTATCTGGCCGCCAACAAGGCGGTCAAGCCGACCGGTAGCGCCGCCGTCGGTCTGTCGATGGCCGGCTCGGCCGCGCTGACCCTGGCGATCTACCACCCCGAGCAGTTCCCGTACGCGGGCGCGCTGTCGGGCTTCCTCAACCTGTCCGAAGGCTGGTGGCCGATGCTGGTCAACATGTCGATGGGTGATGCCGGCGGCTTCAAGGCCAACGACATGTGGGGTAAGACCGAGGACCCGAGCAGCGCCTGGAAGCGCAATGATCCGCTGGTCAACATCCAGCAGCTGATCAACAACAACACCCGCATCTGGATCTACTGCGGCGACGGCAAGCCGTCCGATCTGGATGCCGGCACCAGCAGCGGCAACCTGTTCAACGCGAAGTTCCTAGAGAGCTTCACGTTGCGGACCAACAAGACGTTCCGCGACACCTACCTGGCCAACGGTGGCACCAACGGGGTGTTCAACTTCCCCGCGAACGGCACCCACCAGTGGAACTACTGGGGCCAGCAGCTCCAGCAGATGAAGCCGGACATCCAGCGCGTGCTCGGCGCCACGCCGACCGCCTGATTGCTGCGCAGTCGTTTACGACCAACGGCGACGACCTTCACGGTCGTCGCCGTTGGCGTATCCATACCATCGCCAGTGAGCGGTGTGATTCACTACCTTGCAGGTGGGGCGGGGCTATATACGTGACTAGTCGACTTGAGGTGACCATGATGAGTCTGTCGGGCCTGTTCCGGGGAGTCTGCGCCGTAGTTCTGGCGCTCGGACTCATGAGCGCCACTGCGCCGGCCTCCCACGCCGCCGACGTCGAATACCTGATGGTGCCGTCGGGCGCCATGGGCCGCGACATTCCGGTGGCCTTCATGGGCGGTGGCCCGCATGCCGTGGTGCTCCTGGACGCATTCAACGCCGGTGACCCGGTCAGCAACTGGGTGACCGCGGGCAACGCGTTCAACACTCTGGCAGGCAAGGGCGTCTCGGTGGTCGCGCCGGCCAGCGGGGCGTTCACCCTCTACACCAACTGGGAGGCCGACGGCACCCGGCAGTGGGAGACCTTCCTGTCCGACGAGCTGCCCAACTGGCTGGCCGCCAACAAGGGCCTGGCTCCCGGCGGGCACGCGATCGTCGGCGCCGCCCAGGGCGGCACCGGAGCCCTGATGGAGGCGACCTTCCACCCGGACCGCTACCGCTACGCCGGGTCGATGTCGGGCTTCCTGACCCCGTCGAACACCTTCCTCAACGGCGCGATCACCGCGGGCATGAACGAGTTCGGCGGGGTAAACACACAGGCCATGTGGGGTGCCGCGCAGCTCGGCCGGTGGAAGTGGCACGACCCTGACGTGCACGCCCAGCTGCTCGTCGACAACAACACCCGGCTGTGGATCTTCAGCCCCCAGACGCTGACCTGCAGTGACGTGCCGGCCATGATCGGCTACTGCGATCAGGCCCAGGGCAGCAACCGCACCTTCTACTCGCATTACCGCTCCCTGGGCGGCCGCAACGGCCATTTCGACTTCCCGACGGGTGGAAACCACGACTGGGGCAACTGGGCCAATCAGCTCGCCGCGATGTCGAACGACGTTGCGGCAGCTGTCAAATAGGTCACCAATGCGGGCGAACTGTTAGCTTTCCGCAATCTTTCGGAGCTCTGGGCCACGTACGGGCAGCCGGTAACGTGGAGGCGTGCAGCGCTCACTCGTGATCAGCCTCGTGGGCCCAGCGGCCTGGCTGATGGTGGCCTGCAGTTCTGGCGAGGATTTGGTGACCACCACCGTCCCGCCCGCAACCTACGGCGCTGTCCACGGTCAGGGCGCGATGGGTCCCGACGTTGATCTGCAGTCCACCAAGCTCGACGTCACACCGGCGCAGCGTGGGTTCCTCGATGCGCTCAGCGCCGCGGGTGTGCACCCGTCCAGCGAGCTGGAAGCATTGAGCATCGGCTCCCACGTCTGCCAGGCCCATGCGGCCGGTCAAAGCGATCAGGCAGTCTGGGACTACATCGCCCCCATGGTGCGCAGCGACGTCAACGACTCGGGATCGGCCACTTCTTCAGGGCCTTTGCCGCCACCGCACACCGCCCCCGAGCCGCAGGGGGCCCCAGAGTTTCAGGTAACCCAGGCCACCGCCGATTACATCCGGATCGCTACCCAGCGGCTCTGCTAAGAGGAAGACAACGCCCCTTCCATGGCTCGAACCTCCCGGACCAACGCCCGGCGTAGACGTCATCGCATCCTCGGCCTGGTCGCCGCTGGGGCGATGGCCGTCGTCGTCGCGCTCGTCGTCGCCATCATCGTCATCGTCGTGCGTCGGCCGGAATCGCCGCCGTCAGCCGTGCCGCCGACCGTGCTCCCGCCGACCAGTTCACCGGGGCAGCACAAACCCCGCCCGGAGTTCCAGGACGCCAGCTGCCCGGATGTCCAGATGGTCGTCATCCCGGGGACCTGGGAATCGTGGCCGACCGACGATCCGCTGAACCCGACCCAGTTCCCGTTGGCCCTGCTCGGCAATGTCACCCGGCCGCTCGCCGGCCAGTTCGGCCCCGACCGGCTCCAGATCTACACCGTTCCGTACACCGCGCAGTTCCATAACCCGCTGTCGTCGGACAAGCAGATGTCCTACAACGACAGCCGCGCCGAGGGCAGCCGCGCCGCGGTGAAGGCGATGACCGATATGAACAACCGGTGCCCGCTGACCAGCTACGTCCTCGCCGGCTTCTCGCAGGGCGCGGTGATTGCCGGCGATCT
>JAHFVD010000022.1:37834-104644 GCA_023264735.1 Mycobacterium sp. | reverse complement strand
ATGTCACTTGCGCGGCATGGGATCATGGTGGCCGCGATATGCGCGACAAGGGGCGGTAGCTCAGTCGGTTAGAGCCGCGGACTCATAATCCGTAGGTCGCGGGTTCGAGCCCCGCCCGCCCTACTTCAGAGCCTATTTTTCAAGATCAGTTTTTCGGACTCATCGTTTATTCATCGTTCATGCGGGCCGGGGCCCTCGGGCCGAAGCCGCGATGACCTGTGCCCAAGCGTCATGCGCGGCGGTCAGGGCATGCCTCGGCGAGACCGTGAGGCGGGTTTGGCCGGCGAGCTGGTTCTCCCAGTCGGCTTGGGTGGGCGGCTTGGTGAAGTCGTGCGGAGCCGGTGGCTTGTTGGTCGGGCCGTAGCGCCGATAGAGGCGTTCGGCCATGGCGTCGATGGCTCCTAGCTGACTGTGCGCCCACAGATCCCACAGATCGCGCGAGGCCTGTCGGTCGACCCACGTCGCGGTCTTGGATGCTGCGAAGGCGGGCAGGGTGGGCACCAACAGCTCGGCGGCTGAAGCGTCGGCATACCGCTGGACCAGTGATCGACGCTCAGTCGGCCACACTATCCGGGTACGGGAGGACCAGCAGTTGGATTCTCACTGTCAGTCCTTCGGAGGTGCGAAGGATTGCCGCGCGTGTGTCGGCCACGCTGCTGAGTGCCGGGTCGAGGGTGAGTCGTCCGTGAGTGCGGGCGAGCGCAGTTCCACCGATGAAGTGAATCCGATCGCCGAAGTCCCGGCTTAGGAGGGGCGAGGAGATGGGAGATGAGGTGATCGCGCTCGACTTGTTCGGTCGCGACGCCGAATTGTTCGGCGACGGGGGCCTTTTCATCGCTGTTCACTGTCGGGCCCAGGTTTCCGCCCGACGCAGTGATGCGATGCGTCGCTGTTCGGTCGCCAAGGACTCCACGCGGTTCCTGTCGCTGCGCTCGTACAGTGCCGCGACGGCGGCTGGAATCTCGATTTGGGCGCCGCCGAGTTTTGGACGGTGGGCAAGGTCCAAGATCGTCTGCTCTGGTGTGGTCACCAGCGTCGGTCCGAGCTCAGTCTCGTAGCGTTCGGCGTCGATGCCCTGGGTGTTGCGTTTGACGAACCGGACGACCGCGGTGCGGTCAGACAACGTAATGGGACGGTGTTGCTCAGGGACGGCAACTGTCGCGGTGGCCAGCGCGCGCGGGATTGCTCCGTGTAGCCGCGCCGCGCTGAGACCCATTACGACGATGCTGTCCGCCCCGTAGATCGCCGTTGCGATGCCTGCCGCGGCGGATTCAAGCCCTGGCATCCAGCCGCGCCCCTCCATGCCGTGTGGCACGACGACGTAATAGCCGGCTGCTAATCGGTGCAACAGACCGTGCTTGTGAAGGCGCGCTACCTCAGGAGCGGGGTGGGCGTAAGTATGTCTTGCTTGCGCTGGACGGAACGTGGCTAGGGGATACGCGGCCAGGCTAGCGGGGACCGCCGTACTGTGGATACCAAACCCCTCCAGAATTATCGGTGGCGTCACATAGCGTTCGCTCTATGACTCTGATCGTTGCCGTAGCCACGGGAAATCATGCGGTCCACGCGAGCGACCGCTATGTCAGCGTGCAGAAGACGCCGAAAAACCCCAGTGGGGGGTGAAGTATCGGCCGGGGGTGCACATCGCCCCACCGGTGCCGATCCACACAGCCCATTTCTTCACCAGTTGAGAGCCTGGAACGCGATTGTTCCCAAGCACGACACCAGACCCAGATAGGGAATCGCGGCCGGAACGCTGATGTACCCCTGGTGATCGCGGTGACGCCGTTTGATGACGATGAGCGAGGCGTTCACCAACGCAAAGATGATGAGCACGAGCAGGCTGGTGAGTTGAGCCAGCGACACCAGCGGCAGCAGCGCGGTGCCGGCGATCATCGCCAAGACGACAATGGCGGTGGCCATCACGGGCGTCCGGTACGCCCCGTGGATGCGGGCGAATCGGCCGTGGATCCAACCCTCTCGCGCCAGTCCGTAGATAATCCGCGAACCCATGACGATCTGCACGATGATCCCGTTCATCGCGGCGACCATGCCAATGACACTGAGGGAAATCCCATAGCTGGTTCCGCTCCGCTGGAGAACGAGCGTGAGGGGTGCCTCGCTGTCGGCGAGTTCGCCCGGAGGGACCAGTGTCGTCGACACCACTACGACCAGCAGATACAGAACGGTCGAGGCTAGTAACGCGAAAAGGATGGCCAGCGGCATGGTCCGGCTGGGCCTTCTGACTTCCTCAGCCACGTTGACCATGTCTTCGAATCCGATAAAGGCGTAGAAGGCAAGGAATGCGCCGGCGAAGACGCCACCGAGTCCGACCGCTGGGTCGATGGCGACCAAATATCCGACATCGATGGTCGTGAATGCTCGCCGTCCAAACCAGATCACCAGCACCAAACCGAGCACCTCGACGCCGGTGAGCACGGCGGCCATCGTCGCCGACTCGCCAATCCCCTTGATCGCGATCGCACCCAGCACCACTAGCAGGACCACGCTCGCCACGATGGTCGGAACGGCGATGAAGGAGTTCAGATACCCGGCGAACCCCTGGGCCAATGCCGCCGCCGAGGCGACCCCGCCTCCGACCATCGTCAGGCCGATAGCCGTTGAGAGCCAGCGCTTTCCGAACGCTCGGTGCAGGTACACCGATACGCTGGCGCTCACGGGGTAGCGGCTCGCCAACTCCATATAGGAGAACGCCGTGAGCGCGGCCGTGACCATGGCGATGAGGAAGGCAAGCGTGGTACTGGATCCGGCGAACCCCGCTACCTTCCCGACGAGCACGTAGATGCCGGCACCAAGGATGTTGCCCAATCCGTAGAGGGTGACCAGAGGCAGGCCGAGGGTTCGGTTCAGCTTGGCGTCGTCGCCGGTGGGCATCAAAGGCTGAACAGCTGATTCGGCCTGGGAACCGTTGCCTGCCAGGCTAACTCGCGGTCCAGTCGGGTGCGCAGGGCATCCGCCGACTGGGGTTCCCCGTGGACGACGAACACCTGCCGTGGCGGCGCGTTGAACCCGGAGGCCCAGCGGACGAGTTCGTCGGCGTCGGCGTGCGCGGACAACATCTCGAGGTTCGCGACTTGCGCGTTGATCGGGGTCCACTCACCATAAATCCGCACGTATCGCTGGCCGGCGGCGATGGCTGCGCCGCGGGTGCCCGGCACCTGGTAACCGGTCACCATGACCGTGTTGCGCGGATCCGGGGCGAAAGCCTTGAGGTGGTGCAAGATTCTGCCGCCGGTCGCCATCCCGCTGGCTGAGATGATGATCTTCGGCTCGCGACTGGCCGAGATCTTCTTCGATTGTTCGGCTTCGCGCGTGTACGTCGCCATGGCGCACATACCTTCGTAGATTTCCGGCTGCAGTCGGTGGTCATGTCGATAAGCGCCGAGCAGATCACTCGCGTTGATCGCCATCGGGCTGTCCAGGTAGACCGGAATGTCCGGCAATCTCCCGGCGGAGCGCAGTCGCCAGAGGTAATAGAGCAGCGTCTGGGCACGACCGACCGCGAACGCCGGTATCACCACGGTGCCGCCGCGACCCACTGTCGCATCGATGACCTCGGCGAGGGCGTCGGCCGGATCAGCGCGGTCGTGCAGGCGATCGCCGTAGGTCGACTCCATCACCAGGTAGTCCGCAGCCGGCACAGGGTCAGGGTCGAGCATGATCGGGTCGTCGTAGCGCCCTAGATCCCCGGTGAACACGATTCGGCGGCCATGCCACACGATCTCGACGGTCGCCGCGCCCAGAATGTGGCCGGCTCGGCGGAACGTGACCGCCGGGGCCGGCCCCGGCAGGCTGAACTCCCGTCCGAACGGATGGGTGTCGAACAATTCGATTGCGCGACGGGCGTCCTCGCCGTCATACAGCGGCAGGGCAGGATGATGCTTGCTCGCCTGGTGTTTGTTGAGGAACGCCGCGTCCCGCTCCTGCAGATAAGCGCTGTCCCGCAGGATGATCTCGGCGACAGCAGCGGTCGCGTCGGTGGACACGATAGGCCCGCGGAAACCGTCGCGCACCAACTTGGGCAGGTAGCCGGTGTGATCGAGGTGGGCATGGGTCACGATGACCGCATCGATACTGGAAGGATCGACCTCCAGCGGCGCCCAGTTGAGCTCGCGGACGTTCTTCACACCCTGAAACAAGCCGCAGTCCACCAAGATTCGGTTGCCCTGGGCTTCCAGGAGATGTTTGGAACCGGTGACCGTGCTGGCGGCGCCCAGGCTTCGCAAGCTGAGCTCGACGTTCCGCTCACCGGAGGCCATGTCGTTAGTCTTTCAGAGCCCGAGTGAATTGGTCGCAAGTGACTCGAACGGCGACAGACTCCTCTTCTTCGTGGTGATGAATGGCTACCGAGTCCGGGACTTGTGCCTCTGTCGCCGGCGAGGCGCACGCGCGACAGGGATCAGCGGCTGCGCAATGAGGTCGAGCACCCGGAGCGATACGAGGAGTTCTGTGATGGGCTTGCCGCTCAGGGCATCAACGTCGTCGATCTGGCCGACCAGCGCCCCGAAGCGAATCCTCGCAACGGAAAGCTGCGACATGTACTCCGTGCTCTCAACCGGTGAGACGGGGCCCCGAGCGCGTCAGAGCCACAAATACAGGCCGGACAGCAGCGCCCACAACGCCACGCAGTACACCTCGAACGCCGCCCGCAAGGGGATCGGGGCGTGCCGTAATTCCATGAAGTCCAGGCCAACCAGCCGCACCTTGAAGGCGGCGATCGCGAGGACGCCCACCGCGATCAGTGATCCCGCGTCGTGATCGGCGCCCAGCGCGAACGACGCCAGCGTCAAGGCCACCAGGATCAGCCAGCTCACGCCGGCGCGGTTACGCATGTATTGCAACATCAGCTCACCAGGTACAGCAGTGGGAACAGGACGATCCACAACAGGTCGACCAGGTGCCAGAAGCAGCCGCCGCCCTCGGTCACCGCGAGCCGGGTGGCCGACAGTTCGGTCCGCCGGGTCTGGGTGAACATCAACACCAGCACCAGGATCCCGATGAGGACGTGCAGCAGGTGCAGCCCGGTCAGGATGAAGTAGTACAGGTAGAAGTGGTTGGCGCCCGGCCCATGCCCGGCAGTGCCCAGCAAGACGTACTCGGTCACCTTCAGCGCCACGAACACCGCGCCGCAGCCCGCTGCGATCAGCAGCGCGCGGGCCGCAATTGACCGCGCGCCGGCGCGGATGGCGCCCATCGCGGCCACCACGAACAGCGAGCTGGTCAGCAGCACCAGCGTATTGACCAGGCCGATGTTGACGTGCAGCGTCTTGCGCGCCACATCGAAAACCTCTGGAGCCTTGGATCTTTCGACCATGAACGTCGCGAAAAACACCGCGAACACCAGCATGTCGCCGAAGAGGAATACCCAGGTGCCCTGTTCGCCGGGAATGCGTCGCGCGCTAGCTGGTGGTTGTCCCACCGCCGTCATTGTGCTTCGGCGAGCTGCTGGGCCTTGATGCCGCGGTTCAGCGCGTAGGACGTCGAGAACATCCAGATCGTCAGCGCCGCACCCGGAATGTAGAACGCGAACACCCCGTGCCAGGCCAGCGGTCCGTCATTGAACACCACGACCACGCATCCCGGCAGCGACAGCAGCGCCACCCACAGGTTGAGGTAGCCGTACCAGCGCGGGAACGTCTGAGGATCGGTCTTGTCGATGAACGACGCGATCGCCAAGGTGATGTTCTGCACGATGATCGTTCCGACGATGCCGATGAACATCAGCCAGAACACGTCGTTGAGTGCCTGAGTGATGTCCGGCGGCCGGGACTCGGGACGGAATGCGGCGGCAGCCATGATCAGGAACGGAAACAGCAGGGCCGGAACGAAAATCGTGGCGGCCAACAGCTGCGTGATCGACAGCATGCCCCACTGGCCTTCGATCCGACGGATGCGCAGCACGATGGTGGCCAGGAACGGTAGCGCGATGACCGACGTCAGCAGGCACCCGGCGACGCCGATGCGGATCCAGATCTTGTGATCGACGTAGAACTCGGCGATCTCCTCGGGAGACGCGACGGGCGAGAGCGGCGGAAACATTCGCGCTATCCCCGAAAGACTCGTCCCGTACAGCACGATCATGATGGTCCCGCACCACGCACCAATGCGTTGCAGCGTCAATTCCACGGCGGCGACGTTACTGTGCTCGGCCCGCCGTGGGGGTCAGAATCGCCAATGTTTTGTCAAAATTGTCAAAACAGGCGGGTGGGCGGCTAGTCTCGGCGGAGTGCAGAACCGGATGGCGTTGGGCGCGGCCACTGTCACGCGCATCGTCGAGACTCAGATCCAGATGCGGACATCGCTGTTCGCCGACACGCCTGCAGCGGCCTGGGCCGACCACGCCGATCTGCTGGAGCCGCACTTCTGGGAGCGTGAGTCCGAGCAGTGGCGGATTGCCATGCAGTCGTGGGTGATTGAGGTCGACGGTCTGGTCGTGGTGGTCGACACCGGTGTCGGCAACGACCGCGATCGTTCGCACATGCCGCCCCTGGATCACCTGTCGACGGATTTCCTCACCGCGTTCACCGAGGCCGGCTTCGATCCGGCAGCCGTCGACATCGTGATCAACACCCACCTGCACACCGACCATGTCGGGTGGAACACCCAGCTGGTCGACGGCCGGTGGGTGCCGACGTTTCCCAACGCCCGCTACGTGATGCCCGAAGCGGACTACCGCTTCTTCGGTCCCGGGGGACAGGGCGAGAACGACGGCATGCGAACGGTGTTGGCCGACAGCGTGATTCCGGTTACCGATCAGATTCAGTTGTGGTCCGACGACCTCCAGCTCAGTCCGTCGCTGCGGCTGCGCCCGGCGGCGGGGCACACGCCGGGTTCGTCGGTGCTGTGGCTCGAGGCGGGCAGTCCCGCGGTGTTCGTCGGCGACCTGACGCATTGTCCGATCCAGATTCGCCGCCCCGACGAGACGTGTGCGTTCGACGTCGACGCGGCGGCCGCGCGGGGCGCGCGCCGGCGGGTGTTCACCGAGGCGGCCCGCGCCAACGCGGCGGTCTTTCCCGCGCACTACCCGGGCTACGGCGGCCTGGTGATTGTGGCGGACGGCGACGGTTTCGACGTCGGCGGCTGGTCGCCGATCGACCCGATCTAGCCGAGCAGCAAGATTCAGGCCTTGTCGGAATTGCCCGTCATGTCGATCTGCTCGGTCGGCTCGTCGCGCTCAGCAGTCGCCACCGACGACGTCTGCTCTTCGGTCGCGGCGGCCTCGTGGGTGCCGAGCCCGGCGATGGGGCCGGTCCGGTCGTCCTCGCGGGCCGCGTCGAACACGTCGCCCGTGCTGCCGTCTTCGCGGCGGCGCTCCTGCGGGGGGCGCTTGCGGTCGACCAGGAAGCGGCCGATGGCGACCGCGGCGATGGCCGGGACGAACACCATCAGCGCGGTGAACGCCGCGAACGTGGTGACCTCACTGATCAGGCCCTCGGCGTAGACGTTCTTGTAGAACAGCGAGACGATCCAGACGACCAGGCCGCTCAGCACACCGGCGATGAGCCCGGCCAGCAGCCAGGTCATGGCCAGATCCCGGCGGCGGTCCGGGTCGGGATTGGCGTTCGCATCGGCACGGCCGTCGAAAAGACCCCAGATGAACGACGCGATGGCGAACAGCACCACCAGCGCGATGCTGATGAGTCCCGCCTTGGTTTCGTAGATGTTGATCAGCGTGCCCTGCACGAGACGGACGATCACCATGCCGGCGGCGAAGGCCAGTCCGCGCAACAACCACGTAGTCATGGTTAGTCAGGGTAGCGAGTACCGTCAGCGACCGTGACACATTCCCAACGTCGGGACCGGCTGGCCGCCCGGCTGGCCGCCGAGGGATTGGACGCGATCCTGGTCAGTGACCTGGTCAACGTCCGATATCTGTCCGGATTCAGTGGCTCGAACGCCGCGCTTCTGGTGTTCGCAGGCGACACGCCGACGGTGCTGGCCACCGATTCGCGCTACCGGACGCAGGCCGCGCGCCAGGCGCCCGATGTGGAAACGGTCATCGAACGGGCCTGCGGACGCCATCTGGTGGGCCGCGCGGTGGCCGACGGCGCCGCCCGGATCGGCTTCGAGAGCCATGTCGTCACCGTCGACGGGTTCGACGTGCTGGCCCGCGAACTGGACGATCACCCGGCCGCCGAGCTGGTGCGAGCGTCCGGCACGGTCGAGACGCTGCGGGAGATCAAGGATGCCGGGGAGATCGCGCTGCTGCGGCTGGCGTGCGAGGCCGCCGACGCGGCCCTGGCCGAACTGGTGAACGGCGGCGGGCTGCGGCCAGGGCGCACCGAACGGGAGGTCCGCCGCCAGCTCGAGGCGTTGATGCTCGAGCACGGCGCCGACGGTCCGTCGTTCGAGACGATCGTGGCCACCGGTGCCAACTCGGCGATCCCGCATCACCGGCCCACCGACGCTGTGCTGGCCAGCGGCGATTTCGTCAAGATCGACTTCGGCGCGCTGGTCGGCGGCTACCACTCCGATATGACGCGCACGTTCGTGCTCGGCGCGGCGGCCGACTGGCAGCTGGAGATCTACGAGCTGGTGGCGGCCTCGCAGCGGGCCGGCCGCGATGCCCTGGACGTCGGGGCGGAGCTGCGCGATGTCGACGGCGCCGCCCGGCAGGTCATCGTCGACGCCGGTTATGGCGAGTACTTCGGCCACGGCCTCGGTCACGGCGTCGGATTGCAGATCCACGAAGCACCGGGAATCAACTCCGCAGCCGCCGGTACACTGCTTGCTGGCTCCGTGGTGACCGTGGAACCCGGTGTCTACCTGCCCGACCGTGGCGGTGTCCGCATCGAGGACACGCTGGTCGTGGGCGAGCGGAGCCCTGAACTGCTCACCCGGTTCCCCAAGGAACTACAGGTCATTTAGGACCGGATAAACGAGGAGAACGACCGATCGTGGCATCCACTGCCGATTTCAAGAACGGCCTTGTGCTGAACATCGAGGGCCAGCTCTGGCAGATCATCGAGTTCCAGCACGTCAAACCGGGCAAGGGCCCGGCGTTCGTGCGCACCAAGCTCAAGAACATCCTCTCCGGCAAGGTCGTCGACAAGACCTACAACGCCGGGGTGAAGGTGGAGACCGCGACCGTCGACCGGCGCGACGCCACCTACCTCTACCGGGACGGCTCGGACTTCGTGTTCATGGACTCCGAGGACTACGAGCAGCACCCGCTGTCCGAGGCACTGGTCGGCCGCCTGTCGGACTTCCTGCTGGAGGGCATGCCGGTGCAGATCGCGTTCAACGAGGGCGCGGCGCTGTACCTGGAGCTCCCGGTGACCGTCGAGCTCGAGGTCGCCAGCACCGAGCCAGGCCTGCAGGGCGACCGGTCCAGCGCGGGCACCAAGCCTGCAACGCTGGAGACCGGGGCTGAGATCCAGGTTCCGCTGTTCATCAACACCGGCGACAAGCTCAAGGTGGACTCGCGCGACGGCAGCTATTTGGGGCGCGTGAACGCCTGATATGGCTGATCGCAAGGCCGACAAGGGTCGGCATCAGGCGCGCAAGCGCGCCGTCGACCTGCTCTTCGAGGCCGAGGCCAGAGGCCTGACGTCAGCTGAGGTGGCCGACTCGCGGATCGGCCTGGCCGAGGCGAACACCGACGTGTCCGCGCTGAACCCGTACACGGTGACGGTCGCCAGGGGGGTTGCCGCCAACTCGGCTCATATCGATGAGCTGATCACCTCGCACCTGCAGGGCTGGACGCTGGAGCGATTGCCCGCGGTGGACCGCGCGATCCTGCGGGTGGCGGTCTGGGAGCTGCTGCACGCCGAGGACGTTCCGGAGCCGGTGGCCGTCGACGAGGCGGTCGAGCTCGCCAAGGAGCTGTCCACCGACGAGTCGCCGGGCTTCGTCAACGGGGTGCTTGGCCAGGTCATGCTGGTCACTCCGCAGATCCGCGCGGCCGCCGCCGCGGTCCGGGGCGCCGCGCCCGAGGCGTAATCTGCCCGCCATGGACGCCGAGCAGCACTTCGCGACTCTGGCCGCGGTCTGGGACGAGCAAGCCGATGCGATGAACACCTCGATGGGCGAGCACGCCTGGGCGGCGCGGGCGGCGCTGGCCGCAGCACCCGGTGAGCGGGTTGTCGACGTGGGGTGTGGTGCGGGCCTGTCCGCGGTGGCGCTGGGCGCCGAGGTGGGTGCCGACGGTTGGGTGGCCGCCGTTGATGTGGCGTCCGGGATGGTGGCCGCCGCTACCCGGCGACTAACGGCGGCCGGTGTGCACGGCGTGGCAATCACAGCCGACGCCGCCACGGCCGACCTCGTCGGGGTGGCCGGCGACGGGGTGCCCTTCGACGCGGTGCACGCCCGCTTCGGGCTGATGTTCTTCGATGATCCAAAAGGTGCCTTCGACAACATCTTTCGTGCCTTACGTCCCGGCGGACGGCTAGCGGCGTCCGTGTGGCAGCAGCTGATCGGGAACCTGTGGCTGATGCTGCCGACTGCGACGGCGATGCAGATCCTCGACTGCGAACGGCCGCCGCTGCCCGAACCCGGACAGCCAGGCCCGTTCTCGATGGCCGATCCGGATGCCACCACGGCGCTGCTGACCGGCGCGGGCTTCGTCGACATCGACATCCGTGCGGTCGAGGCACCGTTCGTGTTCGAGGGTGACGGCATCGCCGCAGCCGAGCGGGTGCTGAGCGCCGGGCCCTTGGGACTGGCCTTCCTGTCAGCAAGCGAAGGCAAGCGCCGCGAGGTGATCGACGGTGTCATCGCCGCATTCGACAATTACCGCGGCGCAGGGGGTTTCCTGGTTCCGGCCGCGTCGTGGTGCATCACGGCGCGGCGGCCCTGATGGTCGACGGTCCAACAGGCCGCCTGGGCCGCGGCGATTGGGTGGAGGCGGGTTTCTCGCTGCTGGCCGAAGGCGGCGTCAAAGGCCTGACGCTCGACCGGCTCTGCAAGCGGGTGGGTGCCACCAAGGGCAGCTTCTATTGGCATTTCACCGATCTGGGCGCCTACCGGTCCGCGCTCGTGGACACCTGGGCCGAGGTGCACGACAGCGACCGCGCCCAGTTCACCGCCAGTGCTGACCTGTCACCGCGTGAGCGGCTCACCAGGATGATGGGAGTCCTTCTCGGCCAACGGCATTGGATGCTGGAACGGGCCATGCGGGAATGGGCGCGCTCGGACGCCGATGTGGCCACGGCGGTGGCGTCGTCTGACCGGCGGGTGCGCCGTGCGGTGCGCCAGGCCTATCTCGACGATGGATTCAGCGCCGAAGAGGCCGATGTGCGGGCCGATGCGACGTTCGCGGCAGGCGTCGGATTCCTGCACCTGTCGGCTTCGGCCCCCGGCGCGAAAGCCGCCGCCCAGCAACAGCGTTTCCTGGACATCATGCTGCGGCACTGACGTCCCGACTACCATACCAAAAGGTATGGTAGCGTCGGGCGATGATCAGCGACGACTTCGTGGCATGCCTGGCGCAACGGGCGGCCGAGGCCGAGGATCTTCGGCGGCTGCCCGACGCCACCATCGCCGACTTCCGGGCCAGCGGCATGGCCCGGCTGCTTCTTCCGGCCCGCTACGGCGGTGAGCAGGCGCCGTTCCCCGCGATCCTGGACCCGGTGCGCCGCATGGCACACGGCTGCGCCTCCAGCGCCTGGACGCTCGGGTTCTACATCCTGCACAACTGGATGCTGGCGCTGTTTGGCGAGCAAGCCCAGGACGAGGTGTTCGCGGACGGCCCGGTGCTGTGCCCGGCACCGCTGGCGCCGACCGGGCGCGGCGTGCCGGTCGACGGCGGGGTGCGACTGTCCGGCCGGTGGTCGTGGGCGACCGGGATCATGGCGGCCGACTGGGTGATGGTGGGCGCCTTGTGTGGGCCCGACGACGGGATGTATCCGGCGCTGGCGCTGTTGCCCGCGGACGATGTTGTGGTCGAGGATGTTTGGCACACCGACGGGATGCGGGGGACCGGCTCCCACGATGTCGTCGTCGCCGACACGAAAGTCCCCGAACATCGGTTGGTCAAACTCACTGACATCTACGGCGGCACCGCGCCGGGCGCTGGACTGCACGATGGCACCGCCTACCGCTGGCCGATGGTGCCCGCGCTGTCCTTGCTTGCCGCCATGCCGGCGCTGGGCGCGGCCGAGCGGGTCGCCGACCTGTTCGCCACCCGTCTGGGGGAGCGGGTGCTGGCCTACTCCGGGTTGGCGCAGAAGCAGCAGCCCGCCGCGCAGATCCGTCTTGGCGACGCCCGGGTGCGGCTGCGCGCGCTGCATGGCCTGCTCGACGACACCGTCGCGATGATCGAGGGGATGGTGACCGACGGCACCCGGATCCCGCGGTCGGTGCGCGCTCAGGCCCGGGTGGCTGCCGCGCACATCGTGCACGAATCCCGCGCGGTCGTCGCTGATCTCCTCGAATCATCCGGCGCCAGTGCACATTTCTTGCACAACCCGCTGCAGCGCGCCAAGCGTGACATCGACGTCATCTGCGGACACGTGGTATTCGATTACGACGTCAGCCGCGAGCTGGCCGGCGCGCTGGAGATCGGGGTGCCGATCTCGCCGATCGCGATGGTCTAGTGTCTTGAGTCGTTAATTCGTGTTCGCAGTGGTCCCGACCGCCGAGCGTGCGGGTTGTCGGGGAAGATCGACGAAAAATCAACGATAACAAGCACGCTCGGCGCGTGAAGGGGGCCGATTCGGGCGACTCCCGGGGTTGGCGAATTAATGACTCAGGACACTAGAGCCCCAGCGCGTCGTAGGTGCGGCGCACGAACCGCGGCTGCGCCGACTGCAGCTTGGCCAGCGACGTGTTGCCGGCCACCGCAGCGGCGGCCGCGGAGAAGTCCGGGTAGTTCTGGATCAGGTAGATCATGATCAGATCATTGGCCGGGTCGGCCTGCCACCAGGTTCCGTACGCCCCTGGCCAGCTGAACGTGCCAACGCCGCCGGGGCCGAACAGCTGCGTGGACTTGGCCGGATCGGTGACCACCGAGAGATTCAGGCCGAAGCCGCGGCCCACCCAGAACGGCATCCCCAGGAACGGGTACTGCTTCTGTTCGGCGGTCAGCCGGTCGGTGCGCATCAGCTGTACGGACTCGGCAGACAGCACCCGCACGCCATCGACTTCGCCGTCGCCCAACAACATTCGGGCGAACCGCAGGTAGTCGTCGACGGTTGTCACCAGGCTCGCTCCGCCCTGGCAGAACCGGGGTTCGATAACCGGGATCGGACCCATCGCGTCGTGCTGCAGGCCGGTCGCTTCGTCGAGCCGGTACATCGTGGCCGCCCGGGCGCGCTTATCGGGGGAGATGTAGAACCCGGTGTCGGCCATCCCCAGCGGGTCGAAGATCCGCTCGGTGAGCACAGTCTGCAGCGATGTGCCCTCGATCCGCGAGACGACGATGCCGAGGACGTCCGTGGCGTGACTGTAGGTCAGTCGCTCGCCGGGCTGGTGGACCAGCGGCAGCTTCGCGACCTCGGCCAGCCAGTGGTCCTGGTCCTGGCGGAATGAGACCTGCGCGTAGGCCCGGCTCAGTGGGCCCGTCACCGAGAACGGGTAGGCCAATCCGCTGCGGTGGGTCATCAGGTCGTCGATCGTGATCGGCCGTTGTGCGGGCACGGTGCGATCCAGCGAGCCGGTCGGATCCACGAGCACCTGCATGTCGGCGAGCTCCGGCAACCAGCGGCTGACCGGATCGGACAGCGCAAGCTTGCCCTCCTCGATGAGAGCCATTGCCGCCGCTACCGTCACCGGTTTGGTCATCGAGGCGATCCGGAAGATCGTGTCGCGCTGCATCGGGAGCCCGGCCTCGACATCGCGGTAACCGATCTCGTTGACCTGCAGAATATTTCCGCCCTGCCACACCAAAGTGACGGCGCCGGCCAGTAGCCCGGCATCGACCGCCTGCACGACAGAAGTGCGATTGCCCGCGAGATTCACCCTAGGGACTCTACTGAGCGGCTTCTACTGACGGCCGCTGCGCCACCACGAGCCAGAATCCCATGTCGACACCGTCGGGGCGGTGCACCGTCGTCGGAGTCACCGAGCTGACGGTCCAGCCGGCGTCGCCCAGAACGCTTCGCACCGTTGCATCGCTGACAGCGCGCTGGCCGCGCATCGGGTCGTCGTTGGCCTCGGAGAAGCAGGCGATCAGCAGCCCCGCACCGGGCCGGGCGGCGCGGTAGGCCGCGGCGGCGTAGGCGGCCTTACCGTCGTCGTCGAGGCAATGGAACATCCCGCTGTCGACGATGGTGTCGAACGCGTCGGAGTAGCCGGTGAGTTCAGTGGCGTCGGTCACGGCGAATCGGATGTCGACGTGGGCATCGGCGGCCCGGTGCTCGGCGGTGATCAGGGCGGTCGGGGAGATGTCGAGCGCGGTGACGTGATGGCCGTGCTGGGCCAGGTAGATCGCGTTGTCGCCGAGTCCGCAACCGATGTCGAGGACGTCGCCGGTGATCAGGCCCTGCTCCTGCCAGGCGACAACACTTTCCTTGGGGCCCTTGGTGTCCCAGGGCACGGTAGTGACGGGAGGGATTCCCTCGGCGGGGCTCTCACCGCGGTAGAGGGCGTCGAAATCCCAATGCGACGGATGCGATGTGGTCACCTCATCCAGGCTAACCGTCGACACGCAAGAGCGGTTCGAGAAGATGGACAGGTGGGTGTTAAGCTGCCCGGCAGTTCGACATCCTTTAACGATCCGTCCAGAGAGGCGGAGAAGGAGGTCCGGTCAGCTCGTGGGCGCAGACGACCGTGAATTGATGTCCGGTGCGGACGTCGGTAGAACCGTTTCCCGCATCGCCCACCAGATCATCGAAAAGACCGCTCTTGACGCCCCTGACGCACCCCGCGTCATCCTCCTCGGCATCCCGACGAGGGGCGTCACCCTGGCCAACCGGCTGGCCGCGAAAATCGACGAGTTCTCCGGTATCACGGTCGAGTGCGGCGGCCTCGACATCACGCTGTACCGCGACGACCTGGACTTCAAGCCGCCGCGCGCGCTGGAGAAGACGTCGATCCCCGCGAGTGGAATCGACGGCGCCCTGGTGATCCTGGTCGACGACGTGCTCTACACCGGTCGATCAGTTCGCTCGGCGCTGGACGCCCTGCGCGATATCGGCAGGCCGACGGTGGTGCAACTGGCCGTTCTCGTCGACCGCGGCCACCGCGAACTGCCGCTGCGGGCGGACTACGTCGGCAAAAACGTGCCCACCTCGCGCAGCGAGAACGTCAAGGTGCGGCTTGTGGAGGACGACGGCGTCGAAGGTATCTGGATCGCACCCCAGGGAGGACCTGCGCGATGACGATCAGGCATCTGCTGTCGGCGGGGGATCTGACCCGCGACCAGGCCACCGCTATCCTCGACGACGCTGACCGGTTCCGGCAGGCGCTGCTGGGCCGCGAGGTCAAGAAGCTGCCCACACTGCGCGGACGCACGATCATCACGATGTTCTACGAGAACTCCACCCGAACCCGGGTGTCGTTCGAGGTCGCAGGCAAGTGGATGAGCGCCGACGTGATCAACGTCAGCTCGTCGGGCTCCTCGGTGGCCAAGGGTGAATCCCTGCGGGACACCGCGCTGACCCTGCGCGCGGCCGGCGCCGACGCGCTGATCATCCGGCACCCGGCGTCGGGGGCGGCTCAACAGCTGGCGGAGTGGACACTCGAGGACGACGGCACCGGTCCGTCGGTCATCAATGCCGGTGACGGCACGCATGAGCATCCCACCCAGGCGCTGCTGGACGCGCTGACGCTGCGCCAGCGGCTCG
This sequence comes from Mycobacterium sp., assembly GCA_023264735.1. Taxonomy (GTDB): domain Bacteria; phylum Actinomycetota; class Actinomycetes; order Mycobacteriales; family Mycobacteriaceae; genus Mycobacterium. Next base: position 88,898 of record JAHFVD010000022.1, on the reverse strand, counting down.
GGGAGATCGAGGGCCGCCGGGTGGTGATCGTCGGCGACATCCTGCACAGCCGGGTGGCCCGCTCGAATGTGTCGCTGCTGTCCACGCTGGGCGCCGAGGTGGTGCTGGTCTCCCCGCCCACCCTGCTGCCGGTGGGGGTGCAGGACTGGCCGGTCACGGTGTCGCACGATCTGGACGCCGAACTGCCGGCCGCCGACGCGGTGATGATGCTGCGGGTGCAGGCCGAGCGGATGAACGGCGGGTTCTTCCCGTCCGAGCGCGAGTACTCGATTCGCTACGGGCTCTCCGATCGCCGGCAGGCGGTGCTGCCCGGGCATGCGGTGGTGCTGCACCCCGGCCCGATGCTGCGCGGTATGGAGATCTCGTTCGCCGCCGCGGATTCGTCGCAATCGGCTGTGCTGCAACAGGTTTCCAACGGTGTGCACGTGCGGATGGCGGTGCTGTTCCATCTGCTGGTCGGCACGGACGAGGCGGTGTCGGTATGAGCGTGTTCATCCGCGGTGTGCGGTTGTACGGCGAGGGTGATCAGGTCGACGTCCTGGTGGCCGACGGCCAGATCGCCGAGATCGGCCCGAAGCTGGCCGTGCCCGACGATGCCGACGTGATCGATGCCGCCGGTCAGGTGCTGCTGCCCGGCTTCGTCGACCTGCATACCCATCTGCGTGAGCCCGGCCGGGAATACGCTGAGGACATCGAAACCGGCTCGGCCGCAGCCGCACTGGGCGGCTACACCGCGGTGTTCGCGATGGCCAATACCGATCCGGTGGCTGACAGCCCGGTGGTCACCGACCACGTGTGGCGGCGCGGTCAGCAGGTCGGCCTGGTCGACGTGCACCCGGTGGGTGCCGTGACGGTGGGGCTGGAAGGCAAACAGCTCACCGAAATGGGTTTGATGGCAGCCGGTGTGGCGCAGGTCAAGATGTTCTCCGACGACGGCATCTGCGTGCACGACCCGCTGGTGATGCGCCGCGCGCTGGAGTACGCCACCGGCCTGGGGGTGCTGATCGCCCAGCATGCCGAGGAGCCGCGGCTCACTGTCGGCGCCGTCGCCCACGAAGGCCCCAACGCCGCCCGGCTCGGGTTGGCCGGCTGGCCGCGCGCCGCCGAGGAATCGATCGTGGCCCGAGACGCACTGCTCGCCCGCGACGCCGGTGCCCGGGTGCACATCTGCCACGCCTCCACGGCCGGGACCGTCGAGCTCATCAAATGGGCTAAACAGCAGGGTATTTCGATCACCGCCGAGGTCACGCCGCACCACCTCCTGCTCGACGACAGCCGGCTGACCACCTACGACGGCGTGAACCGGGTCAACCCGCCGCTGCGGGAGGCCACCGACGTGCAGGCCCTGCGTCAGGCGCTGGCCGACGGAGTGCTCGACTGTGTGGCCACCGACCACGCGCCGCACGCCGAGCAGGAGAAGTGTTGTGAATTCTCCCAGGCCCGGCCCGGCATGCTCGGCCTGCAGACCGCGCTGTCGGTCGTCGTCGAGACGATGGTGCAGACGGGCCTGCTGGACTGGCGGGGTGTGGCGCGGGTGATGAGCGAGAACCCGGCCAGCATCGTCGGACTGGACGATCAGGGTCGCCCGCTGGAGGTGGGGGAGCCCGCCAACCTCGTCATCGTCGACCCGGACGGCACCTGGATCGTCGAGGGCACCGAGCTGGCCAGCCGCTCGGCCAACACCCCGTTCGCGGCGATGACGTTGCCCGCGACGGTCACCGCGACGTTGTTGCGGGGGACTGTCACGGCGCGGGACGGGAAGAGCCCAGCGTGAATACGGGTACGGCGATCGGGGCGTACATCTTCGCCTTTCTCATCGTCGTCGCCATCGGCTTTCTGATCGGGCGCATGCTGCGTGGCTGGAAGCACCGCGCCAAGCGACAGCTCGCACTGCTCGGTGAACTGCCGTCGATGCCGGATCTGCTGAGCTCGGCCATCATTGCGCCGACCAGGGGCCTCTATGTCGGCAGTACGCTGGCAGGCAAGTGGCTGGAACGCATCGCCGCCGGCGACCTGGGTTTCCGGTCCAAGGCGGTGCTCACCCGCTACCCGGAGGGGATCCTGCTCGAACGCTCCGGCGCCACCCCGATCTGGATTCCGCAGGACGCGATCGCCGGCATCCGCGCCGAGCGTGCCTTGGCGGGAAAAGTGGCGGGCATCCTGGCGATTCGGTGGCGGTTGCCGTCGGGCACCGAGATCGACACAGGCTTTCGCGGCGACGACCGCAGCGACTATGCACGATGGACGACAACAGGAGAAGCAGCGTGACGGGTAAAGCCCATCTGGTATTGGAGGACGGGCGGGTCTACACCGGCACCGAATTCGGTGCGGCCGGAGAGACTCTCGGCGAAGCGGTGTTCTCCACCGGGATGTCCGGATACCAGGAGACGCTGACCGACCCTAGTTATCACCGCCAGATCGTGGTGGCCACCGCCCCGCAGATCGGCAACACCGGCTGGAACCACGAAGACGCCGAAAGTCGCGGCGACAAGATCTGGGTGGCCGGCTACGTGGTGCGCGACCCCTCGCCGCGCGCCTCGAACTGGCGGGCCACCGGAACGCTGGACGACGAGCTCAAGCGCCAGCGCATCGTCGGCATCGCCGGTGTCGACACCCGCGCGATCGTGCGCCACCTGCGCTCGCGGGGCTCGATGAAGGCCGGGGTGTTCTCCGGCGACGCGCTGTCCTCCGCAAAGGACGTAGCGGAGCTGCTGCGCCGGGTGCGCAGCCAGCCCGCCATGCTCGGCGCCGATCTGGCCGGCGAGGTCAGTACGCCGGAGAGCTATATCGTCGATCCCGAAGGGCTGCAACGGTTCACCGTCGTCGCGCTCGACCTGGGCATCAAGACCAACACGCCGCGCAACTTCGCCAAGCGCGGCATTCGCACCCACGTGCTCTCGTCGGCAGCGACCTTCGAGCAGATCGCCGAACTGAAGCCGGACGGGGTGTTCCTGTCCAACGGCCCGGGCGACCCGGCCACCGCCGACCACGTCGTCGGGGTCACCCGGGAGGTTCTCGGGGCCGAGATCCCGCTGTTCGGAATCTGTTTCGGAAATCAGATCCTGGGCCGGGCGTTGGGGCGGTCCACCTACAAGATGGTGTTCGGCCACCGCGGCATCAACGTGCCGGTGATCGACCACGCCACCGGCACTGTCGCGATCACCGCGCAGAACCACGGCTTCGCGCTGGAAGGTGAGGCCGGGGAGCATTTCGACACCGACTTCGGCCCCGCGCTGGTCAGCCACACCTGCGCCAACGACGGCGTCGTCGAAGGCATCAAACTCGCCAACGGAAAGGCCTTTTCGGTGCAGTACCACCCGGAGGCGGCGGCCGGACCCCATGACGCGAACTACCTGTTCGACCAATTCGTGGACCTGATGGACGAGGGGAAGCGCTAAATGCCACGCCGGACCGACCTCAACCACATTCTCGTCATCGGCTCGGGGCCGATCGTCATCGGCCAGGCCTGCGAGTTCGACTACTCGGGCACCCAGGCCTGCCGGGTGTTGCGCGCCGAGGGATTGACCGTCAGCCTGGTCAACTCCAACCCGGCCACGATCATGACCGACCCAGAGTACGCCGACTACACCTACGTCGAGCCGATCACCTCGGCGTTCGTCGAGAAGGTCATCGCCCAGCAGGCCGCACGCGGCAACAAGATCGACGCAGTGCTGGCCACCCTGGGTGGGCAGACCGCGCTGAATACCGCTGTCGCCCTGCACAATGACGGCGTCCTGGAAAAGTACGGCGTCGAGATGATCGGTGCCGATTTCGATGCCATCCAGCGCGGCGAGGACCGGCAGAAGTTCAAGGACATCGTCGCCAAAGTCGGTGGCGAGTCGGCGAAGTCGGCCGTCTGCTACACCATGGCCGAGGTTCGCGAGACCGTCGCCGAGCTGGGCCTGCCCGTCGTGGTGCGCCCATCGTTCACCATGGGCGGCCTCGGGTCGGGCATGGCGCACTCGCTCGAGGACGTCGAGCGGATGGCCGGCGACGGCCTGGCGGCATCCCCGTCGGCCAATGTGCTGATCGAGGAGTCCATCTACGGCTGGAAGGAATTCGAGCTCGAGCTGATGCGCGACCACCACGACAACGTGGTGGTGGTGTGCTCGATCGAGAACGTCGACCCGATGGGCGTGCACACCGGTGACTCGGTGACGGTGGCGCCTGCGATGACACTCACCGACCGCGAGTACCAGACCATGCGCGACCTGGGCATCGCGATCCTGCGCGAGGTCGGCGTGGACACCGGCGGCTGCAATATCCAGTTCGCGGTGGATCCGAAAGACGGCCGGCTCATCGTGATCGAGATGAACCCGCGGGTGTCGCGGTCCAGTGCCCTGGCCTCCAAGGCCACCGGATTCCCGATCGCCAAGATCGCCGCCAAACTCGCGATCGGCTACACCCTCGACGAGATCGTCAACGACATCACCAAGGAGACGCCGGCGTGCTTCGAGCCGACGCTGGACTACGTGGTGGTCAAGGCGCCGCGGTTCGCATTCGAGAAGTTCCCTGGGGCTGACCCGACGCTGACCACCACGATGAAGTCGGTCGGTGAGGCGATGTCGTTGGGCCGCAACTTCATCGAGGCGCTCGGCAAGGTGATGCGCTCCCTGGAGACCACCCGCGCCGGGTTCTGGACCGCACCCGACGACGACGGTTCGGTGCCCGACATCCTGGACCGGTTGCGTGTCCCGACCGAAGGCCGGCTCTACGACATCGAATTGGCCCTGCGGCTGGGCGCCGGCGTCGAGGACGTGGCCGAAGCCTCCGGTGTCGACCCGTGGTTCGTCGAGCAGGTCTTTCGCCTGGTGGCGCTGCGCCGGGAATTGATCGAGGCCCCGGTCCTCGACGAGGACCTGCTGCGCCGGTCCAAGCACAACGGGTTGTCCGACCGCCAGATCGCCTCGCTGCGAGCCGAATTGGCCGGTGAGGCCGGTGTGCGGACACTGCGCCAGCGCCTCGGGATTCACCCGGTGTTCAAGACCGTCGACACCTGCGCGGCCGAGTTCGAGGCTAAGACGCCATATCACTACTCCAGCTACGAGCTCGACCCCGCCGCCGAGACCGAGGTGGCGCCGCAGACCGACCGGCCCAAGGTGCTGATCCTGGGTTCGGGGCCCAACCGCATCGGGCAGGGCATCGAATTCGACTACAGCTGTGTGCACGCGGCGACGACGCTGAGTGAGGCCGGGTTCGAGACCGTCATGGTCAACTGCAACCCCGAAACGGTGTCCACCGACTACGACACCGCCGACCGGCTGTACTTCGAGCCACTGACCTTCGAGGACGTGCTCGAGGTCTTTCACGCCGAATCCGAGTCCGGCAAGGGCGGTCCGGGGGTGGCCGGGGTGATCGTGCAGCTCGGCGGGCAGACCCCGCTGGGGCTGGCTCAGCGGCTTGCCGACGCCGGAGTGCCGATCGTCGGCACCCGGCCCGAGGCCATCGACCTCGCCGAGGACCGCGGCCGGTTCGGCGAGGTGCTGAAGACCGCCGGGCTGCCTGCGCCGAAGTTCGGCACCGCCACCAGCTTCGAGCAGGCCCGCGAAATCGCCGCACGCATCGGCTATCCCGTGCTGGTGCGGCCGTCCTACGTGCTCGGCGGGCGCGGCATGGAGATCGTCTACGACGAAAAGACGTTGCACGGCTACATCACTCGCGCGACCCAGCTTTCACCCGAACATCCCGTCCTGGTCGACCGTTTCCTCGAGGACGCCATCGAGATCGACGTCGACGCCCTCTGCGACGGCACCGAGGTCTATATCGGCGGTGTGATGGAGCACATTGAGGAGGCTGGTATCCACTCCGGCGACTCGGCGTGCGCGCTGCCGCCGGTGACGTTGGGTCGCAGCGATATCGAGGCGGTCCGGCGGGCAACCGAGGCGATTGCGCACGGCGTCGGGGTGGTCGGCCTGCTGAACGTGCAGTACGCGCTCAAGGACGACGTGCTCTACGTGCTGGAAGCCAACCCGCGCGCCAGCCGCACCGTCCCCTTCGTCTCCAAGGCCACCGCGATCCCGCTGGCCAAGGCCTGCGCGCGAGTGATGCTGGGCGCCAGCATCTCCCAGCTACGTGCCGAAGGTGTGCTGGCCGCCACCGGAGATGGCGCCACACCGTCGCCCAACGCGCCGATCGCGGTCAAGGAGGCGGTGCTGCCGTTCCACCGGTTCCGCAAGGCGGACGGTTCGGGCATCGACTCACTGCTCGGGCCGGAGATGAAGTCCACCGGTGAGGTGATGGGTATCGACCGCGATTTCGGCAGCGCGTTCGCCAAGAGCCAGACCGCGGCCTACGGTTCGCTGCCGAGCACCGGCACGATCTTCGTCTCGGTGGCCAACCGCGACAAACGCTCGCTGGTGTTCCCGGTCAAGCGGCTGGCCGATCTCGGCTTCCGGGTGCTGGCCACCGAAGGCACCGCGGAGATGCTGCGGCGCAACGGAATTCCCTGCGACGTGGTGCGCAAGCACTTCGAGGAACCGGGGGACGGCAGGCCCGCGATGTCCGCGGTGGACGCCATCCTCGCCGGCGATATCGACATGGTCATCAACACTCCGTACGGCAACTCCGGCCCGCGTATCGACGGCTACGAGATCCGCTCGGCCGCGGTGTCGATGAACGTCCCGTGCATCACTACCGTGCAGGGCGCCTCGGCGGCCGTCCAGGGCATCGAGGCCGGCATCCGCGGCGACATCGACGTGCGCTCGCTGCAGGAGCTGCACGCCACGCTGGGTCATGACTGAGATGGCCGATGACTGAGCGCGGGTTCGGCGCCAGGCTGGCCGCCGCGATGTCCGCGCGCGGACCGCTGTGCCTCGGCATCGATCCCCACCCGGAACTGTTGCGCGCGTGGGGCCTACCGGTCAGCGCCGAGGGCCTGGCCCGGTTCAGCGAGATCTGCGTGCAGGCCTTCGCCGGGTTCGCGATCGTCAAGCCGCAGGTGGCGTTCTTCGAGGCTTACGGCTCAGCGGGTTTCGCGGTGCTGGAGAACACGATGGCCGCACTGCGGGAGGCCGGGGTACTGGTGCTGGCCGACGCCAAGCGCGGCGACATCGGGTCGACGATGGCCGCCTACGCGCAGGCCTGGGCTGGGACCGGTCCGCTGGCGGCCGACGCCGTCACCGCGTCGCCGTATCTCGGATTCGGTTCGCTGCAGCCACTTTTGGACCTGGCCGCCGCCAACGGACGCGGCGTGTTCGTCCTCGCCGCCACGTCCAACCCGGAAGGTGCGTCGGTGCAGCGGGCGCTCGCAGGCGAGCGCACGGTGGCGCAATCCGTCGTCGATGACGCCGCTGCCGTGAACCGGGCCGGGCTACCGAACCCGGGTTCGGTCGGTGTGGTCGTCGGCGCGACGCTGGAGGTCGTGCCCGATCTCAGCGACCTGGGCGGGCCGGTGCTGGTGCCCGGTGTCGGCGCCCAGGGTGGACGCCCCGAAGCGCTCGGCGGTCTCGGGGGCGCCCGACCCGGGCAGCTGCTGCCCGCGGTGTCGCGCGAAGTCCTGCGCGCCGGACCGAACGCCGACGCGGTCCGGGCGGCAGGCGAGAAGCTGCGCGACGAGGTCGCCTACCTCGCCTGACGCCGCGAGCCGGCTTACAGCGGAATCCACACTCCGAACAGCCGGAAGCCCCAGTTCTGGTAGCCAGGGTCGAACACCGGGGCACGCCAGCCGCGGTCGTCGCCGCCAGGCCATTGCGGCCCACCAGGCCCGCCACCAGGGTCTCCGCGCCAGTCGGCCGGGCCGGGGGGCCGCGGCGATCCGGCGGGGGACCGCCAGGGCCGCGCTCACCGGCTCCCTGGCAGCCCCGGAACCCGCACGGGCCGCCCGGCAATCCGGCCGGCAACGCGGGTGGAATAGGTGATGGACATGGCACGCCCCTTCGAGGTTCGAATCAGCCATTGGAAACCCCGACACGTCCCACGCTAGGTAGCCCGGCTATGCAAAATATGTCGCGCAGCTGTGTGTGCGGTCAGTGACCGTCGATAGCGGCTTCGACACGCCCGACACGCCGCGACCTGCCTGTGAGGTGAAATTTGACCTCAACCGGGTGCCTGCGCGGAGCTCCCCGTCGTCGGCCACGTGGTGCGATATCGAAAAAGCGCAGCTAGAAGGCCATTTTCGGGGCGGTCATCGGATTCCCGAATGCCCCCGAAAATGGCCCGGAACGCTGTCCCGACAGCTGTCCAGACAAGATGATCTTGGGCCATATCCTGCGGGTTTGCACCGGTAAGCAGGGGGTGGGGTTAGATTTCGTCAGGTGGCGTGGGTACGGTCGCTGTCGCTGGCTGAAGTACCCGGCCCAGGCAAAACAATGATGGTGATGAGACGGAGGAACCCGTGGCCCTTCCCCAGTTGACCGACGAGCAGCGCGCAGCCGCGTTGGAGAAGGCTGCTGCCGCGCGTCGCGCACGAGCTGAGCTCAAGGATCGGCTCAAGCGTGGTGGCACCAACCTCAAGCAGGTGCTCAAGGACGCTGAGTCCGACGAGGTTCTCGGCAAGATGAAGGTTTCCGCACTGCTGGAAGCCCTGCCCAAGGTGGGCAAGGTCAAGGCTCAGGAAATCATGACCGAACTGGAGATCGCCCCGACGCGCCGCTTGCGTGGCCTCGGCGATCGGCAGCGCAAGGCACTGCTGGAAAAGTTCGACTTCACTTCCGACTAAGAGTGAATGCCGGCGGAGGGCCGGACAGCGCGGGCATAACGCCCGACCACCGCGGCCGTGGCCGAGTGGTGGTGCTGTCCGGGCCATCCGGGGTAGGGAAGTCGACAGTCGTTGGCCGCCTGCGCACGCAGGTGCCCGATTTGCATTTCAGCGTGTCGGCAACCACCAGGGACCGGCGCCCCGGTGAAGTGGACGGCGTCGACTACCACTTCGTCACTCCCGAGCAGTTCCAGCAGTTGATCGACGACGGTCAATTGCTCGAATGGGCAGAAATCCACAACGGACTGCAGCGCTCCGGCACCCTCGCCGCGCCAGTGGCCGAGGCTGTGACGGCGGGACATCCCGTCCTGATCGAGGTCGATCTGGCTGGCGCCGAAGCCGTCAAACGGGCGATGCCCGAGGCGTTGACGGTGTTCCTGGCGCCACCCAGCTGGGAGACGCTCGAACAGCGGCTGACCGACCGCGGCACCGAAACCCCGGAGGTGCGAACGCGCCGACTGGCCACCGCCCGCGCCGAACTGGCCGCTCAGGGCGGGTTCGATGTCGTCGTGGTGAACAGCCAATTGGATTCGACCTGCGCTGAATTGGTATCCTTGCTGGTGGGCGCGCAAGATTGATGCCCCGAAGCCGGCGTGAGACGTCGATAACTCCAATTTTTTAATCCGCACAATCCGCCAGGAAGAAGTTCTACGTGACGCAAGCCAGCTCGGATCACTACGATCCGGCCCCGGGTGCCGCAACCGCTTATGACACACCGCTGGGCATCACCAACCCGCCCATTGACGAGTTGCTGGACCGGGTGTCGAGCAAGTACGCGCTGGTCATCTACGCCGCCAAGCGTGCGCGCCAGATCAACGACTACTACAACCAGCTCGGCGACGGCATCCTCGAATACGTCGGCCCGCTGGTGGAGCCCGGCCTGCAGGAGAAGCCACTGTCGATCTCGCTGCGCGAGATCCACGGCGATCTGCTCGAACACACCGAAGGCGAGTAGCTCACCAAGCCCGGGCTAGTTGATGAACCGCAAGCGGATCATCGTCGGCGTCGCCGGAGGCATCGCCGCATACAAGGCGTGCTCGGTGGTCCGTCAGCTCAGCGAGGGCGGGCATGACGTCCGCGTGGTCCCTACCGAATCGGCATTGCGATTCGTCGGCGCCGCGACGTTCGAGGCGCTCTCCGGGCATCCGGTCCGCACCGGCGTCTTCGAGGACGTCGACGAAGTCCCGCACGTCCGACTCGGGCAGGAAGCTGACCTCGTCGTCGTCGCACCGGCCACCGCGGACCTGCTGGCCCGCGCCGTCGCCGGCCGCGCCGACGACTTGCTGACCGCAACCCTGCTGACGGCTCGCTGCCCGGTGCTGTTCGCCCCGGCCATGCACACCGAGATGTGGTTGCACCCGGCTACCGTCGAGAACGTCGCGACGTTGCGCAGCCGCGGCGCGGTCGTGCTCGAACCCGCCTCCGGCCGCCTCACCGGCGCCGACACTGGCCCCGGGCGGCTGCCCGAGCCCGAGGAGATCACCACCTTCGCCGAACTGCTGCTGGCCCGCTCCGATGCGCTGCCGTACGACCTGAACGGCATCAAGCTGCTGGTGAGCGCGGGTGGCACCCGCGAAGCCATCGATCCCGTCCGCTTCATCGGGAACCGGAGCTCCGGTAAGCAGGGTTACGCGGTGGCCAGGGTGGCAGCCCAGCGCGGCGCCGACGTCACGCTGATCGCCGGCAACACCGCCGGACTGGCCGAGCCCGCCGGCGTCGAGGTCCTGAACATCACCTCCGCCGCACAGCTGCACGAGGCGGTGACCAAGCACGCGCCGGACGCCCACGTCCTCGTCATGGCCGCAGCCGTCGCCGACTTCCGGCCGGCCCATGTGGAGGCCAGCAAGATCAAGAAGAAGCCCGATGTGGTGGATGCGCCGGCGATCGAGTTGGTGCGCACCGACGACGTGCTGGCCGGTGCGGTGCGCCAGCGTACCGACGGGCAGCTGCCCAATATGCGGGCCATCGTGGGTTTCGCCGCTGAGACCGGCGACAGAGAAGGCGACGTGCTCTTCCACGCCCGGGCGAAGTTGGCGCGCAAGGGGTGTGATCTTCTCGTCGTCAACGCGGTCGGCGAGGGCCGTGCCTTCGAGGTGGACAGCAACGACGGGTGGCTGCTGGGTGCCGACGGCACCGAGGCCGCACTGGAACACGGATCGAAGACACTGATGGCAAGTCGTATCGTGGACGCGATCGCCTCGCTGCTGCGGCGCGAGGCCTAGCGGTCGGCAATTAGAACGGCGTCGATTAGAAGAAATGTGCGCCTAATGGTTGCGCGGGAACGTACCGTCCCGGTTTGGTCTGTCAGGGGCGAATATATGATTCGCAGAACTAACTTTTTTGGGGATGAACCCGGGAGAAGGGAATGGCACTGTGAGCGCAGGTCGGCTGTTTACCAGTGAGTCGGTGACCGAGGGTCATCCCGACAAGATCTGCGACGCCATCAGCGATTCGATCCTTGATTCGCTGCTGGCTGCGGATCCGAAGTCGCGGGTTGCGGTCGAGACCGCGGTCACCACCGGCCAGGTGCATGTCATCGGTGAGGTGACGACGACGGCCAAGGAAGCATTCGCCGACATCAACGACACCGTGCGCAAGCGCATCCTGGAGATCGGCTACGACTCCTCGGACAAGGGCTTCGACGGCGAGACCGCAGGCGTCAACATCGGCATCGGTCGTCAGTCGCCCGATATCGCCCAGGGTGTGGACACCGCCCACGAGACCCGCGTCGAGGGTGGCGCCGATCCGCTGGACCTGCAGGGCGCGGGCGATCAGGGTCTGATGTTCGGCTACGCCATCACGGACACCCCGGAGCTCATGCCGCTGCCCATCGCGCTGGCACACCGGTTGGCCCGCCGTCTGACCGAGGTACGCAAGAGCGGCGTGCTGGACTACCTGCGCCCGGATGGCAAGACCCAGGTCACCGTGCAGTACGACGGCACCACCCCGGTGCGGCTGGACACCGTCGTGCTCTCCACGCAGCACGCCGCGGGCATCGACCTGGAAGGCACCTTGACCCCGGACATCCGGGAGAAGGTCGTCAACACCGTGCTGGCCGACCTGAATCACGACTCGATGGACACCTCGGACTTCCGCCTGCTGGTGAACCCCACCGGCAAGTTCGTGCTCGGCGGCCCGATGGGCGACGCCGGCCTGACCGGCCGCAAGATCATCGTCGACACCTACGGCGGCTGGGCCCGCCATGGTGGCGGTGCGTTCTCCGGCAAGGATCCGTCAAAGGTGGACCGCTCGGCCGCGTACGCGATGCGCTGGGTGGCCAAGAACGTCGTCGCCGCCGGCCTGGCCGAGCGGGTCGAGGTTCAGGTCGCTTACGCGATCGGCAAGGCCGCCCCGGTCGGTCTGTTCGTCGAGACCTTCGGGTCCGAGACCGTCGACCCGGCCCGGATCGAGAAGGCCATCACCGCGGTCTTCGACCTGCGGCCCGGTGCGATCGTCCGCGACCTGGACCTGCTGCGTCCCATCTACGCGCCGACTGCCGCGTACGGCCACTTCGGCCGCACCGACATCGACCTGCCCTGGGAGCGCCTGGACAAGGTCGACGACCTCAAGAACTCGGTGTAGTCGCGGGTCAAGCCGTGAATCGGTAGTCGCCGAGCGGGAAGCGCCGGCTGTGCCAGTACGCCTCAACCGTGCTGGCCGGCCGGAGCGGCACGTCACCGTTCTTGTCGAAGTAGTAGCTGTTGGCCTGCTTGCAGCTGTCCTGCCAGAAGATCTGGCGGTGCCGCCTGGCCATCATCGACGCGAAGAACCGGTCGTTGGCCTCGCTCGTCACCTCGATACGGGTGGCGCGCGTGCGGCGGGCCTGTGTCAGGCAGCGGACGATGTGGTGGCTCTGCGCCTCGATCAGCGCGAAGTACGACGACCCCACATAGCCGTACGGCCCGAACACCGTGAACATGTTCGGAAAGCCCGGCACGCTGACGCCCTCGTAGGCCTGCAGCCGGTTCTCGTCCCAGAACCGGGCCAGCGACTGTCCGCCTAGACCCGTCACCGGGTAGGTCGGCACGCTGTCGGTATCCATCACCTTGAACCCGGTGGCCAGGATCAGGACGTCGACGTCGTAGGAGCCACCGTCGGCGGTGGACACCCCCGAGCCGGTGATCTTGTCGATCGGGTCGGTGACCAAGTCGACGTTGTCCCGGTTGAACGTGGACAGATACGTGTTGTGGAATCCCGGTCGCTTGCAGCCGACGGCGTAGCGCGGGGTGAGCTTGTCGCGCAGCTCTGGATCGTCAACTTGCTTGCGCAGGTAGGCTTTTCCGATTTCGGACATCTGCCGGGCCATCGGGTTGATGGTGAAATAGTGCGCGGCCAGCGGGAAGGTCAGCTCGACGTAGGCCTGGCTGACGAAACGTTGCAGGGACATGCCGCCGGGCACCCGCATCGCCCAGCGGGCGACCCGTGAGATCGGCAGGTCCGCCTTCGGGAAGCACCAGATCGGGGTGCGCTGAAAAACATTGAGCTGCTTGGCAATCGGTGCGATCTCGGGGATCACCTGCACCGCGGACGCGCCGGTGCCGATGACCGCCACCCGTTTGCCGGTCAGGTCCTGGGTGTGGTCCCAGCGCGCGGTGTGCATGGTCAGCCCGGCGAATGAGTCCACCCCGTCGATATCGGGCAGCTTGGGGATGGTCAGCACACCGCTGGCGTTGATCAGGTACCGTGCGCTGCGCTGGTCGCCGGAATCCAGTTCCAGCCGCCAGATGTCGTGCTCGTCGTCGAACACCGCTCCGGTCACCTTGGTGTTGAAGCGGATTCGGCTGCGCAGCCCGTACTTCTCGACGCAGTGTTCGGCGTAGGCACGCAGTTCGTGACCTGGCGCGTACGTGCGCGACCAGTGCGGGCTCTGCTCGAAGGAGAATTGGTAGGAGAACGACGGGATATCGACGGCGATCCCAGGATAGGTGTTCCAGTACCAGGTCCCGCCGGGGCCCTCGCCGGCTTCGATGATCAGATAATCACCGAGGCCGGCCTTGTCGAGCAGGATCGCCGAACCGATACCGGAAAATCCGGCGCCGACGATCAGCGTCTCGTAGTCGGGCGTCATTGCCCATCCCCTCGTCCGCGTAGGCGGCCTTTCGACCGCCTACGCGTAACGCCGAGTCTTAACCGACGAACTGGTCGAACGCCCATTGGTACTGGGGCGGGACGACCTGAACGCCGCACTGCTTCTGCAGGGTGCCCAGGGGAGCCAGGAGCGCGGTGAACTCGTGGTATTCCTGCGGATTGGCCTGCGCGTACGCCTGGATGGTGGCGGAGGCCTGCGCTCGCGGCTGGAGCGCCGCGGCCATCAGCATCCGCTGACCATCCGGATGGGTGTTCAGGTAGCCCTGAATCTGCCCCTGCGAGTTCGCGACCTGGGCGTCGATGTTGCTTTGGCTGCAGTCGGGGGCGGCGATAGCCGACGGCGCCGCGATGACCGCCGAGGCCAAGCCGGCGACGACGGCGCCGAAACAGATGCCGAGTTTTCGCCGGGGTCCGGCGGCTTCAGCAATTTTCATGGGGTAAATCCCTCCACATTGTGAATTCTGTTGCCATTGTGGCCTGTCCGGACGGTCCCGACAAGGTTGCTGCTAGCACTGCTTTCCTAGCTGCTCACGCGTGCAACGCTGCGCGCAGAGCGGCTAGTCCACGTTCGGTCGCCTCAGTGGCGGCCGGGACCACCCCGGAGTAACCGAGATAGCCATGCACCAGTGTGTCGGCCAGATGCAGCTCGACCGTTACACCGGCGGCCGCCAGCAGCTCGGCGTACCGGGCGCCGTCGTCGCGCAGCGGGTCGTGGCCGGCGACGGCGACGTAGGCGGGCGGCAGGCCGGTCAGGTCGGCCGCCCGGCCGGGGGCCAGGCCCGGCGGTGGGTCGGCGAGGTCGACTTCCCCGGCGTACCAGCGGCTGAAGGCGTCGATGGCGCCCCTGTCCAGAATCGGTGCGTCGGCATTCTCGGCGAACGACGGCAGCGAGTTGTCCCACATCGTCGACGGGTACCAGAGCAGCTGGAACACGATCGGCGGGCCGTCGCTGTCGCGGGCCAGCTGGGCCACCACCGCGGACAGCGTGCCGCCTGCCGAGTCACCGGCGACCGCCAGCCGCGCGCCGTCGGCGCCGAACTCGTCGGCATGGTCGGCCACCCACCGGGTGGCGGCCCAGACGTCGTCGACGGCAGCGGGGTAGGGATGCTCGGGGGCCAGCCGGTAGTCGACCGAGACGACCACAGTGCCTGCGCCGACCGCGTGATTGCGGGCCGTCCCGTCATGGGTGTCCAGATCGCCGACGGCGAATCCGCCGCCGTGGAAATACATCGTGATCGGCGGATCCGGAGGGCAGGAGCGAAGCGACCCGGGAGTGGGTTCAGTGATGTCGGGGGGCCAGTAGACCCGAATCGGGATCGGGCCGCAGGGGCCGTCGATCTGGTGATTCTCGACCCGCAGCGCGGGATGCACCGGCCCGCGAGGCAGCTCCCGAAACCGTCGGCGCGCCTCCTCGATTCCGCCGTCGACAGTCAATTGGAACGGCACTGCTTCCAGTACCTTCTGCAGGATGGCATCCACCGGCGGTCGCATCAGCCCACCGTACTTACGGACCCTGACAACGTGGTGGCTCGCCGGTGCCGCGGTGGCGATCGGCTACGGCATCTTCCTGGTGATCACCGCGCTGCGGCTGCCTGAGAACTCCGAGCTCACCGGCCAGTTCCCTGGGCAGCCCGCCGTCAAGGCGCTGATGGCGGTACTGCTCGCGGTCGCCGCTCTGTGGCATCCGATCGTCC
Source organism: Mycobacterium sp. (assembly GCA_023264735.1). Taxonomy (GTDB): domain Bacteria; phylum Actinomycetota; class Actinomycetes; order Mycobacteriales; family Mycobacteriaceae; genus Mycobacterium. The sequence goes on along the minus strand of JAHFVD010000022.1, from coordinate 73,421 downwards.
GGGAGCGACGCTGGCTGATCGCGGCGCTGCTGTTCTCGGCCGGCGGCGACTTCTTCCTGGCCATGCCGTGGTGGCAGCCGTCGTTCGTGCTCGGGCTCGGCTCGTTCCTGGTGGCCCACCTGTGCTTCCTGGGTGCGCTGCTGCCGCTGCGGGGTCCCAGCCGGCCCCGACTGGTCGCCTCGGCGGTCGTGGTCGTTGCGTGCGTGGGTTTGCTGGTGTGGTTCTGGCCCCGGCTGGTCGCCGACGGGCTGACCATCCCCGTCCTGGTGTACATGGCCGTGCTGGCCGCGATGGTGTGCTCGGCGCTGCTGGCCCGCCTGCCCACGGTGTGGACTGCGCTTGGAGCGGTGTCCTTCGCGATCTCGGACGGGATGATCGGCATCGGCCGCTTCGTCCTGGACTCGCACGCACTGGACGTGCCGATCTGGTGGGTGTACGCCACCTCTGAGGTGTTGATCACGGCCGGGTTCTTCTTCGGCCGGGCGGCGGCTGACTGACCGTCTGTCGGGTCCGTCGATAGTCTTCGACGATGCCGATCCGGCGCGCCGCCGAGCACGAACCCATTGCCCGGGTGCTGCCGATGCTGTCGGTGCCCCATCTGGACCGCGAGTTCGACTATCTGGTGTCGGCCGAACAGTCCGACGACGCCCAGCCCGGGGTGCGAGTGCGGGTCCGGTTCCACGGCAGGCTCGTCGATGCCTTCGTCCTCGAACGGCGTTCGGACACCGACCATGTCGGCCAGCTGGGCTGGCTGGACCGGGTCATCTCGGCCGAACCGGTGCTGACCCCCGAGGTGCGCCGTCTCATCGACGCGGTCGCCGCCCGCTACGCAGGCACCCGTCCCGACGTGCTTCGGCTGGCCATCCCGCCGCGGCATGCCAGGGCCGAGAAGACCCAGGCCGACGCCCCGCTGCTGCCCGTCATCGACCCGGTCGACCCGACCGGCTGGGCCCGGTATGGCCGCGGCGACCAATTCCTGACCGCGCTGCGCGACGGCCGGGCCGCCCGCGCGGTGTGGCAGGCGCTGCCCGGCGAGCAGTGGTGCGACCGGATCGCCGAAGCCGCCGCGGCCGCTGTGAGCGGTGGCTACGGAGTGCTGGCAGTCGTTCCCGACCAGCGCGATATCGATGCGCTGTGGCAGGCCGCGACCGCGCGGATCGACCCGTCCGCGGTCGTCGCCCTTTCGGCCGGGCTGGGTCCCTCGGTCCGGTACCGGCGCTGGCTGGCGGCATTGCGCGGGCACGCGCGGCTGGTCATCGGCACCCGCAGCGCGGTGTTCGCGCCCGTCGAGCGGCTCGGCCTGGTCATCGTCTGGGACGACGGCGACGACACCCTCGCCGAACCGCGCGCGCCCTACCCGCACGCCCGCGAGGTGGCGATGCTGCGCGCCCATCAGCTGCGCTGTGCGGCGGTGATCGGCGGGTACGCCCGCACCGCCGAGGCGCACGCGCTGGTGCAGAGCGGCTGGGCGCACGATCTGGTGGCGCCCCGGCCGTCGGTGCGCGCGGCCGCCCCGCGGGTCGTTGCCCTCGACGACGACGGCTACGCCGAGGAGCGTGACGCAGCCGCCCGGTCGGCGCGGCTGCCGTCACTGGCGCTGCGCGCCGCCCGCGGCGCGCTCGAGCAGGACGCCCCGGTGCTGATCCAGGTGCCGCGGCGTGGGTACGTGCCGTCGGTGGCCTGCGCCCGCTGCCGGACGATCGCCCGCTGCCGGCACTGCATGGGACCGCTGTCGCTGTCCGAACGGGATGCGGTCGGGGCGGTGTGCCGCTGGTGCGGCCGAATGGACAGCTCGCTGCGCTGCCGGCGCTGCGGGTCCGACGCCATCCGCGCCGTCGTGGTGGGAGCGCGTCGCACCGCCGAGGAGATGGGCCGGGCCTTCCCGGGTACGACGGTCATCACCTCGGCCGGGGACGCGGTGCACACCGAGATCGAGCCGGGCCCGGCGCTTGTCGTCGCCACCCCGGGAGCGGAGCCGCACGTGCCGGGCGGCTACGGCGCCGCGCTGCTGCTGGACAGCTGGGCGCTGCTGGGCCGCCAGGACCTGCGTGCGGCCGAGGACACCCTGCGACGGTGGATGGCCGCCGCCGCGCAGGTGCGGCCCCGCGGGGACGGCGGGGTGGTGGCGGTAGTGGCCGAATCGGCGATCCCGACCGTGCAGGCGCTGATCAAGTGGGATCCGGTCGGGCACGCGGAGGCTGAGCTGGAGGCCCGCGCCGAGGTCGCGCTGCCGCCGTGCGTGCACATGGCCGCCGTCGACGGCGGCTCGGATGCGGTCAGCGCGCTGCTCGAGCATGCGGAGCTGCCCGAGGACGCCGACCTACTCGGACCCGTCGACCTGCCGCCCGGCGTCCGCCGCCCGCCAGCGGCCCGGCCGGGCGAACCGGTCATCCGGATGTTGGTGCGGGTCCGCAAGGACGAGGGGTTGGGCTTGGCCGCATCGCTGCGGCATGCCATTGCCATCGCGAGCGCCAGGCACGACCACGAGGCGGTTCGGGTACAGATCGATCCTTTGCACATAGGGTGAGACCCGACGAATCGGGGGAGAGTAAGACCCGACGAAACTGGGGGAGGCACGATGAAGTTGACCGGTCGGGTCATCTGGTTCTCGATCGCCTTGCTGCTCATCGTGTTTGGGTTGCTGTCGCCATTGGTTTTCACCGGGAGCTCGCAGGGCGGCCCGGCGTCGGACCCGGTGGTCATCACCGACTACCGCGCCGAGTTCGTCGTCGACGCCAACGGCAGGCTCGACGCCACCGAGACGATCACCGGCAATTTCCCCAGCGGACGGCACGGCATCTTCCGGTACTGGGACGTCGCCAACATCAACAGCCCGCATGTCCGCCAGCCGCCACAGATCACCGAGATCCTCCTCGACGACCGCCCAGTGCCCTACAAGATGCAGTGGGAGAGCGGGAAACGCTTCCGGGTGGCCAAGATTGGCGACCCGGACAACTACCTCGACTACGGCAGCCACGTCTTCCGGATCCGCTACACGATCGACGGTGTCCTCGACCCTGGCAGCATCGGCGGTGACAAGAAATTCGCATCGTCGACCGGTGACCCGTCAGGGCGCTCGGCGTTCTTCTGGAACGTCATCGCCCCGGCGTGGAACAACACCATCGAACACGCCGACATCACCGTCGTCCTGCCCGGCGGGGTCACCGGCGCCCAGTGTTCGGTCGGCTACGGCGTCGGGCGGGCCTGTGACGACCTGACCGTCAGTGGCGGCAAGGTCCATCTGTCGGCCAGCGACCTGGACCCGCGGACACCGGTCACGGTGCGGGCCGGGGTCGACGTGCCCACTCCGCCACGCACGGAGCTGCCGTGGACCTACCGCTGGGACCCGATTCTGGGCCGGTCGCTGCCCGGGGTGCTGTGGCTGATGGGGGCCAGCCTGGCGGCTGGTCTCGGCGCCTTCCTGTGGTGGCGGACCACCGTCGAGCCGACACCCGGGTTTCCGCTGCAGTACGCGCCGCCGCCGGGCCTGGGCCCGGTGCAGTGTGAATACATCCGCACCGAGAAGGTGCCGCCCAACGGGCTGACCGCGACGCTGTTCTATCTGGCCGAGCGCAAGCTGGTCGACCTGCATCAGGTCAGCGACAAGAAGTGGACCGTCACCGGCACCGCGCCCCACGCGGCGTGGGCGGACGTCGACCCGGTCAGCGTGGATATCGCCTCTGCGCTCAAGGTGCTCGGCCCCGGCACCCGCTTCGACGCCAACGGCACGGTGACGGCCGGGAAGAAGCTCTCCCGTGCCAAGACGGATATGAGCGCGTCGGTGACGAAGTGGGCCTTCGACGGCTATTTGGTCAAACGCTCCAGGGAGCTGTGGCTGCGGTTCTTCAACTTCCTCGCCCTGGTGCTTGCTGTCTGCGTCTTCATCTGGGCCCCGATCACCCTGTGGGGTGTGCCGTTCGCGCTGTTCTTCCTGTTCTCGGCCCGATCATGGACCATGGGAGTCGGTAGTCGCCGCACCCCCGCGGGGCGCGAACTGTGGTCGCAGGCCGGCGGTTTCTACCGGATGTTGTCCACCGACTCGGCCGAGTCGCGCTTCGACTTCGCCGCCCGCAAGGATCTCTACACCGCCTACATCCCGTTTGCGATCGCCGGCGGCGTCGCCGCCCTGTGGGCACGCAAGTACCAGACCGCCACCGGGGAGGTCGATCCGCAGCCGGACTGGTACCACTCGTCGTCGGGTACCAGCTGGCATGCGGCGACCAGCGGTGGTGCTAGTTTCGACAGCTTCGAGTCGGCGTTGTCGTCGTCGATCGGCGCCTACACCGCCTCGCAGTCCTCGTCGTCGTCCAGCAGCAGCGGCGGCGGGGGCGGCGGTGGCGGCGGAGGCGGCGGTGGCGGTGGCGGAGGAGGAGGCGGTTCATGGTGAGCTTCGTGCTTGTCGTGGTGCTGGTGCTCGCGGTCCTGGTCCTGATCGGGTTCGTGTTGGGCTACAACAAGGTTCGGGCCGCGGACGTCCGCGTTGACGAGGCGCTCGGCGGTATCGACGTGCAGCTCACCCGGCGGGCCGCCCTGATCCCGGGGTTGGTGCACACCGTGCAGACCTTCGCCGCCCACGAGAAGGCGATCCTGGATCACGTCGCCGACGCGCAGACGGCGCTGGCCGCCGCGACCACGGGAAAGTCTGTGGCACAGCGCACTTCGGCGGAAAAGGAGTTCGACACCGCTGTCGGTCAGGTGCTGGCGCTGGGCCAGAGCTACCCGCAGCTGAACTCCTCGAACAACTTCCTGAACCTGCAGGAGAACCTCGCCGACACCGAGGACAAGCTGGCGTTTGCCCGGCAGTACTACAACGACGCCGTCGGAGGAGTGAACCGCTTGATCACCACGATTCCGACGATGTTCGTCGCGCCGATGGCCGGGGTGTCGCAGCGCGAGTTCTATCAGGTGCCAAAGTAGCGGTATGCGAATTGTTTTCGCCGGCACTCCCGAACCGGCACTCCCGTCGCTGCAGCGGCTGATCGACTCGCCCCGCCATGAGGTGATCGGGGTGCTCACTCGCCCGGATGCCGCCGCCGGACGGCGGGGCACACCCGCGCCGTCGCCAGTGGCGCGGCTGGCGGACGAGGCCGGCATCCCGGTGCTGCGCCCGGCGCGGCCCAACAGCGGTGAGTTCATCGCCGAGCTGACTGAACTGGCACCGGAGTGCTGCGCGGTGGTGGCCTACGGCGCGCTGTTGAGCGAAGCGCTGCTGGCGGTTCCGGCGCACGGCTGGATCAACCTGCATTTCTCGCTGCTGCCTGCCTGGCGGGGTGCGGCGCCGGTACAGGCCGCCGTCGCAGCGGGCGATACCGTCACGGGCGCAACGACTTTCCTGATCGAGCCGAGCCTGGACTCCGGCCCGGTCTACGGCGTGGTCACCGAAACCGTGCGGCCCACCGACACCGCGGGCGACCTGCTGGACCGGCTGGCCATTTCGGGTGCGGGCCTGCTGGAGGCGACGCTGGACGGTATCGGCGACGCCACGCTGACACCGGTACCCCAACCCGCCGAGGGCGTCAGCCTGGCGCCGAAGATCACCGTCGAGCAGGCACGCGTCTCCTGGGATCTGCCCGCCCACGTCGTCGACCGCCGGATCCGTGCGGTCACCCCCAATCCCGGTGCCTGGACGATGATCGGTGACCTGCGGGTCAAGGTCGGCCCGGTCAGCGTCGACGAGGCGGCAGCGCCGTTGGAGCCGGGTGAGATCGCGGTGGATCGGTCCGGGGTTCGGGTCGGCACCGGGTCGGCGCCGGTGGTGCTCGGCCAGATACAGCCGCCGGGCAAGAAGCTGATGAACGCCGCCGACTGGGCCCGCGGTGCCCGGCTCGACGAGACGGTGCGGGCATCATGAGCGAGCGCCCTGGCAACAGGGGAAAACCCAACGACCGCAAGGGCTTCCAGAAGCGCCAAGGGACCGGTGCGCCGCCCGGCCGGGACCGTGCCCAGCAGCGTCCACCGCGACGGCCGCCGCGCACCCCGCTGGATCCGGCCCGGCAGGCCGCCTTCGACGTGCTGCGTGCGGTCTCCGAACGCGACGCCTACGCGAACCTGGTGCTGCCCTCGATGCTCTCCGAGCGCGGGATCCATGGCCGCGACGCGGCGTTCGCCACCGAACTGGCCTACGGCAGCTGCCGCACCCTGGGCCTGCTCGACGCCGTCATCGCGGCCGCGGCCGGGCGTCCCATCGACCAGATCGACCCCGTGCTACTCGACCTGCTCCGTCTTGGCAGCTATCAGCTGCTGCGCACCAACGTCGCCCAGCACGCCGCGGTGTCCACCACCGTCGAACAAGCCGGTATCGAATTCGACAGTGTCAGAGCGGGTTTCGTCAACGGTGTGTTGCGCACCATCTCCGGAAGGGATGAGGCGTCCTGGGTGGCCGAGCTGGCGCCATCGTCGGCCACCGACCCGATCGGCCACCTGGCGTTCCTGCACGCCCACCCGCGCTGGATCGCCCAGGCGTTCGCCGATGCGCTCGGCTCCGCCGCAGGGGAGCTCGACGCCGCCCTGGCCGCCGACGACGCCCGCCCTGGCGTGCATCTGGCCGCTCGGCCCGGTGTGCTGACAGCGCAGGAGCTGGCCACCGAGGTCGACGGGACGGTGGGACGGTATTCGCCATACGCGGTGTACCTGGGCGGCGGTGACCCGGGCCGGCTGGCGGCGGTGCGCGACGACAAGGCGCTGGTGCAGGACGAGGGCAGCCAACTGGTGGCCCAGGCGCTGACGCTGGCCCCGCTGGTCGGCGAGGACGGCGGGCGCTGGCTGGACCTCTGCTCCGGGCCAGGCGGTAAGACCGCGCTGATCGCCGCGATCGCCGCACAGCACGGCGGCAGCGTGACCGCCGTCGAGCCCACGCCGCGCCGCGCCGAGCTGGTGGAGCAGAACACCCGTGGCCTGCCGGTCGAGGTACTGCGGGTCGACGGCCGCGAATCGGCGCTGGAGCCGGGCAGCTTCGACCGGGTGCTGGTCGACGCGCCGTGCACGGGGCTGGGTGCACTGCGGCGAAGGCCGGAAGCCCGCTGGCGGCGGACCCCTGGCGACGTTCCGGTGCTCGCCAAGCTGCAGCGCGAGCTGCTGGCCGCGGCGATCGCCCTGACCCGCCCCGGCGGGGTGATCCTCTACGCCACCTGCTCGCCGCACCTGGCCGAGACTGTCGGCGTGGTCTCCGACGCGCTGCGCCGCCACCCGGTCACCGCCGTGGACGCCCGGCCGCTGTTCGCCCCCGCCGAACAGCTGGGCGACGGTCCGTACGTGCAGCTTTGGCCGCACCGGCACGGCACCGACGCCATGTTCGCGGCTGCCCTCCAGAAGACTGTTTAAGGTTGCAGCCATGGCGACTCCGTCCCGTCCGCTGATCGCGCCGTCGATCCTGTCCGCCGACTTCGCCCGCCTCGCCGACGAGGCCGCTGCCGTGGAGGGCGCCGACTGGCTGCATGTCGACGTGATGGACGGCCACTTCGTGCCCAACCTCACCCTCGGCCTGCCGGTGGTGGAAAGCCTGCTGGCGGCCACCGACATCCCGATGGACTGCCATCTGATGATCGACAACCCGGACCGCTGGGCGCCGGGCTACGCCGAGGCCGGTGCCTACAACGTCACCTTCCACGCCGAGGCCACCGAGAATCCGGTCGCGGTCGCCCGCGATATCCGTGCGGCCGGCGCGAAGGCGGGCCTTTCGGTGAAGCCGGGCACCCCGCTGGAGCCGTACCTGGAGATCCTTCGCGATTTCGACACCCTGCTGGTGATGTCGGTCGAACCCGGCTTCGGCGGGCAGAGCTTCATCACCGAGGTGCTGTCCAAGGTCGCGACGGCGCGGCGGCTGGTCGACTCCGGCGAGCTGACGATCCTGGTGGAGATCGACGGCGGCATCAACGCCGACACCATCGAGCTGGCCGCCGAGGCCGGGGTGGACTGCTTCGTCGCGGGGTCGGCCGTGTACGGGGCGCAGGACCCCGCCGTCGCGGTGGAGGCGCTGCGCCGCCAGGCGGCCACCGCCTCGCAGCATCTGCGGATATGACCGCACTCGAAGCCGCGATGCGGTTGGCCATCGCCCAGGCCCAGCGGGTCAAGGGTTCGACGTATCCGAATCCCCCTGTGGGAGCGGTCATTCTGAATGCGGCGGGCGATATCGTGGGCCGCGGCGGCACCCAGCCTGCCGGCGGCCCGCACGCCGAGGTGGTGGCGTTGCGGGAGGCGGGGGAGCGTGCGGCCGGCGGCACCGCCGTCGTCACCCTCGAGCCGTGCAACCACCACGGCCGCACCCCGCCCTGCGTCGATGCCCTGATCCAGGCCGGGGTGGCCGCGGTGGTCTACGCCGTCGCCGACCCCAATCCCGTTGCCTCAGGCGGCACCGACCGCCTGCGCAGCGCGGGGATCACCGTAGCCGCAGGGGTGTCCGCCGAGGACGTGGCCGGCGGCCCGCTGCGGGAGTGGCTGCACAAACAGCGCACCGGGCGGCCGCACGTCACCTGGAAGTACGCCACCAGTGTCGACGGGCGCAGTGCTGCCGCTGACGGCTCCTCGCAGTGGATCACCAGTGACGCGGCGCGCGCCGATCTGCATGTGCGCCGCGCGGCGTGCGACGCGATCGTGGTCGGCACGGGCACGGTGTTCACCGACGACCCGACGCTGACCGCCCGGCTGCCCGGCGGGGGACTGGCCGAGCGCCAGCCGCTGCGGGTCGTCGTCGGCAAGCGGGAGATCTCCTCGGAAGCCAATGTGCTCAACGATGATTCGCACACCATGGTGATCCGCACCCACGACCCGCACGAGGTGATCCAGGCGCTGTCGGACCGCACCGATGTCCTGGTCGAGGGCGGCCCGACGCTGGCAGGCGCCTTCCTGCGGGCCGGGGTGATCGACCGAATCCTGGCCTACGTCGGCCCGATCCTGCTCGGCGGCCCCGTCACCGCCGTCGATGATGTCGGTGTGCCCAGCATCGCGCGGGCGCTTCGCTGGCGCTACGACGGCGTCGACCGGATCGGGCCCGATCTGCTGCTGAGCCTGGTACCGGGCTAGCGGGCGGAGCAAGATGGCGTGATGAGCGATCCCGACGTGCTGGGCTTGTTCCCGCCCGGCTCTGCGTTCGACGACGGCGTGCTGAGCGTCGGCGGCTGCCGGCTGGATGCGCTGGCCGCCGAGTTCGGCACCCCGGTCATGGTGGTCGCCGAGGACGCAGTGCGGCAGCGGGCCAGGGACTATGTGGCGGCGTTTCGCAGCCGCTGGGCCCGCACCGATGTGGCGTTTGCCTCAAAGGCGTTCCCGTGCACCGCGATTCAACGTCTGGTCAGCGAGGAGGGGCTGCTGCTCGACGTCGCGGGCGGGGGAGAGATCATGACCGCGCTGGCCGCGGGTGCCGATCCGGCCCGGATGTTGTTGCACGGCAACGCCAAGACGGACGAGGAACTCCAACTGGCCGTCGCCAAGGGCGTCGGCCTGATCGTCGTCGACAATTTCGATGACATCGACCGGTTGGAGCGCATCGTCGAACCGGGGCAGCGGCAGGCGTGCCTGGTGCGGGTGGTGCCCGGCATTGAGGCCGATACCCACGCCGCCGTCGCGACCGGGCATGCCGGCTCGAAGTTCGGACTGCTGCCCGAGGACGCCAAGGTGGCGATCGAGAAGATCCGCCGCAGCAGGGTGCTGCGCTGCGACGGCGTGCACACCCACGTCGGCTCTCAGCTGCTCGATGCCGAGCAGCTGGCCGCCGCCGTTGCTCCCGTCGCCGAGCTGGGCAGCTTCGACGTCTACGACTTCGGCGGCGGGCTCGGCGTCCGCTACACGTACGCCGATCACCCCCCGTCGGTGGACGTCTACGCGCAGACGATGATCGACAAGGCCCGCGGGCTGGTTCCCGCCGATGCCCGCATCATCGTCGAGCCTGGGCGGTCGATGACCGCCGCCGCGGCATGCACGGTCTACCGGGTCACCACCGTCAAGCGCGGGAAGGTCGTCCACGTCGCGGTCGACGGCGGGATGGGGGACAACCTCGAGGTGTCGCTATACGGGCAACGATTCGAGGCCGCGCTCGTCGACCGGCTCGGCGGCGACGAGACCGTCACGGTCGTCGGCCGGCACTGCGAGTCCGGTGATCAGCTGATCGACGGTGTGCCCCTTGACAATCCGGCCGTCGGCGACCTACTGGCCGTGCCGGTCACCGGGGCGTACTGCTACACGATGTCCAACCAGTACAACGGCGCGCGCCGCATTCCGGTGGTGTTCGCGGCCAATGGCGATGCCCGGCTGGTGGTCCGCCGCGACACCTGGGCCGACCTGCTGGCCCGCGATGTGGAGCTACCGCTACGCGGGTACTGAGGATTCGGCCGCCGGCTCCTCAGCGGGATGCGGCTGCTTGCCGCCGATGAACAGGGCCAGCGCGGCACCGACCAGGCACACGATGACCGTGATGAAGAAGATCGAGCCGTACTGCATGGCGAACGCGGTGCGATAGCGCTCGGCCTCACCGGCGAGTTTGGCGGCCAGGCTGTTGCCGCCCGGGCTGGGCAGGGTGGCCAGGATCTGGTTGAACCGGTACAGGCCCCATGCGCTCAACGCCGCGACACCGATCAGCATGCCGGTCATCCGGGCCACCACGACCAGCGACGACGCGATGCCGTGCTGGGCCGACGGCACCACGCGCAACGCGGCCGAGGTGAGCGGGCCGATCACCAGACCGAGCCCGAGACCGGCCAGCGCCAGATCAGTGTCGATCACCGGCAGCGACACGAAGCCCAGATCGTGGCGCGCGCTCGCCACATTGGTGCCCCAATGCGACACCAGCCAATAGGCACCCGCGGAGATCAGCATGCCTGCCGTGGCGACGATCCGGTCGCCGATCCGGGTGGCGATCCAGCCGCCGATCAGCGCGCCGATCGGCAGCGCGATCAGGAAGTGCAGCAGCAGGAACGCGGCCTGCGTCTGGTCCTTGGCCAGTACGCCCTGGCCGAACAACTCGACGTTGACCAGCGTGACCATCAGCGCCGCGCCCGCGCACAGCGAGGTGCCCAGCGCGGCCAGGAATGGCACGAACCGGACGCCGGCCGGTTCGATCAGCCGGGTGCGCGCGAATTTCTCCCACACCCCGAACGTGATCGCGGCGACGATCGCCCCGCCGACCAGGATCAGGCCGTGCGGCGGAAGGAGCTGCTTTCCGTCGGGTGACGGGTTGTACAGACCGATGACGGCCAGGCCCAATGCGATCGCGAGCAGGATGCCGCCGACCAGATCGACCCTTTCGGGATTCGCGGAGCGGTCGTGGCCAGGCAGGCTGAAGTGGATCATGATCATCGCGATCACGGTCAGCGGCACGTTGATCCAGAACACGTCTTGCCATTTGCCCAGTGCCAGCACCACGCCGATGCCGTAGAGCGGGCCGAGCACGCTGCCGAGTTCCTGGGCGGCGCCGATGCCGCCGAGCACCGTGGCCCGACTGCGGGCCGCCCACAGGTCGGCGGCCAGCGCCAGCGTGACGGGTAGCAGGGCGCCGCTGGCGACACCCTGGATGAGCCGGCCGATGACCAGCATGGTCAGGTCGGTGGACAGCGCCGTCACCACCGAGCCGACCGCAAAGGTGACCAGGGACAGCTGCAGCACGAGTTTGCGGCCGAAGCGGTCGGATAACCGGCCCAGCAGCGGCATCGCTGCGATGTAGCCGAGCAGGTACCAGGTGATGATCGGGGTGACCTGCTGGAGCTTGTTCACCGGGATGCCGACCGTCGACATGATGTCGACCATGATCGTGACGACGACATAGGTGTCGAGCGCGCCGAGCATGACTGCCAGGCTCCCTGCGCTGATCGCTATCCGGCGGCTGCGGCCGGTGCTCTGCGCCCGGTGGGCGGCGGTGTCGGGGGAGTCAGCCATGATTCAGGCCGTCAGACGGCGGGCTTGGTGACGGTGACCGGCTTGTCCCACTCCGACAGGTTCAGCTGCACGGCGCTGCCATTGCCGGTATCCACCTTGGCCTGCACCAGCTGATGTGGGTCGCTCTTCTGGATCCACACCGTCCCCGGCAGAGGGGTGCTCGACTTGATCTGAGGGATCAATTTGGTGACGGCGTCGGCGGTGACCTTACCGGAAATCCGGATGGTGTCCACGCCGTTGATCGTCTCGCTCGCCTCCGACTTGGCGTCGGTGACGCTGGCGAGCAAGTTGGCCAGGCCGTTGTCCGGGTTGAGGATCACCGATGGGTCATAGATATCTTTGGCCGGGCCCATGTCCAGCCAATTGTTTGGGGTCAGCGCGGCGTAGAGGGTCCCATCCGACACCACCAGCTGGATGTCGACATCCGAGCCACCCATGGAGATTGTCGAGCTGCCGGAGATCGCGACGGCCGGCACATTGGTCAGATCTCCGGAGAGCTTCTTGATGGGCAGACCGTCGATCTTGCCGGACACGGTGATCTCGAGGTGGGCGCTCTTGAGGCCCTTGGTGACGGCGATGGACTGCTGCAGCACTCCAGCGGCGTCCGGTAGTGGCTCGGAGGGCTTCGACGACGAGGAGCAGCCCGCGACAAGCAGGGCTGCTGTGGCAAGGAGGGCGACAAGGACGGCAAACATTCGGCGGCACGTCGGCATAGGTGCATCGTAGAGGGTCGGCCCGACGAAGCTTGCGCTGCCGGGCGGGGCAGGGCCCGCATTATGCGCCGTGATCTGCGATTTTAGCGGGACTAAGCGTGTGTCGTCGGGGTCGGGCTAGATTGGGCCCGTGTTCACCGGAATCGTCGAGGAACTGGGCGAGGTGGTTGGCAAGGATGAACTGGCCGATTCCGCCCGATTCGTCATCCGCGGCCCTGTCGTCACCACCGACGCCCGTCACGGCGACTCGATCGCGGTCAATGGCGTGTGCCTGACTGTGGTCGACGTGCTGCCCGACGGGCAGTTCAGTGCCGACGTGATGGCCGAGACGCTCAACCGGTCCAGCCTGGCGGCTGTCGACGTCGGCAGCGTGGTGAACCTCGAGCGGGCCGCGGCGATCAACAGCCGACTCGGCGGCCACATCGTCCAAGGTCATGTCGACGGGACCGGCCGGGTGGAGTCCCGGTCGCCGTCCGAACACTGGGAGGTCGTGCGGATCGCGCTGCCACCCGAGTTGTCCCGCTACGTCGTGGAAAAGGGTTCAATTACCGTCGACGGCATTTCGCTGACGGTCTCCGGACTCGGCGACGACTGGTTCGAGGTGTCGCTGATCCCGACGACGTTGTCGCTGACCACGCTGGGTCGCGCCCCGGTCGGGACGCCGGTGAATCTTGAGGTCGATGTCATCGCCAAATACGTGGAACGGTTGCTGGCCGATCGCGAGCGGTGACACTTCCGTAATACTAATCAAACGATCAGTACGAGCGTTTGCTGCTTACTTACGCGGAACTGAAAGTCGATAGCGTCCGGACTATCAAGTTCGCTGATCAGCGACTCGCATGGGCAATATTTCGAATTGTCCTTGGCGACAATACGGGGTGATGTTAAGTTGCGGACAGTAGATTTCTGCGTCTCTCCCAAGCAATGTGCGTGAGCCGCGTCGTATGCGTTTGCGCATGCCTCGATGAGCGGGAGTATGGGTGAGTTCCAAGAAGCGCGCAGGTCGCCACAGGAAGCAGAAGGCGCGGCACCGCAAACAGGTGGCTGGTAACCGGCAGCGCGCGGCTCGCAACGGAATCCTGGCCGCGGCGGTGGGGGTCGGTCTGGCGGCCGCGACGGGTCAAGGAGTGGCGTCGGCTACGACGGATGCCGGTTCGCCGGATTCCGCGGCAAAGGCGAGTTCTGCCGCTGATGCCGGAACTTCATCGAAATCTACGCGTGCAACAGGAACGGCCGGACCTGCGCGCAAGCGCCCCTCCGCTAAGCAATCGTCAGCGGCTCCCCGTCCTCCTGCTGCCCCAAGCGTCACCGGTTCGAGCGCCGCCACTACCACCGCCACCTCGACGACCACCGCCGCCTCGACGAGCCTGCCAAGTGGCCAGGAGAGCCTCACCGACGGTACGGCGACCCAGACCGCCTCCGTGACACCGACCAACTCGGTGGCCCAGACCAGCCCGGGCTCCTCGGCCGCGGTGGAGACCCCAAAGACCGTCGAGACAACCGCCAGCGCTCTGCAAACGGAAAAACCGACGACGGCCGCTGCCAAAGCAGCTCCTGCTGCGTCGGCGACGCCGACCGCCGCGGCGACCCCGGCAGCGGGGACCGGGGCGTGGTACTTCACGGCCGTCCTGACGAGGGCGATCAACCGGCTCGCCGGCTGGCCCGGGCTGCCGCACAACTTCGTCACGATCACCAACCATCTCACCGACCAGAGCCTCGACGCCATTGACGATCAGCTCGACGCCCTGATCGCCAGCGCGGTCGCGGGCAGCCCGGCACGGTGGATTCCAGATCTCAGCAGCATCCTCGGCCTCTTCGTCAAGCCGGCGATCCCCAGCTATACGTTCAGCGACACCATCAACGCGTGGGGCGACTTCCTGAACCGGATCGTGCCGCCGTTCAATATCGCCCCAGGGGCGGGGACCTTCGGCGTCATCACGCAGTACAAGATCATGGGCGCTGCCGTGGCCGGTACGGCAACGGTCTTGACCGACATGCTCAACGGCGTCTACGACCCGGCCCAGTGGGAGATCGACGTCATCAAGGCGACCACCGGCGCCGTGGTCACCCGGGCTGACCTCACAGACTCCACCAGTCTCGACACCAAGATCGCTGCGGCGCAGGCTGCGGCCACGCTGACGTTGGGGCTCAGCGACGGTGGAGCTTTCTACGACCCGACCAGGGCGTGGGATATAACGCTGCCGACCTGGACCGCCGCGCAGGTCAATCCATTCACGGTCGTGACCTACGTCGCGCTGGTCGCCATGTACAAGCGGTTTCAGGAGATGGCCGCCCTGACGGTCTTCACGACGAGCACAACCTACGACAGTTGGCTCTACACGCTGAGCTTGGGCAGTGACAGCACCCGCTCGGAGTACGCGGCAGGCACGTTCCACGCGGTGGATCCCGATGGCAGATCGGTGGACTTCGGGACGTCGCTACTCGGGACCTTTGTCTCGGAAGGCGGCGGGCTGGTCACCATCAACACCAGCGGCGGTGGATTCACCTACACCAACACGCTTCCCGGCGCGGCATTCTTCCACCGGGCAACGTCAGAAAATGAGGCCGATAGATACGACACCGTGAACATCCCGGTGACGTCCGCAGACGGCGTCAATTACACCGTCACCTTCAGCATCAAGATCATCGACGGGTCGAACAGCGCGCCCACATCGTCCCCGGCGATGGGTACTGCCGACGGCCTAGGCGTCGTGCGTGGCAGCGTCGGAGGAAGCGACTCTGACGGTGACACGCTGACGTACTCGCTGGTCGGCTCGTCGGTCAACGGCCTGAGTAACAACTCCGCCTACACCAAGAATGGCGCCGGCAACGGCGGCATCATCACCCTGGACTCGACCACCGGCGCCCTTACCTATGTTTCGTCGGCGACAGCCGGCGCTACGCAGAGCTTCCAGGTGCAGATGACCGACGGCCACGGCGGCACCACCATCGCGGCGGTCACGGTGTCCAACACCACGTCGATCACACCGGGCAATCTCAACACCTCGACGCCGTACGTCGTGACTGGTTCTGTGCCAGTCCCGAGCGGTGATGCCGGCGTCTTTACCAGTTATGCACTGGGAGCGAGCCCGACGAGGGGCACGGTGACATCCTTCAACCCGGCCACCGGCGCGTTCACCTACACCTCGAGCGTGGGCCGCACGACGGCGAATAGCGATGTGGTCACGGTGATTGCCACCGACGCCAACGGCCGCACAGTCACCCTGAACCTGGCCGTCGAACCTGTGGTGGTCAATAGCGCACCGACACCCGGCACGACCACGGTCGGCACCTCCAACCTGCAAGACGACCGCATACTCGGCATCGGCACCCTCAAGCAGTCCGTCACCGGCACACTGCATGCCACCGACGCCGACGGCGACCCCCTGACCTACACCCCAGGCACTTTCACCACGGTCAACGGCGGCACGGTGGTGATCAACGCCGACGGGACCTTCAGCTACGTCATCGACAAGGGCTACTCCTACTACCACGCCGCAGCCAAGATCGGGGCCACCGGCAACGCGGTCGGTGACACCTTCACCGCAACAGTCAGCGACCCCTTCGGCGGCACAACGACATACACCGCGTCCGTGCCGATCTACGCCGCCAACACCGCCCCAACGCTGTCCAGCGGAATTCGCTGGGCCGGAAGCACCATCCTGGGCACCTACACCTACTGGACATCGGTCTCCGGCAGCGACGGCGACAGCGACTCCACGACGTACACCATCACCCAGCAGCCGGCGCACGGCAGCGCTAGCTACGACTCCTTCCTCAATATCCTCAGCACCAGTGGCACCGGCACCGGCGACTTCATCGTCCTCACCGTCTACGACGGCTACTACGTCGTGAACAACGGCGTTGTGAGCAGCACGCCGGCCAGCTACTCCGTGACGTATACGGCTCAACAGAACCTCTAGCCCGGGCTTCGGCCACCCGTACGCGCCCAATGGCCACACCGTGACCCGGCCCGCTGTAGATCAGCATCACCCGCGCCGTCTTGCCGTGGTGGAACGACGCCCTATCGGCCGGCCATAACAGATCTTACGGATCATGTGCGTAAATTTGCTGATTTCTAAACTAGAACACGTTCACTAACACTTGAGACACATGGGTCCTGACTGTCGCATCCTTAAAACCCCAGTTCAATAGACTGTGACACTCTCGGGGCCCGAAGATTCTGGCGAAAATAAGTACGGAGTGTTACGTTGCGGCATCAACAAAGTGGTGTGTATCTCTAGACCTGCGGGGATATGAGGTATGCCACGTTTCACTATCGGGAGAGTCGGTGGCTTCACAGAAGAAGCAGGCAGGTCGCCACAGAAAGCAGGCAGCGCGACATCGGAAGGTCGTCGCTCGCAACCGGAAACGCGCGGCTCGTAACGGCATCTTCGCCGCCGCCGTTGGGCTGAGTCTGGCGGTCGGGGTAGGCCAGGGTGTGGCTGCAGCCTCCACCGATGGCGGCTCGTCGGATTCCGGATCAGCACCGCATTCATCGAGTAATTCCGGGAGTAATTCCGGCCATTCCGCTACCCCCAGCCGCACCAACGCATCTGCCGGACCTGCGCGCACCCGCTCGACGGGCAAGCAGCCGGCGGCGAACTCCAACAGCGGTTCGTCGGTGTCGGTCCGGTCGTTAGGATCGGCCCGACCCGTCGTTGCCGGCAGTGACGCGACGGACACCACCGCGCAACCGACAACCTCGACGACGACGCCAAGTTCGACGGATGCCACCACGACGCCCGCAACCTCGACCACCGATGGCACGGTGACGACGCCACCGGCTGACTCAACAGCGAAGGACTCACCGACAGCGTCGGTCCCCAGCCCGACGAACGAAAACGCAACGGGCGCGGTCAATCCCAAGGTCGCGAAGTCCACCTCTGCCAGAGCTGCGGCCGCCGCCCCGTCAGCTGCGGCGTACTCGATGGCCGGTGACCTAACAGCCGTCCAGGACGGCGCGGGTCCGATCACTACGCCCGCGCGCTATGACATCCAGACAACGCTCGACGCCTGGGCGGCGCAGCTCGACGCGCTGATGGCGGCACCGCTCACTTCCGCCAACGGCTGGCTCAAATTCCCGGTCACGTTCTTGGGCGCGTTCTTCAAGCCCTCGATCGTGGTCGACAGGTTCTCCTACGGCCTCAACGGCCTGGCAACCCTGATGGACCAATTCGTGCCGCCGTTCAAGATGGTCGACGGCGCGCCATCGACCATCACGCAGGCTTCGGTGACGGCTGCGGTCCTCGCGGGTGCCATCGTGCTGTTCAACACCTCCCAGACCGTCGACATCCAGCACTGGATCGACGAGGCGGTGAGCCTCGCCGGGGCGATGCGGGATATCGCAGCGAACCCCGTGATCAACGGGCTCACCGCGAACGACCTGGATGGCGTCATCGGGGCGGCGAGAGCGGCCTTCCTTTCGCCAAAGGTCGTGTTGGACATGGACATCAACATCGGGCCGGCTCCGAATCCGGTGTCGTTGGCCATGTATGTCGTGGTGGTTGCGATCTTCCGGCGGTTCGCGGATGTCGCGACCGATCACCAGCCCGTGGTGACCGATATGCAACAGACCGGTCAGCATCTGCCGAACGCCAGCGGCACCACCGTCTCGGGCTACGTGCAGTTCTACGACGCCGACGGCGACCCGATCACCTCGTACGGATTCACCGAACCCAACGACAGCAGGTTCACCGTCACCGTCGTCGACGGCACCAACGGGCGGATGAACTGGACGGTGTGGGACTGGAATCCGTTGTCCAGTGACAAGTCTCCGAAGACACTGACCTTCACCATGACGGTTCTCGCCCAAGGCGATGGACAGATCAGCGTCTCCAAGCCGTACATGCCGAACGGCAACGAGACGCAGAAGACGGTCACCGTGACCGTCTACTACAACCAGGCTGTCGGGTCGATGACCAACACGGTCGGCAGCACCTCGGCGATGGGTGTGGTTCGCGGTGTTGTCTCGGCACCGAACAACCCCGACAACCCGATGACCTACTCACTGGTCGGTGCCAACGGGGGATCGGCCGATACCGCCAATGGCGGCATCGTCAAGCTCAATCCGACCACCGGTGCGTACACCTACATCCCGAACAGGGCGTCGGGCGCGACGTCGGACTCGTTCCAGCTGACAAGCACCGACAGCTTCGGCCATACCTACACGACGACCGTGTCCGTGCCCGTCAGCGCGACATCGCCGGTGACGACAAGCACCGCGGTACCGGGCAAGGTCACCGGTGGTCTGAACATCAGCGGTGCCGACACCGGCCTGATGACCTACAGCATCGGTACGGCCCCGAATGCGCTGCGGGGCAACGTGGTTCTCAATGCCGACGGCAGCTTCACCTACACTCGGACGGCGGCGGGTCACACCCAGCCCACGCAGGACTCGTTCACGATCCTCGGAACCGACAGCACCGGAAAGACCGTGACGATCGCGGTGGTCAACGTCAACCCGACAGTGGCCAACAGCGCACCAGTGGTCTCCGTCGTCACGGCGGCGGCGGTCGGGGGTCGCAGTGGCACCACGCAGACGACCGCGGGGAAAATCAGCTGGAGCGATGCTGACGGGGACGCGGTGACGATCAACGGGCAGGCCGCCCCGACCGGTACAGGTACCATCAGCGTCAGCACGAGAAACGGTGGCACCGTGGTCCTTAAGGGCGACGGAACGTACACCTACACCCGAACCGTGTCCGACGCGCAATCTCACGCGGCGGCCAAGATCGGTGCGGCCGACAGTGCGGTGAATGACTACATCGACGTCACCGTCGCCGACGGTTACGGAGGCAGCAACACACTGGCTGTGAAGGTGCCGGTCTACGCGACCAACAGGGCGCCGACGATCTCGGGTGGCAACAAGGCTAGCTTCTTCGGGCTGTCGCCCACAGTGAGCCTCATCAACGTCAACGACCTTGATGGAGACTCTCTATCGTTTAGCCAGACAAGCGGGTGGAGCTTCACCTTCGGCGGTGTCCTTGGTGCCGCCACCAGTTCACTGGCGGGTCCGAACAATAGTAATTCGGTCACGCTCACCGCCACTGACGGTTACTACGTCGTCGTCAATGGTGTTGTCACCAGCACGCCGGCCAGCACCTCGCAGAATTGGACCGGTTTCTGATGTCATCGGATCCGCCCTAGGAGGCTGCTGGTGAACCTGCGCGCAGACCACCGGTGGACCTTCTAAAGTCCCGCGAGCTGGGGCAGTGTCGCGTGGGCGATCAGGAAGTAGATGATCAGCCCGGTGCCGTCGACGATCGTGGCGATCATCGGCCCAGACACCACCGCGGGATCCACCCGGCACTTCTTGAGCAACGGCGGCAACACCGACGCTACGATCGATGCCCACAGCACGATCGCGGCGACCGTCAGTGACACCGTGACGGTGACTTGCGGGCCGACACCCAGGGTCCACGCGCGGATCACGGCGGCGAGGGCCATCGTCGCGGCGATCAGGAAGCCCGTCGACACCTCCTTGGCCAGGATGCGGGGCAGGTCGCGCAGCCGCACCTGTCCAGTTCCCATGGCGCGCACCAGCGTTGTGGTGATCTGGGTACCGGTATTGCCGCCGGTGCCGATCAGCAGCGGGATGAAGAACGCCAACGCGACGACGGCCTCCAGCTCATCCTCGAACGCGCGCAGCACCGTGCCGGTGTAGGCCTCGGCCACGAACAGCACGAGCAGCCACGCAATTCGTTTGCGCCACAACCGAAGTGGCGATGCGCGAAGATAGGGGACCTCGAGAGGCTCCGAGCCGCCCTGGCGTTCGGCGTCCCTGGTCGCCTCGGCTTCGAGGATGTCGGCCGCAGCGTCTGCGGTCAGCACACCGAGCAGCCTGCGCTGATCGTCGACCACCGGCAGCGCCGCCAGCTCGTAGTCGAGCAGTGATTGCGCGGCCTGCTCGGCGTCGATCAGGGGACGGACCCAGACGGGATCGTCGCTGCTCAGTTCCGCGACGGTCTGGTCGGGTTGGGCCAGCACCAGGTCCTGGAATTCCAGGAAGCCGATCAGCCTGCGGTCGGCGTCGGTCACGTAGATCAGGGCGCCGTGGCGGGCCCTGCCGCGCACCTGGGCGCTCTGGGTGCGGACCAGTTCCTCCGCCTCGGCGGCGGTGATCGAGTCCGGGACGGTGAACACGTCGGGGAGCATGTGCGCCGCGACCGAGGTCGGCGGCCACCGCAGCACCTCGCGCAGGACCTCCGCCTGAGGACCACCGATCTGGTCCAGGAGCTTGTCACGGCCCGAATTCGTTAGCCGCCGAAGGATTTCCGCGGCCTCGTCGGTTCCGATGGTATCCAGCCAGCGCGCCGACTGCGCGGTGTCCGCCGAACCGACGATGCGGGTCGCCAGATCGGGGTCGACAGAGCCGAGCAGTTCGGGGCCCGTCGCCCCGTCGAGCAGTGACACAAAGCCGGCCAGCTTCTCCCGGGATATGGCGCCGACCTGGCGGCTTCGCTCCACGGATCCGACCGAGCGCAGCCACTCATCGACCGCCTCTGGGGAGTCCAATCGGGTGGCCCGGACCGGCAGAACACCGAGCACGCCGACATCGAGACCGGGACCCTTCATCGCACTCCTCATAGCTCGTTCTCCGAGGTATGAGATCGCACGGTCGGCGCATCACGACCGCCCAGAGGGCAGTGCGCGCCGAGAGTTCATCGGCCGTTCACCCCCTGGGTCCGTCCTGTCACGTACGTCACATCGTCCAGCTGGCCTGCAGATATCTGCGATCGGGACCGCCGGGCGGGGGTGGAGTGGGCCGCTGAACAAGACGGGCATCAGTTGCCTGCCCATGGTGGTTCATACTGTTTACAAGCAGCATCACGTGAGAAATGGGCAGGCGGCAAGGATGACGAGGCTGGATACCGTCGAACGGGCGGTCGCCGACATCGCGGCGGGCAAGGCCGTCGTCGTCATCGATGACGAAGATCGTGAGAACGAGGGCGACCTGATCTTCGCCGCCGAGATGGCGACGCCGGAGCTGGTCGCGTTCATGGTCCGCTACACCTCTGGTTACCTGTGCGTCCCGCTGTCCGGTGAGATCTGCGACAAGCTCGGCCTGCTGCCGATGTACGCGGTCAACCAGGACAAGCACGGCACCGCCTACACCGTCACTGTCGATGCCAAAAATGGCGTGGGCACTGGTATTTCGGCGGCCGATCGAGCAACGACCATGCGGCTGCTGGCCGATCCGACCAGCGTTTCCGACGATTTCACCAAGCCCGGCCACGTCGTTCCGCTGCGCGCCAAGGACGGTGGCGTGCTGCGCCGTCCCGGCCATACCGAGGCCGCCGTCGACCTGGCTCGGCTGGCCGGTCTGCAGCCGGCAGGCGCCATCTGCGAGATCGTCAGCCAGAAGGACGACGGCTCGATGGCGCAGACCGACGAGCTGCGGGTCTTCGCCGACGAGCACGGCCTGGCCCTGATCTCCATCGCCGACCTCATCGAATGGCGGCGCAAGCACGAGAAGCACATCGAGCGGATCGCCGAAGCGCGGATCCCGACCCGGCACGGCGAGTTCCGTGCGGTCGGCTATTCCAGCATCTACGAAGAGGTCGAGCACGTCGCGCTGGTCAAGGGCGATATCTCCGGGCTGGAGAACGACGGCCACGACGTCCTGGTGCGGGTGCACTCCGAATGCCTGACCGGCGACGTGTTCGGCTCACGGCGCTGCGACTGCGGTCCGCAGCTCGATGCCGCACTGGCGATGGTGGCCCGGGAGGGCCGCGGCATCGTGCTCTACATGCGCGGGCATGAAGGTCGCGGCATCGGCCTGATGCACAAGCTGCAGGCCTATCAGCTGCAGGACGCCGGCGCCGACACGGTTGACGCCAACCTCGAGCTCGGGCTGCCTGCCGACGCCCGCGACTACGGCATCGGCGCGCAGATCCTGGTGGATCTCGGGGTGCGCTCGATGCGGCTGCTGACCAACAACCCGGCCAAGCGGGTGGGTCTGGACGGCTATGGACTGCACATCATCGAACGGGTGCCGCTGCCGGTGCGGGCCAATGCCGAGAACATCCGCTACCTGATGACCAAGCGCGATCGGATGGGTCACGACCTGACCGGCCTCGACGACTACGACGAGACGGTTCCGGGTGATCTAGGCGGGGCCCTGTAGTGAGCGGAGGCGCGGGCGTCCCGGATTTTCCGGAGATGGACGCCTCGGACGTGTCGCTGGCGATCGTGGCCAGCACCTGGCACTCGAAGATCTGCAACGCGCTGCTCGACGGCGCGCGCCGGGTGGCCGAGGACTCCGGAGTGTCGAGCCCGACCGTCGTCCGGGTGCTCGGCGCCATCGAAATCCCGGTCGTCGCACAGGAACTCGCTCGCACCCATGATGCTGTTGTGGCACTCGGCGTCGTGATCCGGGGCCAGACACCACATTTCGACTATGTCTGTGACGCCGTCACCCAGGGTCTGACCCGGGTCTCGCTGGACGAGTCGACGCCGGTGGCCAACGGTGTGCTGACCACCAACAACGAGGAGCAGGCACTCGACCGTGCCGGGTTGCCCGATTCGGCCGAGGACAAGGGCGCCCAGGCTGTCGCGGCCGCGCTGTCCACCGCGCTGACGCTGCGCCACCTGCGCGGGGCATGACCACGACGGACAGCGACTGGGATGTGGTGCTGCGGCCCCGCCTGACGCCGTTTGTCGCCTACATCGCCGCCGCCATCGTCGCCACGGCCGGGATCGTGGTCGGGCTGCTGCTGAAGATCGGCTACACCGGGGCCATCATCCAAACCGCCGATCAGGTGTCGATGGCTGTCCTCGGAGTGATCCTGGCTGCGGCGATCCTGCTGCTGGCGACCCCGCGGGTCCGGGTCGGGCCCGCCGGTATCGGGGTGCGCAACATCCTGACCGAGCGGGTCGTCCCGTGGCGCGATGTCGTCGACGTGTCGTTCCCGCAGGGCGCACGGTGGGCCCGGGTGGACCTGGCCGACTACGAGTACGTCCCGGTTTTGGCCGTCCAGTCGGTCGACGGCGAACGCGCGGTGGCGTCGATGGACACCCTGCGCATGCTGTTGGCCAAGTACCGTCCCGACGTCACCGGAGCCTGAGTCGCATCACCACTTCGCCCGCGGCGCCGCCGGTGGGCACTTCGGTGAATCCGAGACCCTCGTACACCGTGCGTGCCGTGGCGTTGTCCGCGGCCATTCGCAGTGTGGCGGTGCGCACCCCGCGCCGGCGCGCCCAGTCCAGCGCCGCCGCCACCAGGCGGCGGCCGAGCCCGCGCCCGCGTGCAGCGGGGTCGAGCCACAGCGAGTACACGTAGGCCGTCTCAGCACTCTCCTGGTAGGCGGCGACCATGCCGACGGGCTGACCGGCCAGGACCACCACGAACTGGGCGTGATCGCGCAGCCGTCTGCGCCAGTCGGCGGGGGTGAAGCGCGCCTCGGCGAGGTACTGCTTGTCCGCCGTGCCGAACGTGTCGGTCAGCGCGCGCAGCCGAAGTTCGGCGAACTGCTCCCAGTCCGACTCGGTGAGGCGGGTGATCCGCGTCGCGGGCACGCCGTCGACGGTAGTGCTTGGTGCCGGGCAGTCGGACGGCCCGACTAACCTGGGAGCGTGCCCGATCCCGCCACGTACCGCCCGGCGCCCGGGTCGATTCCAGTCGAGCCGGGTGTCTATCGATTCCGGGATCCGCACGGCCGAGTGATCTACGTCGGCAAGGCCAAGAGCCTGCGCAGCCGACTGACGTCCTACTTCCAGGACATCTCCGCCCTGCATCCCCGTACCCGCCAGATGGTGACCACCGCGGCCAAGGTCGAGTGGACGGTGGTCAACACCGAGGTCGAGGCGCTGCAGCTGGAATACAACTGGATCAAGGAGTTCGACCCGCGGTTCAACGTCCGCTACCGCGACGACAAGTCCTACCCGGTGCTGGCCGTCACCCTGGGCGACGAGTATCCGCGGCTGTTCGTCTACCGCGGGCCGCGCCGCAAGGGCGTCCGATACTTCGGCCCGTACTCACACGCCTGGGCCATCCGGGAAACCCTGGATCTGCTGACCCGGGTGTTTCCCGCCCGCACCTGCTCGGCCGGAGTGTTCAAGCGGCACAGTCAAATCGACCGTCCCTGCCTGCTGGGCTACATCGATAAATGCTCGGCACCGTGCGTCGGCCGGGTCAGCGCCGAGGAGCACCGCAAGATAGTCCTCGATTTCTGCGACTTCCTGTCGGGCAAGACCGACCGCTTCGCCCGCGAGCTGGAACATCAGATGAACGCGGCGTCCGCCGAGCTCGACTTCGAGCGGGCGGCCCGGCTGCGCGACGATATCGCCGCGCTCAAGCGCGCGCTGGAGAAGCAGGCCGTCGTGCTCGGTGACGGCACCGACGCGGACGTCGTCGCCTTCGCCGATGACGATCTGGAGGCGGCCGTTCAGGTGTTCCATGTCCGGGGCGGGCGGGTGCGCGGCCAGCGCGGCTGGGTGGTCGAAAAGCCCAGTGATCCAGGCGATTCCGCGGAAGCCCGGCTGGTCGAGCAATTCCTCACCCAGTTCTACGGCGACCAGGCCGAATTGGGTGGTGCCGCAGACGAATCCACCAACCCGGTGCCACGCGAGGTACTGGTGCCGTGCCTGCCACCCAACGCCGACGAACTGGGCGACTGGCTCTCGGGACTGCGCGGCTCTCGCGTGACGCTGCGGGTGCCGCAGCGCGGTGACAAGAAGGCCCTGGCCGAAACGGTGCACCGCAACGCCCAGGAGGCGCTGCAGCAGCACAAGCTCAAGCGCGCAGGCGACTTCACCGCCAGATCTGCTGCGCTGCAGAACATTCAGGAGTCTTTAGGCCTGGCCGATGCGCCGCTGCGCATTGAGTGCGTCGATATCAGTCACGTCCAGGGCACCGATGTGGTGGCCTCCCTCGTGGTGTTCGAGGACGGTCTGCCGCGCAAATCCGACTACCGGCATTTCGCGATCCGGGAGGCCGCCGGCGAGGGCCGCTCCGACGACGTGGCCTCGATCGCGGAGGTGACCCGCCGCCGCTTCACCCGCCACGTGGCCGAACAGCAGCAGTCGATCGAGGAATTCTCCGCGGAAGGCAAATCCCGCAAGTTCGCCTACCCGCCGAACCTGTACGTGGTCGACGGCGGCGCCCCCCAGGTCAATGCGGCCCAGGCGGTGCTCGACGAGCTCGGCGTCACCGACGTCGCCGTCATCGGTCTGGCCAAACGCCTCGAGGAGGTGTGGGTGCCTATGGAAACAGATCCGGTCATTCTGGCCAGGAACAGTGAGGGCCTCTATCTGTTGCAGCGGGTCCGCGACGAAGCCCACCGCTTCGCGATCACCTACCACCGCAGCAAGCGGTCCAAGCGGATGACGGCCTCGGCTCTGGACGCGGTGCCGGGGCTCGGGGACATCCGGCGCAAGGCGCTGGTGACCCACTTCGGATCGCTGGCCCGGTTGCGGCAGGCCAGTGTCGACGAGATCACCTCGGTGCCGGGCATCGGGGCCGCGACGGCCGCCGCGGTGCTGGAAGCGCTAGGCGTGACTGTGGATTCGGTGGGATCGGCTGCGCAGGGCGGCCCAGTCGGTGAAGATCAGTCTGCTGAACAGGCGACGCGATGACAGAAAACAGCACAGGCGAAGACATGCACACCGGACAGGCCGGCGAGGAATCGGGTATCGACGTGGTGTTGGTGACGGGCCTGTCCGGGGCCGGCCGGGGAACCGCCGCGAAGGTGCTCGAAGATCTCGGCTGGTATGTGGCCGACAATCTGCCGCCCGAACTCATCGCCCGGATGGTGGACTTCGGCCTCGCCGCCGGCTCGCGGATCACTCAGCTGGCGGTGGTGATGGACGTGCGGTCCCGGGGTTTCACCGGTGACCTGGACTGGGTCCGCAACGAGCTGGTGACCCGCGACATCCACCCGCGGGTGCTGTTCATGGAGGCCTCCGACGACATCCTGGTGCGTCGATATGAGAACAACCGGCGCAGTCATCCGCTGCAGGGCAACCAGACGCTGGCCGAGGGCATCGCCGCCGAACGGACGATGCTGGCCCCGGTGCGGGCGTCGGCGGATCTGGTCATCGACACCTCGACCCTCTCGGTGCATGGCTTGCGGGAGAGCATCGAACGGGCCTTCGGCGGGGAGGTCGTCGCACAGACGAGCGTGACCGTCGAGTCGTTCGGTTTCAAGTACGGCCTGCCGATGGACTCCGACATGGTGATGGACGTCCGCTTCCTGCCCAACCCGCACTGGGTCGACGAGTTGCGGCCGCACACCGGCCAGCATCCGGCGGTCCGTGACTACGTCCTGGGTCAACCTGGTGCCGCGGAGTTCTTGCAGACCTACCATCAGCTGCTGAGACTCGTCGTCGACGGCTACAGCCGGGAGGGGAAGCGATACATGACCGTGGCCATCGGCTGCACCGGCGGTAAGCACCGCAGTGTCGCCATGGCCGAAGCGCTCGCCGGACTGCTCGAGGACAACGAGCACCTGTCCGTCCGGGTGCTGCACCGCGATCTGGGTCGCGAATGAGTCGTATCGTCGCCCTGGGTGGTGGGCACGGTTTGTATGCGACGCTGTCGGCGGCGCGGCGCCTCACCCACGACATCACCGCGGTGGTGACCGTCGCAGACGACGGCGGATCGTCGGGCCGGCTGCGCAGCGAACTCGATATCGTGCCCCCAGGCGATCTGCGAATGGCGTTGGCCGCCTTGGCTTCTGACAGCCCACACGGCCGGTTGTGGGCAACCATCCTGCAGCACCGGTTCGGTGGCAGCGGTGCGCTGGCCGGCCACCCCATCGGCAATCTGTTGCTGGCCGGACTCAACGAGGTGCTGGCCGATCCGGTGGCCGCGCTCGACGAATTGGGCCGCATCCTCGGTGTCAAGGGCAGAGTGCTGCCGATGTGCCCGATCGCCCTGCAGATCGAAGCCGACGTGTCTGGTCTGGACGGCGACCCCCGGATGAGCCGGGTGATCCGCGGCCAGGTGGCGGTGGCGACCACGCCGGGCAAGGTGCGTCGGGTGCGTCTGCTGCCCGGTGATCCGCCCGCCACCCGGCAGGCGATCGACGCCATCATGACCGCCGATCTGGTGGTGCTCGGACCGGGCTCGTGGTTCACCAGTGTGATCCCGCACGTGCTGGTGCCGGAACTGGCGGCGGCGTTGAAAGCCACCACCGCACGGCGGGCCCTGGTGCTGAACCTGGCCGCCGAGCCGGGGGAGACCGCCGGTTTCTCGGCCGAGCGTCACTTGCACGTTCTGGCCCAGCATGCGCCGGGATTCGTCGTCGACGAGATCGTCGTGGACGCCGCCCGCGTCCCTTCTGACCGGGAGCGTGACCAACTCCGGCGTACCGCAAGCCAGCTGGAAGCTTCAGTTCGGTTTGCTGACGTCTCCAGACCTGGTACACCTTTACATGACCCGGCGAAGCTGGCTGCAGCGCTTGACGGTGTGCGTACTCGGAATACGATTCCCGCGGCATCTTCCCTCCCGTCTGCTGCGTCCATTACGGCCGGAGGGACTCGACAGGGGGATGGGGTGCAGGGATCTGCTGGCAACGGACCGAGAGGTGACGACCCGTGGCGATGACTGCTGAGGTGAAGGACGAACTCAGTCGGTTGGCGGTCAACTCAGTGACTGCCCGCCGCGCGGAGGTGGCCTCCCTGTTGCGTTTCGCCGGCGGCTTGCACATCGTGTCGGGCCGGGTGGTCGTCGAGGCCGAAGTGGACCTGGGCATCATCGCCCGGCGGCTGCGCAAGGACATCTACGACCTCTACGGCTACAACGCGGTGGTGCACGTGCTGTCGGCCAGCGGCATCCGCAAGAGCACCCGATATCTGGTGCGGGTCGCCAAGGACGGTGAGGCGCTGGCCCGGCAGACCGGTCTCCTGGACATGCGTGGCCGGCCGGTGCGGGGATTGCCCGCCCAGGTGGTCGGCGGCAGTGTCGGCGACGCCGAGGCGGCATGGCGCGGTGCGTTCCTCGCGCACGGCTCGCTGACCGAGCCGGGGCGTTCGTCGGCGCTCGAAGTCAGTTGTCCCGGACCGGAAGCCGCGCTGGCTCTGGTCGGGGCTGCCCGGCGGCTCGGGGTCAGCGCGAAGGCCCGCGAGGTGCGGGGGACCGACCGGGTCGTGGTGCGCGACGGCGAGGCCATCGGTGCGCTGCTGACTCGGATGGGCGCCCAGGACACCCGGCTGACGTGGGAGGAACGGCGGATGCGCCGCGAGGTGCGCGCCACCGCCAACCGGCTGGCCAACTTCGACGACGCGAACCTGCGCCGCTCAGCGCGGGCCGCGGTGGCCGCTGCAGCCCGCGTCGAGCGGGCCTTGGAGATCCTGGCCGACACGGTGCCCGATCACCTGGCTGCCGCGGGCCGGCTGCGGGTCGAACACCGGCAGGCCTCGCTGGAGGAGCTGGGCCGGCTCGCCGATCCGCCGATGACCAAAGATGCTGTGGCCGGCCGTATTCGGCGGCTGTTGTCGATGGCCGACCGCAAGGCCAAGCAGGACGGCATCCCCGACACCGAGTCGGCCGTTACGCCTGATCTGCTGGAAGACGCTTAGGCAGACTGTCTCGCTCCTCCTCCGCCTCGTTCCTCGGCGGCATCGGTCGACTCGACTAGGTCGACTTGGCCAGTCGTTTAGCGACAAAGGCCTTGAGCTCGTCGGACAGCGCGTCGGCGGCCAGCAGTTGGGGTAGCAGGCTGGGATCCGACATCTTGGCGCGGTAGACCATGTTGATCGTCACGTCGTGGTCGGGCCGGTGCTCGATGTCGATGGTGTCACCGGCCCGCACGCTCCCCGGGGAGATGACTCGCAGATACGCACCGGGTTTACCGGCGTCGGTGAACGTCTTGATCCAGCCGTCGATGTCGAGGAACTTGGCGAAAGTCCGGCACGGGATGCGGGGAGCGGATACTTCGAGCAGCAGCCCTGCCGTGCCCACTCGCCAGCGCTCGCCGATCCGCGCATAGGTGACTTCGATTCCGGAGGTGGTGAAGTTCTCCCCGAACATCCCGTTGGTCAGTGGGCGAGACAGCCGGCCCTCCCACTCGTCGAGGTCCTCGCGGGCATAGGCGTAGACGGCTTGGTCGTCACCGCCGTGAAATTTCTGGTTGCCGATGGTGTCGCCGACCAGGCCGCTGCCAAGGCCCTCGAGCATCGGCCCCGGGGCACGCACCAGAACCGGTTCGGGGGTGGGGTTCTTGTCGATGCCCGTCGGTTTCGGCGCCTTGGTGTCCGGATTCGTCCGTGCGTGAGCCGCCAGGTTGACCGACAAGACACGTGCCATCACAACAGGGTAATGGCGGCCCGGCATTCGAACCGACTCAGCCGCAATGCCGTTCTTCCATCATCGAAGGTGTTGACAGATTCACTGACGCCCGCGCTCACCCGCGCATCCGCACGGCTTGCGCGGCCGGGGACCCCGGCTGTCAGCGTGCTCATCCACGTGCTGGTATTCGCGCTGTGGGTGACGTTGTTCCTGCTCGCATTCGGCCGCGGCGGCGTGCTGGCCTGGTCGGTCGGCCTGGCCTACCTCGGCTACGACGCCGCGCTGCAGGTGTTCACCGGGTGGCAGATCCGGCGGATCGGCCGATGCCATCACCGAAATGCTGTGTGCGAATTATGGTTTCGAAGTCCCTCCGATCGGTCATGTCAGTGGTCCGGTTCGGCTGGGTTCGACCGCGCTGCGTTGGCTGCGGTTAGCGCACGGAGGAAAATCGGCGGCACTCAACGCCGGGCTATTGCGCACCGACACCGACGTCATCCTCACCGTGGACGCCGACACCGTGCCGGACCCGGGGGCGACCGGCGCAGTGCGCCAGGCCTTTTCGCGCGAGCCGCAACTGGTAGCCGTCACCGGCGTCATCACACCGCGATGCCCGCCCGCCGCGCTGGGCCGCGTCATGCAGTATTTCCAGACCTACGAATACATCCGTAACTTCCTGGGCCGCTACGCCTGGTCGAGGATTACGAGCTGGTGGCCCGCATGCGCCGGTTCGCCGGAGATCAGCAGCTGGACTGGCGGTTTCGGGTACTCGGTGACGCGCAGGCTTGCACCGAAGCGCCGGCGTCGGTGCGGGCTTTCCTGCGGCAGCGCCGCCGCTGGTTCGGCGGATTCCTGCAGACCCACTGGTGGTATCGCGGCATGGTCGGTGATCCCCGCTTCGGCCGGCTCGGCACCGTCATGCTGCCGGTGAAGGCGATCGACACTGTGGCGCCGCTGTACGGGCTGACCGCATTCGGGCTGCTGATCTATTTCCTGGCGACCCGGCACGTCGCGGTGTTGGCGCCGGTGCTGGTGGTGATCGTCGGCAAGATCGCCATCGATATGGCGTTCGGGGTGTGGGCGCTGCGCCACTACCGCCGCTGGGTGGGCGACCCCGGCCGTGCCAGCCTGCCTGCCGCGGCCGCCGCGCTGGTGCTCGAACCGCTGACGTTCACCTTGCTGCTGCACGCCGGGGCGGTATTGGGCTGGCTGGCGTTCCTCGGTGGACAGACTCAGCGAGGAAAAGACGGGCTACCGTTGCGCCATGTCCGGTGGTGAACTGCTGCGCGTCGGCGCGGCATTTCCGGACCCGCCCTTCAACTCGGTAGACCAGTCAGGCCTCGACCTCGACCTCATGACCGCCATCGCCGAGCAGTTGGGCGCGCAGGTGCAGTTCGTCCGCTACGAAGGCCGCGACTTCAACGGCATCTTCGACGCGCTGGACTCCGGCGTCTTCGACTGCGTCGCCTCGGGGACCACCATCACCGGATCCCGTGCGCTCAAGGCGGCGTTCTGCGATCCGTACCTGATCTCGGGTCAGGCGCTGGCCGTCGACGCCACCCGGCTGCCCGATGTTGCGTCGATCGACGACCTCGAGGGTCTGACCATCGGCGTCCAGGAGGGCAACACCAGTCAGCCGATAGCGAACCGGCTACTGGCCGATGCCTTGGTCGCTCGGGTCCGGGTCTATGCCTACGGCAGCATCCGCACCGCACTGCGCGATCTGACCACCGGCCGCTGCGACGCGTTCATGAAGCTCGACCCGGTGCTGACCCGGCTGGCCGAGGCGGTGCCCGGTGTCACGGTTGTGCAGCACGGCATCACCACCGAGAAGATCGCGATCGCGGTGCCCACCTCCGACACCGCGCTACTCGGCCGGATCAACGTCGCGCAGGCCACATTGGAGCAGGACGGCACGCTGCCGGCGATCCGGGAACGCTGGACCGGCTCGGCACGTGCGGACCAGAGCGGGCCTGGAATCGGGTGACGCTGCGGGCGGTCGCGCACGCCGGTGAGCACGCGATTAGGCTGGGCGCGGGTACTGGAAGCAACTTATGAGGAGACAACGTGACCATCCGGGTTGGCGTTAACGGCTTCGGCCGCATCGGACGCAACTTCTACCGGGCCTTGGCAACCCAGCAGGCCGCAGGTAACGCCAAGGACATCGAGATCGTGGCCGTCAACGACCTCACCGACAACGCCACCCTTGCGCACCTGCTCAAGTTCGACTCGATCCTGGGCCGGCTGTCCGAAGACGTCAGCCTCGAGGGCGAGGACACCATCGTCATCGGCAACACCAAGATCAAAGCACTGGAGATCAAAGAGGGCCCGGCGGCGCTGCCGTGGGGCGACCTCGGTGTTGACGTCGTGGTCGAGTCGACCGGCATCTTCACCAAGGCCGAGAAGGCCAAAGGCCACCTCGACGCGGGCGCCAAGAAGGTCATCATCTCCGCGCCGGCCACCGATGAGGACATCACCATCGTGCTGGGCGTCAACGACGACAAGTACGACGGCAGCCAGAACATCATCTCCAACGCGTCGTGCACGACGAACTGCCTGGGCCCGCTGGCCAAGGTCCTCAATGACGAGTTCGGCATCGTCAAGGGCCTGATGACCACGATCCACGCCTACACCCAGGACCAGAACCTGCAGGACGGCCCGCACAGCGACCTGCGCCGGGCGCGCGCCGCGGCGCTGAACATCGTGCCGACTTCGACCGGTGCGGCCAAGGCCATCGGCCTGGTGCTCCCGGAGCTCAAGGGCAAGCTGGACGGCTACGCGCTGCGGGTGCCGATTCCCACGGGCTCGGCGACGGACCTCACGGTCGAACTGGCCAAATCGGCCAGCGCTGCTGAGATCAACGCCGCGTTCAAGGCCGCCGCCGAGGGCCCGCTCAAGGGCATCTTGAAGTACTACGACGTGCCGATCGTGTCCAGCGACATCGTCACCGACCCGCACAGCTCGATCTACGACTCGCTGCTGACCAAGGTCATCGACAACCAGGCCAAGGTCGTCTCCTGGTACGACAACGAGTGGGGCTACTCCAACCGCCTGGTGGACTTGGTCGCGCTGGTCGGCAAGTCGCTGTAACCATGGTCGCCACCCTCGACGACCTGTTGAAAGAGGGCGTGGAAGGTCGGGGCGTTCTCGTCCGCTCCGACCTCAACGTCCCGCTCGACGACGACGGCGCCATCACCGACCCGGGCCGCATCATCGCGTCGGTCCCGACCCTGAAGGCACTGGCCGACGCCGGCGCCAAGGTCGTGGTGACCGCGCACCTGGGCCGCCCCAAGGGCGGACCCGACCCGAAGTACTCGCTGGCGCCGGTTGCCGCCGCGCTGGGGGAGAAGCTGGGCAGGCATGTCCAGCTGGCCGGTGATGTGGTCGGCACCGACGCGCTGGCTCGTGCCGAGGGGCTGACCGACGGCGACGTTCTGCTGCTGGAGAACATCCGGTTCGACCCCCGGGAGACCAGCAAGGACGACGCCGAGCGGCTGAAGTTGGCCAAGGCGTTGGTCGAATTGGTCGGGGACGACGGCGCTTTCGTGTCCGACGGCTTCGGTGTGGTGCACCGCAAGCAGGCTTCGGTGTACGACGTGGCCACGTTGCTGCCGCACTATGCAGGCACGCTGGTGGCCGCCGAGGTCAAGGTGCTCGAGCAGCTGACCAGCTCCAGCGAGCGGCCCTACGCCGTGGTGCTGGGCGGGTCCAAGGTGTCGGACAAGCTGGCCGTCATCGAGAACCTCGCCACCAAGGCCGACAGTATCGTCATCGGCGGCGGCATGTGTTTCACCTTCCTTGCCGCGCAAGGGGTTTCGGTGGGCACCTCGCTGCTGCAGGAGGAGATGATCGAGACCTGCAAGCAGCTGCTGGAGACCTACGGTGACGTGATCCACCTGCCGGTGGACATCGTCGTCGCCGAGAAGTTCGCGGCCGATTCGACACCGGAAACCGTTTGGGCAGACCAGATTCCGGCCGACAGGATGGGCCTGGACATCGGCCCCGAGTCGGTGAAGCGGTTCACCAAACTGCTGTCCAATGCGCGCACGATCTTCTGGAACGGCCCGATGGGCGTGTTCGAGTTCTCGGCGTTCGCGGCGGGCACGAAGGGAGTGGCCGAGGCTATCGTCTCCGCCACGGCCAAGGGCGCGTTCAGTGTTGTCGGCGGTGGTGATTCGGCGGCCGCGGTGCGTCAGTTAGGCCTGCCGGACGACGGTTTCTCGCACATTTCCACCGGCGGCGGTGCCTCGCTGGAATACCTTGAGGGCAAAGCTCTCCCCGGTATCGACGTGTTGAATTAGGAGTCTTGTGTCCCGTAAACCGCTGATCGCGGGCAACTGGAAGATGAACCTCAACCATTTCGAGGCCATCGCGCTCGTCCAGAAGATCGCGTTCTCGTTGCCCGACAAGTACTTCGACAAGGTCGACGTCACGGTCATCCCGCCGTTCACCGATCTGCGCAGTGTGCAGACCCTGGTCGACGGGGACAAGCTGCGGCTGACCTACGGCGCGCAGGACCTGTCCCCGCACGATTCGGGCGCCTATACCGGAGATGTCAGCGGTGCGTTCCTGGCCAAGCTCGGTTGCACGTTCGTTGTGGTCGGCCACTCCGAGCGCCGCACCTATCACCACGAGGACGACGCGGTGGTCGCCGAAAAGGCGGCCGCGGCGTTCCGGCACGGGCTGACACCGATCGTCTGCATCGGCGAGCAGCTCGAGATCCGCGAGGCGGGCAACCACGTCCAGTTCTGTGTGGATTCGTTGCGTGGCTCGCTGGCCGGGCTGACCAACGAGCAGCTGACCGATGTGGTGATCGCCTACGAGCCGGTGTGGGCCATCGGGACCGGGCGGGTGGCCAGTGCCGCCGACGCGCAGGAGGTGTGCGCGGCGATCCGCGCCGAGCTGGCCACTATCGCGACGCGGGAGATCGCCGACGGTATTCGGGTGCTCTACGGCGGCTCGGTGAACGCCAAGAACGTCGGCGAGCTGGTCGGGCAGAAGGACGTCGACGGCGCGCTGGTCGGTGGGGCGTCGCTGGACGGGGAGCAGTTCGCCACGCTTTCGGCGATCGCCGCAGGTGGGCCCCTGCCGTAACCAGCTCTTGGAGCAGGTATTCTGGGCGCCATGGTTTTGACCCTGGAGATCATCCTGTGTGTCACCAGCGTGCTGGTGGTGTTGCTGGTGCTGCTGCACCGCGCCAAGGGTGGCGGCCTGTCCACGCTGTTCGGTGGCGGTGTGCAGTCCAGCCTGTCCGGGTCGACCGTGGTGGAGAAGAACCTCGACCGTCTGACCCTGTTCGTCACCGGTATCTGGGTGGTTTCGATCATCGGCATGGCCCTGCAGATCAAGTACAGCTGACCCGTCAGGTCGTGAAGACGACCCGCTGACCGTTCTCCGGCTGCGGCCACACCTGTTCCACTTCCGCGAGCGGGACCGCGCGCCCGCGTCCGCAGGGTGCCGTTCGAGATTGTGACCGCCAGCTGCGGTAATTCAGCCAGGATGTCGGTCACCGGCACCGAGCCGATACCGCTGCCGACGATCTGCAGCGGCATGGACCGCAGCGCCGTTCACGTCAGCCTCACCGCCGCCGGGCACCGGCTGGCCGCGCGGGTGGCCGGCGAGGTGGCGGACCTGTTGGCGCCGATGACCAGCCGGCTGTCTGCCGCCGAGCAGAAGCGCCTGGCGGCGTTGCTCTTCGCCATGCTGGATCAGCCCGACGGGAATTGACCGGGACATTGTTCACGGATCCGGGTCCGGCGACTCGTCCTTCTCTTCCTTCAGC
>JAHFVD010000022.1:0-37734 GCA_023264735.1 Mycobacterium sp. | reverse complement strand
GCCGCCGAGCAGAAGCGCCTGGCGGCGTTGCTCTTCGCCATGCTGGATCAGCCCGACGGGAATTGACCGGGACATTGTTCACGGATCCGGGTCCGGCGACTCGTCCTTCTCTTCCTTCAGCAACCGCTCCGGATGGTGTGCGTCGTTGACCCGCGGCGGGCCGGTGCCGTCGCTCCAGGCGACTCGGCCGTCCTCGGTGACGGTCGTCGTGTACTTGCCCTCGGTCGCCATCATGTGGTCGCATCCGCAGCCGAAGTACACGTTGGTCGCGTCGGTCGGGCCGCCCTCGCTCCACGGCAGCGCGTGGTGCACTTCCGAGTGATAGCCCGGCTCGAAGCAGTTCGGTTTGGTACAGCCGCGATCCCTGGCATAGCAGATGATCCGATGGTCCGCTGTCGCAAGGCGTTTGGCGCGGCCCAAGTACAGCGGGCGCGCGGAATGATCCTCGAACACCGCCAGGTAGTGGATTGCTTCGCCGGCCATCCGGATGACGTCGCTCATCGGGAGTCGGCCCTTGCCGCCGGTGCGCGCCCAGCCCGCCGCCTGCTCCAATTCGCCCAGCGTCGTCGTCACGATCACCGTGACCGGCAGTCCGCGGTGCTGACCCAGCGCGCCTGACTCGACCCCTGCTTTCAGGCCGAGCTTCAGCCCGTCGTGGCAGCGCTGTTCGGGCGTGCGCGTGTCTCGCTCGGCAGTGTCGTCGGGACGATGTCGCCCAGGCCGTTGCGCCGCGGTCACCGCCTCCAGATACGCGCGGCATTCGGGATCGAGCCAGCCCGAGATCCGGCTCATCCCGTCCGGCCCCTGCCGGCCCAGTACTACTCCGCGGCGTCGCGCACGATCCTCGTCGGTGAACGTGCCATCGGGGTTGAGACAGTCACCGATCGCCGTGCCGATCGCGGCGACGAAGTTCGAATCCTGTTCCCGCGCATGGCGAACCAATACCCGCTCGGCTGCCTCGCGATCGGCGGGCGCCACCGCGGACGGCAATCTATCGAGGGCACGACACACCGCCTCGACGTGGTCCTCGCCCACGTCGCCCGCCTCGACAGCGGCCGCCAACGTCGGCAACTCGGGCGGCAGCGGCGGCCCGGTCAACGACCGGCGGGCCCGAATGCGCGCCGCCACCCGAAACCGTCGCTTCACCTCTCCCGCGGTCAAGCGCAACCGAGTGGCCAGCACGTCACGCACCTTCACCCCGGCAGGCAGGCTCCCGCCATCGACCGGCTCGGCGATCTCACCGAACATCCGATAAGACAGGCCCCGATTCACCCGATGGTGGAGCTCCAGACGTTCGGCCACCTCGATCCGGAAGGCATTGCCGGCCAGGTCGGTGCGGATCGACCGCAACCGGTCCTGAGCCGCGTCGATCGCGTCGAGTTCGGCGCGGACCCCATCGTGTACCGCCTGGGCGGTGAGGGGTTCGCACGTCATGAGTCCACGCTATAGAACAAATGTTCGATAAAAGCAACGAAGAGCCAAGGCTGTGGATGAACCCGGGTCTGTGGACAACCCCACGATCCCTCGGCCTGCAGGCCTCACCCGGCAGCCGGATACTTGGGGGATGGCTGAACTCCCCGAATCACTGGAACCGATCGGCGCGGTCACCCGCACCAAGGTCGGGCGGGAGGCCACCGAGCCGATGCGCGAGGACATCCGACTGCTCGGGGCGATCCTCGGCGACACCGTGCGCGAGCAGAACGGCGAAGAGGTGTTCGATCTCGTCGAGAAGGCCCGCGTCGAGTCGTTCCGGGTGCGCCGATCCGAAATCGACCGGTCCGAGCTGGCCCAGCTTTTCGACGGCATCGACATCCACCAGGCCATCCCGGTGATCCGCGCGTTCAGCCACTTCGCACTGCTGGCCAACGTCGCCGAGGACATCCACCGGGAACGCCGCAGAGCTGTCCACGTCGCGGCCGGGGAACCGCCGCAGAACAGCACCCTGGCCGCCACCTACGAGAAGCTGGACGCCGCGCACCTGAAACCCGACACCGTCGCCGAGGCGCTGAAAGGTGCGTTGGTGTCACCGGTGATCACCGCCCATCCGACCGAGACCCGGCGCCGCACCGTATTCGACACCCAGCACCGCATCACCCAGCTGATGCGGGTGCGGCTGCGCGGGCAGGACGAAACCGAGGACGGCCAGCCAGTCGAGACCGAACTGCGCAGGCAGATCCTGACGCTGTGGCAGACCGCACTGATCCGGTTGTCCCGGTTGAAGATTCAGGACGAGATCGAAGTCGGCTTGCGATATTACCCTGCGGCGTTCTTCGAGGTGATCCCCAAGGTGAACGCCGAGGTCCGCGACGCGCTGCGGGCCCGCTGGCCCGACACCGAACTGCTGGCCGCGCCGATCCTGCGCCCCGGCTCGTGGATCGGCGGTGACCGCGACGGCAACCCGAACGTCACTGCCGACGTGGTGCGACTGGCCACCGGGAGCGCCGCATCCACTGCGCTGGGGCACTATTTCGCCGAACTGACGCACCTCGAGCAGGAGCTGTCGATGTCGGCCCGGCTGGTGAAGACCACCGATGATCTGGTCGCGCTGGCCGACGCCTGCAACGAACCGGCCCGACTGGACGAGCCCTACCGACGAGCGCTGCGCGTGGTTCACGCCCGGCTGACCGCCACCGCTCACGACATCCTTGACCGCACGCCACAGCACACGCTCGATCTCGGTATGGAGCCGTACCAGACCTCCGCCGAGCTGCGCGCCGACCTCGACGTCATCGACACATCGCTACGCGCGAACGGCAGTGCGTTGCTGGCCGACGATCGACTGGCCCGGCTGCGGGATGCCGTGGAGGTCTTCGGTTTTCACCTCAGCAGCCTGGATATGCGGCAGAACTCCGAGGTGCATGAGGAGGTCATCGCCGAACTGCTGTCCTGGGCGGGTGTGCACGCCGATTACGCGTCGCTGTCCGAACCGGAACGCGTCGAACTGCTGGCGGCCGAATTGGCCACCCGTCGGCCACTGGTTCGCGACGACTCCGACCTGTCGGAGCTGGCTCGCAAGGAACTCGACATCGTGTTCGCCGCCGCCCGCGCCGTCAACGTGTTCGGCCCGGCGGCGGTGCCGAACTACATCATCTCGATGTGCCAGTCGGTCTCGGACATGCTGGAAGCCGCGATCCTACTCAAAGAGGCTGGACTGCTGGATGTTTCGGGCGAGCAGGTTTACGCGCCGGTGGGCATCGTGCCGCTGTTCGAGACGATCGACGACCTCCAACGTGGTTCGGACATCCTCGAATCAGTGCTGGACCTTCCGCTCTACCGAGCGATGGTGCACGCGCGTGGTGAGAGCCAGGAAGTCATGCTCGGCTACTCGGATTCCAACAAGGACGGCGGGTATCTCGCCGCCAACTGGGCGCTGTACCGGGCCGAACTGGATCTGGTGGAGTCGGCGCGCAAGACCGGCATCCGGCTGCGGTTGTTCCACGGCCGCGGCGGAACCGTCGGTCGCGGTGGCGGTCCGAGCTACGACGCGATCCTGGCGCAGCCGCCGGGGGCGGTGAAGGGATCGCTGCGCCTGACCGAACAGGGTGAGATCATCGCGGCCAAGTATGCCGAGCCGCGCATCGCCCACCGCAACCTGGAGACGCTGCTGGCGGCCACCCTCGAATCGACACTGCTTGACGTGGAAGGCCTTGGCGACGCGGCCGGCCCGGCGTATGACGTGCTCGACGACCTCGCCGCCCGGGCGCAGCGTGCTTACTCCGAATTAGTGCACGAGACACCGGGTTTCGTCGAGTACTTCAAGGCGTCCACGCCGGTCAGTGAGATCGGCTCACTCAACATCGGCAGCCGGCCGACGTCACGCAAACCCACCACGTCGATCGCCGACCTGCGGGCTATTCCGTGGGTGCTGGCCTGGAGTCAGTCGCGCGTGATGCTGCCCGGCTGGTACGGCACGGGCAGCGCATTCGAGGAGTGGATCGCCGAGGGTCCGGAAACACCAGAGGCCCGCCTCGAGGTGCTGCAGGACCTGTACGTGAAGTGGCCGTTCTTCGCCACGGTGCTGTCGAATATGGCGCAGGTGCTGGCTAAGTCCGATTTGGGTTTGGCCGCACGGTATTCCGAGCTCGTCGACGACGAGGAGCTGCGGCATAGGGTGTTCGACAAGATCGCCGCCGAACACGAGCGCACGATCCGCATGCACACGCTGATCACCGGGCACGACGATCTGCTCGCCGACAACCCGGCGCTCGCGCGCTCGGTGTTCAATCGGTTCCCGTACCTGGAGCCGCTCAACCATCTGCAGGTGGAGCTGCTGCGCCGCTACCGGTCCGGGGACGAAGACGAGCTGGTTCAGCGCGGCATCCTGCTGACGATGAGCGGGCTGGCCTCAGCGTTGCGCAACTCGGGCTAGTTCAGCCAGGTGGCCCAGGGGACGTAGACCATCGCCGGACGCGCGTACGTATCGGGAGTCACGACGATCTCGGTGTTGGGATGCGTGCCGTAGGAGCTGCCGCCCGGAGAGTTGTAGGTCGAGGCATCGGCGCTGGCCGGTCCGGCCAACGTCAGTGCGCCGCCGGCGACAGCGGCCGCGATGGCCGGCGCGGCGAGGAGTCGGGCGAGGCGGTTCTTGATCGTCGTCATGATAGTGAATCTGCCCCAACCTGCGGCGACAGTCGATCGGGCGGTCGGCGTATTTCGATGTCCCCCGATCAGTGGACACGTGGGAACCGGAAGCCGCGAACGGACGTCGAATCCGTTATGACACAACCGGACTGCTCGCTGGAGAACACTGCTGAACTGATCGGACCGCTACCGCTTGTCGCGCCGCCCGTGCTGGCGGACTGGGCCGTCGCCGATCCCGATGACGGCTGGTGGTGAGCCAACAGGGCTGATCGCTCGTCGGTGGACGTCCTTGAAGCGGATCCGCGATGGTGCTAATTTCTGACCTTGTTGGTGCGCTTTTGCGCATCCCCCGGACCAGATGTGCGCCGTACCCGGTTTGTCAAGACGACGCACCTTGGATTGCCGAGCACGATGCCCCTGTAGCCCAGCCCATCGACGTCACGTGGATACACGGCTCGGTTTCTTCGAAGCACAACACCGATCCTGACGTGCAGGTCTTCTGGTACGACGCGGATACGGTCATCCTGCGGCAGAACAAGGCGATCGACTACGAAGCACCATTCATGTTTCTGTTGTTCGGCCACAGCCGTGTGCTCTCTCTGCGCACGATCGTCGACGATCTGATCGATTCTTGGCGGGAGCGGAACGCCTGCGGGGGAATCCATTACGAGCTGCTCGTCCTGCACAGGCACTCTCACGGTGATCACGTCGCCGGAGATACCAGTTCGCCGATCGGCCCGAAACCACGCTGATATCCGCCGACAAGGAAACGGCATGGCGCTACTTCGGTTTCGACGGCGATCCAGACGCCGTGGTAACCATCGATCTGGGGCAACGCGCGCTCGATGTTCTCGCCACGCCGGGCCACGACCCCTCTGCTGTGACGTTCTACGACTCTCGTCGGCTTCTGTGCATCTCACACGATCACCCACGTCATCGGTCGCCATATCGAAATGACCGCGGTGGCAGGTGTTGACTACCCGGTGATGACGACCTACCAGCCCGACGAGCCACCGTTGGAGATGTCTGTCGAGCATCTGCGCGCGGTCCAAGCGGCGCTGCGCGACGCCGGTCCAGAACCGATCAGGTTTGTCTGCGAGGACTTCATCCTCTGGCCCGAAGACCGTTAGCCGACAGACACCGCGCCGACTTCACCGTCCCGCGCGACGCACCGCGTTGATCGCCCCGCGCACCGCCGCCTCGGTGGCGGCCAGCGGTGACATCACCGCCTCGCCGATACCGACGATGCGCTCGACGCGCTCGACGATCCCTTCCATCCGCGCGACGACCGCGTCGAGCCTCGGCGCCAGTTCGTCGATGCGGGCCAGCGTGGTGTTGAACACGCCCAGGGTCTCCTCGAAGTACTCGAGGGTGCCGTTCATCCCGCTCATCGTCGTGTTGAGATCGGTGAGGGCCTCACTCATCCCGGTCAGGATGGTGTCGAGCTGGTCGACGGTCACGTCGGCGTTGAGCGCCGCCTGCGCCAGCGTCTTGATCCGCTCGCGACCAGTGCGGGGCTGGGGCGGCTTGTCAACCATGAGCTCAGTCTTGCAGCTTGCTCGCTGCCTCGGTGTCGAGAAGCCACACTGTGGCCTCTTCGCCGACCGCACCGGCCGCGGGCACATCATCCGGGCTGGCGCCGCCGATGGCCTCCGCGACGGCATCGGCCTTGGCGGCACCCGATACCACCAGCCACACTTCGCGCGACCGCCTGACAGCGGGCAGCGTCAGCGTGATCCGGCGGGGCGGCGGCTTGGGGGAGTCCTCGACGCCGACGACCAGCCGCGTGGTCTCCGCGACGGCCGGGGTGTGCGGGAACAGCGAGTTGATATGGCCTTCGCCGCCCATCCCGAGCAGATGCACGTCGAACGCCGGCGTGGGTTCACCCGGATCGGCGGTGGCCGCCAGCACACCCTCGTAGGCCAGCGCCGCGGCATCCAGATCGTCGCCGAACTCGCCGTCGCTGGCGGCCATCGGGTGCACGTTGCCCGTCGGGATGGCGACGTGATCGAGCAGCGCCTCGCGGGCCTGCTTGTCATTGCGCTCGGCGTCATCGGCAGGCACAAAGCGGTCGTCACCCCAGAAGATGTGCACCTTGGACCAGTCGATCGCCTCGTCGTGCGCGCCGACATGCTTGAGCAGGCCGATACCCGTTCCGCCGCCGGTCAATACGATGAACGCCTGTCCGCGAGCCGCGATCGCGGACGTGATCGCCTCGACCAGCCGGTCGCCGACGGCCGTCACCAGAGCTTCGGTGTCGGGGTACGTCTCGACGATGCGCGTCATACGTACTGCACCTTGTCGATACCGGCCAGCGCCTCGTGGTAGATCTCGTCGGCGTCGAGCCTGCGAAGATCCTCGGCCAGGCACTCGCGGGTCTCCCGCCGCGGCAGCGGCAGCAGGGCCTCCGGGCGCGCGGTGCGGGTCAGGGTGGCGGTGACACCCTCCTGCGGTCGGCTCAGCGTCACCGTCTCCGACGGGCGCACCAACTCGACCTTCAGGTCGCCGACCACGCGCTTCACCGTGCCGTCGATGCGGCTGGCCAGCCAGCCCGCCAAAACATCCAGGGCCGGTTCGTCTTTCAGCCCCGATACGACCACCGACGTGATCGGCTCGTATGGCGGTTGATCCACCGCCGACGCCAGCAGTGCCCGCCAGTAGGTGATCCGGCTCCAAGCGAGGTCGGTGTCACCGTTGGTATAGCCCTGCAGCCGGCTCTTGATCGCCGCCAGCGGGTCCTCCGCCGCGGTCGCGTCGGTGATCCGGCGAATAGCCAAGCGGCCCAACGCATCCTCGGCAGGAATCGCCGGTGAAGTACCCGGCCACCAGGCCACGACCGGGGTGTCCGGCAGCAGGAACGGAAGGACCACGCTGTTGGCATGGTTGGCCAGCGGTCCGGAGATTCGCAGCACCACCACTTCACCGGCCCCGGCATCGGCGCCCACCCGCAACTGACCGTCCAGTCGCGCGTTGGTGGCCAGCCGGTCGTCGGGCACCACAACGATGATGCGGCACGGGTGTTCGCGGCTGGCCGACACCGCGGCCTCGATGGCGTCCTCCACCAGATCCTCGGTGTCGGGCGCGATCACCAGCGTCAGCACCCGGCCGAGGGTGATCGCCCCGCCCTCCTCGCGCAGCGAGGTGATCTTCTTGTTGAGGACATTCGTCGTCGTGTCAGGCAGATCGACAATCATGGCCTTCTCCATTCCCGGCCGGACCGCTGCAGCACCTCGAACGCCGAGTCCGGACCCCAGGTGCCCGACTCGTAGGGATCGGGGTGCGCCGATGCCCCCTGAGCATGAGCCCAGTAGTCCAGCACGGGATCGAGGATCTCCCAGGACAATTCGACCTCGGCGTTGACCGGGAACAACGACGGCTCGCCGAGCAGCACGTCGAGGATCAGCCGCTCGTAGGCCTCCGGTGAATCCTCGGCGAACGCCGAACCGTAGGAGAAGTCCATGTTGACGTCGCGGACTTCCATCGCGCTGCCCGGGACCTTCGACCCGAACCGCAGCGTGATGCCCTCGTCGGGCTGAACGCGGATCACCAACGCGTTCTTGCCCAACTCCTCGGTCATGGTGGCGTCGAACGGCAGATGCGGCGCCCGCTTGAACACCAAGGCGATCTCGGTGACTCTGCGGCCCAACCGCTTTCCGGTCCGCAGATAGAACGGCACACCGGCCCATCGCCGGGTGTCGACCTCCAGGGTGATCGCGGCGAACGTCTCGGTGGTGGAGGTCTTGGAGAACCCCTCCTCGTCGAGCAGGCCGACGACTTTCTCGCCACCCTGCCAGCCGGAGGTGTACTGACCGCGCGAGGAGGTCAGATCCAGCGGCTTGGCCAGCGACGTGGCCGAGAGCACCTTGATCTTCTCCGCCGTCACCTCGTGCGGATGGAAGCTGACCGGCTCTTCCATCGCGGTCAATGCGAGCAGCTGGATCAGGTGATTCTGGATGACATCGCGCGCCGCACCGATCCCGTCGTAATAGCCGCCGCGGCCACCGAGGCCGATGTCCTCGGCCATGGTGATCTGCACGCTGTCGACGTAGTGGCTGTTCCAGATCGGCTCGAACAGCTCGTTGGCGAAGCGCAGCGCCATGATGTTCTGCACCGTCTCCTTGCCGAGGTAGTGGTCGATGCGGAAGACCGACTCCTCGGGGAAGA
This sequence comes from Mycobacterium sp., assembly GCA_023264735.1. Classification (GTDB taxonomy): domain Bacteria; phylum Actinomycetota; class Actinomycetes; order Mycobacteriales; family Mycobacteriaceae; genus Mycobacterium. Next base: position 28,989 of record JAHFVD010000022.1, on the reverse strand, counting down.
CGCTGTTGACGACCTTGTTGAGCTCGATGGCGCTTTGCAGGTCGTGCCCGAACGGCTTCTCGATCACCACCCGGCTCCAGCGGCCGTCCTGCTGGCGGGCCAGCTCGGACTTCTTCAGCTCCTCGCACACGACCGGGAACGCATTCGGCGGAATCGACAGGTAGAAGGCATGATTGCCGCCGGTACCGCGCTCGACGTCGAGTTTCTCCAGCGTTTCGGACAGCCGGGTGAACGAGGCCGGATCGTCGAAGGTGCCCTGGACGAAGCGGAACCCCTCGGCCAGCCGATCCCACACCTCCTGGCGGAACGGGGTGCGAGCATGCTGGCAGACCGCGTCGTGGACGATGTCGCCGAAATCCTCGTCCTTCCAGTCCCGTCGGGCGAACCCGACGAGGGAGAACGACGGCGGCAGCAGGCCACGGTTGGCCAGGTCGTAGATCGCGGGCATCAGCTTCTTGCGCGCGAGATCGCCTGTCACACCGAAGATCACCACGGCGCATGGCCCGGCGATCCTCGGCATCCGCTTGTCGCGCTTGTCGCGCAGCGGGTTGTGCCAGGAGTCAGGGGCCGGCGTCAGGAGCCCGGGTACCGGACGTTCCGTCATTTGGCCGCGGCGTCGAGCTGTTCTTGGGTTGCGTCGAGCAGTTCCTGCCACGACTTCTCGAACTTGTCCACGCCCTCGTCCTCCAGGACCACGAACACGTCGGGCAGGTCGATGCCGACGGCACTGAGCTTGTCGAACACCTCCTGGGCGGCCGCGCCGGTACCCGTGATGGTGTCGCCGGTGACAACGCCGTGGTCGGCGACCGCGTCAATCGTCTTCTCCGGCATGGTGTTCACGGTGTTGGGAGCGACCAGCTCGGTGACGTAGAGGGTGTCGGAGTAGTCGGGGTTCTTGACACCGGTCGATGCCCACAGCGGCCGCTGCACCAGGGCACCCGCCTCGGCCAGCGCGCCGAAGCGCTCACCGCCGACGAACACCTCCTCGTAGGCCGCGTAGGCCAGCCGCGCATTGGCCACGCCGGCCTGCCCGCGCAGCGCCAGCGCCTCGTCGGAACCGATGGCCTCCAACCGCTTGTCGATCTCGGTGTCCACCCGAGACACGAAAAACGAAGCGACCGAATGGATCTTGGATAGGTCGTGACCGGCCTGCTTGGCGGCTTCCAGCCCAGCCAGGTAGGCGTCGATGACCTCGCGATGGCGGTCCACCGAGAAGATCAGCGTCACGTTGACCGAAATGCCCTCGGCCAGAACCGCGGTGATCGCGGGCAGGCCTGCCTTGGTGGCGGGGATCTTGATCAACAGGTTCGGCCGGTCGACGATCTTCCACAGCTCGATGGCCTGCAGCACGGTCTTGTCGGTGTCGTGTGCCAGCCGTGGGTCGACCTCGATCGAGACCCGTCCGTCGATCCCGTCGGAGGACTCCCACTGCGGGCGCAGGACGTCGCAGGCCTCGCGGACGTCGTCCGTGGTGACCGTGCGGATGGTGGCGTCGACGTCGGCGCCGCGCTCGGCGAGCTCGGAAACCTGTGCGTCGTAGGCATCGCCGTGCGAGAGCGCGGCCTGGAAGATCGACGGGTTGGTGGTGACACCGACCACGCTGCGGGTGTCGATCAGCTCCTGCAGGTTGCCGGTCCGCAGCCGCGTCCGGGATAAATCATCGAGCCAGACGGACACGCCGGCGGCGGCCAGCGCCGCGAGGTTGGGATTCTGCGCCATGACGGATGCCTCTCGTTGTATGTCGGGTGATCAGTTGTCGATTGCGCGTTCCGCGGCCGCGGCGACTGCCTCGGGGGTGAACCCGAACTCGCGGAACAGGGTCTTGTCATCGGCGGACTCGCCGTAGTGCTCGATGGACACGATCTCGCCGGTGTCGCCGACGATCTTGTACCAACTCTGCGCGACACCCGCTTCCACGGCAACGCGAGCGGACACGTCCGGCGGCAGCACGCTGTCGCGGTACTCCTGCGGTTGCGACTCGAACCACTCGACACAGGGCATCGACACGACGTAGGCCCTGATGTCCTTGGCTGCCAACAGCTTCTGGGCCTCGACCGCGAGCTGCAGTTCGGAGCCGGTGCCGATGATGATCACGTCGGCGTCGTCAGCGGGATTACCGCCGCCCAGCACGTAGCCGCCCTTGGCCACGCCGTCAGAGCGGGTGCCTTCCAGCACCGGGATGCCCTGGCGGGTCAGGACGAAACCGACCGGGCCACTGGTGTTTCCGCGCTCGATGATGCTGCGCCACGCGTAGGCGGTCTCGTTCGGGTCACCCGGACGCACCACCGACAGCCGAGGGATCGCACGCAACGCGGCCAGATGCTCGATGGGCTGATGCGTCGGGCCGTCCTCGCCAAGACCGATCGAGTCGTGGGTCCAGATGTAGATCGGGTCGATGTCCATCAGCGCGGCCAGCCGGACCGCCGGGCGCATGTAGTCCGAGAACTGCATGAACGTGCCGCCGAACGCGCGGGTCGGTCCGTGCAGCACGATGCCGGACAGGATCGAGCCCATCGCGTGCTCGCGGATGCCGAAGTGCAGCACCCGGCCGTACCAGTCGGCGGTGTAGTCCTCCGTCGAGATCGACGGCGGGCCAAACGATTTCACACCCTCGATGGTGGTGTTGTTGCTGCCGGCCAGATCCGCGGAGCCGCCCCAGAGTTCGGGGAGCTTCGGAGCGACGTCGTTGAGCACCTTGCCGAAGGCGGCGCGGGTGGCCAGCGGCTTGGAACCCGGCTCCCAGTAGGTGATGTCGGCATCCCAGCCGTCGGGCAACTCCTGCGCCAGCAGCCGGTCCAGCAGGGCCTTGCGCTCCGGTTCCCGCTCGGCCCAGGCGTCGAACTCGCCCTGCCACTTCTTGTGAGCCTCCCGGCCCCGGTCGACGAGTTTGCGGGTGTGAGCGATCACCTCGTCGCGCACCTCGAAGGACTTCTCCGGATCGAAGCCCAGCACCTTCTTGGTGGCCGCGACCTCGTCGGCACCCAGCGCCGACCCGTGCACACCGCCGGTGTTCATCTTGGTGGGCGCCGGGTAGCCGATGATCGTGCGCACCGCGATGAACGACGGCTTGTCGGTGACCTTCTTGGCTTCCTCGATCGCGTGCTGGATGCCGACGACGTTCTCGCCGCCCTCGACGACCTGGACGTGCCACCCGTAGGCCTCATAACGCGCGGGAGTGTCCTCGGTGAACGCGATGTTGGTGTTGTGCTCGATCGAGATCTCGTTGTTGTCCCAGAACACAATCAGGTTGCCCAGCTGCTGCGTGCCGGCCAGCGACGACGCCTCGGAGGTGACGCCCTCTTCCATGTCGCCGTCGGAGGCGATCACGTAGATGTAGTGGTCGAACGGACTGGTGCCCGCGGGAGCGTCCGGGTCGAACAGCCCGCGCTCGTAGCGCGACGCCATCGCCATCCCGACCGCCGAGGCCAGGCCCTGGCCCAACGGACCGGTGGTGATCTCCACACCCTTGGTGTGCCGGAATTCCGGGTGGCCCGGTGTCTTCGAACCCCACGTGCGCAGCGACTCGATATCGGAGAGCTCCAGGCCGAACCCGCCGAGATACAGCTGCAGGTACAGGGTCAGGCTGCTGTGCCCGCAGGACAGGACGAACCGGTCCCGGCCCAGCCAATGGGTGTCGCTCGGGTCATGCCGCATCTCTCGCTGGAACAGCGTGTAAGCCAGGGGAGCCAGGCTCATCGCGGTACCCGGATGCCCGTTGCCGACCTTCTGGACCGCATCGGCGGCCAGGACGCGCACGGTGTCGACGGCTTGCGAATCGACCTCCGTCCAGTCCTCGGGGTGGTGCGGCTGGGTCAGCGCGGCAATCTCTTCGACAGTTGTCACTAACTCGCTCCTGGCATCGTCAGGTGGGCTGGCAAGCTGGGGTGGTCTTCTTCACCCTAATGCCGGTCGGTCCCTTGCTGCAGAGTGCTGCGACCAGCGTTACCCGCCGGTGAAGCTCTACACCTGAAACTGTGTCATCACGATGGAATCGCCGTGAATCGACCCTTCGGTTCTGATAGTGCAACGGCGGCGTCTACCATCCTCTGTAGTAGATCGTCGGCATTGCCGTGTGTCAGGAGTCGGTTGCGTGAGAGTTCGCGAAGTGCACCTCGTTGACGGGGCGCCGGTTCGATTCCGCGACAGGCTCCTCGGCTACCTGGCACTGACCAAGCCGCGCGTCATCGAGCTGCTGCTCGTCACCACCATTCCGGCCATGCTGCTGGCCGGCCGCGGCACCGTCGATCTCCCGCTGATTTTCAACACCCTGTTCGGCGGCCTGCTGGCCGCGGCGGGCGCCAACACGCTGAACTGCGTGGCCGACGCCGACATCGACAAGAAGATGAAGCGCACCGAGCGCCGCCCGCTGGCCAGGGCCACCGTTCCGCGCAGTCACGCGCTGGTCTTCGGACTGGCGCTGTCGGTGGCGTCGTTCTTCTGGCTGTGGTGGACGACCAACATGCTCTCGGCGCACCTGGCCGGGGCCACCATCGCCTTCTACGTGCTGGTCTACACCCTGCTGCTGAAGCGTCGCACCTCGCAGAACGTGGTGTGGGGCGGCGCGGCCGGCTGCATGCCGGTGATGATCGGCTGGTCGGCGGTGACCGACACGATCGGCTGGCAGGCGCTGGTGATGTTCGCGATCATCTTCTTCTGGACGCCGCCGCACACCTGGGCACTGGCGATGAAGTACAAGGACGACTACGCCGCCGCGGGTGTGCCGATGCTGCCGGTGGTCGCCACCGAGCTGCAGGTCACCAAGCAGATCCTGATCTACACCTGGCTGACGGTGCTGGCCACGCTGGCGCTGGTCCCGGCCGCGGGCTGGCTGTACGCCTCGGTGGCCGCGCTGGCCGGTGCCTGGTTCCTGGTGATGGCGCATCGCCTGCACTCCGGGGTGCGCCGCGGCAACCCGGTCAAGCCGCTGAAGTTGTTCTTGCATTCGAACAACTACCTGGCCGTGGTCTTCGTGGCGCTGGCCGTCGATTCGGTGCTGGCACTTCCGCTGTTCTAAGGCCGCTGTTCTAAGGCAGCAGCACGATCGAGCCGGTGGTTTTCCGGCCCTGCAGATCGCGGTGCGCCTGGGCGGCCTCGGCCAGCGGGTAGTGGCCGCCGACGGTGATCGTGATCGATCCTGTCGAGATCGCGTCCAGCAATTCACCTGCTCGCCAAGCGAATTCATCCGGTGTGCGGGTGAAATGGGCGAGGTTGGGCCGGGTCAGGTACACCGATCCGGCGGCGTTGAGTCGCTGCGGGTCGACCGGCGGCACCGGTCCGCTGGAGGCGCCGAACAGGGCCAGCGTGCCGCGAACGGCCAGGCTCGCCAGGCTGGCGTCGAACGTGGTCTTGCCGACCCCGTCGTACACCGCGGCGACCCCGTGGCCGTTGGTGAGCTCGCGGATCGTGGCGGCGAAATCGGCGGGCTCCTCGGGGTAGTCGAGCACGTCGATCGCCCCGGCCTGCCGCGACAGCTCGGCCTTCTCCGGGCCGGAGGCCGTGGTGATCACTCGCGCGCCCAGGCTGGTCGCCCACTGGGTGAGGATCAGTCCGACACCGCCCGCCCCGGCGTGCACGAGCACGAAATCGCGAGCCTGTACCGGATACACCGACTTGATCAGGTAGTGCGCGGTCATCCCCTTGAGCAGGGCCGAGGCGACCGCGTCCGATGCGACGTTGTCGGGCACGTACGCGACGAAATCGGCTGATGCGACGCAGAAGTCGGCATACGCGCCGACGGCGGCAGCGGTCACCACCCGGTCACCGGGCTTGATCGCGGCGACGTCGTTGCCGACGGCGGCCACCGTCCCGCACACCTCGGTGCCTAGCACGAAGGGCAGCTCCCGCGGGTAGAGACCAGAGCGGAAATAGGTGTCGATGTAGTTGACGCCGATCGCGTGGGCCTCGATGAGCACCTCTCCTGCGACGGGTTCGGGTTTCGGCTTCTCGACGTAGTTCAGGACCTCGGGACCGCCCGTCTCGGCGACTTCGATTGCGTGCATGTCACTATCATCCCCGCTGTGACTCCACCCTCGAAGTTGGCACGTCCCGATGTCTTCCACCCGAGCATCGTGCTGGCCGGATGTCCGCAGCTGGTCTCCGGCGACGGCGACGACGACGGCCTGATCGAGGCGCTGCGCCATCGTGGGCTGCACGCCCGGTGGCTGTCCTGGGACGATCCGCAGACCGAGGCTGCCGACCTCGTGATCCTGCGTGCGGCATGGGATTACGCCGAGCGCCGCGACGAGTTCCTGGCCTGGACCGCCCGGGTGCGCAACCTGCTGAACGCGCCGCCGGTGGTGGCGTGGAACAGCGACAAGCACTATCTGCAGGACCTTGCCGAAGCGGGCGTGCCCACGCTGTCGTCGTATTTCTTCGAGCCCGGCCAGAAGGTCAAGCTGCCCAAGGGCGAGATCGTGGTCAAACCCGCGATCGGCGCGGGCTCGATCGACACCGGCCGGTTCGTCGACCATGCCGCCGCCCGCGCGCACGTCGCCGCCCTGCAGGACTCCGGGCGTACCGCGTTGGTGCAGCCGTACGACGCCCGCGTCGAAGCGGGGGAGACCGCTCTGGTATTCCTCGGCGGCCGGCAGTCGCATGCCTTCACCAAGGGCCCGATGCTGCCGCCCGAAGGCGAGGTGGCCACCCTCGACGAGTCGGGCACCTACGTCGCCGAGAAACTGACATCGGCCGATCCCGACTTCGCGATGTGGGATGTCGGCGTCGCGGCGCTGGAGGCCGCGTGTGGACACCTGGGCATCGCCACCACCGAGCTGCTCTACGCCCGCGTGGATCTCATTGGGGGCGCGGATAATCCGGTGCTGCTAGAGCTCGAGGTGATCGAGCCGGGGCTGGGCTGGCTTCAGCTCGACGAGACCACCCGCGAGCTACAGCAGCGGACGTTCGCGCTGGCGGTCGAGTCAGCCTGCGAGCGTCTTGGGCTCGGTCCGCTGTCGCATCGACGCCCATAGCGCGGCGGTGGCGGCGGTGGCTGCCGCCGCACCCGCGACGTGCAGGGCCACCAGTGCGGCGGGCACGCCGGTGAAGAACTGCACCGCGCCGATCAACCCCTGGGCCAGCACCAGGGCGACCAGCACCGCCAGCCGCCGCATGATCAGCCGCGGGACGAACACCGCCTGCAGGCCGGCCGCCAGCCCGACCAGCAGCGCCAGGTAGGCGATCAGCAGCGTCGAGTGCATGTGCACGAGCGTGAGGATCTCCACCTCGAGCCGCGGCACGGCGCGCTGCGGGCTCTTGTCGCCGGCGTGCGGACCCGCAGCGGTCACCAGCGTGCCGGTCACCAGCGTCGCGGCCAGCGTGACCGCGCCGAGCAGGGTCAGATGCCGCAGCGGCTTGGGCACCAGAACCGTGGGCAGGCCGTCGTCGGGCTCGCCGATCTTCACGTAAAGCAGCGTGGCCAGCCACACCATCGCCATCGAGACCAGCAGATGGATCGCGACCGTCCACCAGGCCAGCCCGGTCAGCACGGTGATGCCGCCCAGCACGGCCTGCAGCACCGTCGACGCCGGCATCAGCCAGGCGTAGACCAGCACCTCGCGGCGGCGCCGGGCACGGGTCACGGCCAGGACGGCCAGGATCGCGGTGATGACGACCAGGAAGGTGATCATCCGGTTGCCGAACTCGACGGCCTGATGGATGCCGGGCACTTCGGCGTGCGGGACCGGAACGAAACTGCCGGGGAAACATTGTGGCCAGGTCGGGCAGCCGAGCCCGGATGCGGTCACCCGGACGATCGCGCCGGTGACGGCGATACCGCCCTGGGTGAGGATGACCGCGGCGGCGATGATGCGCTGGGCGCGCTGGCTCGGCAGTGGCAGCAGGTCCACCAGCCGCAGGAAAAACCGTCCGACGGGCACGGCCCGATCGTAGAGGACGACTAACTACGTGCCGTAGTAGGGCTCCGCGGGCTGACGAACGGGACGAGCACGTCGTCGACGAGCCGGACGACCAGGTCGTCGTCGATCGGGTCACCGGTGATCAACAACCGGTGCCACAAGACGCTCTGGCCCAGTTCGCGGGCGATGTCGACGGGAACGTCGGCGCGGACGTCGCCACGCGCGATCCCGCGCTCCAACAATGCCGACATCTCCTGTTTGCGCCAGCCGATCACATCGTCGCGGAAGGCGCTGGCCAGCTCGTCGTCCTGTGCCATCGCAGCGACGATGGCGCGGATCGCGGGCGCGCCCTCGCCGCTGAACAGCGCGGTCCAGCCCCGCAATATCGCGAGCATGTCGCCCCGGTAGCTGCCGGTGTCGTCGCTGGGGATCGCGGTGGTGGCGGTCTGCAACAAGGTGGCTCGCAGTAGTGCGGCGCGGTCGGGCCAGCGCCGGTAGAGCACAGGCTTGCTGGTGCGCGCCGCGGTGGCCACGGCTTCCATCGTCACCGCGCCAGCGCCCCCGCTGACCAGGAGTTCCAAGACCGCAGCCTGGATCGCGGCCCCGAGTTCGGTACCACGTCGGCGCCGCATCGCACCCCTTTCAGAGGAAACGCTTGCGTATCTAATCGGATGAGCATACCGTCAGAATAAGAAACGAAATCGTATCTAAGGGTTTGGAGATGGCACTGCTGATACCCGCCGCGCGGCCGGTCTTGCATCCGCTGCGGACCCTCGACACCGCAACGGTTCGCTACGCCAGCGCACCGCATCGCCGGCGCCGCGCGACGATCGTGCACCGCCCACTGGCCGGTATCACCCCGGCAATGCTGCTGGACTGGTTCACCGGCCTGGGCGGGACGATGCGCTATGGCGGCGTCGTGATCGACCGCTATCTGGCATGGCATCCGCTCGACCACATCCGCTGGGAACTCGCGCGGGCCGCACCTGGCGGGGGCGCCGCGGAAGGCGCCCGATTCCGCATCGTCGAGCGATTCGGCGGCCGGCCGGACTATCACGTCGACGTCGTCGACCGGGTCGAGAAGCTCGACGCGACCGGCATCCGGCTGGTGCAGCGGTTCGCCGGCGCGGTGATATTTCAGCTCGAGCACACCTGGTCGCCAGGCAGCGACGGTACCCACTATGTCAGCGTGCTCGATATCGGCGCCCGGAGTCCGCTGCTGGCACCGGTGAACTGGTTACTGTCGCGCCGATTTCCCGACGACATGATGCGGGCCTGGGTCCGGCACAACATCGAGGAAGTCGGCCAGCTCGAGCACCTGCTGCCGCTGGACTAGGTGAAGCGGAACCAGCGCAGCGCGCCCAGCGCGGACACGGCACCCCACACCGCCAGCACCGCGACGCCGAACCAGTCCACCGACAGTGACATCGCCTGCGCCAGCGTCTCGGTGAGCGCGCCGGACGGGGTCAGCCGGGCCACCCAGGCGATCCCGCGCGGGATCGCGTCGGTCTCCAGGGTCAGCGCGCCCAGCCCGGCGAAGACGAACCAGAGCAGGTTGGCCACGGCCAGCACGATCTCGGCCCGCAGCGTTCCGCCGAGCAGCAGGCCCATGGCCGCGAAGCCGGCGGTGCCGAGTGCGATCACGACCGCGCCCAACAGCAGACCGGCCGGGTGTGGGCGCCAGCCAAGGGCCAGCCCGATGCCACCGAGCAGCAGCGCCTGCAGGAACACCACGGTCACCACGGCCAGCGACTTCCCGGCGATGATGCCCCACACCGGAAGTGCGGTGGCGCCCAAGCGTTTCAGCGCCCCGTAGCGACGGTCGAAGGCCACCGCGATGGCCTGGCCGGTGAACGCGGTGGAGATCACCGCCAGCGCCATGATCGCGGGCACGAACACCGCGACCCGCTGCGCTTGCGAACCGAACGAGCCCAGCGGCAGCAGGGTGAGTCCGATCAGCAGGGTGATCGGGATGAACATCGTCAGCAGCAGCTGTTCGCCGTTGCGCAGCAACAGTTTCAGCTCGAGGCCGTACTGCGCGGCCAGCATTCGCTGCACCGTGCTGGGCCGCGGATCGGGGGCGAAGGTGCCCGGTGGGAAGAGCTCCGTCGTCATGCCGCTCCCTCGCAGGCTCGGTTGCGCCATCGCGGCCCTTGATTCGCTCCGCAAGCGTCGCTCATGGCCGCAACTCCTTGCCGGTCAGTTCCAGGAACACGTCTTCGAGGCTGCGCTGTTCGACCCGTACATCGGTGGCCAGCACGTTGAGCCGTGCGCACCAGGCCGTCACGGTGGCCAGCACCTGCGGGTCGATCTGCCCTTCGACGAGGTATTCACCGGGTGAATGTTCTTTTGCCACATAGCCTTCCGGCAGGGCGGTCATCAACAGTGACAGGTCGAGCCGGCGGGGCGCGGAGAACCGCAGCTGGCCTTCGGCACCGTTGTGCATCAACTCGGCGGGCGTGCCCGCGGCAACGGCAGAGCCGTGGTCGATGATGACGATCCGGTCGGCCAGCTCCTCGGCTTCCTTGAGTTGGTGGGTGGTCAGCACCACCGTCACGCCGTCGCGGCGCAGCGCCTCGATGAGATCCCACACCACCAGCCGCGCATGGGCGTCCATGCCCGCGGTCGGCTCGTCGAGGAACACCAGCTCGGGACGCCCGACCAGGGCACAGGCCAGCGCCAGCCGCTGCTGCTGGCCACCGGAGAGCCGGCGATACGTGGTGCGAGCCGCATCAGTGAGCCCCAAAGTGTCCAGCAGCCAGGCTGGATCCAGGGGATTGGCGGCATACGAGGCGACCAGCTGCAGCATCTCGCCGGCCCGGGCGGCCGGATAGCCGCCACCGCCCTGCAACATGACGCCGATCCGCTCACGCACCCGTGCGTTATCGGCCACCGGGTCCAGGCCCAGCACCTCGATCGTGCCCTCGTCCGGCCGGACGAACCCTTCGCACATCTCGACCGTGGTCGTCTTGCCGGCCCCGTTGGGGCCCAGCAGCGCGAGCACTTCGGCACGGTGCACCTCGAGGTCGAGGCTCGAGACCGCCGTCGTCGTGCCATAGCGCTTGGACACCCCGCGCAGTCGCACGGGGATTTCGTGGCCGGAACTCACGGGGACTCAGCGTATGCGCCAGGCGCCGGGCGTGGCGCCGGTGGCTCGGTCGGCGGTTCGGGCGGCGGGGCCGGGTCGGGTTCCTGACCGCTGAACGCCTCGCTGGTGCCGGGCACTTTGCGCCAGGGCAGATGGTTGAACGTCACCGCGATCAGCAGCAGCACAATCACCGCGCTGGCCAGCGTGGCGTCCAGGATCTGGAACAGGGCGAAGCGGTCGCCGTTGGCGGTGGGCCCGAAGATGCCGACGACGAGCGTCACCGCGATCGTCGCTATTCGGAAGCCGGGGCGGGTGGCCCAGGCGGCCAGCGGAATGATCGCCCACAGCAGGTACCACGGCTGGACGACGGGAAACAGCAGCACCGTCGCGCCCAGCGCGACGCCCAGCCCGCCGACCGGGTGCAGCCGTCCCCGGAACACCGCCAGCAGCAGCCAGGTGACCGTGATCATGATGATCAGCACGCCCATCGCGCGGGTCAGCGACAGGACGGCCGTGGTGTGGTCGCCGAGCCCGAGCAGGATCCCGACCTGACCGGTGCCCAGCGCCAGCAAGGTCGGTGGCGACATCCAGCTGCGCACCACGTTGGCGGTGCCGAGCGTGAAGATCCAGCCGAACCCCAGCCCGCTGGCCCAGCCGATGATCGCCATCACCACCAGCGACAGCGCCGTCATCAGGGTGGTGGCCATCACGAACGCCGTGAAACTGGTGCCCCAGCGATGGGCCAGCGCCATGCCTACGAAGCCCAACGCCAGCAGGCCCGGCAGCTTGACCTGAGAGGACAGCGTGATCAGGACGGCGCCCACGATCAGCATCGCCAGCGGTGTCCACGCCGCCCACTGTTCTCGCCCGCGCGGCCAGTGCAGGGGTCGCGGTAGCAGCGACCCCGCGGCTCGGTCCGATGTCGCCGGCCCAGCGGCTCCGGTCACCCCGCGCAGGGCGAACTCGGTGCCGGTGAGCATCAGGCCGAGCATCAGCGCCTCGTTGTGGATGCCGGCCACCAGGTGCATCAGCAGCAGCGGATTGGCCGCGCCCAGCCACAGCGCACTGACCTCGGCCACCCCGCAGCGGCGGGCCAGTCGTGGCACGGCCCAGACGATCATGCCGACCCCGAGCAGCACCATCACCCGGTGGCTGAGCACCGCGGCGACGATGTCCTCGCCGGTCAGCGCCGAGATGCCGCGCCCGACCCATAAGAACAGTGGCCCGTAGGGCGCCGGCGTCTCGCGCCACAGGCTGGGCACCGAGAGGGTGAACACATGGTCCAGTCCCAGGCCGGGAGCCGGGCCCACCTTGTACGGGTTGAGGCCATTGGCCGAGATCTGGCTCTGCGCCAGGTAGGAGTAGACGTCCTTGCTGTACATCGGCGGCGCGAGCAGCAGCGGCACGATCCACAACAGCAGAGTGTGATCAAGCTGACTTCGCGACATCCGGCGCCTGCCCAGCGCGAACCGGCCCAGCATCAGCCAGGCCAGCGCCATCATCACCGCGCCGGTGGTGGTCATCGTCAGTGAGACGGTCTGGATGCGGGACGGCAAGTTCAGCAGCCGCACCCCGAAGGTGGGGTCCTGTACGACGGGGCGGGCGCCAGCGCCGAGAGCGCCTATCGCCATCAGCACTGTTCCGGTGGCGCCGAACATCCGGGTGCGGCGCATTGCGCGCAGTTCGGCCGCGTTGAGGGGCGAGCCCACCGTGCGTTCATCGCCGTGCAAGCGGGCGATAGACGAACTCAACGAGTGTTGGCGGGCTGCCACCACAGCACTCTATCTGCCGGGTGTTTTGGCCTCGCTGCTGCTAAGGGTGCCCTTGCTAGACCTGCCCAGGGAATTGCGTAACACTGGTGTTGTGAAAATCCCGTCCGATGCAGATTCGGTGCCCGTGCTGGGCGCTGCTGTGCATGACGGACAGACCCGCCGCACCATTGTGCAGCTGCTGGTCGAATCGGGATCGATCACCGCTGCAGAGATCGGCCGTCGGCTGAGCTTGTCCGCTGCCGGTGTGCGCCGGCACCTTGACGCTCTCATCGAGGCCGGTGACGCCGAGGCCAATGTCGCGGCGGCTTGGCAACAGGCCGGCCGTGGGCGGCCCGCCAAGCATTACCGGCTGACGTCTGCCGGGCGCGCCAAGCTCGAACACACCTACGACGACCTGGCCTCGGCCGCGCTCCGCCAGCTGCGCGAGATCGGCGGCGAGAAGGCGGTGGAGACATTCGCCCGGCGCCGCATCGACGGGATCCTGGCGGGAGTAAAGCCAGGACCCGACGATGTTGAATCGACTGCCGAGCGGGTAGCCGATGCGTTCACGAGGGCCGGCTACGCGGCGACGACGACACGGGTGCGCGGCCCGCTGGCAGGTATCGAGATCTGCCAGCACCACTGCCCGGTGTCGCATGTCGCCGAGGAGTTCCCGGAACTCTGCGAGGCCGAGCAGCAGGCGATGTCGGAGGTTCTCGGCACCCACGTTCAGCGCCTGGCGACGATCGCCAACGGCGATTGCGCCTGCACCACCCACGTGCCCCTGACACCGGCACACCGCTAGACCAGAACCACTTCGGTGCTCAGCCCGCACCGAAGCCGCCACGATCGATTGAGGAGCGTCGCCATGACACTCACACCGGAAGCCAAAACGGCGCAGGTGCTGACCCAGGACGAGGCGATCGCCTCGCTGGGCACTTACGGCTACGGCTGGTCGGACTCCGATGTCGCCGGTGCCAGCGCCCAGCGCGGGCTGTCCGAAGCGGTCGTGCGCGATATCTCGGCCAAGAAGAGCGAACCGCAGTGGATGCTCGACATGCGTCTCAAGGCGCTGCGCACCTTCGAGAAGAAGCCGATGCCGAACTGGGGGTCCAACCTCGAGGGCATCTTCTTCGACAACATCAAGTACTTCGTGCGTTCGAGCGAGAAGCAGGCCGCCACATGGGATGACCTGCCCGCCGACATCAAGAACACCTACGACCGGCTCGGCATCCCGGAGGCGGAGAAGCAGCGCCTGGTGTCGGGTGTGGCCGCGCAGTACGAGTCCGAGGTGGTGTACCACTCCATCCGTGAGGACCTGGAAGCCCAGGGCGTCATCTTCCTGGACACCGACTCGGGTCTGCGGGAACACCCCGAGCTCTTCAAGCAGTACTTCGGCACGGTGATCCCGGCAGGCGACAACAAGTTCTCCGCGCTCAACACCGCGGTGTGGTCGGGTGGTTCGTTCATCTACGTGCCCAAGGGTGTCCACGTCGACATCCCGCTGCAGGCCTACTTCCGGATCAACACCGAGAACATGGGCCAGTTCGAGCGGACGCTGATCATCGTCGACGAGGACGCCTACGTGCACTACGTCGAGGGTTGTACCGCGCCGATCTACAAGAGCGACTCGCTGCACTCCGCGGTGGTGGAGATCATCGTGAAGCCCAGGGGCCGTTGCCGATACACGACCATCCAGAACTGGTCGAACAACGTCTACAACCTGGTGACCAAGCGCGCCAGGGCCGAGGCCGGCGCCACCATGGAGTGGGTCGATGGCAATATCGGCTCGAAGGTGACGATGAAGTACCCGGCGGTGTGGATGACCGGTGAGCACGCCAAGGGCGAGGTGCTCTCGGTCGCGTTCGCGGGCGAAGGCCAGCACCAGGACACCGGCGCCAAGATGCTGCACCTGGCCCCGAACACGTCGAGCAACATCGTGTCGAAGTCGGTGGCCCGCGGCGGTGGTCGCGCGTCCTACCGCGGCCTGGTTCAGATCAACAAGGGCGCTCACGGTTCCCGGTCGAGTGTGAAATGTGATGCGCTGCTGGTCGATTCGATCAGCCGCAGCGACACCTACCCCTACGTCGACATCCGTGAGGACGACGTCACGATGGGGCACGAGGCGACGGTGTCCAAGGTCAGCGCCGATCAGCTCTTCTACCTGATGAGCCGCGGCATGACCGAGGACGAGGCGATGGCGATGGTGGTGCGTGGCTTCGTCGAGCCGATCGCCAAGGAACTGCCCATGGAATATGCGCTGGAGCTCAATCGCTTGATTGAGCTGCAGATGGAAGGTGCTGTCGGATAGTGGTTCACAATCTCAACCTCACTGAAGCTGCCGAAGGGATCATCAAGAACAAGGGCGAGCAATTCAGTTCGTTCGATGTTGATGCCTTCGAGGTGCCCGGCGGTCGCGACGAGCTGTGGCGGTTCACCCCGCTGAAGCGGTTGCGCGGCCTGCACGACGGCTCGGCGCCGGCCACCGGTGCCGCCCAGATCAGTGTCACCGAACGGCCCGGCGTGACGGTGGAGACCGTCCGCCGTGGCGACGAACGACTCGGCCAGGGCGGGGTGCCCGCCGATCGTGTTGCCGCGCAGGCATTCTCGTCGTTCAATGAGGCGACGATCGTCACCGTGGCGCGCGACACCGAGGTGGCCGATCCGATCGAGATCGTCGTCAACGGGCCCGGCAAGGGTGCGGTGGCCTACGGGCACCTGCAGATCCGGGTCGAGGAGTTGGGCCGCGCGATTGTCGTCGTCGACCTACGCGGCAGCGGAACCTACGCGGACAACGTGGAGATCATCGTCGGTGACGCGGCGGGCGTCGGTGTCATCTGGATTGCCGACTGGGCCGACGACATGGTGCACGTGAGTTCGCATCACGCCAAGCTCGGCAAGGACGCCGTGCTCGGGCACGTCGCGGTGACGCTCGGCGGCGATGTCGTCCGCACCTCGGCGACCGTGCGGTTCACCGCGCCGGGTGGCGACGCGCAGATGCTCGGCACCTACTTCGCCGACGACGGCCAGCACTTCGAGTCGCGGCTGCTGGTCGACCACGCGCAGCCCAATTGCAAGTCCGACGTGCTGTACAAGGGTGCGCTGCAAGGCGATCCGGACTCCAAGAAGCCCGATGCGCACACCGTGTGGATCGGTGACGTGCTGATCCGCGCCGAGGCCACCGGGACCGACACCTTTGAGGTCAACCGCAACCTGGTGCTGACCGACGGCGCCCGCGCCGACTCGGTGCCGAACCTGGAGATCGAAACCGGCGAGATCGTCCGCGCCGGACATGCCAGTGCCACCGGGCGTTTCGACGACGAGCAGCTGTTCTATCTGCAGGCCCGCGGCATCCCGGAGGAACAGGCCCGCCGGCTGGTGGTGCGTGCGTTCTTCGGCGAGATCATCGCCAAGATCGCCGTCCCCGCCGTCCGCGAACGCCTCACCGAAGCCATCGAACGAGAACTAGCCATCACTGAAGCGAAAGCCACACAGCCATGAGCACTTTGGAAATCAAGGACCTCCACGTCAGCGTCGCCAATGAGGACGGGACCGCGAAGGAGATCCTCAAGGGCGTCGACCTGACCGTGAAGTCGGGGGAGACCCACGCGGTGATGGGCCCCAACGGATCGGGCAAGTCCACGCTGTCGTATTCGATCGCCGGCCATCCCAAGTACCACGTCACCTCGGGGTCGATCACTCTCGACGGTGAGGACGTGCTGGCGATGAGCGTCGACGAACGCGCCCGCGCCGGACTGTTCCTGGCCATGCAGTACCCGGTCGAGGTGCCCGGGGTGTCGATGTCGAACTTCCTGCGCACGGCGGTGACCGCGGTGCGCGGCGAGGCACCCAAGCTCCGGCACTGGGTCAAAGAGGTCAAGGCCGCGATGACCGATCTCGAGATCGACCCGCAGTTCGCCGAACGCAGTGTCAACGAAGGCTTTTCGGGCGGCGAGAAGAAGCGCCACGAGATCCTGCAGCTGGGCCTGCTGAAGCCGAAGATCGCGATCCTCGACGAGACCGACTCCGGCCTGGACGTCGACGCGCTACGGGTGGTCTCCGAGGGCGTCAACCGCTTCGCCGAGGCTGAGCATGCCGGCGTCCTGCTCATCACGCACTACACCCGGATCCTGCGCTACATCCACCCGCAGTTCGTGCACGTGTTCTTCGACGGGCGCATCGTCACCTCCGGCGGTCCGGAGCTCGCCGATGAGCTCGAAGAGAACGGTTACGAGCGCTTCACTCAGGCCGCGGCCGGAGCCTGATATGACCGCCTCGGTGGACCTGGATGTCACGGCAGTCCGCGCCGACTTCCCGATCCTGAATCGGGTGATGCGGGGCGGACATCAGCTGGCCTACCTGGATTCGGGGGCGACGTCGCAGAAACCGCTGCAGGTTCTCGACGCCGAGCGTGAGTTTCTGACCACCTCCAACGGCGCCGTGCACCGCGGTGCGCACCAGCTGATGGAGGAGTCGACCGACGCCTACGAACAGGGGCGTGCCGATATCGCCGCGTTCGTCGGGGCCGACGCCGACGAGCTGGTGTTCACCAAGAACGCCACCGAGTCGCTCAACCTCGTGTCGTATGTGCTGGGGGACAAGCGGTTCGAGAGCGCGGTCGGGCCCGGCGACATCATCGTCACCACCGAGCTCGAGCACCACGCCAACCTCGTTCCGTGGCAGGAACTGGCCCAGCGCACTGGGGCGACCCTGCGCTGGTACGGCGTCACCGACGACGGGCGCATCGACCTCGATTCGCTGCAGCTCGACGAGCGGGTGAAAGTCGTCGCGTTCAGCCACCATTCGAATGTCACCGGTGCGGTGGCGCCGGTCGGCGAAATCGTCGACCGAGCCCGGTCTGTTGGCGCATTGACCGTGTTGGACGCCTGCCAGTCGGTACCGCATCAGCCGGTGGACTTCCACGGCCTTGCGGTCGACTATGCCGCATTCTCCGGGCATAAGATGCTGGGCCCCACCGGGATCGGCGTGCTGTACGGGCGCCGCGAACTACTCGACGCGATGCCCCCGTTCATCACCGGCGGATCGATGATCGAGACCGTGACCATGGAGGCCACCACGTACGCGCCCGCGCCGCAGCGGTTCGAGGCCGGCACGCCGATGACCTCGCAGGTGGTCGGCTTGGCCGCCGCCGCACGGTATCTCAGCGCGCTGGGGATGACGGCGGTCGAGGCACACGAGAACGAACTGGTGACTGCGGCGTTAGAAGGTCTCGGAGCCATCCCGCAGGTCCGCATCATCGGGCCGACCACGCTGGAGCACCGGGGTTCGCCGGTGAGCTTCGTGGTGGACGGGGTGCACGCCCACGACGTCGGGCAGGTGCTCGACGACGAGGGAGTGGCCGTCCGGGTCGGACACCACTGCGCGTGGCCGCTGCACCGCCGGTTCGGCATCGCCGCCACCGCCCGGGCGTCGTTCGCGGTCTACAACACCGCCGACGAGGTGGATCGTTTGGTGGCGGGTGTGAAGCGTGCCGTGGAGTTCTTCTCGTGAAAATGGAGCAGATGTACCAGGAAGTGATCCTGGACCACTACAAACACCCGCACCACCGCGGGCTGCGTGAGCCGTTCGGCGCGCAGGTGCACCACGTCAACCCGACCTGTGGCGACGAGGTGACCTTGCGGGTGGCACTCTCCGACGACGGTGAGCACGTCACCGACATCTCCTACGACGGCCAGGGCTGCTCGATCAGCCAGGCGGCGACCTCGGTGCTCACCGATCAGGTGATCGGCCTGACGGTCGGCGACGCGCTGAAGACTGTGGCCGCGTTCAGCGAAATGATCTCGTCGCGCGGCAATGTCGAGGGTGATGAGGATGTGATCGGCGACGGCATCGCGTTCGCCGGTGTGGCCAAGTATCCGGCGCGGGTGAAATGCGCGCTGCTCGGATGGCTGGCCTTCAAAGATGCACTCGTGCAAGCGAAGAACTCGGAGGAACGACCGTGAGTGAAACTGCAGCCCCCGATGAGGAGTTCATGGCGGACCTGGAGGAGGCGATGCGTGACGTCGTCGATCCCGAACTCGGCATCAACGTCGTCGACCTCGGACTGGTGTACGGCCTGAACGTCGAAGACGCCGAGGGGTCGAAGGTTGCCCTCGTCGACATGACGTTGACGTCGGCCGCCTGTCCACTCACCGACGTGATCGAGGACCAGACGCGCACCGCGCTCGTCGGCGCCGGGCTCGTCAACGAGATAAAGATCAACTGGGTCTGGAACCCGCCGTGGGGACCCGACAAGATCACCGAGGACGGCCGCGAACAACTGCGCGCGCTCGGGTTCACGGTGTAGGCCTCAATCAATGGATGCACAAAGCCGATCTCTATCGGCACAACGCGCGGTAGAGTCTCCGAGTCGGCGGGACGCCCGCCACAGCGGGGGACGATAAGGGCTGCAGGTGCTCGATCACGCAACATCTCGGGCACACGCGCACGTGCCGAGCAACTTCCGGCCTGACATCGAGGGCCTGCGCGCCGTCGCCGTAACGTCCGTAGTCCTCTTTCACGCTGGAATCCCCGGCATCACTGGCGGATTCGTCGGCGTCGACGTGTTCTTCGTCATCTCTGGCTATCTGATCACCGGCATGCTGTGGCGGGAGGCCGGTACTTCGGGAACAGTCAGCCTGCGCCGGTTTTGGGGCGCCCGCGCTCGCCGCCTGCTCCCCGCCTCGGCCGCCGTCGGTGTGGTCACCATGATCGCCTCGGCACTGATCCTGTCTCCGCTGCAGGTAAAAACCGTCGCCATCGACGCCATCACCAGTGCCCTGTACGTCAGCAACTACTGGTTCATCGCGTCCGGACTGAATTATTTCGCGAAAGACCAACTGACAACGCCGTCGCCGTTCAAGCACTACTGGTCGCTGGGCGTCGAGGAGCAGTTCTATCTGGTCTGGCCGGTACTGATCATCCTCACGGCTTGGCTGATCCGGCGGTTCAAACGCCGGGGTGCCGAGCCGACCACGCCCTCGGCGGGCCCGTTCATCGCCTTGCTCGCGATCGTTGCGGTGATCTCCTTCGCGTTGTGCCTGGTCCTGACCTACGTCATGCCGCCCGCCGCCTACCTGTCGCTGCCTACCCGAGCTTGGCAATTGGCCATCGGCGGCCTGGTCGCCCTGACCGCTGAGCGATGGCGGAGGCTCCCGGCATCGCTGGCCATGGCCGTGGGCTGGGTCGGTCTGGGGATGATCCTGCTGGCTTGCGTCTGGATCGACGGGAGGACGGAGTATCCGGGCACCGCGGCCCTCCTGCCCACCTTCGGTTCGGCACTGGTGATCGGCGCGGGCTGTGCCGCGGCTCAGCGCGGATCGGGTCGGCTGCTGGGTCTGGCACCGATGCAGGCGATCGGGCGGATCTCGTACTCGTGGTACCTGTGGCATTGGCCGGTGCTGGTTCTGCTTCCGGCGCTGCTCGGGCATCCATCGAGCCTGCCTTTGCGGGTGGCTGCGATGGCCTTCTCGGCTGGACTGGCGGCCCTGACCCTGCGCTTCATCGAAAACCCGTTGCGGTTCTCCGAGCGCATCCGGCGGTCTCCGCGCAACAGCCTGGCTCTCGGCGGAATCGCGACCGCGACAGCGATTGCCGTGGGCGTGGTGACCTTGGTGGTAACGCCGGCCCCGTTCGGCCCCGGCCCGGCGGCGCCGCCGTTGGTCATCAATGCCGTCCCCACGCCCCAGGGATTGCCCATCGAGGTGTACGACCAGGCCGTCCACAGCGTGTTCGGCCAAGTGAATTCGGCGGTCACCGCCGCGTTGGACATGACGGCCGTTCCGTCCAATCTGACCCCGCCACTGACCGGCACCACCGGTGAGGTGACGGCGATGGTGGCCGGCGGCTGCCTGCGCTCGATGCCCTTCGATGGTAGCCAGCCCGAGTGCATCACAGGCAATCGCGCGTCGGCTACCACGGTCGCTCTCATCGGCGACTCGCACGCCGCGATGTGGCGCCCGGCGGTGCAGAATGCCGTCGATCGCCGGGACTGGCGGATGCTGCTGATGGCCAAGGCGTCGTGCCCGATTGTGGAACTTCCGATCACCGAGCATCTGAACGAGATGTCCGAGGAGTTGCAACGGTGTGCGCAGTGGCGCCACGGGATCATGGATCGTCTGCGTGCCGATCCGCCGGCACTCGTCGTTGTGGCTGCGGTACGGGGTTACGGCCCGGATGGCATCGGATTCTGGGACAAGCCCGGGTTCGACCCGTTCAACCCGGGCTGGATCGAAGCTTTGGGAAACATGGTCAAGCAGTTGCGCAGCAACGGCTCACAGGTGCTGATTTTGGGCCGGGAGCCGGTCCTCCCGTCAATGACGACGAACTGCCTGTCCGCACACCTGAAGGATCCGATGGCGTGTGCGGCGCTGTGGCCAACCGAAAACGAAGCCGGGATCGCGGCCGAGTCAGCGGCGGTTCGCGCCAACGGAGGCCACTACGCCAACACCCACGACTTGTTCTGCTCGGGGGATCGCTGCCCGCCGGTTGTCTCCAACACCATGGTGTTCTACGACGCCAGCCACATCACGCAGGAGTACTCCCGGGCGATGGGGCCGGCTATCGGGGCTTTGTTCGATCGTGCCCTGGCGGACCGCTGAGGAGAACAACTGCGGCACTGGCGGTTCGGGGCCTGGCCTCTGCTGAATATGGATGACGCGGACGGGCTGAACTGCACGGCAAAGGAACTCGGCTCGGTCAATGAGGCGAACCTGCTCGGCCAGGACTGCTCCAACCCTCCTCCGTTCGACATCTTCTGTTTTGCCTCAACGGTTTTTGAATAGACCGGCAACGAGCAGTGCAACAAGCTCGTCGACTCCAAGCCGATGATGGACGGTCTCGGGTTCGCCCCGGGCACCAAGACGTCCATCCAGCAGATCCTGGACGTGGTCGAGACCGGCAAGGCCAAAATGTGGATCACCAACCCGACCCAGCCAACTCCGGTGCCACCGCATACGTCGGCTTCCTGAGCTACTTCGCAGGCAACCCGCCCGGTAAGGCGCTGACCCAGGAGCAGCTGGATTCCGAGAAGGTGCGCACCGGAATCACCCATCCGATCCTGAGCCTGACGGCGGCGGGGCGCACACTGATCCCGGCGGTGCAGGACCAGGACGTCCAGGAAATCGCTTGGAAGCGTTACGGATTCCGCTCCGGAACCCGCATCGTCGAACAAGCTTTTCCTGGGGTCGCGGTGCCGCCGACGCACGACATCAAGAAGACCCAGGCGCCTGGCTATGCCGTCACCCGGCTGCTGCTTGATTGCTTCGTCGACAATCAATGCTAGAACCGGTGCCCACCCTCTAGGGTGAAACCATGCTCACCGTGCCGGCCTTCCTCTGGCGGGGTAACGCGTTCACCCGCGCGGTGATCGTCGGCCTTGCCACCGGTGTCTTTCTGGGCCTGCTGGCCTGGTTGGACTCGGGGCTGTGGTTCGCCGCTGCGTTGGCGGCGGCCATCATCACGCTGATCTACGGTGTCTGGCTGGGCCGCCGGATGGTCAAGTTCTGGCCGGGTGCGTCGGCGCTGACCGGCGAGCAACGCGCTCGGGTAGCCGGAGTCACCCACTGGGGTGGCCGGATCGGTGATCCGGCGCTGGCGCAACCGGTGGTCGACTTCGCCGACGGTATGCACAAGGCCGCCGAGCAGGGCCGCCCGTTTCGCTGGGTGGTGCCGGTGGTCCTTGCCGTCGGAGTCGGAACCGCGGTGTGGGACTCGATGTTCGGGTCGACCCGCGACATGATCGCGTCGCTGCTGTATCTCGTGCTGATGGCATTCGAGGTGTTCTGGTGGCCGGGTCGCCGAGACCGCTTGCTGGCCAACGCCGATCGCGCCAAAGAGCGGGCGCTGGGGCTCATCGAAAGCACTCAGGAAAAGGCACTGTGACGGCAGCGGCAACTGTCGTGGCAACCCGTCACCAATTGCAGGGCATCGCCGAGAGTTTTATCGCTGGGCCGCAATACCGCGCGACGGGAACGATCCGGCTCGCGGTGCGCCAGGACGGCTTCAGCGCGACCACGCTGGCGATCGCCGTACACGGCACCACGCTGACGTGGCCCGGTGGCAGCGCCGCGCTGGCAGGTCCGGTCGGTGCCGTGGCGCAGGCCAGCGGCCTCGACATCGGGCCGCCGGCCGGGGTGTACGAGTCGGTCGCCGCGCTGAGCCCGGACACTGTCCTGCATCTCGACGCCGACGCCGCCGATGCCATCTACCGCAGCCTGTACGCCGGGGGCTTCGCGATCAATGCTGTTCTGCCGGAAGGTCATCCGGTGTTGTGGCCCGAGCATTTCGACGTCGCGGCCACGGCTGACGAGGTCAACTACGGGGTCTCGGCCGGCGACGAGTTCCACGAACTGCCCTACGCCTACGTCGGGCCGTGGGATTTTGCGACCTCGCCGCGCGCCGGGCCGCTGTGGAACGCGCCGTTCGGTGCGGTGCACGGCCTCGACGTGACCGCCGACGTCGATACCCTGGCCGCCGACGTCACCGCGTTCTTCCGGCGGGTTGAAGAAAAGCTGTAACCCCCCGCGGAAACAAGACAGCCGACAGCGGTGTTGCACCCCGTCATGGATGATGCACGTGTGCTTGACCTGTTCACCCCGCTGAGCGTCGGATCGCTGACCGTGCGCAACCGGTTCGCGATGGCGCCGATGACCAGGGCCGCGTCACCGGACGGTATCCCGGGGCCCGACGTCGCGGCCTACTACGCCCGCCGCGCCGCGGGCGGCACCGCGCTCGTCATCACCGAGGGCATCCGGATCCCGCATCCGGCTGCCGGCTGGCCGGACCGCATCCCGAACCTCGACGGCGACGATGCGCTCGCCGGCTGGCGTGCGGTCACCGACGCTGTCCACACCGAAGGCGGCACCATCGCCGCCCAGCTGTGGCATCAGGGCGCCGCGCGCGGCGTGCACGACGATGACGGCCCCGACCAAGTACCGGTCAGCCCATCGGGAATCGACCTCGCGGGCAGCGCGATCGGGCGGGCGCTGAGCACCGAGGAGCTGCCCGAGCTGGCCCAGGCCTACGCGCTGGCCGCAGCCAACGCCCGTTCCGCCGGCTTCGACGCCGTCGAGATCCACGGCGCCCACGGCTATCTGCTGGACCAATTCCTTTGGGAGCACACCAATCACCGCACCGACGGCTACGGCGGCTCGCTGGCGGCCCGCACCCGATTCCCGGCCGAGGTGGTGGCGGCGGTGCGCGCGGCCGTCGGGCCCGATTTCCCGATCATCTTCCGGTTCTCGCAGTGGAAGATGAACCGCTACGACGCCCAGGTGGTCGGCAGCGCGAGCGAACTCGAGCAGCTGCTGGCGCCGCTGGTCGAGGCCGGAGTGGACGTGCTGCATCCGTCGACGCGGCGGCACTACGTGCCCGGCTTCCCTGACGAGGACCCACAATTGAGCCTCGCCGGCTGGACCAAGAAGATGACCGGGCTGCCCGTCATCGCCGTCGGATCGGTTGGTCTGGAGACCGAGTTCAACCCCGGTGAGGCCGGCGGGCCGATCCCGGCGTCCTCCATCGACCGGCTGCTCGACCAATTCGAGGCCGGTGAGTTCGATATCGTCGCGGTCGGCCGTGCGCTGCTCGCCGATCCCGGCTGGGTGAACCACGTGCGGGACGGGAAGCTCGACCAGTTCGGCGGTTTCGATGCGGCCAGCGCACTCGGCCGTTTGTATTAGTTAGCACTGGGAACACTCAGCGGAAACCTGACGTTAGGACTGACGTGGCTACTCAAGACCTCACCGCGCAGAACTTCAACGACACCATCAGTGGCAACGACATCGTGCTGGTCGACTTCTGGGCGTCGTGGTGCGGACCGTGTCGGGCGTTCGCCCCGACCTTCTCGGCGTCCTCGGAGAAGCACCCGGATGTCGTCTACGCCAAGGTCGACACCGAGGCCGAGCAGGAGCTGGCGGCCGCCGCCGAGATCCGCTCCATCCCGACGCTGATGGCGTTCAAGAAGGGCAAGCTGATCTTCAACCAGGCCGGTGCGCTGCCGCCCGCCGCGCTGGAGGACCTCATCTCGCAGGTCAAGGAGTTCGACGTCGACGCGGCCGCCGCGTCTCAGTCTCAAGACACGTAAGACCCCGCACGGGTTACCGTGCAACCGTGATTCGTGACTCTGGTTTCGTCCTCGTCGAAAACCCGCAGGCAGGCGTCGCTCTGGTGACCCTGAACCGCCCCGAGCGAATGAACTCCATGGCCTTCGATGTCATGCTGCCGCTCAGGGACGTTCTCACCGAACTCAGCCACGACAACTCCGTGCGTGCGGTCGTGCTGACCGGTGCCGGGCGCGGCTTCTCCTCGGGCGCCGACCACAAGTCCGCCGGTTCCATTCCCCACGTCGCCGGGCTGACCCGGCCGTCGTTCGGGCTGCGGTCGATGGCGGTGCTCGACGATGTGATTCTCGCCATGCGCAAGCTGCACCAGCCGATCATCGCTGCGGTCAACGGCGCGGCGATCGGCGGCGGGCTGTGCCTGGCGCTGGCCGCTGACATCCGGGTGGCCGCCAGCGGCGCCTACTTCCGGGCCGCAGGCATCAACAACGGACTGACCGCCAGTGAGCTGGGCCTGAGCTACCTGCTGCCGCGGGCCATCGGGTCTTCCCGGGCGTTCGAGATCATGCTGACTGGCCGCGACGTCGATGCGCAGGAGGCCGAGCGGATCGGCCTGGTATCCCGGCAGGTGCCGGAGGACGAGTTGCTGCCCGCCTGCTTCGAGATCGCGACCCGCATCGCGGCGTTCTCCCGCCCCGGCACCGAGTTGACCAAGCGGACGCTATGGAGTGGACTAGACGCCGGTAGCCTGGAAAGTCATATGCAGGCCGAGGGCCTCGGGCAACTCTATGTGCGCCTGCTCACCGCCAACTTCGAAGAGGCGGTCGCTGCGCGCGCCGAGAACCGCGCCCCGGTCTTCACCGACGAAAAGACCTAACAGCAAGGAGCAGTGCGCGTGATCACCGCAACGGACCTCGAGGTCCGCGCCGGCGCGCGCACGCTACTGCTCGCGGAAGGTCCTGCGCTGCGGGTGCAGCCCGGCGACCGCATCGGTCTGGTCGGACGCAACGGCGCCGGGAAGACGACGACGATGCGGATCCTGGCGGGGGAGGGCGAACCGTACGCGGGCACCATCGTCAGCACCGGCGATGTCGGCTATCTGCCGCAGGATCCCCGTGAGGGTGATCTCGACGTGCTGGCCCGTGACCGCGTGCTGTCGGCGCGCGGACTTGACACGTTGCTCTCCGATCTGGAAAAGCAGCAGGCGTTGATGGCCGAGGTGGTCGACGATGCCGCGCGTGACAAGGCGGTGCGCCGCTACGGCCAGCTCGAAGAACGCTTCGCCGCACTCGGCGGGTACGCGGCCGAGAGCGAGGCGGGCCGGATCTGCGCGAGCCTGGGACTGCCAGAACGGGTTCTGACCCAGCCGCTGCGAACGCTGTCCGGCGGGCAGCGCAGGCGCGTCGAGCTGTCCCGGATCCTGTTCGCGGCCAGTGACACCGGGTCCGGGTCCGCGACGACACTGCTGCTCGACGAGCCGACCAACCACCTCGACGCCGACTCCATCGGCTGGCTGCGGGACTTCCTCAAGTCGCACGCCGGCGGCCTGGTGATCATCAGCCACAACGTCGAACTACTCGACGAGGTGGTCAACCGGGTGTGGTTCCTCGACGCGGTGCGCGGCGAGGCCGACGTCTACAACATGGGCTGGCAGAAGTACCTCGACGCCCGCTCCACCGATGAACAGCGCCGCCGCCGGGAGCGCGCCAACGCCGAGAAGAAGGCCAGTGCGCTGCGCACCCAGGCCGCCAAGATGGGCGCCAAGGCAACCAAAGCCGTTGCCGCACAGAACATGTTGCGCCGTGCCGAGCGCATGATCGCCGAGCTCGACGACGAGCGGGTCGCCGACAAGGTGGCCAAGATCCGGTTCCCCACTCCGGCCGTGTGCGGTCGCACCCCGTTGGTGGCCAAGGGCCTGACCAAGACCTACGGCTCGCTGGAGATCTTCACCGGCGTCGATCTGGCCATCGACAAAGGGTCCCGCGTCGTCGTGCTGGGACTCAACGGTGCCGGTAAGACCACGCTGCTGCGGATCCTGGCCGGGGCGGAAACGACTGACGCCGGCGCCATCGAACCAGGGCACGGGCTCAAGCTGGGATATTTTGCGCAGGAACACGACACGATCGACGGCAGCGCCTCGGTGTGGGAGAACATTCGCCACGCCGCACCCGACACCGGCGAACAGGATCTGCGCAGTCTGCTCGGCGCGTTCATGTTCACCGGCCCGCAGCTCGATCAGCCGGCAGGCACCCTGTCCGGCGGTGAAAAGACGCGGCTTGCACTCGCGGGTCTGGTGGCCTCGACCGCCAACGTGCTGCTGCTCGACGAGCCGACCAACAACCTCGATCCCGCCTCGCGCGAACAGGTTCTCGACGCACTGCGCAGTTACCAGGGTGCGGTGGTGCTGGTGACCCACGATCCCGGCGCCGCTGAAGCGCTCGACCCGCAACGGGTCGTCCTGCTTCCGGACGGCACCGAGGACTATTGGTCCGACGAGTATCGGGACCTGATCGAGCTCGCCTGACAACTGGCATAAACCATTTCGGTGATTCCGGCCAAACCGCCGTGAAGCACTCCTACTCTGTGGGCTAACGGCGCGGATCGACCGGGGAGGGTCATCATGAGGAAGCCAACCGAAGCTCATGATCAACTGCTGAACAATCTGCGGAACGCCTACGAGGGCGGCGCGAGTATTCGCACCCTGGTGGCGTCGACGGGCCGTTCGTACGGCTCGATCCACGCGTTGTTGCGCGAGTCCGGGACCACGATGCGCAGCCGCGGTGGCCCCAACCACGTCACCCGCCGCTAGCCCTCGGGGCGCTCATCGAATTGTTCTGCCGGACAATCGATGACATGGCAAACGATTTCGAGCAGCTCCGGTCTCTCTATTCCGACTACCTCGTGGCGTGCAACGATCACGACTTCGAGCGCATGACCACGTTCTACGCCCCGACCATCTACATCAACGACGTGCCGAGGGACGCACATACCGTCACGGCGCAGTTCGCCCCACTGGTCGCGGCGTTCCCGGACTGGCGGTGGACCGTGCGCAACATGATCATCGACGCGGCGCACATCTCGCTGAACTTTTCGGTCACCGGCACCCACCGCGGCGCCTTCGAGGGAATCGAACCGACCGGGCGTGAGGTGACGATCTCGGAATTCACCATCTACCGCGTCGACGGCGACACGTTCACCCACGTCTGGGACCTCGCCGATTTCGCATCCCTCACAGAGCAAATTAGCTAGGCCAAGATCGGCTAGTGTCTTGAGTCGTTAATTCGTGTTCGCTTGTTAGTATGGGTGATGCCGTCGCCGCATGCTGTGCAGATTGTGTTGACCGATGATGAGCGTGCCGAGTTGCAGGGGTGGACTCGTCGGCGCACGAGCGCTGCGGGTTTGGCGTTGCGAGCGCGAATCGTGTTGGCGGCCGCCGAGGGTGGCACGAATGTAGAGGTGGCCAATCGGCTGGAATTGAGCCGCGCCACAGTTCGTAAGTGGCGCACGAGGTTCCTGCGATACCGGTGCGACGGTCTGCTTGATGAGCCCCGACCGGGCCGGCCGCGGGTGGTCGGCGATGAACAGATCAAGGACTTGATCACCGCGACGTTGGAGACCACGCCAGCAGATGCCACGCACTGGTCAACACGGTCGATGGCCGAGCATTTGGGTTTGAGTCAGTCGATGGTGTCCCGGGTGTGGCGGGCCTTCGGACTGGCTCCGCATAAGCAGGATTCGTGGAAATTGTCCAAGGATCCGCTGTTTGTGGAGAAGGTCCGCGACGTCGTCGGGCTGTATCTGGACCCGCCGGAACGTGCCGTGGTGCTCTGTGTCGACGAGAAGACCCAGATCCAGGCCCTCAACCGCACTCAACCGGTATTTCCCATGCTGCCGGGCACCCCGGCGCGAGCCACCCACGACCACGTCCGCCACGGCACCTCGAGCCTGTATGCCGCGTTGGACCTCGCCAGCGGCCAGGTAATCGGGTCGCTGCATGCCCGCCATCGCGCCCAGGAGTTCCTCGCGTTCCTGAAGAAGATCGATGCCGAAGTGCCCGCCGAGCTGGACTGCCACGTCGTGCTCGACAACGCCTCCACGCACAAGACTCCCGCGGTGAAGCGTTGGCTGACAAGCCATCCCAGATTCGTCTTGCATTTCACCCCGACCAGTTCATCGTGGCTGAACCTTGTCGAGCGGTGGTTCGCCGAGCTGACCACCAAGAAACTACGCCGCGGTACCCA
>JAHFVD010000153.1 GCA_023264735.1 Mycobacterium sp. | reverse complement strand
TAATCCGCAGGTCCCAGGTTCGAGCCCTGGTGGGGGCACTACCCAGATCCACGAAGACGCCACCCGACCAGACCTTTCGGAGATCGCCCGGCGCCGACGGGGGTGACCTATCGTGGACCGCATGAACGACACGGCGCCGCAACCCGCGGACAGCGCTGGCCAAGGTCCGCGCCACGGCGTCGACCGAACCACGGGCCGACATGTGATCGCACGCCTGGCCGCGCCCGAACACGACCACACGGTGCGCGCCGTCGTCGACCTCCTCTCTGGCGAACAGAGTGCGGTCGACTCGATCGTCGAAGACGCGGTTTCCGATCCCGAGCGTCTGGAGTCGGTCGAGCGCCTCGGCCGTTTCGACGACACCCGAAACCCGACGCTTGATCGCGTCGCAGTCTTGGTCGCCGAGGCGCTGGGCACCCCGATGGCGGCGGTGTCCATCGTCTACCCCGACCGGCAGGTGCTGGCGGGATCGAACGCGAGCGACGAAGTGCAGCCCCGGGTCGCACCGCTCGAGATGTCGATCTGCAAATTCACCGTGGCGAGCCGGGAGCCTCTGGTCGTCGACGACACCCGGGCTCATCCCATGCTGTCGGATCATCCAGTGGTGCAGAGCGGGGCGGTGTTGGCGTACGCCGGAATTCCGTTGCTCGACAGCAAGGGCTACGTCGCTGGGACGTTGTGCACGTGGGACACCCGGCCGCGGCACTGGTCCAGCGGCCAGGTCCAGATCCTCAACGATCTCGCCGACGTTGCGCGCCAGCGGCTACTCGCCGACCCACGCAACGTCTGATCTTTGCCAATGTTCGCCACACGGGGGGATACATGACTCGACGGGTAGCAAAATCGGGTAGCGTCCTGCGTGTGGTTCGGCAGGTGAAGTGAGCGGATCATGGCGATACGGATCCTTCACGTTGAAAATGAACCGGCATCACCGGTAAGTAACGACAACCTGCCCGTGCACCGGAAGACATTTGCCGAGCGGGTGCGCACCGACCCGCTGAGTACCACCATCACCGTCTCCATCGACGTCTTGTCGGCCTCAGTGGCGACGGTCATCGGCGTGCAATGGGCGATATCGACCCACGACTATCCGCCCGACCTGCGGCTGGCCGTGCTGTACGTACCCGTCGTGATCCTCATGCTCGCTGCGCGTGGGGTTTACCGGCGGCGCCTCAAACGGGAGTTCCTCGACGAGATCGGGCCGATCGAAGCGACGGTGTCCATCGCAACGATGTTCTTGCTCGGCGGCTTGGTGCTCGCGAACGATACGGGCCGCCCCGGCGCCACCGTGCTCAAGATCTGGATCTGTGCCGCGGTACTCATGCCGTTCGGGCGGCTGGTGCGGGTGATCATCCAGCGGAGCCTGCGGCAACACAATCATCTCCAGGCGCCAACCCTCATCGTCGGCAACGGTCGCGTCGCCGGGCACATCATCAGCCGCTTGGAAGAGTTCCCGGAATACGGCCTGGCCCCGGTCGGCATCGTCGATGCCGAGCCGTGGTTCGGCCAGCCGGGCGATGCGAGACCCGATCTCCCGTGGCTGGGCTCGCCGGAGAACATCGACCAGGCGATCAAACTGACCAGCGCTCAGAACGTCGTGATCGCCTTCTCCCGCACACAGGACCAGGTGCTCACCCATGTGGTCCGGACCGCACATCAGAACGGGCTGCGGGTGTGGGTCGTGCCGCGCATGTTCGACACGATAGGCGAGCGCGCGCGAATCGAGCACGTGGGCGGTACACCGCTGCTCGCGTTGCCCCACACCGATCCCCGGGGATGGCAGTTCCTCGTCAAGCACGTCTTCGACCGGGTGATGGCCGCCTTCCTCCTGCTGTTGATCTCGCCGGTGTTCCTGACTCTGGTGCTGCTTGTGAAACTGAGTTCGCCGGGCCCGATCTTTTTCAGCCAACCGCGCGTGGGCCGTGACGGACGCGTTTTCGGGTGCCTGAAGTTCCGGTCGATGCGGGCGTCCGATGCATCCGATGCCGCATTCGAGCTGAAGACCGGTGCTGCGCCCGGTGGTGTGGAAGGCGTCGACCGGCGCACCAAGATCGGCAAGATCCTGCGCGCCACATCACTGGACGAACTACCTCAGTTCATCAACGTGCTTCGCGGTGAGATGAGCCTGGTGGGCCCGCGACCGGAGCGGCCGGAATTCGTGGAGCTCTTCGAGGCGCAGATCCAGAGATACGGCGAACGCCACCGAGTGCGGGCCGGCGTCACCGGCTGGGCCCAGGTGCACGGGTTGCGCGGGCAGACGTCCATCGCCGATCGCGCCGAATGGGACAACTACTACATCGAGAACTGGTCGCTGGCTCTCGACCTGAAGATCCTCGCGCTGACGATCCCAGCGGTCCTGCGGCGGGCTGAATAAAACTTCGATAACAACGCGGTTAGCTGGCGTGTGAGAAATTCCCGGAGTGGGTACAGGACAGCTAACGCATCGGGGAGCGGTGGAAACCCGATTCACACGCGTCACAGGAGCACACATGAGTCACCCTGCCGTCACATCGACCGACGTAATTCGTTATGCCATCGCCGAACAGATTCGGCGTATCGGCGGCAATGACGAGGACATCGACGACATCTCTTTTGCCGCGTCGTATGCAGTGATGTGTTGGGGTTCGGCTGCCCCACAAAGTATTTGACGCCAGCGTCATTGCTACGGGCCAGGCGGCTTGAGTCGCCATCCCTGTAGAACACTCGCGCCCCGGATCTTCCCGGCTCTTTCCGATGGCGATAGCCGTGCAGTCAAAAATTTGCGTTAGCAAGGATCGCAGACGCCGACGCTGAGGTTGCTGGCTCGGACAGATCAGTAGCCCGCAAACGGATGAGGCGTTTTCGCGGCCTATGCCGACGGCGCGTGCTGGACCGGGCAGGCCCCACCCAGGTAGTGAATTCCCTTGTCCCGCTCCCCTGCCGGCGGCAGATTGCGCGCCGGGGTGTGGACCAACGCAGCGTCGACCGCAATCCTGCCAGTGGCCCGGTCCCATCCGGCACGGGCACGTGGATGCATCCGGCGCCGCTTCGGTAGCAGCTTGAATGCCAGATTGACCGCCCTGCCGAACAGGCGGTGCAGGCGCTCATCGCGCTTGGACCACGTGTAGCCCATCAGGTCGCGGACCGGCTGATCGTAGAGTCCGACCGTCACCCACACCGCGAACGGCCCGAGCGCCTTGAGGTAGGCCGACCACAGGACATCCGGAACCCATTGCAGCGAAGGATGTTTCGGCATCGTAGACAGATCGAGGACCTGTCGGGTGGCCCAGTTGTTCTCCAGGACGTTGCGACACATGTGGTCCCAGTAGACCTGAAACTCCTCCCAGCTGCCGGGCACCGGACGCATGCTCATGCCGTACATCCGGTACCAGGTGACGTGCTCGTCGAACAGCTGGCGCTTCTGATCTTCGGTGAGGCCGTCGCCGAAGTACTCCGCAGTCAGCACGGTGCCCATGAAAAACGTTGAGTGCGCCCAATAAAAGACGTCGGGGTTGAGCGCGCTGTAGCGACGCCCTTGGGAGTCAACACCTTTGATCGGGATGTGGTAGTCGCGCACCTCGGCGCCGGTCATCGGCGCACGGTCGCCGTCGAACACCACGCCGCCGATCGGGTATAGCGATCGCAGCAGGCGCGGCAGGCGCTCCATGAAGAAGATCGAGTGCTCCTCTACGGCCGCACCGAGCTGAGGATGCATGTTCTGCATCGAGCCGGCCCAGGGCCCCTGCAGCAGGCCACGCCAGTCACCGAAGTATTTCCACGTCAGCGAGTCGGGGCCGAGCACAGCGGGCGGTGCGTCGTACGCTCCCCCGGTCACCGGACAACCGGGCGCCATCTGCGCGCCTTCGCTGGTCACTGGGCACGCGTCGGACGTATCTTGACTCAACTGGTGACCTTCCCAATGGCGTGTGGGACATTTTGACTACACGCGTTGTCATCACGAGCTTAGGAGCGATGTGACGTCGGGTCAACGACGAGGCCGCTGGTCGGGCGTCCCGCTGCCAGACCGGCAGGCGCTGCGCCGCGACGAGTTGATCGTCGCCGGGGCGACCCTGCTCGGCAGCGCGGGCGGCCCGGCGCTGACGGTGCGCGCGGTCTGCCGGGACGCCGGACTGACCGAGCGGTACTTCTACGAGAGCTTTTCAGACCGAGACGAATTCGTCCGGGCCGTCTACGACGACGTGTGCAATCGCGCGATGACGGCGCTGATGTCGGCGGGTACGCCGCGGGAGGCCGTCGAGCGGTTCGTGGCCCTGATGGTCGACGATCCGGTGCGCGGCCGCGTGCTGTTGTTGGCACCACAGGTGGAAGCCGCGCTGATCCACTCCGGGGCGGAATGGATGCCGAGTTTCATCCAGCTGCTACAGAGCACGCTGACCGCGATCAGCGATCCGGTGCTGCAGAAAATGATGGCCACCGGCCTGATCGGTGCGCTGACGGCACTTTTCACCGCGTATTTGGACGGCCGGCTGGCGGCTTCCCGCGAGCAGTTCATCGACTACTGCGTCGACCTGCTGCTCACGCGCGCGGCGAGTTACCCGCCGGCGACCTGACCGGCCTCACCCGGAACATTGCCAGTCTGCAGCAGTTCACTGGACTCGCTCTGCTCCGCTTCGGCCTGCGCCTCGGCGAGCTTCTCCTCGTAATCGGAACGGGCCGCCCGGCCTTCCGGGCTGCCGACCGAGTTGCCCGGCACGCCGGCGGTCGCGAACGTGTTGTTGCAGTTCAGGAAGAGCAGCACCCGGCCACCCGGGTTGACGCCACTGGAATCCAAGAAATTGGCACTGCGCGATCCGGTGACCATGCACTGGTCAGTCGGCAGGAAGCTGCCGACCCGGGTGGCGATGGTCGCCGACTGGCCTGCGTCGCTGATCGCCTGCGCGGCATCGGCATACGTCTGTCCTGCGTATTCGTTGGTCGCCGACGCGACGCCAGTGCCGAACACCGCGAACGATGCGGCCGCGGCGCCAACAGCGCCGACGCCGATGGCTAATTGCTTCTTCACGTCTCACGACCTCCGGAACATGTGCGTTGCCTGTGCATATGCGTAGTAAATGCTGGTGGCACCAGTGCGCAAATGGTACTCCAGGACATCGGCACGTGCAGGATCACCGTTACGGGTAGGGCCCTAGAGTCGCACGCAAACGCGCCAGCGGCGACATGCCGATTTCGGGGGAACTTGAATGTCACCGGGATACACAGATATATTGAGTGCTACCACAAGGAACAGATAACTGGAGGGTCCATGTCGCAAGACCTGACCGACCTCGATCTCCTGCGCGAGTTGGAACCGGTGGCGGAGAAGCTCATCAACCGCCACCTCACGATGGCGAAGGACTGGAACCCCCACGACTACATCCCGTGGTCGGACGGTAAGAACTACTACGCCCTCGGCGGCCAGGACTGGGATCCCACTCAGTCCAAGCTCTCCGAAGTGGCCCGCACGGCAATGGTTCAGAACCTCCTGACCGAGGACAACCTGCCCTCCTATCACCGCGAGATCGCGATGAACTTCTCCATGGACGGTGCCTGGGGCTACTGGGTCAACCGGTGGACGGCCGAAGAGAACCGCCACGGTATCTCGATCCGCGACTACTTGGTGGTCACCCGCAACTGCGATCCGGTCGAGCTCGAAGAACTGCGCGTGGAGCAGATGACTCGCGGCTTCTCCCCCGGTCAGAACCAGCAGGGCGACCTGTTCGCTGAGAGCCTGTTCGACTCGGTCATGTACGTCAGCTTCCAGGAGCTCGCCACCCGGGTGTCGCACCGCAACACCGGCAAGGCCTGCAACGACCCCGTCGCCGAGCAACTGCTGGCCAGGATCTCCAACGACGAGAACCTGCACATGATCTTCTACCGCGACGTCAGCGAGGCCGGCTTCGATATCGCCCCGAACCAGGCGATGGCGTCGCTGCACCGGGTGCTGCGCAACTTCAAGATGCCCGGCTACACAGTCCCGGATTTCCGGCGCAAGGCCGTCATCATCGCCATGGGCGGCGTATACGACCCGCGCATCCACCTCGACGACGTCGTGATGCCGGTGCTGAAGAAGTGGCGCATCTTCGAGCGCAACGACTTCACCGGCGAAGCCGCAAAGATGCGCGACGATCTGGCCGACCTGATCAAAGAACTCGAAGAGACCTGCGACAAATTCGAAGAGGCGAAGATCCGCAAGCTGGATCGCGACGCCAAGCTCGCCGAGAAGCGCAGCGCCAAGGCACTGGCCGGGGCGGCGACATAGTCGACACCACACAGACTGCCTCCGGGCTGCGGATCGGGCCCTTCGCCCTCCGCAGCCCGGTTGTCTTGGCGCCCATGGCCGGTGTCACCAACGTCGCGTTCCGCACCCTCTGCCGCGAACTCGAAGAAGCGCGGGCCGGAACGGTCAGCGGACTCTATGTGTGCGAGATGGTGACGGCCCGCGCGCTCGTTGAGCGTCACCCCGTCACCATGCACATGACGACGTTCGCCCCGCAGGAATCGCCGCGCTCGCTGCAGCTCTACACCGTGGACCCGGCCACCACCTATGAGGCCGCCCGGATGATCGTCGCCGAGGACCTCGCCGATCACATCGACATGAACTTTGGCTGCCCGGTGCCCAAGGTCACCCGGCGCGGTGGCGGCGCGGCCCTGCCCTACAAGCGACGCCTCTTCGGCCAGATCGTGGCCGCAGCCGTGCGCGCCACCGAAGGCACCTCGGTTCCCGTGACGGTGAAATTCCGGATCGGCATCGACGACGCCCATCGCACGCACCTGGATGCCGGCCGCATCGCCGAACAAGAAGGCGCCGCCGCGGTGGCGCTGCATGCGCGAACCGCCGCCCAGCGCTACTCGGGGATCGCCGACTGGGAGCAGATCGGGCGCCTCAAAGAGGCGGTGACGACGATTCCGGTGCTCGGAAACGGCGACATCTTCGAGGCCAACGATGCACTGGCGATGATGGCGGCGACGGGGTGTGACGGAGTCGTCATCGGCCGCGGATGCCTGGGGCGGCCCTGGCTGTTCGCCGAACTGTCAGCGGCGTTCACCGGCTCGCCCACCCCGACTCCGCCGACCCTGGGTGAAGTCACCGATATCGTCCGCCGCCACGGCGCGCTGCTGGCCGATCACTTCGGTGAGGACAAAGGCATGCGGGATATCCGCAAGCACGTCGCCTGGTACCTGCACGGATTCCCGGCAGGTGCCGACATCAGGCGGGCATTAGCACTGGTCAAGACGTTATCCGAGCTCGACATGCTGCTCGACCAGCTCGATCGCAACATCCCGTTCCCGACGGCCGCGACCGGGCCGCGCGGGCGTCAGGGATCCGCGGCGTCCGTCACGCTGCCGGAGGGCTGGCTGGACGACCCGGATGACTGCACCGTGCCTGCGGGAGCCGACGTCATGAACTCCGGCGGCTGAACCGAGACGGTCTCGACATCTGGGCGAGCTAGCGGGTGGCCGGGGTTGTCTCAGTACGATGGTGATCTTGTTGTGTGACCCACTGGAGTGGCGAACCCCCACCGAGTGCTGCTACAAGACATAGGACGGTTGAGACGGCCGCGCATCGGCGCCCGGCCCAGGTGACCAGACAACCGCACCGAAATTCACGAGCGCATCGACGCGCTGGACCGCATCGGAGTCGGAGGCGACTGGAACATGAGTGACGGCGGCAACGCCACTCCTGGCCAGCACCGCTCCCCCGACGAGGGCGAGCGGGTGGCCCGGACACCCCGATCGGGCGCGGGAGCCGCCCCATGGGAGCGCGCGCCTGCACCCTCGCACCGCACGCCGGACACCTCACCGCCCAGCGGTAACCACACCGAAGGTGTGACCGTCGCCGACCTGATCGCCAAGCTTTCCGGGTCGACCCCCGCCGTCGAGCCCACCCGCCACCGCGCCGAAGCCGAGCCGATCGTCGAGGACTCCGACGACCTCACCGTGCCCATCCCGGTGGTCATCGCCGCCTACGCCGACGAAGTGCCCGACCTCGAGGAGCTCAACCGGGCCAGAGGCCCGCTCGTGGCCGACCCCAACCCCGCTGCTCCGACTGCGCTGAAGAGCGCCAAGAAGAAAAGGACACGGGCGTTCAAGCCAGTGCTGATGGCCGGCCGCTCCGCGGCGGCGCTGTTCGCGGTGTCCGCGCTCGTGCTGACCGGCGGTGCCTGGCAGTGGCAATCCACCAAGAACGAACTGCTGCGTAACGTCGCGGCGCTGGATCCCAACTCACGCGACATCGTCGACCCCAACGCGCAGTTCGGCGACGAGAACTTCCTGATCGTCGGGGTCGACACCCGTACCGGCGCCAACGGGGAGATCGGTGCCGGCACCACCGAGGACGCCGACGGCGCCCGCTCGGACACCGTGATGCTGGTCAGCGTGCCCGCCG
>JAHFVD010000021.1 GCA_023264735.1 Mycobacterium sp. | reverse complement strand
CCAATGCGATCGCAGACTGCAAGCACCATACGTCTCGATATCGAGACTCCAGAGGTGACTAGTCCCGATTCACTTGTGTGATCTAGCTCACAGCTATGCGACGCTGCGCCTTCCCCGGTCACAACCATGCCGGGCTAACATCGCGCTGATGTCGATGACCCGCACTGGCACTCGGGGTGAGCGGGCCGCCGTGGCGGCCCGCTTGATGCGTGCGGCCGACGACTTACTGCACAAAGTGAGTGTCGAGCAGGTGACCATCGATTTGGTCGCCGAAGCGGCCGGGGTCGCCCGTTCCACCGCATTCCGTCACTTCGGCGGGCGGGACCGGATGGTCACTGCGGTCGCGTTGTGGCGTTCGCGCTCGTTCGCCCGCAAGTGTGTGACCGAGATGGAGGCACGAGAAGGCACGTTCGCCAAGCTGGAAGCAGCGTTCATCTATCTCACCGAGGCACTGGCCCAAGACGCGATCATCCGGGAACTGTTTGTCCTTACCCCCGGCGCGGACTTCGGTCCAGAGGCCCTCGCGATCGCGTCGGGCGCATTCGGTCGGACCATCGAAGCCGGCCAACAAGCGGGCAAGGTGCGCAGCGACATCTCGACCGACGAGGCCGTCCGCTGGATCGTCGAACAGCTGTATCTGGCTATCCTGCAATCCGATCGGACCCAAGCGGTCGCGGTACGGCGCTTCCAGGTGTTCGTCGCTGCCGCATTGAGCAGTGGCGGCAACAGTGGCATCCCGGGCACAGTACAATCGCCGCTCGAGACGGTCGACGCCGCACTGGCACGTGCGTGCGAGGCTGCTGCAGCACTCCGTCAAGCCCTCACCGATGGGTCGACCGCCGATCCGCCCGTCCCGTCGTAGTTACCCGCGCGCCCCGCGAGGCTGTCATAGTCCCGAATTTCTCCCATCTTCTCGGCGATCCACCGCCGACCATGGCGCTCAATTTACCTCGCGGACAACGACTCCCGCTAGAAACCTCCGAATGTGCTTGGCCAGCATGTCGCTGGCGGTGTTCTCATTGCGCTGCAGAGCACCGGCAAGAATCGGGCGATCGCCGGTATCCGCGGCCTCGAATTCCGCATAGCGGGTGTGCGGTTCGCGTAGGGCTTCGACGAGTACCGCGCCAATGCACAAGATTTCCAGTCCGTTGAGGATCTCCAAGTGAAGCTCCTCCGGAACCCCTGAGTCGGCGAGAAATCGTGCCGCGTGTTCAACAGGTCCGACCAGCATCTCGAGTGGAAGATGTTCGATGAGGATCGGCGCCGCATTGCGGTGGCGCAGAACCGATTTACGGAAGTTCAGGCCAAGAGTGACGAAATACTCGGGCCAGTCGGGCCCCGGCGATTGCTGAGGCTGAATGACGGACACACCGGCGAGGTATCGGGCGATGGCGTTGAGGATCTCAGAACGGTCGGTGAAGTGATAATAGAGCGATGGTGTGCGGACACCGAGTCGCTCGGCCAGCCTGGCGAGATTGAAATTGTCCAGCCCCTCTTCGTCGATGATCTCGATCGAGGCCAGGATCGCCGCTTGGCGGCTGATCAGGGGTTTCGACGGACGCCCCATCGCTACTCGTGCCCCAGGTTTTGCC
The DNA here is from genome assembly GCA_023264735.1 of Mycobacterium sp. Lineage (GTDB taxonomy): Bacteria > Actinomycetota > Actinomycetes > Mycobacteriales > Mycobacteriaceae > Mycobacterium. The sequence goes on along the minus strand of JAHFVD010000021.1, from coordinate 104,373 downwards.
TTGTGATCAAACACAATTCAAGCCCGGCTAACATGCGCGCACTGTAGGACTCCGGCTGTGAAATGGGCAGGGCGTGCACAATCAGCCGTGACATCTCACACCGGATCGAATCCTCATATCAACCCCCGATTGGACCAAATCCATTGTCAGATACATACTCCCGGCGTATCCGCCGGGAGGATGTGCCGCATCAGCACATCTCGCACATCAGCTTCCCAACGTCCGCGTGCGCACGGTGCGCGCGTCGACTGCCGTCAGCCCGGGGGTGGCAGCAGCATCGACTGCCATGTCTGTTCCGTCGTGTTGTGGCCGAGATCTGTTTGGGTATAGGTCTTTCCGTCCGGACCGATGTACTGACCCGTTGCCGGGTCATAGTTGACGACCGCCAACGGCGGTGGTGGCGTGGCCGCCGGTGGTGCTGGCGCGGCCGGCGCCTGGGGTTCCCTGGGCTGCGGAATGCCCTGCCCGGACAGGGTCGCGTTGGGGTCACCCTTCCAGTTCATCCCGTCGTTGAGCGGAACGTACTGTTGGTCGCTCACGCACATCGCCACTGTGGGAGCTCGCTTGCCCGGCCGCTCCATGCACGGATAGTTGCGCGCACCGCGCACCGCCAACCACGAATCCTGGGGGATCCGGCAGTAGAGGTCACCGGCCGGCCGATCGGGGGCATCCACCATGGCGGCGGTGCGCTGTTGCTGCGTGGGCAGGAACCCGGTATTGCACGGCGGCGGCAGGTTGATGTTCAGATTGAAGTCCAGGAACAGGCCGTTGTATTGCGGCGGGGTGCCTTTGGCCGTTACACCGGTGCCTTGCATGGCGGCAATCCCCTGCGGCAAAATGACAAGGAGTTGCTCAAGTGCTGGTTGATAGGTGATTCCCACCTTGTCCACGCTGACCAGGTTCGCCGCCAGGATCGGCAACGTCGGCCTCCATCGCTCGATCAGCTGCTGAGTTTTGTCGATCGTGTCAGCCGAGGCGAACACCCGGCCCACCTGGTCGTTGTGGTCTTTCAGCGATTCGCTGAGGTTGCCGAGGTTCTTGGCCCACTGGCGAATTGACTGTGATGTGTCGGCTTGGCTGTCCAGGACCGGACCCGATTGATCGATCAACGCGATCAGCGGGTCGAGATTTTTCCGGGAATCGATGGCCAGGGCCGTGGAACCCTTGACGAGTCGGGATATCTCGGGCCCCAGACCATGGAACGCGGTATAGGCCTCGTCGATCGCTGTCTTGAGATTGTCCTGCGGTATCGCTTCCAGGCCGCGGTTGGTGGCATCGAGCAGGCTGTTGATATCTGGCGGAACAGAGGTCCGATCCGCCGGAATCACGTCCCCCCCCTTCAACGCAGGCCCGTCGCCGCTCTTCGGCAGCAGTGCGACGTATTGCTCGCCGATCGCCGACACGCTGTGCACCTCGGCCACCAGGTCCGCCGGGATCTTGACGTTGGAGTCCAGGGAGAGCGTGGCAACCACCCCGTTGGGGGTCAAACTCACGTCCTCGACACGACCGACCTGGGTCCCACGGTAGGTCACGTTGGCGCGCGGATAGAGCCCGGCGGCGTCGGGAAGTCGAAGCGTCACGGTGTATTGGCCGATGCCGAACCACTGGGCTGGTGCCTTTGCATAGCCGAACACCATGACGGTGCCCGCGATCAGAGCGACGAGGGCGAAGATTGTCAGTTGGATTCTGACGCGCTTGCTGAGCATGTCTAAGGCCCCTGGTCGAGGTGGTAGGGAGCGATCAACGGGTTACCCGCGGTGTAGGGGCTGGGCATCACACCGATGGTGCGTCCCCATTGCATCTCCAGCTGGGTCAAGTCGCCTTCCCACCGGGTCCCGGTGAACATCGAGGAGTCGATCCGGCTCAGTGTGAGGTCGATGATGGCTGTCAGGTTCGCGTAGTCGCCTCGTACCCAGTTCCCGATGACCTCTTTGGGCCACGGGTAGGTGAGCAGGCCACTCAAGGCGCGGGTCAGGCTGGGTCCGGCATTGGCAAGTGCTTCGACCGTAGGAGCGAGCTGCTTCAGTTCCCTGACGAAGGCGTCGCTACTGCGATTGGCCATATCGGCCAATATGGCCAGGAACCGCCCGATCGTCATGGTGGCCTCGGCGAGCTGGTCCTTGTTCCGGTTCAGCGCGTTGATTCCCTGCGGGAAGGTCTTTAAGGCCTTGTCCAGCACGGGTTTCTGGGCCGCGAACTGACCCACGAGCCGGTTGAAACTCTCACTGGCCCGAATGATGTCGTCCCGCTGGTCATTGAGGTGGGTGGTGAAGGTGTTCACCTGATCGATCAACCCGCGCAGGTCGTGATCCCGCCCGGCGAACGCGGTGCTGAAAGCGTCGGTGATGTCCTGGATTTGGCCAAGTCCGCCGCCATTGAGCAACGCCGACACCGAGGCCAGTGTCTGCTCGGTCGTCGGATAAGCGCCCGCGTGCTCGAGCGGAATGAGTGAGCCCTGGTGGAGCCGGCCAACCGGTGCGGTGCCGGTGGGCGCCGCGAGTTCGATGTGCAAGGTGCCCAGAAGGCTTGTCTGCCCGACTGTGGCGGTGGCGTTCTCCGGCAGCTCGACGTTGCCGTTGAGGCGCATCGTCACCAGCGCGTGCCAGCCTTGCCGTTCGATTTTTCGCACCGATCCCACGGTGACGTCGCCGACCCGGACCCGGGAATTCTGTTCGATATTGAGAACATCGGGCAGCTGCGCCTGCACCTCGAAGGCATCGGATCCCTTGCCTTCGGTGCCGGGCACCGGAAGCGAGTTGGCACCTCGCCACTGACAACCGCCCAACGTGACCGTCAGCGCGACAATAGAACTCAGTGCCGCAGCACGTTTGAAGATGTTGGTCATGATCCCCCCTGCGGAACCATCAGCCCGGAAAGCCCCTGGCCGGGGTTGGTGGCCGACGACGGCGGCGCAGCGGGCGGTCCGGGTGCTTCGGCAGGCAGCGGTGGTGGTGGTGGTGGTGGTGCGATGCCCGGCGGCTGGACCGGTGCCGGCGCCGATGCAGGCGGGACGAAATCAGGCCGCAGCCAGTCCTCGCTATAGGTCACCTCATTCGGCCGTGCTTGTGCACCGACGATCGGGTTGAGTCCGAACGGCAGGGTGTTGTATTGGCGGTTCTTGATGATCGGCGCCAGGTACTGCACGCACAGCTTCGCTGATTGTTCGGCGTTGAGGCGCGCGGCCGCCTGGATGGCACCGCAGAGGAACTGCACCGGGTTGGCGAAGTTGTTAAACGCCAGGGCGCCGGTGAGCCCAGCTTGTGCGGGTTGATAGATGTTGATGAAGTTCTGGAAGGCTGTCGGCCCGATGTGCAGGGTCTGCTTGAGGTCATCGAGGCTGTCTATCAATGCCTGCGAGACGCTGGTCGCCTTGTCGAAGGTCGTCCCGATCGCTTCCTTGTTTTCGGTGATGAACGAGCGCACTTCCGTCAAGCCGGCGTCGACATTGGCGAACATCTGTCCGACCTCGTCGTCCTGGTTGCCGAACAGGGCACTGACCGCCGCGAGATTGCCGTTGAGAGCGCGCAACAGATCAGCGCTGTCGTGCAGGGCCGACACCAGAATCGAGAGGTTGCGCAGGGTGGAGAATAGGTCATCGCTGTGGTCGCCGAGCGCTGAGAAGGTTTTGGAGAGCTTGATGATGGTGTCGCGGATGTTGGCACCCTGGCCGCGGAGGTTATCGGCACTGGTATTGATCAGTGCCGCAAGGGGACTGACGCCGTCCGGTCCTGCCGGTTGCAGGCTGTCGCTGAGCTTCTCCAACTGCTGGCGCACGTCGTCCCATTCGACCGGAACCAGGGTTCTGTTCTGAGGGATGACCGCATTGGCCGGCAGGACCGGTCCGCCCGTGTAGACGGGCGTGAGTTGGATGGCGCGCGCGGTGATGAGCTGTGGATTCAGCACCACCGCCTTCACCTCATTGGGCACCTTGTATTGCCGATCCACCCAGAACGTGACCTTCACTCGTTTTGGTTCCGGGGTGATCGTGTCGATCTTGCCAACGGGGACCCCGACGATCATCACGTCGTCGCCGGGGAACATGCCGTTGCTGTTGTCGAAGTACGCGGTGAAATGCACTCGGTCACTGGCCTTGAACAGCGACACCGCGACGACCCCTCCGGCGACGATGATCACAACCAAGGCCACTGCGAGCCAGCTGCGGCGCAACCTCATCACCGACCTCCGTCTGTAGGTTGAGCGGGACCAGCCGGACTCGGGCCAGGCTGTGGCTGTGAGTCGTACACCGGGCTCGGTCCCGGTGCCGGCCCGGACGCCCCCGGCGGTGTCGTAGCGGGCGGTCCTGGCGGTGGGCCACCCGGCGGCGGCGCCGGGAGCGGCTCACGGTAGGGGTATCGCGGATCGGCGGGATTGCCGGTGATGGCGTCGGGCAGATTCAGATGGGGCTCGCCGCCCTGTCCGGTGCGCGGGTACGGGGACGGCAAGGCAGGTGTTGCGGGTTGGCCGGTCTGCGGGTCGGTGAGCTGGGACGGCGCCAGCACCGACGGGTCGAGCCCGAGGTCGGAGAACGCGGCGTCGATGAAGGGCTGAATAAACTGTCCCGGAAGCAGATTCACCACATACGCCTTGAAGAACGGACCGGACGCGACGGACTCACCCAGCGACATCGCGTATGCGTTGAGCATCTTGATCGACTTCTGGATTTTTTCCTTGCGGTTGTCGAGGATGGCGAGCACGCCGTTGAGTTTGTCCAGCGCCGCCTTGAGTGTGGCGCGGTTGTCCCCGAGTAGGAGGGACACTTGATGGCTGATCGCACCCACATTGGCCGCGAAGCTGTCCAATGCTGCACTCTGTGCCCGCATCTGGGCCAGCAACTCGTTGGTGTTGCGCACCAAGCCGACGATGTCATCGGTGCGGTCGGCCAGCACTGTCGTCACCTTGTTGGCGTTGGCCAGCAGAGCCCGCAGCTCAGCGTCGCGGGCATTGAGGGTCTGGGTGAATTGGCCGACACCGTCGACCGCCGCGCGAATGTCGGGTGCCGTATTTTTGAAGGTTTCTGCCAACGTCATCATCGACTTGTTCAAATCGTCGGTGTTGAGTCCGTTGATGGTATCGGCCAGATCACCAAGCGCATCGGGAAGTTGATAGGCCGGCGTGGTCCGGTCCCGGGGTATCGACCCGGCCAGCTGCCCGTCACCGCGCGGTATCAACTCGAGGAACTTGGAGCCCAGCAAGGTCTTCGTTTTGATCGCCGCCTCGGTTCGGTCACCGAGGTAGATGTCGTCGTCGACGGAGAATGTGATCACGACCGTCGAGCCGCGCAACGCGACGTCATCCACCTGCCCGGCCCGCAGACCGGCCACCAGCACGTCGGCGCCACTGCGAATGCCGCTGGCCTCAACGAATTCCGCGCTGAAATTACGAGTCCCGCTGAAGAACGGCAGACGCTGGTACTGAAGTACGCCGACGATAACGACAATCAGCAGACCGATGCAGACACCGCCGACAAGGATGGGGCTACGTTCTGAGAACGACTTGATGGGTCTCATTTGGGCGCACAACGTCCCGTGGTTTGGGCAGCGACCTTGACGTACACCGGTTGTCCACCTTTGCCGTTGAGTTTGAGTACCGCATCGCAGAGATAGAAGCTGAAATAGTCGCCGTACATCCCAAAACGGGCCAGCTTCTGGTATGCGTCCGGAAGCGTGTCGAGCAGGTTGTCGAAGTAATCGTGATCGGCAACGACGATGCCTGCCGCGCGGTCGATTTGATGGATCACGTCGGGCAATGGCCCCCGGATGTCCTGAATCGCCCCGGCCAGAACAGCCGTGGCCTGGCTGGTGGCCGAAAGCCCGTTGACGAATTCGTCGTGGCGAGCCTCGAGCCCCTTCACCAACTCAGAGAACGTGGTGATGGTCTCGTCGAGTTGCTTGCTTTGGCTGCCGAGGGAATCGAGAACCGTGTTCAGATTGACGATCACCTCACCGATCAACTGATCACGGTCGGCCAGAGTGCTGGTGAAGGCTGCGGCCTGGGTCAGAAACGAACTGATCGTCGCGCCCTGCCCCTGGAACGCATTGACCAACTGCTGCGACAGCGCATTGACCTTTCCGGGGTCCAGCGCGCGGAACAATGGCCGGAAACCGCCGATGAGGGCATCAAGGTCCAGGGCGGGTTCGGTGTGGTTCAGCGCGATGGTCTGGCCGGGCTTGAGCCGATTGGCGCTGCCGGTGCCTTCACGAAGTTCCAAGTACCGGTCGCCGATCAGATTCGCGTAACGCACCAGTGCCCTGGTGTTCTCATCCAGCGACACGGTGTCATCGGCGGTGAATTCAACCACCGCGACCGCATTGCGGTTGATCGAGATCTTTTTGACCTTTCCGACCTCGACGCCGGCGATGCGTACCACGTCGCCCGACTTCAACCCGGTGACGTTGGTGAACTCCGCGCGGTAGGGCTCTTCGGGATCGAAACGCAGGTTCGCAAACACCATCAGGATGGCGAATATCGCCACCGAGCACCCGGTCACAAACAGGCCCAGGCGCACTACCGCCTTGCCGAGGTTGTCTTTCACAGTTCTGTCCTCGTCATGCTCGTGTTCACTGCGGCTGGCTCGGCTCTGCTGCGCCAGGCACTACCGGGTCTGGGCCAGTGGGCGCAGCGGCATTCGGGGGCTGCGGTCCGGGGTCCGCCGGTGGCACACCGGGCCACAGTGGCGCGCCACCGGGGCCGTAGAGCGGGGCACCGTAGGGCGGCGCACCAGGGTAAGGAACCGGCCCGATGGCGGGCACGTTGTCGCCGCGGAAGTGCGGTGGTAGCGGCGCTGCCCGGGTGACCCCGAACAGACTCAGCCACCACGGGGACCCGATACCAGGGTTGGGCCGCACGTCGAGTCCAGTTCCCCAGCCGGAGTTGGTAATGAGCTGGCGCACCGGAAAGTTCTTCGACGCATCAGGCAGCGAGCCACAGCCCGGCTTACCGCCGGGCCCGCCTTTGGCGGCCACGATCGGCAGGTTTTCGGGATACTTGTACATGTCGTCACCGAAAAGTAGCCCCGCGTCGGCCAGCAGAGTGCGGCCGTTGCCACCCATCTGCGAGTAGCCCGACTCATTGAGCCAGTTCGTCGTCCCGACCAGAAGACACGTGTACTCGGGGCTGTACTTCAACAACAGGTTTGTCGTCGGCTCGAGGTCATTGATGGCCTGCGGCAGCGAATCTCGCACACCGCCGAACACCTCACTGCCAGAGTTCGACATTCCGACGACATTGATCAACAGCTTGTCCAGATCGTCGATATGTTGGGCGAAGGTCGTCGCGACTGTGCTGCCGGCATCGAAGATCCGGATGATATCGGGCGCGGCAGCAGCATACGCGTCTGAAAAGCCTTTGGCCGACTGCCAATCCGCGCGAATCGTGTCGCTGCGCCCGTTCAAGGCCGCGAGCACCTGGTTGGCATCTGTCGTGGCTTCTCCGATGCGTTGGCCCTGTCCCCGCACGCCGGTCGCAAGCGCCTCAAGGATCCCGTTGAGCTTGGCGGGATCGATCTTCTTCAACACAGAGACGACGTTCTGAAATACGGTGTTGACCTCGGTGCTGACATTGCGGGACTGCAACACCGCCCCTGCCGCAATCGGTTTGGAGTCCGGGTGATCGGGGGGAATCAGGTCGACGTACTTCGCGCCGAACGCGGTGGTGGCGCGGATCTGGGCCGATACGTTGGCCGGTATGAACTTGACCGCATCGGGCAGAAGCTCGATCTTCAAAGCGACAGGGGTCTTCCCGCCTTCGATGCCCGCCACCCGTCCGACGAGCACACCTCGCATCTTGACCTTGGCGCCCGACTCCATGACAAGGCCGGCTCGGTCCGACACCAACGTTATCGGGACGAAAGAACGCAGGGTCCCCGCGAATGTCATGGAGGTTGCGACGAGGAGCGCCGCAACGATCGCGAACATGACCAGCGCCCACCAAATGGGGTGGATGCGGCCGCTTGTGTTGGCTTCCATGTACCTATCCCGACAGGTTGAAGTTGCCTTGCTGGCCATAAATGGCCAGCGACAAGAACAAGACGACCAGGACGACGGCGATCAGCGACGTCCGGACGGCCCGGCCGACCGCCTCGCCGACGCCGGCCGGTCCGCCGGTGGCCGTGTACCCGTAGTAGGTGTGCACCAGCATCACCACGATGGCCATGGCAACGGCCTGAAGGAACGACCAGATCAAGTCGGTCGGGTTCAGGAACGTGTTGAAGTAGTGGTCATACACGCCCGTGGACTGGCCGTAGATGTATGTGGTTCCGAAGCGTGCCGCCAGGAACGACATGAGTACTGCGACACAGTACAACGGGACTACGACGATGACCCCGGAGGCGACGCGAGTGGATGCCAGGTAACCAATCGATCTAATGCCCATGACTTCAAGCGCGTCGATCTCCTCGTTGATGCGCATCGCGCCGATCTGCGCCGTGGCGCCAGCGCCGATCGTTGCGGCTAGGCCAATCCCGGCCGTCAAGGGAGCTATCAATCGAACATTGAAGAACGCCGAGGCGAACCCAGTCAGCGCCTCGACACCGATATCGGAGAACTGGTTATAGCCTTGAACGGCGATGAGGGCACCCGTTGAGAGCGTGAGGAAGCCAACGATGACAACAGTGCCGCCGATTACGGCCAAGGCACCGGTTCCCATGCTCATCGCCGCGATGACTCGCAGCATCTCGGCGCGGTACCTGATAAACGTTTGAGGGATCTCACCGAGCGCCTTACCGTAAAATTCAGCTTGTGTGCCGATACGCGTGAGCCCTTCGGCCCATTGGGTCGTCGTTCTCCGCAGGCGCGGCAAAGAGGGCTTGGCGACCGTCATTTCGTCACCTGGACGCCCACTGCGGTGGCGATGACGTTGATTGCGAACAACGCCATAAAGGTGTACACGACTGTCTCGTTGACCGCATTGCCCACACCGGCCGGCCCGCCACCAGCCGAGAAGCCCTGGTAACACGCGATAAGGCCGGCGCACATCCCGAATAGCGCGGCCTTGACCAGTGAGATGACAACGTTGAGGCCGTCGGTCAGCAGAGTCATCCCTCCGATAAACGCACCGGGGGTCACATGCTGCACGTAGACCGCGAAACAGAAGCTGCCGACGATTCCGGTGAGCATGACAACGGCTGCGAGCAGAGTGGCGATCAGTGTGGCGGCCAAAACGCGTGGCACCGCCAGACTTTGAATCGGGTTGATGCCCATGACGCGCAGGGCATCGAGTTCGTCGCGAATCTTCCGTGCGCCGAGATCAGCACACATTGCAGTAGCCCCGGCACCGGCCACCACCAATACCGTCACAACGGGTCCGATCTGCGTGACGGCACCGAACGCTGCGCCGGTACCGGAGAAGTCCGCGGCGCCGAGCTCAATCAGCAGGATGTTGAAAATGAACGTCAGCATGACGGTCAGGGGTATGGCCAGCATGATCGTCGGCAGCAGTGACACCCGCGCGACAAACCAGGACTGAAGTAAGAACTCGCGCCACGCAAACGGTGGCTTCGCGATGAGCATCAAGGTATCCAGTGACATTGCGAAGAATCCGCCCAGTGTTACCAGGCGAGGATTCTGTTCCAGGCGCTGGACGCCAGCCCGCAGAGTCGCGCGTCCGGGAACGCGACGGTGCCCCTTCCCCGCATCGGAAGCGTTGGCTGAAGTCAGGTCTGGCGTACCGTCCTCGGCGGCCCCCTCTTCGATGACCTGCTCGGTCATTTCGAGTTGTCCCTTCGTGCCGGACGGTTGGTTCTGGCGTCGCGGCAGCACGACAAGCCGGTTGACGATGCCGGCTTTCGCTGCGCTGTGTACCTGTTCACAATCACCATCTCCCGCACTGCTTTCAAACTTCATATAGCCAGGCTCGGCAATGCACCCGCAGCCTGCTGGCGTAGTGTGCATCACACGGGCGCTGTCCCGGGACCTGGGTCACAATTCTAAACACGTTAGATAATGACTCGCAAGGACTTCTTCAAAGGGACGCCGCCACGATCACCGAAGTCGCAAAATTTGCTGGAGCGTCAGTTGATCCAAGACACTGCTTCTTGTTCTGACCAAACACACTGAGAACAAAGCAGTAACTCTGCCAACATCAGATGAGCACTGAAACTTTTGCTGTACAACATAATTAGCCACATCAGTCGGATGGGAGACGCGCTGCGGCGGATGCACAGCACCCCGTAAGGCTTGCTGTAAAGGACACAGCTGTGCCACTCGGCAAGTTTGCTGCAACAACGCAACCCTCGACGTACGGCTGGAACCGGGGTGGACCTCCCACGTCACCGAATGACCGAATTGACGCCGCGGGCTGGAGGTTTCATCATCCGAATGATGCGAACCATGCAATCCTCAACCTGCACACGGCAATTCAACCGAAGCGACAGTCCGCGCGCTTCAGTAGGACTCGGTGAAGCACCACCTAGTCGAATCCTTCAGTGAGCGCGTTGATGCGATGACAACTGCAGGATTGCGGCAGCCACCCCTTCGGCGCGTCCCAACTGGCTGAGCGGACATCGTTGTCGTCTCCTTCCGTGGAGGTTTGTGGCGGATTTTCCTTTCGGCCGCGACTCGCGTCCCGGCCGGTTGGCGCGGAGGCCGCCTTGGTGGCTATCTGCAAATCGCACTTTCAGTCACGGTGTGAGTGTGACTCGTCGGGACCGTATCGTCAAGGGGGGATGTCGGGCCGCTGTGGCGCCCAGCCAACACGCCGGCGGAAAACCGATAACTCGCTCGAATTCGCGACGAGTAGCAACCTCGACAGTGGCGAACAGCTCTTCTTTTTTCACCGCTGAGGTCACGGTGATGCCTTCCTGCTTCAGGTAGCTGACGATCACACGGCGACCTTTCGCATATGTGGCACCGACCGAATTGATACCGCTCCCCGCACCTGTCCCGGCAGCGTAGCACCGCCGCTACACGTTGTCTATCGTGCGCCCGGTAGATAAACCCAGCAAAGTCCGACGGGTTGCTCATACCAGGCGAATGGCGCCGTCGCCCAGTGATGAACGCCTGCGCACCGCGCGGCCCGAGGGAGAGCAATTGGTTCAAGGCGAAGTAATTCCGTGCAATCGCACTACCCCGGAATCATGCGTCTGCTCCAAATAGATTGCATGCAAGGTGATTTCACCTACCCAGACGACATTCGGGTGGACCGAGTCGGCGGTACACCTTCCACCGGGTCACCGTGAGTCGGCAGCCTTACCGTTACGGAGCAGTTCGCCGGCAGGGACGTCGGTCAGCTCGTCGTCCTGGAGCGTTACCTGACCGTTGACTAAGACGTACTTGTATCCCTTCGCCCGCTGGATGCGACGCCACTCGTCGCCTGGCAGATCGTGAACGACCTCCGATGGCAGTGCATCGAGGTTGTCGTAGTCATAGATCACGATGTCGGCAGCGCAGCCGCGGCGCAGGATGCCCCGGTCGTCCATCCCGGTCACGAATGCCGGCAGACCCGATAGGTGCCAATGCGCCTGCTCCAGATCGATCAATCCGAGTTCACGAACGTGCTTGGCAATCGTCTCGGTGGGATAGCGGCCGATAGTGGCGAACTTGGTGTGTGCTCCACCGTCCGATACGCCGTACACGAGATACGGGTAGTTCAGCAGCTCGCTGAGCAGCTCGGGAGACTGCTTGGGCTCGAAATAGAACTCGGTCCCCAGGTTGTCGGCGACCGCGATGTCGAGCATCGCTTCGACGGGGTGGCAGCCGCGGTCGTCGGCGATTTCGCCCAAGGTTTTGCTCTTGTACTGCTGGGTCTGTTCGGAGATCGGCTTCATCACAGTGATATCGCGGAACGAGCTGACCGTCTGCGCGCGCTCGACGATCTTGCTGCCTTCGATCAGGCCGGGCCGACGGGCCGGGTCAGCGAGTTTGGCCAGCTTCTCCTCGTGGCTGCCGCAGGTCGCGTCCGCCCAGTCCTGGGAGTCGTCGAACAGGTTCCAATCGACGAAGGTGAAGATCGTGAACGTACCGACGGTGATGCCTTGGCCCAAAACCAGTAGGCCCTTCTTCCGGCACTCTTCGAGCCAGGCCAGCTGACGGCGGTGCCGGTTGGGCTTGTCGTCGTTGACCGCGATGGCGTTGTAGATCAGCGGGCGGCCCGACACCTCGCACAGTTCCTCCTGGTGCGCCCAATCGGCCTTGGGGTCACCGGTGTTGAGGGTCATCATCATAAAGCCGTCGTTGCGCTCACCGAGAATTTTTGCCATCTCGAGCGCCGTGGCGTTCGACATGCAGTCGGTGGGCATCGGGGTGCCATCGAAGTCGCGTTGGGTGGCGTTGCCGCCCTCGGGTGGGAGCCGCTGCGCCGACCAACCACAGCCACCCGCGTCGAGCGCTTCGTGCATCAGCTTCGTCAGCTGTGAGAGCTGCTCGGGGGTGGGCTCCTTGCCCGACTTGGCGTCTTCCCAGCCCTGAACCCACAACAACATCGGCCCGAGCGGAACGAACGGCAACACGTTGACGGACTTCGGAATCCGGTCGAGGCTGTCCAGGAATTCGGGGTAGCTGACCCAGTCCCACGGCAACGCTTGCTCCATCGACGCCAGCGGAATCGCCTCCACCCGTGTCATGCTCTTCATGGCCCGGTCCCGCTGGTCGGGGGCACACGGCGCAAAGCCGAATCCGCAGTTGCCGATCACTACCGAAGTCACCCCGTGCCAACCCGACATGGTGCAGTAAGGGTCCCAGTAAATCTGGGCGTCGTAGTGAGTGTGCACGTCGATGAATCCCGGCGCCACGATGTAGCCGTTGGCATCGATTACCTTGGCGCCACGGGACGCGTCTACCTTGCCGATCTCGACAATGCGTCCATCGCGAATGGCAATATCGTTGCGATAACGCGGCGCGCCAGTCCCGTCAACGATCATCCCGCCCTTGATGACGACATCGAAGTCAGCCATGTTCACATCCATCCTTGTTTGCTGGTACGCATAGATCCCGCAGGCGCCGGTCTCTTGTCCGCCCGATCGAACCCATCGACCGGGGCTCCCACAAAAGTTAATTTACGCTAAGTTACTGTACTGGCGCAAGCCCTCCGCGGTGGTCCCGTCACACGTTCGACGGTCTAGGCCAACCAACCTCAAGCGGCCGGTCGCCCGCGACCGCTCAAGGACCCCGGCGGTGCCCGCAACTCGCCGCATTGTCCCTGTTCAAAGTGGATGTTGGTGTATCTGTCGCACATATCCACAGCGCCACAGTGGCCAGCTAGCAAGTTCCCGGGCCGGCCCCGCGCTCGACTGACCTGCACCGCCCGGGCCGGAAGCATGGGAGTTTTACTTTAATGAGGGAGTAATAACTGTTACGGTCGAGATCGCCACCGCAGTCATCGACGTGGGGTAGGCGCCAGTTCCCCATCGTGCCGCCAAGGGGGTCGCTCATGCATTTCGATTACGTCGCCGAAAAGTGGTGCGCCCGAGCAGGTTACATCTGCGTCGTGGTCTTCTTGACCGGCTTTTGGCTGATTGCCGGCTTCATCCCGCCGCCGCGACCCAGCGCGAGCGCCGAAGCAGTCGCTGCGTTCTATCGCGAGCATCAGGTCCGCATCATCATCGGCATGATCGTTTGCATGGCCGGCGCGACTCTGACCGGGCCATGGGTCGCGGCGGTCACGATGCAACTGAACAGGGCAAAGCCACGCTCTACCGTCCTGGTTCTCACCCAGCTCATCCTCGGGGTCAACCTGGTTTTGGAGTTTCTGCTTTGCCTTCTGATTTGGGAAGTCGCGGCATTTCGCGCCGATCGTTCAGCCGAAAGCATCCAGCTTCTCAACGACCTTGCCTGGCTTCCCTTCATCGGCCTCACCGGTACGGCCATCCTGCAGGCGTTCGTGTTCGCGGTGATCGTGTTGCGCGACCGCAGTGAGAAGCCGGTACTCCCCCGGTGGTCCGCCTACGTCAATATCTGGGTGGGTCTGTCGTTCTTCTCATGCAGTATCAACGCCTTGTTCAAGAGCGGGCCGTTCGCATGGGACGGGCTCCTGTCGTTCTACATGGCGATGGTGGCGTTCTGCTCGTGGTATCTGGTCAATTCGTTCGTCGTCCTTCGAGCCATCGAGCGCCAGAAAACCGTCGCCCTGACAACCTCACACGTGATGTCCGAACCTAGAGCGGGGGATGTTGATTAGAGCCGGCCACCACGTCCGACCGGCGCAGGAGTCACCTACCGCGCGCAAAACTTAGTTTACAGTTAGTAGATGATGTCTTCCGCCCCCTTGCCGCGGTCCAGCTTGTCTGGCCGACCCCATTCGAATGGTTTTGGCACCGTACGCTCGATGGCGCGCTGACATGCAACGGGGCGCCAAGCAGTCCGTACCGGAGCTAGGTCCTGGCCGAGGGGCGCAGACGCTGCGCGGCGAAAAGCGGCGCGACTTGATCCTCGAAGTCGCCTCACAGCTGTTCGCCGAAAACGGCTTCGACCGGGTGTCGATCAACGAGATTGGCCTTGCGGCCGGTATCACTGGACCGGCAATCTACCGATACTTCGCAAGTAAGGAAGCGCTGCTCGTATCGGTCTACGAGAAACTCTACGAACGCTTCAGCGAGGGAATCGAGACCATCCTCGGCGAGGAATCGGGCTCCTGGGAAGCACTTGAGAAGCTGATCGACCTCCAGGTGACGCTCGCCGTCGAGGAGCCGGAGAAGATCCGCATCGTCAACTCAGAGGGCGGGAATCTGCCCGTGCAAGAGGCCGCGAAGTTCCGGGCGGAAAATCGACGCCAACTGAGCGTGTGGACCGATGTACTGGGCAGAGCGCGGCGCGACCTGCCCAGGCTGCAGTGTGAGATCACGGTTCATGCGCTGCTCGCGATGATCAACTCCATCTCCAACCGTCGAGCCGAGAGTTGGGAGCCCAAGGCTGCGCGCGATCATCTTCGCGCAATGGCCCTCAGCGCCGTGACGGCGAAGTAGGCGCCGTCACGCGTGACCCGCTTGCGCCTCCTCGGTGCGGGTGAGTCCGGCTGCCTCGACAAGTACCCCGTGCAGTTCCAACCACACCGGGCGGGCCGCGAAGACCACCATGTCGCCGAGCAGCAGAAACCCCGACGCCAGATTCGCCGGGCACATGCGCCACGCCTCGACCGGCCGACCTATCAATGGCATCCGGTTGCCTGACAACGTCAGAGATCGCCATCAATCATCCTCATGACTAGTCAAATCCGTTGCCGCAGGATGCTATCGGCCCCGCACCGAGTCAGGGCTCCAACAGACATCAAGCGCCTGAAACCCCGTGATAGTCAGCCGGGAGTTGTTGCGAACCGCCTTCCCGTCGGGGTCCAGGTCGAGATCCGGCAGCCTGCGAAACAGCGTGGACAGCGCGATGCGCAGCTCGGCGCGGGCCAGCGCGGCGCCGATGCAGACGTGAGGTCCTCGTCCGAATGCCACGTGCCGACGCACCTCCGCCGGATTCCTGTCGATGTGGAACTCACTGGCGTTGTCGTATACGGTCTCGTCGAGGTTCGCCGACGCGAAGGCCACTCGAACCTTCCCGTCCTTCGGAATAGGGCATCCACCGATTTTGGTGTCGGCCAAGGCCGTTCGGAACAACCCCGCCTGTGGCCCCACGAAACGCAGGACCTCCTCGATCGCGAGCGCAACACCGTCGGAATCAGCATTGACGAACAGCTCCCGCTGCGCGGGATGCGTGCATAGCGCGTGCACACCGTTGAGCAGCGCTGTGCTGGTCGTCTCGTATCCGGCGACAACAATCTGCATCGCGATCTGGCAGACCTCGTAGTCCGTAAGCTGCGAACCCTCGTGCTCGGCGCGAACCAACCCGGCGAGCACCCCGGCATCCAGACGTTCGTCGGCGCGTGACTCCCCCGATCTGACGGTGTCGATGAGTGATTGCAGATAGGCGAACATCTCGACCAGGGCCTGCCCACCGCTCTCGATCGCCTCGAGCTCACCCCCGAGACCGTTCGTAATCGCCCCGCCCCACCGATGGAAGTCATCGGCCATCCCTGGTGGGAGTCCCATGATGTGGAGGATGGTGTCCATCGCCAGCGGAACCCCGAAGTCCTGCATGAGCTCCATCCGCCCGCCCGCCGCCTGGGCGTCGATGAGGTCATCCACCGACTGCTGGATCTGCGGCAACAACCGCTCGACCGCGCGGGGGGTGAACGCCTTCGAGGCGATCTGCCGGTGGCGGCGGTGCTGCTTGCCGTCGGCGAAAATGAGCACCCCTCCGTTAGGATCCGGAGCCATCCGGTCGAGTCCGGGCCCCTGGCAGCTCAAGAACATCTGGGGATTGCCCAATACCTCCTCGACCTGCTCGAGCCTCAAAACCGTCCAGAACTCCGTCGTCAGTTCGGCCGCAAACATGTTGGACGACATGTTCTTTAGCTCGTGTTTCGGCAACACGTAATGGTGCACGGCCTGCGTCCGGCGCAATACGCCCCACTGGCGTTCGGGGTCGGATCGGGCCTCCGCTGAGAGCGGGTTGTATTCGGCCTCGTCGGGCCGCAAGCCTGCCATGATGACTCCCGTTCAGCCCATCAGTTGAACAACACCACGCCGCGCAGATTGCGGCCCTCGTGCATGTCCTCGTATCCCTTGGCGACCTCGTCGAGGGTGTAGGTGTTGGTGATCTCCTCATCGAGCCGCAGCAGTCCGCCACGGTACAGCTCGAGCTGTCGCAGAATGTCCACGCTCGGCGAACAACCTCCGAAAAGTGCGCCCTGCAACCGCTTTTGGAACAACGTCAGCTCCGCAGGGGAGATCGGAATACCGACGGCGGTAAGCGGCCCCATACCGGTGACCACGGTTGTGCCACCCTTGCGGATCGCAGCGAACCCTTGCGCCACATGCTCACCGGTGGTGATGCCCGTGGTGATGATGGCGGCGTCCGCGCCCTGGCCGTTGGTGAACGACCTCGCCAATTCCGCAGCCTCCTCCATCGATTCGCAGGCGTGGGTGGCACCGAGTTCGAGGGCCTTGTGCCGCTTGAACGGGACGGGGTCCACCGCGATCACGTTCAGCGCGCCCTTGTGTTTGGCGCCCTGGACCGCATTGATGCCAATACCCCCGATGCCCATGACGATGGCCGTGTCTCCGGGAAAGAGGTCGGCCAGGTGCACGGCCGAGCCCCACCCTGTGCCCACCGCACAACCGGTGAGACAAGCCGTCTCGAGCGGGATATCCATCGGAATCTTCACGCACGATTTCTGGTCCACGAGACTGTGCTCGGCGAACGCAGAGACACCGGACATCTGCGCGACAGGCTGTCCATCCAAGTGCATACGGAAGCTGGTTGGGTCACCGATCCGTGAGCCCAGCAACACCGTGGCGCCATCGTCACAAAGGTTCTGCTGCCCACGGGCGCAGAAGCGGCATCGACCACAGCCCGGCAGGAAGGAGAACACCACGTGATCGCCGGGCTCGATCCCGGTGACGGCCGAGCCCACCTCGACGACGACACCGGCACCCTCATGCCCGCCGGCGAACGGGAAGACCGGAACGGGAATGTCGCCGGTGGCCACGTGGTCGTCCGAGTGGCACAAACCAGCGGCGACCATCTTCACCAGCACCTCGTTCGGCCGCGGATCGTCGAGGTCCACCTCGACGGTCTCGTACTTGCCGGGGGCGCTAAGGACAACCGCTGCACGCGTTTTCACGATGACGAACCTTCTTTCGAATCAGTGTTGTTACGAGGCTGATGTACGGCAGTGAAGCGGGTCGTCACAACGCGAGCCGAGGTGGCGACGTCGGTCCAGACCGTTTCGATGACGACGAAGGTGAGAACGCCGTGGCGCGAAGACTTGGTGTGCACGTCGACGATCTCGGAGGTACCACGCAGGACGTCACCCACGACGGGCGTCCGGTGATACTCGAAGCCCTGTTCGGCGTGGAGCACGACGCCGGGACCCAGTTCCTCGATCATCTGCGCCATGACCAGCCCGACATGGCCGAGTTGATCGGCGACGCCGGTGAACGGGTTGCTCGGAACGGGTTCGATGCCATGCTCATCGAGCAGTTCGTCGCGGATCCCCCAGTGCAGCATGACGAACGGATAGGTCGGCGGCGCCGGCACGTCGGCGAATCCGGCGTCCCGCGCGGCTCGGGAGTCCCGGTAGAGCGGGTTGGCGTCACCGAGGACGCCAGCGAAATTCTGCACCGGCGCGCGGTCGATGACGACCACATGCTCACCGCAGCTGACGCCGACGGTCAGGGAATCGATGATCCCTGACGATTCGGCGCTCACGCAGGTGGCCGATACAGTTCGCGGCCGCCGTTGCAGCCGACGACGGTGCCGGTCACATAGGAGGCGGCCGAGCTCGCCAGGAACGCGATGACCATCGCGACCTCCTCCGGTTGACCCGCCCGGGTCAAAGCGTTCTTCTCCGCCCCCATGGCATGGGGATCGCGCCCGGCACGCAGGAGCGACCGGACGTAACCCTCCGACAGGATGGAGCCGACCCGAACGCAGTTCACGCGCACGCCGTGCATACCCCACGTCGAGGCGAGCACCTCGGTCAGGTGCTCCACACCGGCCTTCGCCGCCGAGTAGGGCGCGACCTCGGCCATCGAGTTGACCACCGCATAGGAGGACACGTTGACGATGGCGCCGGCACCCGCTTGGGCCATGACAGGTCCGATCCGCTGGCAGGTCTGCCATACCGCGCGCAGGTTGAGGTTGATCATGTTGTCCCAGCCCGCGATGTCCCACTCCTCGACCTCGCGCAGATAGGAACCGCCGGCACAATTGATCAAGGCGTCGCAGCCACCAAAGCGGGACAGGTGATCGTCGGTCATGGCCGCGAGCGAGTCCGGTTGTGTGAGGTCGGTCGGAACCGCGTTGGCGGCGCCGCCGGCCGACTCGATCTCGTCCCGAACGCTGTTGAGCGCGTCGGCCTTTCGCCCCGCGAGGGTGACACGGGCACCAAGCTCAGCGAAAAGCTTTGCGGTCGCGCGGCCGATCCCGGTGCCACCACCGGTCACGATCGCACTGCGTCCCGTCATATCGAAGGCCTTATCCATGGTCGGCGTCATCAGGCGGGGCTTCCTTCCTCGGTTCTGGGAGTTGCGTCGCAATCACCGTTGACGTGGGCGATCGCCATTCCCCGGATCCTGACTTGGCCAGCGGAATCGACGAGCCGGCAATCTATTTCGACCCGAAGCACCATGCCTTCGGCGCGCACATCGGTGACCTCCAGACGGCTGCGCAACACATCGCCTGGCCATGCCTTCGACACGAACCGCACGTGGTAGCTGCGCAAAGAGCCGATGCCGACCCAGTTGGTGACCGCGGTGGCCAGCAGGCCGGCAAGGTACATGCCATGAGCAAACACCGTCTCGAAGCCGGCAGCCTCGGCGTAGTCATCGTCGGTGTGCAGCGGAAAGAAGTCACCCGACGCGCCCGCATAACGGATGAAGTCGGCCCGGACGAGCTCGTGGCTCACGACCGGACCCTCGACGCCCACGGCCCACCGCACCTGCTCTGCTGCCGACGTCACTTCCTGCGATCCGTCCCGCGGCCCCTGTGCGCCGGTGGGGACACCGGAGCCCAACCGGGCGAACCGTCGCCGGGTTCGAGCTCAAACCACAGGTACGACACTCATCGTCTCCGGATAACCGCGTTCAATAGGCATGCGACGAGCATCACATCGGCGCCGTTAACCTATGCGTTATCGATTTCTCGATCTGCTCAAATCGCCCCGTCGCAGTGACCGTCGGGAGTAGCGTGCAGGGAGCAAAGTTGGCTGACCCACACAATGACGGTCAACGGCCCCAAGGGGATCCGGCGCTCATGAACCGTCCGTGGACCATATGCAGCCAAGTTGGAGCGACGTGACGTGTCCGAGTCCCAACAACGGCTGAACGGAAGGAGCGGCGTGGGTTCACGGCCGACGCCGGCTCCAGCGGTATCGACGATCATCCGGGGCAAGATCGTCGTTCCACCGCTCGCGCAGCAATTGGTGAGCCGCCCCAGGCTGATTCGCCAGCTGTCGAACGCGCTCAACACCGCACAGGTGGTGATCGTCAGCGCCGCTGCCGGTTCTGGAAAGACCACAGCAGTAGCCACTGCTGTTGAGAATCTGGAGTGTGGCAGAACGGCGTGGCTCACCCTCGATCGCACCGACACCGCCCCTGGGCGGCTGCTGCGCTACCTCGAATCGGCACTCGCCAAGGTCGATTCCCGCATCGACGGTCTCGGCCACGCGGCCCTGGGTGCGGGTGCCCCACTGGCGGAGGCCGCTGGACTCCTGGCGTCCACAGTGGCCGACCGCCCGACCGTGCTAGTCCTTGATCAGCTTGAGGTGCTCGGGAACGTCGCCGCCGCTTGGGATGTCATCGAGAACGTCCTACGATATGCGACGCCGGAGTTGACGGTGGTGATGATCAGCCGCAAACCGTTGCCGGCCGCGCTGTGCTCACCCCCGCCCATGACCCGGGTCGCATTTGTGGGCGATCGCGAGTTGGCGTTCGACACCATCGAGGCGGCCGAAGCGTTGGCATTGCTGAATGCCGAGCACATCGACCCCGCCGAAGCGGTGGCCGCGACCGGCGGCTGGGTAACCGGGATTCTCTTCGAGGCTTGGCATTCGGCCGATCACATCCGTGGAGCCGGCGGCGAGCTGGATCCACTGCATGGGTACCTCGGCGCCCACCTGTTGTCGGGTCTCAGTGTCGAGTTGAACGACTTCCTGATCAGAACATCACTGCTGAGCGAGGTGACCGTTGCGAGCGCACGCGCCTTGGGCGTGAAGGACGTTTCGGCGCGATTCGCCGAACTGCGACAGGTCCACCTGCCCGCGAGCCTGGAAGTCGACCCACTGACGTTTCGCTGCCACCCACGTTTCCGCGAATACCTCGTCGCGCGTCTAGAGGAGCGGCCCGATGACGACGTTCAGGCGCTGCGGCTGAACCTGGCGCGGCTGCACGCATCTGCCGGGCAGCACGAAGAGGCGGTTGACGACTTCTTATTCGTCGGCGCCGCCGATGAAGCCGTCGCGAGCGCAGACCAGACGATTCTTGCCGTGATCGATCGGGGTGATATCGCACTCGCCCAGCGGTGGTTGGATCTGTTGCTTGTGTCGGCTCCGCTCGTGTCGGACCTGACGACCGCGGAGTTGATGCTCTCCATCGTCACAGACGACCTTGCCCGCGCACGCCGGACGCTGGATCGGCTGGAGGCCAGCGGCGATCGCGACATTCTCGCGGTGAGGTCCGAGCGCGCAGCGACGATGATGTCGTGGTGTTACATGCACGAGGGACAGACCGATCTGCTCGACCACGTGCTCCGCATCGCCGCGCAGACCCCGGCCATGGACGCCGTGCGCTATGCGGCGTCCATGATCACCGACCCGCGCACGCCGGATAGCCCCGGCTCGCCGCCGCTACGGGGCGTTCCCAGCGACGGCTTGATCCGCATCGCCGATGCAACGCTCGGGCAGCACACCATCGACAACTCGGCGCCACAGTCGAAATGGGTGAGCCTGGTGGCCGACCAGGAGCGGATCGGTGTGCTGCGCGCACAGGGGCGACTCGCCGAGGCGCTCACGCTCTACGACGAGGCCCTCGAACAAGAGTTTCATCGACCGGTGCTCGACATCTACCTCGGCCCTGAGCTACTCATCGACGCCAAGCTCACCGATCGAGCACGCGCGGCGCTGACTCACGGTCGGGACGTGGCGGCGCGCACGAACTCCCTTGGCTACCAAGCTCTCAACGCCCTCGCTGCGGCGAAGTTCGAACTACGCCTCATGCACGACCCGGTGGCGGCGACGGCGATCCTCGAAGCCACTGAACAACACATCGCGGGCCGGGAGTTCCGCCTCATCACCGCCACCATCGACATGTGGTACGGCTACGCGCTGCTGCTGCGATCACAGGATCGTGCAAGTGCGGTGCGGTTGCGGCGCGCAACGCGCACCATGATCGCAGGCAATCGGCTCCTGGAGTTGCCGGCTGCAGCGATCTACCTCTCGGAAGCCGAATGGCGTCTGGGCAATCCCGACGCCGCCGACCGCGCCGCCGACCTAGCACTGCGCAGCGCCGATGAGTCCGGCACCAACCACACGCTGCTGCAGGCACTCCGCGACTTACCCGCGGTCGCCTCACGCCGCATCGACGCCGAGGTACACATCGACGAGCGGTGGCGCAGCATCGGCCGAATCCTGTTGCAGGGCGACACTCACACCACCAACGTAACGCCCAAGCTACCCGGCGGCCCCATACATTTCCGCGACCTGGGCGCCCCACAGTTGGTCGTCGACGGTGCACCGGTACAACCACGGATCGCGAAAAGCTATGAACTACTCGCCTTCCTGACCGCACACCCCGCAATTCCAGTACGCCGCGGCACCGTACTGGAAGCGTTATTCGGCAACCGGCCCGCGGCATCGGCCTCGACCTACCTACGCCAGGCGGTCTATCACCTGCGCCAGGCGTTCCCCGACCCGACTGATCTCTCAGTCGGTGGCGGCACCATCCAGATCCGAGCAGGATTGGTTGTTCGGTGCGATTCTCTCGATGTCGAGGCGTTACTGGCCGAAGCCCATCGACTGACGGGGCGCCGCCGGCTGGACAAGATCAATGAGGCGCTGCGCGTCGCTGAGTGCGGCGAGTATCTGGCAGGCATCGACTCGCCATGGATTACGCAGCGACGCGAACACATCGGCACCGCGCTAACCGACGCGTACTTCGACGCGGCGGAGCTCTCGCTGGACCTCGGTGATATCTCTGCGGCCCAACGGTATTGCAAGGTCGTACTCGAGCGAGATTCATACCGGGAACCGGCGTGGCGGCTACAAATGGGGATCCACAACGCGCTCGGCGACGACACCGGCGTGATCAGAACCTACCAACGGTGTTCGGAGGTACTGGCTGACCTCGGGGCGATACCGGCCCAAAGCACGAAGGAACTCTTGCACCGACTGCGACGGTGATTCAGCGTCCGCTACCAGGCGAAGCGGGTGTGTCGGCACCCTCGGCAGCTGACGGCTTACCGGACGAGGTCGGCGCGGCACTGCCGGGCGCGCAGTTGCCGGCACCCACCATCTTGGCGACCACCATCACAATCAGGGCGGCCTGCCCGAAGACGAGGATGCTGGCGATGGTGGATGCCAGCATGCCGAACCCCGAGTTCAACGACACCCACAACGGCCAGCCGGCAGCCGCATACACCCCGACGAAGCTCATCGGGAAAAACCACACCCCGGCCAGTACACGCCAGCCGCGCAGCTGATCGCGCAGTACGTAAAACAGCGCAGCGGCCACCACCGGCCCCACTGCGTTGCACGGGACATACCAGAGAGGCAGGCCCCAGGGGTTCAGCGGCTGAGTGCCGAAGTAGGAGTACACGTTGAGCAGGCGGATTCCGATGGTTTCCAGCACGATGTCGTTGAGGGCGAAGATCCCGACCAGCAACCAGAGCTTGCGGACGGTGATCCCGCGCTGAAAGGACCGATAGCTGTAGTAGGCCTGACCGCCCAGCAGCCAGGGGTAGACGAAGCAGACGAGCACTGGGATGTTCACGCCCAGTAGCCGGAACGCTTCCCAATCCCCGTGTACCGGCCACCACACTCCGCCCATGTAGTCGAGGATCGGCTCGACGAACATGCCGATGGTTCCGCCGACCAGAAAAATGGGCCACAGTGGGTCCCGGTCCTTGACTAACGCTTTGATCGCCAGACCGATGCAGACAACCGCGGGCACCAGGCAGATTGCCGTGAAGATCGCCTGTGCGGTCGGATTGACTGCTGCGTCGACCGGAGCCCCGGGAATGCCGGGGCGATACGTCGTCGCCAACAAATGGGCCGTTTCCACGGTGATCGCCTCGTTCTCATCGGTCGGCGCGGGGCTCAGCACCCACGGCATCCGACGTTGGACACCCACGACCAGAGTAAATTGATACTCACTTTTGTCAATGGCCGATCTTGCGCCAGTACTGGCGCGATTTACTGGGAATATCTGCCCGATATGCGCGCTGTTGGACGTGCTATAAAAGTTTGTGCTCACTAGCTTCCAGGACACTCCTCCTTGCAGCCTGCAAGTCGATTCCCGGCATGTTCAGGGGTGCGGCGGTGAATGAGCTCGGCTACGAAGTGCGAGGTCACGTCGCCACCATCACGCTGAACCGCCCGCACCGGCGGAACGCATTCACACTCGCCATGCTCGACGCGTGGGCCGAAGCGGTGCGGCAAGCCGAGGCAGATCGTGATGTCCGAGTCTTGGTACTCACCGGCGCCGGTGATGCGTTTTGCGCCGGGGTCGACCTCGACGACTTCAAGGCCACCAAGCGCACGCCTCTGGAGGAGCGCGAGCTGCTGACCCACCGAGTGCATCGGGTCGCTCTTGAGATGGAGGCCTTATCGAAGCCGGCGATCGCCGCGGTGAACGGCGTCGCGGTGGGGGCCGGGATGGACATGGCCCTGATGTGCGACCTCCGACTGGCCTCGACATCCGCCCGATTCAGTGAGGGTTATATCCGAGTCGGACTGGTACCCGGCGACGGTGGCTGCTACTACTTGCCCAGGCTTATCGGTCGCGAACAAGCTCTTCGGATGTTGTGGACCGGCGATTTCGTGGACGCGGCCCAAGCGCTCACTATGGGTTTGGTCAGCGAGGTGCATCCAGATGACCAGATTCGTTCCGCCGCAACGGCTGTGGCGGAGAAGATCGCGTCGCGGGCACCGCTGGCCGTCCAGATGATCAAGCGCGCCGTCAACGGCGCATCCAGCATGGACGTACGAACGGCGTTGGACACCATCGCTTCCCATCAGGCGGTTGTGTTGTCCACTCGCGACTCCGCGGAGGCCTTCGCGGCGTTCAAGGAGAAGCGCGAACCGCGCTTTGAAGGACGATGACATGACCCAGCGCGAGACCAGTCCGACGGCGATGTCGACGATCGCGAATTCACCAGAGCGACAGCAGCTTCGACTGACCGTCCGGGCGCTCACCGACACCTGGATCTCCGACGGTCGATACCAGCCGCGCAGCGACTCGTGGGTTCGATCGTTCGACACCACTTTCAGCAAGGCGCTGGCTGAACAGGGACTGATCGGCATGACGTGGCCGAAGCGAGTCGGCGGCGGTGAATACTCGAATCGCGACCGATTGGCCGTTACTGAGGAGTTGCTGCGGGCCGGCGCACCCGTCGCGGCGCATTGGATCGCCGATCGGCAAATCGGCCCGGCGATTCTGCGACACGGAACGGAGGCCCTGCAGCAGGAGATCCTGCCCGCCATCACCTCCGCCGATGCCCTCTTTTGTCTGGGCATGAGCGAACCCGAGGCAGGAAGCGACCTTGCCGCTGTGCGTACCGCTGCGCGCAGGGTCGACGGCGGATGGGTTCTGCGGGGGCTCAAGCAGTGGACGACGGGCGCCCATCTGGCCACGCACGCCTATGTGCTGGCCCGCACGGCACCCTCCGAGCGTAAGCACGATGGGCTGTCCGAGTTTGTTATTGACATGGCGTCGCCCGGAGTTACCGTCACCCCGATCGTCGACATGGCCGGTCAGCATCATTTCAACGAGATGGTGCTCGAAGAGGTATTCGTTCCCGAGGGCCGGCTCCTCGGTGCGGAGAACAACGGCTGGCGACAGGTCATCGAGCAGTTGTCGTTCGAACGCGGTGGACCGGAGCGCATCCTCTCTACCTATCCCCTGCTGATCGAGGCGCTCGGCCGAGCCGATTCGATTTCTCAAGAGGGCGCCAAGGCTGCGCTCGGCATGCTGATCGCGCGGCTGGCGATCCTGCGCCAGATGTTATGGGACCTTGCAGCAGAACTGGATGCCGGCGGAGCGCCCATACAGAAAGCGGCGACGTTGAAGTATCTGGGAAACGTCTTCGAGCGAGACGTCATTGAGTTCGCGCACGACCATGTCGAATCACGCGCGCTCACCTCCGGCTACGGCCAATCCCTGCTGGCCGCACCAGGCTTCAGCATCCGAGGCGGCGCTGCGGACGTGCTGCTATCCATCATCTCCCGACAGGAGTAGCCGATGAACGGTCGCGACGCTGAGCTCCGCGAGCTTGTGAACGACCTTGCCGCACTGACCCCTACGGCGATCGAGGCCCAGCTCGTCGAGTTGGGCCTGCTGGGTATCGACGTGCCCGAGCGCGATGGCGGATCCGGCGGTTCGCTAGCTGATCTGCTCGTCATCGTCGAGGAATTCGCGACGCGGGGCGTCAGCTCGTCGCTGATCGACGCTTCCTGTGCCCACTGGTTGACCACCCGGTGCGGGCAGAAGGTCGACTTGTCGGTGCGGTCGACGATCAAACTTCTTCCCGACGGCGCGTGGAACGAGACCGGTCGCCACACCATCATGTCAGTTCCATGGGCGCGCGAGGCGACCCGCATCCTGACAGTCGATGCGGCAGGCAGGGTGCAATCGCTCGACACGACGGCGGCCACGATCGAGCACGTGGACAACGTTGCGGGGGAACCGCGCGACACAGTGACCGTCAGCACAGACCACGCATCCGAAATCGGCCGAGTCGACGTCAACTCGCTCGCCTGCCGCCTAGGGCTATTGCGATCGGCGGCCCTGCTCGGTGCCGCCACCGGCGTGTACCGCATAACCAGACAGCATGTCGCAGAACGCCATCAGTTCGGCGCACCACTGAACCGCATCCCGGCCGTCGCCACCCAGCTCGCGGTCCTCAAGACGCTCGTGCTGCAAATGCAGACTTCGCTGAACCGCGCCAAGGAAACCTACGAGCGCACTGGTCCCGAGAATGCCTTCGCAGCGGTAGCGATCGCGCGCGTCACGGTTACCTCGTCGGCTGGCGAGGTAGCGCGCATCGGGCACCAACTCCACGGGGCCATCGGCACAACCGAAGAGCATCAACTACACCGCTACACCCGGCCGCTCTGGGCGTGGCGCGACGACGACGGACTGCCTCGGTACTGGCAAGAATTCGTTGGACAAGCCGCGATGCGTGATGGCGAGCCGTCGGTCTGGCACGAGCTCACCGCCCCGGCATAGGGATTCAGGCCGACGATCGGTCGTGGGCCGGCACGACGTGCCTAGCGGAAACCCGGGGCGCGCCGCCTAGACGCGGTATCCCGGGTTTCCGGACGGTCGGTTCTGCGCTTCTCCGACTCCTTTAGGCGTCGACGGCTTCCTTCTTGGCCGGGAGGCCATCCGACTGTTGCCTCAGCGCCCGAAGCAGCAGGACCGACGCAACGACCATCCACGAACCGAACACGCAGAATGGGATCCAGAAGGTGAGCAGCCCATTCCAGGCGAAGGGTCCGGTACGCGGCAGGAACGCAACGGCACCCGGCTCGAAGACAACCGCGCACCACGCGCTGTAGTAGCCGAACCATCGCGGGAACGGTGAGGCGATCACCGAAGTGGGAGTCAGACAGATGAACACAATGGCCAACCACAAGAAGACGAAGTACTGGTCGGTCGTGATGATGGTGAGGACGGCGAATTCGTGGAAGGTCGCGGTGATCTCCGGCGCTCGGGTCGGCGTGTAGGCGGCGACACCCCAAAGTATGGGCGGCAGTGTGAGATACACCGACGTGAGCGCACCGCCGACAAGGGCGAGCCAGGACCACACCGGACTATTGGTCTCGATGCGCCGTATCTGCACGGCAACAACTACCGAAATCGGTACGAAGAAGGCGCCCGTCCAGCCGCATATCATCGCGCCGATTCTGATCTCTGTGGTGTGCTCCTGATAGAACTGCGCGATTCGCTCCGCCGGCCATTGCGCGGACGGCGGCGGAAACATGTGGAACAGGAACAACATGCACGAGCCGTAGATGACTGTGCCCACTATGGTCAACCACAAAAGAATCCGCTGACTGCGTTCAGACATCGACTGTTCCCGTCTTCTCGATTACCACTTCATTGTGACTTCATGGTTACTCGCCCGGTACGCGGTCCACGGGCTCGCATTGCACGCTCACTGGTCCGAACGAAACGGACAGACCAGCCGCAACCGGACGCTCTGGCGATTGACTGACCGGGGTAAGCGTCGCCAATCCCAGTGCGATATGGACAGAGGGCGGGATACCGTGGTCGGCTATCCGGGCTGCAAGATGACCATCGACGAACCACTCGATCTTCGCCTGGGCGCGGTCGACAACGATCTCGTGGCGCAACGACCCGCCGACCACGGCCGGTGCGGATATCGGCGAATCAAGCACTGCGGCCGACTTTTTCGATTGATAGGCCAAACGCAGTGAGTCATACAGCCCGAAGGTGCTGTGCCCCGTCGAGCAGACTCGGAAAGACCAACCGGACTCGGTGTCAATCACCATGAACGAGGCGAAGCCGTCGCGAAAGTCTGCGGGCGCATCGCCGGCGCGGGTGGCCGCCATGTCGAGCGCGAATCTCACGACACCGGCATCGGTCGCGAAAGCCTGCTGGGAAACCAACTGATGCTTCAGGTTGTCGTACACCTGGATGCTCTGATGCCGAGGCGAAAATCTCGGAACATACATGTCGAGCGTGCCCTCGCCGACTTGGGTGTCGGCCGCGGGTTCGAAACACGTCCAAGCGATGTGCTCGGGGTTGTCGGCGGCAGGCAGGGTGAGGTAGCGCCACCGCTCTCCGTCGAGCTCAGTACCCACGAAGTCGTCGTAGACGACCGTTCCCGATCCCACTGTGACGCCCATGGCCGATGTACCTCCCACGGAAAGTAATTAATTAGCACTTACTCTACGGGATGGCAGGTGGCTCAACCAAGGTCCAACGGCGCGATCGACTTGTATTCGAGGTAGGCACTCAAGCCCTCCGGCCCCATTTCACGCCCGATGCCGCTGGCCTTGTAGCCGCCGAAGGGCGCACACAGCTCAGCGCTGTACTGGTTGACACCGTAGGTCCCGGTCCGGACCTTCCGGGCGATCTCGATGCCGTGAGCGACGTCGCGCGTCCATACCGATCCGGCCAGACCATATTCGTTGTCGTTGGCGATGCGCACCGCGTCGGCCTCATCGTCGAACGGGATCACCGACAGCACGGGACCGAAGATCTCCTCGCGGGCGATCACCATGTCATTGTTGACGTCGGTGAAGACCGTAGGCTCGACATACCATCCCGATGTCATGTTCGCAGGCCGCCGCCCCCCGGTGGCCAGGACCGCTCCCTCCTTCTCGCCGCGCGCGATGTAGCCTTCGACCCGGTCGCGTTGCCGAGAGCTGACCAGCGGACCCACATCAGTGGCCGGGTCGGACGGGTCCCCGACCGACAACGACTGCGCGAGACCGACAATCGCGTCACACACCTCCGCGTAGCGCGTCGTACTGGCCAGGATCCGGGTCTGCGCAACACACGCCTGACCGGTGTTCATCAACGATGCGAATCGCAGACCGGTGACCAGATTGTCCAGATCGGCGTCATCGAGCACGATGGCCGCCGACTTGCCGCCCAGCTCCAGAGCGCATTTCTTCAGGTTCTCCCCGCACAACGCGGCGATACGACGACCCGCGATGGTCGAACCGGTGAAGCTGACCTTGTCGACGAGGGGGTGCCGGACAAGATATTCGCTGACCTCGCGATCTGCGGGCACGACGTTGATGACGCCGGCGGGCAGGCCGACTTCCTCGGCCAACTCGGCCAACAGGTAGGCGTCAAGCGGAGTCTCCGGGGAGGGCTTCAGCACCACCGTGCATCCGGCGATGAGAGCTGGCGAGAGTTTCTGCATGATGATGCACTGGGGCACGTTCCACGGGATGATGGCCGCGACGACACCCATCGGCTCGCGCGTGACGAGCACATTGCCCATCATGCCGGTGCGCTCCTCCTCGAAGGGAAACTCCGCGGCCAGCCCGGCGTAGTAGCGCAGCAAGCCGATCGGCATCCCGGCCTGGACCAAGCGGGAGAAGGAGATGGGCGAGCCCATCTCGAGGGTGATCAGCTGAGCCATATCTTCGGCGCGCGCTTCATAGGCATCGGCTAGGCGGCCGACAGCCTTGGCGCGATCCAGTGGCGACAGGCGGGGCCATTCGCCGGAATCGAATGCCCGCCGAGCGGCCTCAACTGCGGCATCCACATCGCGCTCGCTAGCGTGTGGAACTCGCCCGACAATATCGCCGGTGTGCGGTGAGACGACCTCAATGACGTCGGTACCTGCGGGTTCAACCCACGTCCCGTCGATGAACAGCGAACGGTGCTCGATCACTGAGCTCTCCTTCTTCCAGGTGACTGCAGCGGGTCTCTCGGAGCTCGAAAATACTTACTGATAACTTACGCATCCCGCGAGTGCCCGGTCAATGATCTGGCGGAGTTACCCTCTTCGACAGGCACTTCGGTTCATTGACCAGTCTTGCCGATGCGCGTTACTCTTAGTGTTCATTCACTAAATTGGAGAGGTTCATGCGGCCTGCCGCGGAGGTCATGAAGGTGGCCGACGGCACGGCGCTGGAGGGCATACCGGACCATCGCGATGAAGTTTTCCACTGCTGCCGAACAGGCCCAAAACACCTCCATGATGATTTGCGTGTCACGTTGTCAGGGCAATGCTCTGACGCTGGATCTCTGACCGCCCTGCACCGTCTGACTACCTAGGAGAGACCCCATGACCCGTGATGCGGTGATCGTTGACGCCGTCCGTACGCCGATCGGCAAACGCAAGGGAGTGCTGTCCGGCATCCATCCGGTGGATCTGTCGGCACACGTGCTCAATG
Source organism: Mycobacterium sp. (assembly GCA_023264735.1). GTDB lineage: Bacteria > Actinomycetota > Actinomycetes > Mycobacteriales > Mycobacteriaceae > Mycobacterium. Next base: position 73,800 of record JAHFVD010000021.1, on the reverse strand, counting down.
CACTGGCGGAGCGCACCGGGATCGACCCCGCCGTGGTCGAGGACGTGATCTGGGGCTGCGGAAGTCAGGTCGGCGAACAGTCGATGGACATCGCCAGGACCGCAGTACTGGCCGCCGGTTGGCCCGAGCGCATCCCGGGCGTCACAGTCGATCGCCAATGCGGCTCCTCGCAGCAAGCGGTGCACTTCGCGGCCGCAGGACTCATCGCGGGGCACTACGACGCGGTCGTCGCAGGCGGCGTCGAATCCATGACTCGGGTGGTGATGGGATCCTCGCGCCTGGACGCCGATCCGTTCGGGCCGCGGTTCCACGCCCGTTTCCCTGAAACGCCGCACCAGGGTAACGGCGCGGAGTTGATCGCCGCACGCTGGCGCCTGTCGCGAACCGATCTCGACGAGCTGTCACTGCAGTCCCACGAAAGGGCCATCGCCGCACAATCATCGGGCTGCTTCGACGACGAGATCGCAGCGGTTCCGCTTCCTGACGGCGGCGTCGCCGACCGTGACGAGGGCGTACGGCCAGACACCACCCTGGACAAACTCGCCTCGCTCAAGCCGGCATTCGACGCCGGAGGCGTTATCACCGCCGGCAACAGCTCCCAAATCTCCGATGGCGCAGCCGCCCTGCTCATGATGACCAGTGAACGCGCCGCTCAACTCGGCTTGAAGCCGCTCGCTCGCGTCCACGCCGCCGCCGTGGTGGGCGACGACCCGGTGCTGATGCTCACCGCGCCGATCCCGGCAACCGCATTAGTACTCAAGAAGGCTGGATTGCGCATCGAGGACATCGGCGCCTTCGAGGTCAACGAGGCGTTTGCGCCCATTCCGCTGGCATGGGCTGCCGAATTCGGAACCGATATGAAGCTGGTCAACCCGAACGGCGGCGCGATCGCCCTTGGCCACCCGATCGGCGGATCCGGAGCGCGGATAATGACGACGCTGATACATCACCTGCGGCACAACGGTATTCGCTACGGGCTCCAAACGATGTGCGAGGGCGGCGGCCAAGCCAACGCGACAATCGTCGAAGCGTTCTGACCTCGCGGCCTGATGGACAAGGAATCCGCCTTTCCGGCGTTCAGTCGGTCCGACGACGGAGTCCCACTCTGCTGGGGCTGCGCGTCGGAGCCGTCGCGCACCTGCAAGCTTGGCGTGCAGCACATTGACATCGACAGGATCGGCCAAATGTCAACCGCGACGGCAACCTGCCCCGCCAGTTGGCAAGGTGGACCGGGTGTCGCCCACGGCGGATGGATCACGTGCGTGTTCGATGAGGTGCTCGGCAGTCTGCCCGCGGCCCTCGACGTGCCCTGCGTGACCGTCACATTGGAAGTGTCTTTTCGCAAGCCGGTACCAATCGCGCGCACGCTTAGGGTGACGGCTACGGTGACCGAGCGGCGGCCGCGACGCTGGGTGATCGAGGGTGACATGCGAGTCGAGGGGGACGACGACACCGTCTACGCCCGCGGCACAGCTAAATTCGTCGAACCTGCGCTGGACCACTTCGAAAAGCTCAGCGGCGCATAGCCCACCCGGGATTTGCCGACACGCACTACCCCCGGGGAATGTCCTTCCACGACTTGGTGCGGTCGTCTCGCTGCTCCGCCGGCAAGCCCAACACCCTTTCCGCCAGGATGTTTCGCATGATCTGGCTGGTACCGCCCTCAATGGAGTTCGCACGTGAGCGCAAGAACGCCTTCTGCGGCTGTCGAATCGAAACCTGACTGGAGTCCGGGCGAGTGAACTCGTAGCCACCCGGGTAGCACAGTCCTTCGCTGCCGAGTAATTCCAACGCGAACTCAGTGATCGACTGGTTCAGTTCGGACCAGCGAAGCTTAGCCACGGACCCTTCCGGTCCCGGCACTCCCCGCCCAAGGGCAGCGGCTGCTCGCAATTCGGTCAACCGGAGTACCTCGCTGGCCGCCCATAGGTCGGCAAGCTGGCTGCGGCGCACCGGGTCGAAACCCCCACTGCCGGAAGCCCATAGCTCAAGGGCCATCCCGATCGGGCCGGATCCCCGCGCGCCGATCTCCCTGCCGGCCGTCGCCCGCTCATTCATCAAGGTCGTGAGGGCAACTTTCCATCCGTCGCCCTCGGCCCCGAGTCGATGCTCGTCGGGGATTTCGACGCCCTCCAGGTAGACCTCGTTGAACTCGGCCTCCCCGGTGATCTCAAACAGTGGCCGCACGGTCACCCCGGGCGCGTGCATGTCGAGCACGAAGTACGTCAATCCCTTGTGTTTCGGGAGATTCGGATCGGTCCGGGCCAAGAGCAAGCCCCAGCGGGCGCGGTGCGCCAGCGTCGTCCACACCTTCTGGCCATTGACGATCCAGTGGTCACCGGCGCGCACGGCGGCGGTCGCCAGGCCCGCGATATCGGACCCGGCACCTGGTTCGGAGAACAGCTGGCACCAGATCTCCCGAGTGCTGAAGAGCGGCCTGAGCAACCGCGCTTGCAACTCATCGGGCGCATGAGTGACAAGCGTCGGTGCCGCCATCGCCAGACCGACCACATTGTCGTCACGATTTCCAGTGGGACCGCCCGCATCTCGGATCCGCTGGTCGACATACTGCTGCCAACGTTGATCCTGCCCGAGACCGCCGCGCTCGACCGGGAACCGCACCCACGCCAAACCCAGATCAAACTGCGCTTCCCAGAACTCCACCGACGCGGTGTCGGCCGGCGGATGCTCGCGAAGCAGCGTCTCCACACGTTCGACAATGTCGGCGGGCGGCGTCTCGGTCATTCTTTGTACTCCTTGACGGGTGTCACACGGACTGCGCGGTCGCGGGCGTACGTTCTACGTCGTCCGGGTTTATGCCGGGCGCCGATGTGAAGGCACCCAAGTCTGCTTCGCGACTCTGCTGCCAAAGGTCAACCACCCGGTAAGGAGTCGCCGCGACGACACGCCCCTTCGAGTTCCGGTAGTACGTTGCCACCCCCGGGTGCGTCCACACCATGTTGGCGTGCATGCCCTCGATCGTCGCGTTGTACTCGTCGAACACCGACTGACGAACCTCCAGGCGGGAGATGTCTTGGCTGCGGGCCATGGTGAGCAGCGACATGATGTAGTGCATCTGGGCCTCGACGAGCGAAATCAGGCTACCGCCGTGTCCCGTCTGGGTATTCGGTCCATAAAGCAGGAAGAAGTTCGGGAAGCCGGGAACGGCCAGCCCCATGAACGCCTTGGCATCCTCGGCACCCCACTGGTCGCGCAGCAACAACCCGTCACGGCCACGGATCGACAGCCCACTGAGGAAGTTGGCGACGTCAAAACCGGTGGCCAACACCAGTACATCGGCGTGGTGCCGACGCCCGTCGCCGGTCACCACCGTTGACGGTTCAATACTCGTAATCGTCTCCGACACAAGTTCGACATTGTCGCGGCCGAGCATTCGATACCAGCCGTTGTCGAGAAGCATCCGCTTGCCGCCAGGCGGATAAGTCGGCAACACCTTGTCCAACAGGTCGATTCGCTCACCGAGCTCGTCCTTGATGTATTCGGTGAGCGAATCTCGATAACGGTCACTGCTCGCGTTCATCGCTCTTTCCGGGTGAGGCCACTCCGGATCCCGCTGCAGCAGCGGATGCACCTTGTCGTTGAACAGCCAACCCAGTCGCGCGCGATACCACCGCTCATAGAGGGGAACCTCGACCATCAACCTTCGCACCGGGTCGGGCACCTGTTGCTGAAAGCGTTCGAACGGTGCCGCCCAATGCGGTGAGCGCTGAAAGATCCTCAATGACTTGACGATCGGCGCGACCGCCGGGGCGAGCTGCATCGCGCTGGCTCCGTTGCCGATCAGTGCAACATCTTTACCCGCCAGATCGACACCCTCGGGCCATTCGGCGGTGTGGTAGGCATGCGGGCCAAAGGCCTGCAGGCCTGGGATATTGGGGAACTTGGGCGGATTGAACGCTCCCACCCCGCTGATTACATAGCGCGCCGACAACGTGGCCGGTGTGCCGTCGGGTCCGTCGAGTTCAACATGCCAGCGGTCAGTCTGCTCGTCGAAACTGGCCTGTACGACCCTCGTGTTGAATCGGGTGCGGTCGTTCACGCCCAGCTGTTCGGCAACGTTTTCCAGGTAGCGTTGGATCTCCTCGCTCGAGGCGAAGTAGCGTTGCCAGTCGTTGGGCGCGAACGAGAACGAGTACAGATGGCTCGGTGTATCAACCGCCGCAGCCGGATAGCGGTTTTCGCGCCAGGTTCCCCCGACGCGATCGGCGCTTTCAATGATCGTGTAGGAGAAGCCATTCTGCGCCAGGGCGTGTGCGGCGCACAGACCCGAGATTCCCGCGCCGATGACGACGACGTCGAGGTCGCCTCCCGCAGACACGGCCCGGCTGATCGGGGCGGCCGGTTTGATCTCCTCGGCTAGCATCGCTCCGTACTCGGAGGGAATCTCCTCCCCCATCGATATCGAGAGCATCTCGACGAGCAGGCTCGGGCTGGGATTCTCGATCGCCACCGGCGTGCCGCGTCGCCAGTTGTCGATCGCCTCTACGGCGGCCGAGCACACCTCGTCGATGACCTCGGCGGGCAGGCCTCCGGAGTCGTTGTCGCTGACGCCTCTGGCGCGACGGACCCGATACCGTTCGCCGAGCCAGCGGCGGTCGCCGGTGAGCTGGAACACCACCATGATGAGGGCCGGGATGTTGGCCGTCGTGACCGCCTCGCCAAGTTCTTCGCGGGTCATCAGCGTTGTCATCAGAACCTCACCGGCTTACCGGAGAGAAAGGCATCGACCGCTCGATGGTGGTATTCCGATTCTTGGGACACAGATTCCATGGCGAGCCCGGCACGGATGAAGTGCTCGGACAGGGCCCTTGTTGCTTGGTTGGTCAACGACTTGATCGCTTGAATGGTCTCGCGCGGACCGCGGGCGAGGCGTTCGGCGAATGCCATTGCCGCACCGTGTAATTCGTCCTCTGGTAGCAGGTGATTGACCAACCCCAGACGATGGGCCTCCTCGGCCGCCAAGGCGTCACCGGTGAAGAGCAGTTCCTTGGCCTTGTTGGGTCCGACCAGCAGCGGCCACAGCAGGGCGCCGCCGTCGCCGGGAGCCAACCCCATCTGAACGTGCGGGTCAGAAAATCGTGCCCGCGCACTGGCGTAGATCAGATCACAGCTGAGCGCGAAGGTGCACCCGAGCCCGACCGCTGGCCCGTTGACCACCGCAATCGTCGGAGCCGGCATGCCCATCTGGGTTCGGAAGAACCGCACCTGCAACTGCTGCACCTCGGCCTTGTCGATCTCACCCTCATACATCTGGCGCATGAACGAGATGTCACCTCCGGCACAGAACGCCCGCCCCGCACCGGAAATGACGACGGCGGGAATCGAGGTGTCGCGCGCGATGTCCTCCAGGGTTTCCACGAATCGCCGGTAGAGGTCCCAGTCGATGGCGTTGAGCCGCTCGGGGCGATTGAACGTGATCGTAACCACGCCGGACTCGAGGGTCTGCACGCTCAGCGAGTCTGCCGCACCGTCGCTAGCGGGCTTGCTCATCATCGGCCCTTCTGATCGCTCAGCACACCGGCGCTCTTGGGGTGGGCCATCGGATGTTCATCGTCGGGCAATTCCTGACGCGCCTGGGTGTAGACATCGGCGCTGCGGTCGTGCCAGATCGCACGCAATTTGTCCTCAAGCTGATAGTCGAATTTGTCGACGAATGCCGGCGAGTTGGCCTCGTCGACCGGGTGGCGCTCGTACCACTCGACGAGCTCCGCTACCGCCTCCCGAATACCGATGACGTCGCGCATCCCGAGTTCGTATCGGGCCTTCGAGGTGTCCAGCAGGGTGTGGTTGGCGACCGAGCCCGCGGTGGGTAGGTACATCGCTCGGACCCATGGCACCACCGACGACGGCACGCTGACCAGCTCGGGTTGCGCACCAAGCGCTTCCAGCAGTAGTTCCACCCATTGCCGGACGCTGTATTGGCGTTCGTCGCCGGCGTTGTAGCGTTGCCCCTTCGCGCGTTCAGGCTGGTCGATCGCGCGCAGCAGCAGCTCGGCGGCATTGCGCGCTGCCACACGTCCCTGCAACGCAAGCCCCTCGTCGGGGATGAAGAGATGCTCGCGGCCGTCGCGGACCCGACGGATCACCGACCACTCCCACGGCCACACCGTCCGCGGTCCGTACACGATCGGATAGATGAAGAAGGTTGCGTCCGGGTGCGACTCGAAAACCGCTTCCTCGGTACGCACAATCAGATGCGCGAACTTGATCGCCGGCGACGCGGCGGCATCGAGCGTCAGCGCTGACGGCGCATCCTCCCGGAGCGGCATCGCCGGCCCCTGCGGACTGAGCAGCTGCGGCTCGTTGAAGCCGGCGTAGCGCGGAGAGCCACCGATGGCGAGGAAATGATCGGTGCGCCCAACGAAGGCCTCAGCGAGAAACTTGGTGCGGCCGTACGCGGCCAGCACGACGTCGAACGTCTGGTCCCCGAGACTGTCGGCGATCGTCTCGCGGAAGTGTGGGTCACCGTGAATGTGACGAACCTCGGGCAGATCAGGTGGTTCGTGAGTACCCCGGTGGAAGATCGTCACGTCGTAGCCACGCTGCAGCAAGCCTTCGAGGATGTGGGGGCCCGTTGGGCCGGTCCCGCCGACCACCAAGACAGACTTCGTCATTGAGATTCCTTCCAAAAAGTTAATTTATATTAAGTCACTTTGCCCGGATTCGGCTAGCGGATTGCGAGTGGATTCACAGCGCTGTTGATGGCACGTTTGATCGGCAGCGGCGGCGCGACGAACATGCAGTCGTATTCCCCGGTGGCGGCAGAATCGGCGGCAAGTGCCTCCAGGTCGAACATCTCTCCGATGCTGATTCCGCAGTGCGCCAGGATGATCTGATGAAGCGGTCCGATGGTGTCGGGTGTCTCGTAGGGGAACACCTCGAGGCCCCAGGTATCCGTCGCCACGGCAGCGACGTCGCGGGCGGCCAACCAGGCGCCGCAGCGGGCGCCCAGGCCTGGAGCGGGCCCTAGTCCGCTGTACTCCCCCCAATCGCCCGCCGCGCGGACCTGCGCCAACTGGCCGGTCCGCACCAGCACCACGTCACCGCTTCCAACGTCCACCGACTGAGTGGCGATCGTCGCGTCGAGATGTTCTGGCTGAATCGCGAATCCCGGTTCGAGCCAATCAACGCCCAGGCAGCGCGGCACGTCGAGCAGCACTGCGCGCGTCACAATACGATCGGCCAGTGCGGTGATCGAATTGCGCCGCGCCCCTTGCGCGGTCACCGTCGCGGCCGGAGCGCCGTTATACCCCTTGCCGTTGTGGAATGCGTGAGCGAAGCCGTCCCACTGGGTCGACGACGACAGGTTCATAGTGACCCAGTCCTCGGTGAACTTGCCACTGCCCGGGTGCATGCGATCAAGAGCGCCGGCTTCGATGTCAGTGCCACTCATCGACACGAACAGGGTGGCGTTGCCTCGGCCGGCCCGGGCCTTGTCGCCCGGACCACCGGGGCCGAACGGCAGTGCGAGGCTGAACACCTCACCGCGGCGCACGCACCGGGTCGATTCGACCACCTTGGCTGGGGTCACAAGGTTCCACGAACCCAGTTCGTCGTCGGCTCCCCAACGGCCCCAATTGGATAGCGCCTTGCACTGCTCGGCGACCCAAGCGGCGTCCAATTGGTGGGGTGTCATTGGATGTGAACCTCTCGGGAGACGGGAGCCGGGCTGCCGGCTATCGGGGCTTCTGGCCGTCATCGACCTTGATCACCGTTCCGGTGACGCAGTCGGAGGCCGGGCTCAACAGGTAAAGAATCGTGCTGTCCAGTTGATCTGGGCTACCGATCCGGTTGCGCGGGAAGGACGCGGACGGATCACCGACCCGCTCGATCATCCCCGCCGTCATCTCCGTCATGAACAATCCCGGCGCGATGGCATTGACGTTGATGTCGTACTTCGCCCACTCGATGGCAAGAACCTCGGTCATGCGGACCACCGCAGCCTTGGTGATCGAATACACCGGCGAAGCCGTGGTGTGGCTATAGGAGAACGCATTGATCGAGGACATGTTGACGATCCGACCGGGTTGCTTGCGTTCGATCAGCCGCTTGGCGACCTCGCACGTCAGCGCGAACGGGCCTTCCAGGTTGGTGGCGATGACCCGGGAGATCGTGTCCAGCGTGAGCCGCTGAGGCCGATTGGCGTCGTTGATTCCGGCGTTGTTGATCAGGACGTCGACGGGGCCGAGCTCGGCTTCGATGCGGGTGACCACGTCGGCGAAGCTGTCGGTCACCGTCAGATCCAGGAAGGTCGCGACAGACCTGGCGCCCGCGCGCATCAAGTCCTCCTGCACAGACTTCAGCTGGTCGGTGCGCACATCCGCTACCGCGACGGCAGCGCCGTGCCCGGCCAGCGTGTGTGCGAAGCGCCGGCCCAGTCCACCGGCAGCACCGGTGATCAGTGCAACCCGGCCGGTCAAGTCGACGTCGACACCCCTGCCGGGGCCAGCCGTCTGCGCTGCGGCGTCAATTCCCATCGACGGCACCTCCGACGATCCCGGCGGCGACCATCGCCGCGACTTCATCGGCCGGGTAGCCGAGTTCACCCAGAAGATCGGGCCCGTGTTCGCCGAGTCGTGGTGCTGGCCTTTGGTTTTCGGTGGCTACACCGGTGAAGGTGATCGGCAATCGTGGCATCCGCAGACGTCCCTCGGTGGGATGGTCGACAGTCGTGAAGAAGTCGACACTCTCCAGGTGCTTGTCGGTAAGCAAATCCGTCACGGTGTTCACCGGTGTACACGGGATATTCTGCATAACAAGCATTTCCGTCCATTCTGCATTGGTACGCGTGGACATCTCCGCTTCCAGTATCTGGTAGAGCGCATCAATGTTCCGGGTGCGCGCCGTGATGGTGTCGAATCGCGGGTCGTCGGCCAGTCCAGGTTGACCGATCAGATCGAAAAAGGAGAGCCACTGCCGGTCGGTGTAGACGACGACACCGAGGTATCCGTCCCTGGTGCGGTATGGCTTTCGAAACGGTGTAGACATACGTGAGTATCCGGGCGGCCCGATGGGAGGGTCGAAAACCAGGCCGCCCTGTTGGTCCAGCAGCAGGAACTCGGCCATTGTCTCGTACATGGGAACCTCGACAACCTGACCGGTGCCACTACTGACCCGGCCCAACAATGCCGCGAGGATGGCGCCGACCCCCATCAGCCCCGCCACCTTGTCGGCAACCGGAGTCCGGACATAGCTCGGTGGCTCATCCTGGCCGGCTTGAACATAGGCCAAGCCGCATACCGCCTGTATCACGTCGTCGTAGGCCGGGTATTCGCGATAGGGTCCCTTGCTGCCGAATCCTGTGAGACTGCAGTAGATGATCCGGTCGTTGAGTTCGCGTACTCGTTCGGCGGTCAGGTTGAGCCCGGCAACCGCGCGTGGCCGCATATTCGTCACGAATACGTCTGCCCCGGCAAGCAAGCGCGCCATCACGGCCATGCCCCGCTCGTCCTTGAGATCCAGCGCGATACTGCGCTTGCCCTGATTTGCGTTGAGGAAAATAGTGCCCATGCCGTGGTTGCGCTCGGGCCCGATGTAGCGCACGATGTCGCCGTCAGGCGCCTCCACCTTGATGACATCAGCACCCATCTGCGCGAGCAGCAGCGTGCAATACGGCCCCATGAATGTGGTTGTCAGGTCGATGACCCGAATACCTTGCAGCGGTGCGGGGTTCGACGGGCGGTCAGTCACAGACCCAGATCCTTCGCGATGATCGTCTTGATGACCTCGCTCGTCCCGCCGTACACGCGGGTGACACGCGCGTCGGCGTACAGCCTCGCGATGGGGTATTCCTGCATGTATCCGTATCCGCCGAACAGCTGGAGGCATTCATCGACGACGGACCCTTGGACCTCGGTGGCGAACAGTTTCACCTTCGCAGCGTCGGCTACCGAGAGTTCTGACTTCTCGTGCGCGACAAGGGCGCGATCCACGATCGCGTGGCAGGCTTCGACCTTGGTAGCGCATTCCGCCAGCACGAATTTGGTGTTCTGGAAGGTGGACAGTTGCTTGCCGAAGACCTGGCGTTCCTTGACGTAGTCGACCGCCAGATCGAGTGCGGTGGCGGCTGCCGACATGGAGGCCACCGCAATCGTCAACCGTTCTTGGGCCAGGTTGCGGGTGAGGTAGTCGAATGCCTTGCCCTCTTCGCCGAGAAGGTTCGCCGCAGGGACGCGCACGTCGTCGTAGAACAGTTCGGTAGTGTCCTGCGCCTTCAACCCGATCTTCTTCAGATTGGTTCCGACGGTGAAACCCGGCGTTCCCTTCTCGACCACCAGGATGCTCAATCCCGAACGGCGATTCTCCGGTGTTGGCGCGCTGGTGCGCGCCACGGTCAGGACGAGCCCCGCGTTGGCCCCGCCGGTGATGAACGTCTTTGCCCCGTTGAGGACATAGGTGTCACCATCGCGGGTCGCCGTGGTGCGGATACCAGCCAGGTCGGATCCAGTGCCCGGCTCGGTCATCGCGATCGCGGTCATCAGCTCACCCGAGGCACACCCCGGTAGCCAGCGCTGCTGTTGGTCCTCGTTGGCGTAGTGCAGCAGATACGGCAAGACGATATCCATGTGGACTCGAAGCGAACCCAAGCCGAGCCCGGCGCGAAACGCCTCCTCGGTGACCACGGTGTTGAACAGAAAGCTCGATACGCCGCCGCCCCCGAATTGCTCGGGGACCTGAAGCCCGACGATTCCGATTTCACCAGCCCGGCGGTAGAACTCCAGCGGAGGTAAACCGGCCTCTTCCCATTGCGGGAACTGTGGGGCCACTTCGGTTTCGAAGAACACGCGGACAAGCTTGCGGAAGTCATCGTGGTCGGGGCCGTAGAGGTCACGCTTCATCGGTGGCGCTCTCCGACGTCGTGGTCGGCAACAGGGGTGCCTGCCACTTCCCCTTGGTGAACTCGGGATCCACGATTTGCCCGTACAACTGACTGTTGTGGCTGTGGCAGAGCTGGTGCAGCGCAAAGGCAGTCTGTTGCGCGTTGACGCGGCCCTGGGCGTCCTGCGCGGCGTTGAGAGCTTCCTTGGCCAGCCGCAGTGCGAATAGCGGCTGGCGCGCGATGATGCTAGCCATCTCGAGCGTGAAGGCGGACAACTGTGCCGCCGGCACGACATGGTTCACCATTCCCGCCGCCAAGGCTTCCTGAGCGCTGAAAAATCTTGAGGTGAAAAGCATCTCCTTGGCCTTGCGGATCCCGAGTTCCCAGGGATGGTTGAAAAACTCCGCACCAGACACCCCCATCGCTACGGTGTTGTCGGCGAACTCGGCGTTGTCCGCGGCGATCACGATGTCGCAGGGCCACACCAACATCAGTCCCCCGGCCACCACCTTGCCCTGGACCTCGGCGATGGTCGGCTTGGGTATGCTGCGCCACCGCTCACACAACCCGAGATACAACTCCTTCTCCCGGGCCATTTGCGCCTCCGCGCCCTCACACCCGAACCCGCACCAGGTACCGATGGTGCCGTATTGCGCCATGTTCTCGAGCTTGTTGGGCTCCCGCAGATCATGCCCGGACGAGAAGTGCGGACCATTGGCGGCCAACACAATCACGCTTGTGTCATCGTCGCGGGCCGCATTGTCGAACGCCTCGTTGAGCTGATAGAGCAAGTGGGTGTCCTGTGCGTTGCGCACCTCCGGCCGGTTCAGCACGATCCGGGTAACCCGATCAGCGGGTCGCTGCACCTCGATGATTGATGTCAATGTTTCAGATCCCTTCGGGGCTTGGCAGTGGTTCGCTCACGGCGGGCCGATCGTGCGGATGTGGCTGCTGCTCGGAAAGCTGAAACCGGACGCCGCCGAGCGTGAAGGTCGCGATCGAAAGTTCGGCACCCATCATGGACATGGGCACCGGCCCGATGATGCCCGATGCGCCCAATCGTCGCGCGTCGGTCAGACACCGATCCAGATCGTCGACGGCGAAAGCCAGCTGCACGACACCAACGACGGTGAGGTGTTCCCCGGACGGGAGGTGGGCTTCGGGCCATTCGATGACTTCGACCAAGCCGCGGTTGCCGCTGCCGAACAGCGCGGAACGGACATGGCCTTTGGTTCCGTCAAGGCCCAGCAGCTCGCCGACGTCAGCCAGTGGGACGTCCATGTCCACCTGCCGCACCAGCCCGAGCGAACCTTCGAGGAACTCGACGACCGTTTCGCGGTCGCGGGTGAGCAGTTGAATGTGATGCACCGCGTTCGGCATTCCGCCCGAAAACTCCCTAATCGTTTAAAGACCTTGTGCTCGTTGATGGCCGGCCGATTGCGGCCGGAACGTCGTCACCTGTTGGCGAGGCTCTTGCGTAGGTTATCGGCGATTGCTCCCAGCGAGGAGATGTGCTCGGAACAGTCGCGCACGGCCGGGATCATGACCACCGTGGTGGCGCCGGCGCGGACGAGTGCGCCGAGTCGCTCAGCGATCTCGCGTTCGTCGCCGACTAAGACCCACCGGCTGAGCTTCTCGAACGGGATCCGATAGATCGCCTCCATGAATTCAGCAGTCCGCCGCCGGCCCTCCTCTGCATCCCGCGTCGGGTGAACCATCACCCCGACAGCCATTTTCGGCACCGGTTTGCCCAGGGTCGCCGCCCATTCGCTCATCACCGCCGACGACGCGGACAGCCGCTCCTCGTCGGCCCACAGGGCGAGCCAACCCGCTTGAAAACGCACGGCCCGTTTCAGTGCCGCCTCACTGCGACCGCCGACCCACAACGGTGGCATGCCCGCCACTGGCAACATCGGCGGAACCTCAAGATCCCACGGCGGCCCAAGCCTGGCGGGGCGCCCCTCGAGCAGATCAGGCAGCGCTTCGAGGATGGTGTCCGTGCGGGATCCTCGTTCACTTCGGGGAACGCCTGCCAACTCCCACTCGGTCGGGACCTCCCCCCCGACACCGACGCCCAACTCGACTCGGCCTTTGGAAACGACCTGCAGGCTCGACAGCTGCTTGGCCCACCAGACTGGCTGACGCAGTGCCGGAATCATGACCGAGAATCCGATCCGGAGATTCTCGCTGCATGCCGCGGCTACAGACGCCGCAACGATGCTCTCCACGATCGGAACGTTGGGCCTCAGGTGATCACCGAACCATACCGAATCGAAACCCTCGTGCTCTGCGGCTTTGACCAGAGGCGGCAATTCCACATACCCACTACCGAATCCGTCGACGGTCGGCAGCTGTAGGCCGACGCTTACTTCTGCACTCATCGGACCAAGACCCTCTCGTCGCCGTGATCAGTGTTGGCCGCAGCATGGGCCGGAATCGGCACCAAGTCGGCGAGGCGCCGCCGCTGTACCACGCTGTCGCCGAAACTCAGCTGGGACGACTTGGCCCGCTTCAGGTGCAAATGGGCGCTGTGCTCCCACGTGAACCCGATACCACCGTGAATTTGGATATTGTTGCCGGCCAACCGAAAATAGGCGTCACACGCCGATAGTTTGGCCAGGCAGCCAGCGATCGGCAGATCGGACTGGGAATGATCAGCTGCCCACAGGGCATGGTCGACCGCGCTTCTGGCGAGTTCGAGGTCGACGAGCATGTCCGCGCACAGGTGCTTGATCGCCTGGAATGACCCGATGGGCCGTCCAAACTGGTAGCGGGTCTTCGCATACTCGACCGCGGTGTCCAGCACGGCCGCCATTCCGCCCATGGCCTCGGCGGCCAGGCAGGTCGAACCGATGTCGAGCACCGTCTCGATCACGTCGTCAACCGGTACGCTACCGCCGACCCGGGTCGCCGCTACGTCCGTGAAGTGCAGATCGGCCAGCTTGCGGGTGAGGTCGAGGGTTGACAGCGCGGATTTGTCCAGGCCGTGCGCCGAACCATCAACGGCGAAAAGCGCTGTGCCCAGATCGGTGTCGGCGGAAACCAGCAGCAGATCGGCTGTGAGTCCATCGATCACGTAGCTGAGGCTTCCCGTCAACGACCACCGATCGCCCGCCCCGGCGGATGCACGCAGTTGCCCACTGGCAGTCATCCGTCCGTGCCGATCCGGACCCAGCGCCGCAGTGGCGGTGCACCCACCTGATGCAATCTTGGGCAGCCACCTCTCCTGTAGCACTTCGTCTTTCGACCCGATCAATGTCGCAGTCGCCAATACCGCCGTCGAGAAATACGGGACACACAGCAGGGCACGACCGGTTTGTTCGAGAACCACCCCGACGTCCGACCAACCGCATCCCAGCCCACCGAACTCCTCTGGCACCGTTAGGCCGAGCAATCCCATGTCGGCAAGTCCCGACCACAGCTCATCGTCCTGGCCGGTCTCGGTGGCCATCAATCTCCGAAGTTCGGCTTCCGGCAGTCGCCGTTCGAGCAGACCGCGCACCGTCTTCGCGAGTTGTTGTTGTTCATCGCTCAGCGTGAGAATCACGCCGACCCCGCAGGACGCGAACTGGCCGGCAGCGCCCTGTCCGGATCCCACGTGACATGAAGCTCGTTGAGCCCGTTGATGACCAGGGCGGTGCTGCGCACGGGCGGTCGAGCCTCATCGATTCGCATTCCAGGCAAGCGCCGGAACAACGTCTCGAGCACGATGCGCAGCTCGGCGCGGGCCAGGGCCGCGCCGATACACGCGTGCGGACCGAGACCAAAACCGATGTGCTTGCGCAACTCCGTTGGATCCCGGTCGATCCGGAACGAACCCGCGTCGGTAAATTGCTCTTCATCGCGGTTGGCTGCGGCGAAGACCGCTCGGATCTTGGCGCCGGCAGGGATCGGGCATTTGCCAAGCTCGACATCGTGATTCGCCGTGCGGAACAATCCCTCGAGTGGCGACATGAACCGCACGATCTCCTCGACAGCCATGCGCACGACCTCATCGTCACCGGCCTCGAAGAGTGCCCGCTGCTCATCGTGAGTGCACAGCAGGTGGACGCCGTTCGCGGTCGCGGTGCTGGTGGTCTCGAAACCTGCTGTGATCAGCTGCATTACCGATAGCCGGAGTTCGTCATCACTGAGCCGGGTACCGTCGACCTCCGCGTGTACCAGTCCGGCCAGAACCCCGTTGGCCAGATCCGGGCTGATCGACTCCTCCTCGCCGGCCCGGATCGCATCGATGAGCTGCTGGGTGTAGGCGAAGAGTTCGCCAAGACCAACGAACCCTTCATTCAGGGCTTCCGGGTCACCGCCGAACGCAGCCACAATCGCATTGCCCCAGCGACGGAAGTCGTCGACCCGTTCGATGGGGACGCCGACAATGCGCGCGATCGTTCGAATCGACATGGGCAGTGAAACATCGCGCAAGACTTCCATCGAGCCCTTGTCCATCACGGCATCGATGAGGCCATCGACCGTCGCCTGAATCTGGGGCAGCAACTGCTCCACCGAGGCAGGAGTGAACGCTTTGGCCGCCAATCGCCGCTGCCGCAGGTGGACTGGGTCATCGGCGAACAGGAGCACGCCGCCCTCGACGAGCGGAGTCATTCGCTCGGGTCCCGGGCCCTCCAGACTGGAGAACTCCTTGGGATTCATCAACACGTGCCGCACGTCGGCATATCGCAAGATCGACCAGAACTCTTCTGTGGGCCTGGCGGCCAACGGATTCTGGCTGATCACGTTGGCCATTTCAGCGGGCAGCCGATAATGGTGAACCGGTTCGACCTCCCTCAGCACGCGCCAGAATCGCTCGGGGTCTTGCTTGACATCGGCCGACATCGGCTCATAGGTTTGCGCGATTTCGTCATTGACAGAAGTCACGAGCGTCACTTCCTTCCGGAGCTGAGGATGGTCACCACCGCTGCTGCGGCGTCACCTCCGACATATCCCCCAGCGTTTTGCGCGAGCCCAACCGATGCACCCGCGACCTGCCTGGGCCCACAACGGCCGCGGAGCTGATCGGCCAACTCGACGAGCTGCGCGCATCCGGTCGCACCGATCGGGTGCCCACGAGCGAGCAGACCACCGCTGGGATTGACGGGCAGGCGTCCGCCGATCATGGTGTCGCCGCTGGCCAAAAGCTTCGGACCATCCCCGCGCGGGCACAGCGCGAGATCCTCGTAGTTGATCAGCTCACCGGTAGCCGCGGCGTCGTGCAGTTCGACGACATCGAGGTCGTCAGGGCCCAGGCCGGCCTGCTCGTAGGCCTGTCGCGCAGCACGTGTGGTGGCACTGGGACCATCGGCCACCTGCGGTTGACCCGACAACAATGCGACGGCCTCGACCGTCACACCCGACGCACCTCGTTGTTTGGCATAGTCGGCAGAGGTGACGACAAGAGCGGCGGCGCCGTCGCCGATCGAGGAGCACATCAACAACCGCAGTGGCGGCGAAACCTCGCGGCTGGCAAGTACCTCGTCGACCGAAACCGCCTTGCGGAACTGCGCATTGGGGTTCAGGGCGCCGTTGCCGTTATTCTTTGCCGCAACCTCCGCCAGGTCCCGCAGCGTCGCCCCGCTTGCCGCAAAGTAATTCTTGGTCATCACGGCGTAGACATCCATGAACTTGGAGCCTTGGCCGAGTTCACCTTCCGAGGGCGCCGCCGTTTCGGTATCCCAGCCGAACAGGGCACGAGACAGATAGCGGCGCGCCGCCGGATCATCCTCGAGGTCCACCGCGGTAGCGATCGCGGTAACCGACCTCGCCTTGTTCTGGTGAGTCAACTTCTCCACCCCAAGTGCGACGGCGACGTCCGTCGCTCCTGATTGGACCGCCATGACTGCCATCGCAAACGCCGAAGAGGAAGACGCACAGGCATTCTCGACGTTGATGATGGGCTTGCCGAGTAATCCCGTTTCACGTAGCGACGACTGTCCGCGGATCATCTCCTGAGCATGGAGAACGCCGGCGGCGGCGTTGCCACAGAACACGAATCCGACATCTTCGGCGCTGACCCCGGCGTCGGCGAGTGCCGCAGTGACGGCCTCCGTTGCGAGGCTCCGAAGCGAGGCGTCAGGAAACTTGCCGAAGCGGGTCATACCCGTACCGAGAATTACCGTCGACGTTGTCATGGCCGTACTCCCTCATTTTCATCGGCTCCCGACTCGGCGGGATAGAACTGCTTGGCCCAGCCCCGCAGCACGCGCATTGAGGAACTCTCGGACAACGCCCACGGCGCATTCTCGATGTAGGACAGGTGATTCCACACCTTCAGGTCGGCGTCAACCTGACCGTTCTGCTGGGCCACCCACATGTCGCGGACCTTCTCCGACATCATGCTGCCGTCACCGCGTTTGCGCGCCACCCACGTCGTGGACCTCATGTCGGCAGAGTGCGGAGACGTCGGTGTGATCCCCATCAGGTAGATGACGTCGTCGAAACCTTGGAGCCGACTCCAGCCCAGCCCCAATCCCCAGTTCTCGGTGAGAATCGAGCCATCAACCGGTCCGGTCGGCGTCGCCCAGGTGGTCGCGGCGTGGCCGCCGAACGTTAAGTCGAGCCGCGCGCGGAAGACTCCACCGTCGACCGCCGAATCGGCGATATCGGCGATTTCCGCCGCGCGGTGCACATACTTGAAATGTGCTGCGTCGGCGGCATTCTCAGCCATGTACTGCGGCGAGATCTGTTGATCGAGCCAGATCTTTGTGGTGGCCTGGCTTACCGGCCAGGTCTCGCCGTCGAACCGGATCATCCGCTCCGGCGGATCATAGAGCGGACCGCGACCGTCGTTGCTGTAATACACCAGTACGATCTCGTCGACCTCATGGACGGGGTACTTCTTGATCTTGAGGTTGCCCATCTTGTCCGGCGCGCTGTACGGAATCTCGGTGTTTCGGCCGTCAGGACCCCACACCCACCCGTGGTAGGGGCAGGCGATCGCGTCACCCTTCACGCAGCCGCCGTAGCCCAGATGCGCACCCATGTGACGGCAGTACGCGTCCAAGACGATCAGCTTGCCGGACTCGCCTCGATACGCGACGAGTTCCTCGCCGAAGTACGACAGTGGTTTCGGCTCCGCCACGGTGAAGTCTGACGACCAGCCGATCATGTACCAGCCGGACGGAACTACATTGCTCGGAAATTCCCTCATACTGAACGCACTTCCTCTCGCAGGGCTGAACGGGTGACCGTGAATCCATGGGCTTCGCAATCCCAGGTGCTAGCCGTGATCCCGCGCTTGCGGAGTTCGGCCTTGGCGACTTTCTTCGTTGGCGTCAACGGCAATTCGTCGATCACCTCGTAGTAGCGGGGAACCATGAAGTAGGGCAGCCGCTCGTAGAGATCGCGCAGGAGATGCTCAGGGTCGAATTCCGCCCCGGCTTCGAGCACCACGACGGCCTTGATGTCGTCTTCGAGGTGCTGGCTTGGCACCGAGACGATTGCGGCCTCCGCGACGTGGGGATGGGCGACCAAATACTTCTCGACTTCCAGCGACGAGACGTTCTCGCCACGCCGACGCAACGCATCCTTCTTCCTGTCGACGAAGAAGACCTGACCGCGATCGTCTAAGCGGCCCACGTCGCCGGTGTGGACCCAGCCGTTCCGGGTTGCCTTGATGGTGGCGGCCATATCGTCGAGGTAGCCGGCGAACATCGACCACGGCTCGTTGGATCGGATGAGGATCTCGCCGCTGGCCCCCATGGGTACCTCGACATCGTTGTCATCGACGATCCTGATCTCGAAGAACGACCGTGGATATCCACACAAGAACGGCTCCGCATCCTTCGCCGAGGCGATGATTGGAGTCCCTGTCTCGGATTGCCCGTAGGCGCTCTCCACCGAGATACCGAACCGTTCGGCGAACTCGCGCACATACGGCATCGCCGGAACCACCGTGACATTACGAAGCGGATGCGTCTGGTCAGAGTCCGTCGCGGGCGCCCGCCAGAGGAAATCGATCATTGCCCCCATGAGCACCGTCTGCGTACACCCGTACGCACGAACGTCGTCCCAGAACCTGCTCGCCGAGAAGCTCCGAATCACCGCCGTCGCACCGCCGCGCAGGGCGTTCAGCACACCCGCAAAGAGACCGCCGGCGTGGAACAACGGCAACGCGACGAGCACGACGTCATCCTGATCCGTTTGATATGTGAATGACGCCGACGTCTGGAAGGCGTGTCCATGCGGACACAACACCGCCTTCGATGGCCCCTCCGTACCCGAGGTGAAGATGACACTCGCGATGTCGGACACGTGCGGCCGGTCGAAGCAGGTCGGCTCGGCCGCCCCCAGGTCCTCGAAGTCACGGCGTTCAAGTCGGGAGGGGAGCTCTGCGCCCTCGCCGCGTACGTATACGACCTGTAGCTCGGTCAGCCCGTCGGCGATCTCTGCCAATCGCGCGCAGTAGCCGGCCTCGATGACGGCAACCTTGGCTTTGCTCTTGTTGATCACGTACTGCAGCATTTCGCCCTTGTAGGCGGTGTTGATCGTCACGGCGATGACCGACGTCATCCCAGCGCCCGCCCATACCGTCACGAGATCTACATGATTGTCGAGCATGATCAACACGGGCTCTTGGTGCCCAACTCCGGCTGCGCGAATGCCCGCGCCGGTCCGCAGCGAGATGTCTCGAAGCTCGCCATAGGTGAGGCTTTCGCCGCTCTCGTCCACGATTGCGAGCTTGTCGGGTTGGGCCTCTGCCTGCTTGTCGAGAACCGCCGCGACCGTGCGGTCGACTACCGGCGTAGCTGTCATCGGATCAATCAATGCGAACTCCGTAGTCGTCGAGGGGGCTGATGTCATCCACACACGAAGGCCTTGCGATCGCTCGCGAGGTATTCGGGCTTCCGGCTGCGCAGGAGACCAGAACGCGACCGGCGCAGGCCCCGGCCCACGCAACGATCATGCGGCTGGTGAGCGCCACGTAGACCTGCCTTCGATCTAGTTAAGCGGAGTGAGGTGTGCACCGCGGGCTGCATGGCGTTGACGCACTCCATTTAAAAGTTAATTTACGATAAGTTACCAACTCAGCGCAACAGTCCTTCAGTGCCGAGAGGCGGCCGAACTCCCTCCATCAGGCCTTGCCGTCGTTAACGAGCCGTGAACAGACAGGGCGCCGCGCACTACGCTGATACTCGTCGCGAAAACCGGTCCGGACCACTATCTTGGGGCCGACCGGGCGACACATCCTGCAGCCCTTGCTCGTCGTGACTGCGAAGGCGATGCCTTGTTCCGCAAAGTGCCCCCGACACCCACTACGCCGGCCTGGTTCACGGCCGCGCTGGCGCATGAACCTGACCGCATCGAGGTCCACGCCGAAGGGTGCCGTATCCATCTGCGCGCCTGGGGTGCTACCGGGAATCCGCCGCTGGTGTTCGTGCACGGCGGCGGAGCTCACTCCGGCTGGTGGGACCACATCGCGCCCTTCTTCATACACACCCACCGGGTGATCGCACCCGACCTCAGCGGCCACGGCGACAGCGACACCCGCAGCAGCTATCGGTGGGACACCTGGGCACGGGAGCTACTTGCCGCGGTAGAGGCCTCGGGGGCGTCAGGCCTCCCGACGTTGGTAGGACACAGCATGGGTGGCTGGGTGGCGGCGACGACAGCCTTCGACTACGGCGACCAGGTCGACAGCATTGTGGTGGTCGATTCACCGCTTCGCGGTCGCGCCCCAGAAGAAAGTCGGCTCCGTAGCCGACAGCATCGTCCGAGCGGTTACCGGACGAAGCAGGAGATCCTGGCTCGCTTCACGCCGGTACCGAGGCAAGAGGCCGTATTGCCTTATGTCAGTGCGCATATCGCCGCGGAATCCGTACGGAAGACCGCCGAGGGGTGGAACTGGAAGTTCGATCCGGCAATCTTCAGCGGTTCTCTGCTCGAAGAAACGCATGCCGACCAGGATGTGATGGAGAACATGCTTGCCGAAATGCCCTGCAGGGTAGCGTATCTCCACTGCCAGCAAGGGCTCGTGCCGCCAACGATGGCCGAGCAGATCCAGGAGATCTTGCAGCTTCGGGGTCCATTCATCGAGCTGGCCGAAGCAGGCCATCACCCGATGTTGGATCAGCCGTTGCCCCTGGTCGCCACACTCCGCACACTCTTAGAGATCTGGTCGATAACCTGAGTGAACCGGAGGGATTGCGGCTCGCAGTTCGACGATTTCGCAGCCGGGCTGGCGGCCGATTGACACCGCCGAGCGGGAGCACGCAGCGGACAGCCGACGTTCACGGGCAAAGTTCGCCGACGCAGCCGAACTGGTTGCGGCAGCGAGGAAGTGAGCGCCCCTGCGCCCGATGCGGGCTCAGTCCGCCGCCCTCACCGCCTCCTGGCGTGGGCTCCGGCTAGCCAGAGGTACGGAGGAAGCGCTTGCGCCTGGGGATGCCCCGGCGACTGGGCTGATCCCACTACGCACGAGGCCCTGCGCACTGGCGACGATACTGTCAACAGATCCCCACCGCGGATCCCACCATTCCGCCGCCCAGTTCAGCGCGCCCAGCAGCAGGCCCTGCACGAACCGCGGGTCGAGGTCGGTACGCATCTCACCGTCGGCAGCCGCGTCATCGAACAATCGCTGCCACATTCGGCCGTAGGCCGCGCTCTCCTTGCGCTCTCGGGCGCTGAGGTGCTCGGGAATCTGACCGGAGTTGCGGATCGAGGCGGTCGCATAGTCGGAAAGTTCCAGCTCATGGCGAAGATGAGCTTCCACCGCAGCCATGATGCGATCCAGCGGCGGGGTTCCGACGGGGAGAGCGTCGAGGGTGTCTTGAAGATGCTGTCGCATATCGCTGATACCGCAGAACATCACCTCTTCGATGAGGTCCTCGCGGGAAAGGAAGTAGTAGTAGATCGCCGGCGCCTGCAGCTGCGCGTATTCCGCAACGTCCGACAGTCGCGTCCCGGCGAACCCCTTCACGCTCAGTACATGCGCCGCGGCGTCGAGGATACGTTGGCGCGTACGTTGAGACTTCGACTCGACCTCGGAGTCAGCGGAAGCGCCCGCCGCAGATTTTCTAGCCATCATTCAATAATATTGGTGGAGGTCGACGGGCGCGGCGGTGGTGGACGGCCACGCCGGCCCAGCGGCGAGGGTGTGTTGACATCATGACGTCATGTAGAACTGCTGGGACCACCGACGGAACTTCCGCATAGGCTCCTGCTCGGACTGAGCCAATGGTGCGCTGTGCACGTAGGTCTGATGGTTCCAAATTTCAAGATCTGCCTCAATCTGCTTGTGCATGAAGGTAATCCACCTATTTCGAATCTCCTCCGACATCGCGGTACCATCGCCGCGGCAGCGCGGAACCCAGATGCTGGCCCGAACGTCCATCGTCTCGGCGGAGGTAGGCGTCACACCCAGCAGCGAGGTGATCTCGTCGAAGCCGTACTGGACATTCCAGAGCAGTCCGAGCCCGCGGGCCTCCAAGTCAACCCGCGCGTCAACCGGCCCATGCGGTGTCGCCCAGGTCGGCTTGGCACTCGCGTCGCCCTGTTTGGCTTCCACGCGCGTGCGGAACACCGGCCCCTCGTGATCGAGCACCTCGAGGTCGCCGATCGCAGCATTGCGGTGAACGAACTTGAAATGCGCTGCGTCGACGACGTTCTCGCCTGCCATTTGGGGCGCCGCCGGCATATCGCGCCAAATCCGGGTCGATACTTCCGACACCGGCCAGGTGTCGATGTGCGTTGGCCGAAAGCTCGTTGGTTCGAGCGCGGCCGCGTCGTCGGCAGCACCGACGTACATGATGACGACGCCGTCGATCTCGCGTACTTTCCAACAACCCAGACGCAGGTTGTTCATCGTGTCGGGGTGGCTGTAAGGGATATCGGTGTTGGAGCCATCGGGGCCATACATCCAGCCATGGAAGGGGCAGCGCACGCCCTCCCCCTCAACCGCACCACCCACGCCTAGATGGGCACCGAGGTGCCTGCAGTACCCATCCAGTGCATGCAGCTGTCCAGATTCTCCGCGGTAGACCACAAACTCCCGGTCGAAGTAGCTCACCCGAGTGGTGCTGCGCTCGGCGAAGTCGTGACTCCATCCGATCTGGAACCAACCTGACGGCATGAGCGCCGACGGCAGCTTCCTGCCTTTCACCCTGTCGCGGGCCTCTACCGGCATGTTCACTCCTGGCCTGCTGCTCGTACCAATTGAGAAATGATAATTTTCCTCAATACTCAACCGACGCTATCCTTACGGGCGAGAGTCGGCAATAGGTACACACTTCGGAGGACCGTGAGCGGACCTGCGTCTTCGGCACACGCCGAGACCACTTCGAATTCCAAGGACGCCAAGCGACGCGAACTCGTCGCCGCGGCGGCTGACTGCTTTGCCCGCTACGGAGTACGCCGGACCAGGATCGAGGACGCCGCGAGCGCAGCCGGTATCTCACCGACCAACTTCTACAACTTCTACTCCAGCCGAGCCGCTCTGATCGATGCCGTTGCGCTGGACCGGGCGGCGGCGATCGTCGACCGGATAGCACCGGCCATCGCCGAAGCGCCCACCCTGACCGAAGCCCTCGTCAACGGTCTGGCGCAGACCGTGGCCGCCTGTCGCGCCGACGACGTTTTCATGGAGCTGTTGCGACTCGCCCGCCACGAAAGACTCGGCCAGCTGGGCATGACCCCAACCGCATTCGGGCACGAGTTCCTGGTGAAACTGTGGGGGCCCGCGCTGGAACGAGCGCGGCTCCGGGGTGACCTACGGAGTCACCTCGACAGCGAGGACGGCACCATCGCCTGGTTGGGCACGGTACTGGTGATGTTCCTGCTCAACGATCGGGTGTCGGATGCCGATATTCGGGTGATGGCCTCCCTCTATGTCGCGCCCGCCATCGCAGATTTCTGATCGCCGCAGCCCGTGCGGGCAGGGCGAGCCCATGCCACTACCGACGCGCTCACCAGTTGCGTCACGCTCGTTCAGTCGGTTAACATGAATGATCATTAACTAATGTATGTTGCGCTGGCGTCGTTACGATTCGGGAGCTTGAATGTTCGTCTGCAGCTGCCATGCCGTGTCCGACGGCATGATCGTGGACTCCATCGAGCGCGGCGCCCGCTCTGTGGCGCACGTAGGTCGCTCATGCCACGCCGGGACCGGGTGCGGGGCATGCCACGTCCGCATTCGACAGCTGCTCGCAGAGCATGAATCGTCAGGCTCGCCACCGCGCGCCGGAGCGCGCGGAATCCACAGGTCCCAACGACGTCCGGCGAACTGGCGGCCACGATAGGCTGGCGCAGTGTCGATCGTGGGTTCGCTCATCTCGAAGGCTGGATTACTCTGCCTGGCAATCGTCTTCGCCGTTAGCTCATCGGTAGGCCTGGCGCCGCTTGCGGCCGGTGAACCGGGCACCAATCCATGCGAACTTACCGTCTCGTTCGTCTGCCAGTTCGTACCCTTGGCGCCCGACCTCGACGGTGACGTCGACCTCACCCAACAACCACAAAACCAAGTTCCGGCGATGCTTGCACCCGAGACCGCACCGCCCGCCGACGTGTGCGCACGTGGCTGCATGTAGTCCGAGAATTGATCGCACTCAGAGGTCAAGTGTCAGCGGGCCGCTAAGGCACCGCGAGACGCACGTCATTATCGACTTGTTGAGTTCGCGCTCCTCGGCGCTGAGCACCTGGTCGCGATGGTCAGGCACTCCGTCGACGACGTTGATCTCGCATGTTCCGCAGATCCCCTGTTCGCAGCCGCTGATCAGCTCCATACCGTGGTCCTCGTTGAGGACAGCGAGAATGCTGCGGTCCGCCGGAATGGTGATGTGCTCACCGGTACTGCGCAGTACGATCTCGAAAGGCGCGTCAGTCGCCAGGGAACTGTTCTCGGCGGTGAAGCGCTCGACATGCACGTGGCCATCGGGCCACTGCTGGCGGCAGCGCTCCTCCACCGCGGAGATCAGGCCGGTGGGACCACAGCAGTACACGTGTTGGCCCTGCGCCGGCGAATCCAGGATTGCGGCGAGATCGAGCATGCCTTGCTCATCTTGGGGCTGAATTACGACGTTCGGTCCGTACTTCACCGACAGATCGTGGGCGAATGCCATCGAGTCGCGGTTTCGCCCGCCGTAGTACAACCGCCATGGCCGATGGTCCGCATCGGCGGCGGCCAGCATGGGAATTATCGGGGTGATTCCGATACCCCCGGCGATGAACAGGTAGCGTTCAGCCGGCTCCAACGGAAAGAGATTTCGTAGCGCCAACACCCGGACGAGCGAGCCTTCCTGTAACTCGTCGTGGATGTGCCGCGATCCGCCGCGGCCCTCTTCCTCGCGAAGGACCGCAATCGTCCAACTCTGCTGGTCATCGGTCGAGCCGCACAGTGAGTACTGGCGAACCACACCGGGCGAGATCTGTACATCGATATGGGAACCCGGAGCCCATTCAGGCAGGTTTTCACCTGCGGAATCTGTCAACGTCAAGGAAACGACACCGCCGGCGATAGCCTGCTTCTTGGCGACGAGCATGTCGCGGTTGACCGAGATCCCGTGCGACACCACAATCGCTTCCTCTGCCAAGGACATCCGACGACCTTCCTGTACTTAGTGAATAGGTGCTAAGTTTAATGCCTGGCGCTGGCCTCGGTCAAACGGTCAGCGAGCATACCGCACCGATCAGGCACAGAACTCTTGCTCAAGATCGGCAGGTTAGGTAGGCAGCCGGCTCCGTCAAGCAATTGGTGAACGATTGCTAACTAATTGTGGTCCCGGCCCGGATCACTGTGTGCCTCCGAGAGCGTCACGGGATCAAGGAGCCGACGCAAGTTCGTCCAGCGCGGCGAGCACGCCGACCTCGACCAGCGCCTCATATCCGCCGATGACGTCGGTGGCCCGGTGCAGACCGAGGTCCAGCAATGAGACGGCGGCCAGGCTGGAGGTGTAGCCCTGCGAGCACAACACCACCCATTCGACGTCGTGGTCTTTCGCTTGGGGCAGCCGGGAGTCGCTGGTCGGGTCGCACCGCCACTCCAGCACATTGCGTTCGATCACCAGCGCAGCCGCCGCCTCCCCTTCGACAGCTCGCTGGGCCGCCGGCCGGATGTCGACAAGAATCGCGCCGCGTCGCAGGGCAGCCGGAACGTCGGAGGCCTCCAATCGGCGCAGTCGCTCCCTCGCGACAGTCAGGATGCGATCGATTCGGCTGCTCATTCCGAGCATTGTCCTTCGGGTTCGTCGGTCAGCTCCGTGCGCGTGCGGCGCAGCGTGTTGCGTTCAGTCACTTCGTAATACGACATCGCGGTGAGCGGCGGCGAGTAGGCGTGCACGCTCAGCGTCGCTGCGGTGGGCGGCGCAACAACGGGCGCTACCGTCGGGGCGCGGACCACGTCGTGAACCCAGCCAAGCGGAAATGCCGCCTGATCCCCGTCATCGAGGCGACGGCGATGCAATCGCTCACCGTCCCAACGGTATTCGTGCAGGCCACCAGAGAGCACCGTGAGCGCACCCAACGATCCGCCATGATCGTGCAATTCGGTGAAATGACCAGGCACCCAGCTGATCAGCCAGACGTCGAGCTCGTCGTCGGCGTACAGCCGGGTGAACCACCGTTCTTCGGTCGGCGGCCCACCGGCGGGCAACCGGTCGTTGAACCGACCGCGCAGCACCTCATCGGCGTACCGGTCGGTGGCGTGCAACAGGTCGGGCAACCGCAACCGGGTGGGTGCGGATACCGCCGGAGCGGTGGAGGGAAATGTGGCAAGGGAAAGGGCGGCGCCCGAATACGGCATGACGGGGAACTTTCAAACAGAGTTGCAGGGTCAGATCGGGGGTTGGCTGGCGCCTAACAACAGTCCCGAGACCCGGTGCGCTCCGTCATGGCCGCCAGTGTTGCATAGATTGATTCCATGCGCGGTCACCGATGTCGCCCCCTCTTCGCCGCCGCGGCGTGTGTCGCAACTCTGGCCGCATGCTCGTCGGGCGGCGGCGGGCACAGCACCTCCACGACGCCTGCAGCGTCGAGTGACGCGCAACCGTCGGCCGAGGCGGCCCCGCCGTCCGGCGCCGTAGGGACGTCACCTGGCGGGGTGACCACTCGAATTGACGTGCCCGCAGAATCGACCGAAGAACAATATGCGCAGGCCTGCATGGCCACCAAGACGTGGATGGAAGCCAAGGGCGGCAACCCGGCAACGCTGGTCGAGCCGTTCCTCAAGGAGCTCCAGGGCAACGCGCCCGCCGGTCCGGCGACGTTCAACAGCACGTGGGGCCAGTTGTCCACCGCGCAGCAGGCCGCTGTCATCGTCGCGGTGCGCGCGGCCGCCGAGGGCGGCTGCTGACCGTTGCAATCACGGGTAGCAAAAGTCACCGCGACGACGACTTCCTGCCAACCGCCACTCAATCCCTGCCAATGGAATTATTTGCCTGACCTCGGGGTTTACTTCTCTGTAATTGAAGAAACTCGAAGAAAAGGCAGCAAATGACCAAGTTCGCGATCGCGACCCTGCTGGGTTCCGCGATGAGCGCGGTCGTCATCGGCATGGCCGCTCCCGCGGCCGCCGCCCCTAGCGGGTCCGGTGACACCCGCCACACCACATTCGACTCGCTGGGTTACACGGTGGGCAGCGACAAGCTGAGCTCCATCGACGCAGTCCAGCGCGACTAGCCGGGGCGCGACGACGCGCACCGACGACGGAAGGGCACCCCGCAAGGGGTGCCCTTCCTCGTCCCGTCTGGCCCTGAGTGAGGACAATGGAGCCATGGCCGAACAATCCCCCGTCGCACGGGTCGCGCTTGCTCTCGGCAGCGGCGGCGCGCGGGGGTACGCGCACATCGGCGTGATCGACGAACTCCACAGTCGCGGATACGAAGTCGTCGGTATCGCCGGCTCGTCGATGGGGGCGTTGGTCGGTGGCCTGCACGCCGCCGGATCCCTGGACGAATTCTCGGACTGGGCCAAGACTTTGACGCAGCGGGCCGTGCTGCGCTTGCTCGACCCGTCGATCACCGCAGCGGGCGTGCTGCGCGCCGAGAAAATCCTCGACGCGGTGCGCGACATCCTCGGCGAGGCCACCATCGAAAGCCTGCCGATCCCCTACACCGCGGTGGCCACCGATCTGATCGCAGGAAAATCGGTGTGGCTGCAGCGCGGACCGGTCGACGCCGCAATTCGCGCTTCGATCGCGATCCCCGGCATCATCGCCCCGCACGTCCTCGACGGCCGGCTGCTGGCCGACGGTGGGATCCTCGACCCGCTGCCGATGGCGCCGATCTCCGCGGTCAACGCCGACGTGACCATCGCGGTCAGCCTGTCCGGCCCGGCTCCCGACGATGACGAGAGCACCCCGAGCGACCCCGAGACCCGCGCGAGCACCGAATGGCTCGGCAGGCTGCTGCGCAGCACATCAGGACTGTTGGACACCAATACCGCGCGGTCCATTCTCGACACCCCCGCGGCCCGCTCGATGCTGAGCCGGTTCGGCACCGGGGCGGATGCCGACGACGGCACCGAGGACCTGGAAGCCCCGATTCCCAGGCTGGGCAGCTTCGCGGTGATGAACCGCACCATCGAAATCGCGCAGGCCGCCCTGGCCCGCCATCAGATGGCGGCCTACCCACCCGATCTGCTGATCGAAGTACCCCGAACTGCTTGCCGCAGTTTGGAATTCCACCGCGCCGCCGAGGTCATCATCCTCGGCCGCGAGCTTGCCGCCAAAGCGCTGGACGGCTACCGCAACACTCTCACTTCAGAAACTCCGTGATCGCGGCAGCCACCCGGCGGCCTTGTTCTCGCCCGGCCAGCGCTGAGGGAGTCCGGCAACGGGGGTCGAGCAGGTTGGGGCCGAACGCCGCCAGCGACTCGTCGTCGGCGAAGATCGCGAACGTCCGCGCGCTGAAGGCCGCGATTTCGGCCGCGGTGCCGCTGCTGAACGGCGACGGTGTGGATTCGCTCGCGGGCACCAGGACCACCGCCGTCGTACAGTCGTTGGCCACGACGGTATGGACCGAACTGCTGACGCCGCCGTCCATGTAACGCCTGCCGCCGATGGTCACCGGCGGCCAGGTGCCCGGCACCGCGCAGCTGGCCGCCACCGCGTCGACCAGGTCCACCCCGGACGACGAATCGAAGACCGCCAGATCCCCGGTCGCGGTGTCGATCGCGGTGATCCGCAGATCGTGTGCGGGCCAGGTGTGCGACGGCAGCCGCGCTTCGATGACTTTCCGGCGGACCGACTCGGGGACGGTCGGCGCGTTCAGTGCGACGGTCCCGATGCGCTGCAGTTTCTCCCGGACGTCGCCGGGTTGCGCCACCGCGGAGAGGAACAGCGCGGTGATCGCATCGAAGTCGGCGCCCGAGTCGATCTCCGTCGAGATGTCGCCGGTCTGGCGGTCGAAGAGCTCCGCCAGCGACAGCGGGCTGCTGATCTGCGCGGCGACGGTGGAGCCGGCCGAGGTGCCGACCAGGACGTCGGAGTCCAGCAGCGCCTGCGCGGTATCGGGCGCTACGTCGGCGATCCCACGCAGGATTCCGGTTTCCCAGCCGATGCCGGCAAGTCCGCCGCCGGCCAGGATCAGGGCTCGTTTCGTCGTCACAGCGTGCGAGTCTGCCAGCTGTCCAGGTACGCGGCCGCCTCGGTCTGGTAGGCATGCTGCGCCCAGCCCAACGGTGTCGTCCCAAAGCGGTGATCGACGAGGCTGGGATCCGCACCCGCCTCGAGAAGCCGTCGAATCAAGTTCAGGTCACCACTCCAGGCCGCGTGGTGCAGTGGTGTGGCGCCATCGTCGTCGCGGACGTTCGGATCGTCGGGAAACTCGTGCTCGACCAGTTCGGCTTGTGCGATGTCGATCCCGTGCAGGGCCAACAACGCAAGTCGGTCGGCGAAGCCATGTTCGGCGGCCCAGTCGATTTGGCGCTGCCACATCTGCGCACGGGTTTCCATCGCTTCGCCCAGACGACGTTCCCACGGGCTCGGGCCCGCATCGGCCAAGCCGTGACCGAACAGCAGCTCGAGATGCGAGTTGTCGGCACGAAACATGCGGTTGTACAGGGCCTGTTGGTCGACGGGGTGTGCGCCGCGCTGTAACAGCAACACAGCCAGAGCCGGCGCGAATCGGTGGCGCGGTTGACGGCCAGGCCCCTGTTCCCCTTCGCCGAACACCCCGGTGAGCGCCGTGAACGGTGTCGCCATACCGCGCCAGAGGTAGCCGGAGTTGGGGTCGGCACCGGCGTCCAGAAGCGCTACTGCCCCTGCGAGCACGTCAGATTCGTTGCGCGGCAGGGGAACCCGCGAGTAACACAGATACAGTAGCGGCACCCAGCCGAATGGGCCGCCCGGCGTGGTGGCCAGCCCGGGACGTGCCGCGAGGTGGAGGCGCAGCGCCACGGGGTCGGCCGCCGAGGCCGCGGCCCACACATGATGTTGTGGCACATCGGGATTCGCTTCGAACAAATCGGCAGCCCCGTGCCACCGTGGCGGGCCATCGGTGTGGTCGTAGCGCAAAGACGACAACGAGCAGAACCGGTCGGCCGCAGCCAATTCGTCCTCGGTGATCCCACTGGGATCCACCGCGAGTTCTTCGGCGACCGCCAAATAGCCGACCAGAGTCGGCCAGCCGCTGAACCCGTAACCGCGGGCGACGGTGACCTGAGCGTCGTGCAACCGGAATCGCCCCGAGCCCAACGCGATATCGGACCGGGGGTGATAGCGGCGGACCGTCTCCAGCGCCTTGGCGTCGCCGGCGATGGCGCCGCGCTGCAGGGTGCGCGCATCCGTCCGCAGCCGTTCGAGAGACGGATTGTCGGGCAGGGAACTGGCCATCACGGCCTCCTCTCACGTGCCCTGCGTCCGCGAGGCCGGGCCGAGAAGGAGGTCGGTCGGGAATCACACGTCGAGAGCAGGGAGGCTGAGCCTCTTCGAGCGGACGTCGGGCGGTCCTGCGCGCCCGCTCCGGACGCTACCAGCCGCAGCGGCGTTCAGCGAGACCCGCTGTAGGCTCGGGCAACCCGGGTGACGAACTGGTAGACGCCGTCCTCGTCGGGGGCCAGCGGCCCCGGCCGGGCGTGCGGCGAGCTCAGCCCCCGCTGCACCGATTCGCAGGCCGTCCAGTCCTGCCGGTTGGTCAGATCCCAGAAGTCCACCGCGTACGACGGGTCGAAATCAGGCTTGTCCAGCGCTTCTTTCGGGAACGCCCACGCGCATTCCACGTGGGTGCGGTCGACGGCCAACGGCGTCATCAGGTGGGTCATCACGTAATCGGGATGCAGGCTCACCAGCAGGTTGGGGAATCCCACCAGATACATGACGGTGCGAAGTCGTTGTTCGGAAAGGCCTTTGATCGCCACGCCGCCGCTGCGCCCGCTCAGCGACATCGTCTCGGCCTCGTCGATCATCCCCATCCAGCCGCCGATCCAGTCGCCGGGCAGGTCGAGGTTCTCACCACTGGTGGGTGGGCTGATCTTGGACAGTTCGGGGTGGATCGTCGAGCAGTGATAGCACTCCTGGTAGTTCTCGACGATCACCTTCCAGTTGGTCTCCAGCTCGTAGGAGTGCCGTGCCACCACGGTCAGATCCTCGGGACGGTATGGCCCGATGACGTCTTCCATACCGGCGACGTGCTGGTCGAAATCGGCGTCACTACCGCTGGGGTCGACGAACAGGTAACCGTGCCAGTCCACGAGTCGCAGCTCGGCAAGGCCGAACTGGTCGGAGTTGAAGCCCTCGGCGGAATCGAAGAGCGGTGCTTTGCGCAGTTCGCCGTTGAGCTTGTAGGACCACGAGTGGTAGGGACAGACGATGCCGCGCCGCTTGGCGGTCGCACCGCATGCCAGCATCTCGTGTCCACGGTGGCGGCACACATTGGCGAAGGCGCGCACCTGATGGTCGTCGCCGCGCACCAACAGGATTCCGTTGGCACCCGATCCGACGGCCTTCTGCGCGCCAACCCCGTCGAGGTCGCCGGCGTGGCCCACGCAGTGCCAGCCGGAGAAGATGTGGCGCTTCTCCCAGTCGAATACCTCGGCCTCGACATAGGCCTCCCGCGGCAGCATTCGGGACTGCCCGAACGGCGCGAGGGAGGCGGCGAGATCGTCGGCAGGCACCGGCGCCGCAGTCTGTTTGAACATACAGTCAGACTAGGCCTCGCCGGCGAAGGCGGCAATCCCGCCGCGGGTGGCATCGTCGCCGCGAGTCATCCGGCGATACACCAGATATCCGACGGTCACCGCGACCAACGCCGCCAACAGCAGCAGAGTCGCCAGCGCATTGAGCGCCGGAGTCGGCGCGGCGCGAGCGGTGTTGTAGATCTTCACCGAAACCGGTTCGGTCGAGGAGTTGCCGGACAGGTAGCGCACCAGCACGAAGTCGTCGATGACATCGGCGAACACCAGCACGGTGCTGGCGAAGATCGCCGGGAACAACATCGGCACCGTCACCCGCCGCAGCGCCTCCATCGGCGATGCGCCCAAATCCATTGCAGCTTCTTCGTATTGGTTGCCGATCGTGGCAAGCCTGGCGCGCACGAGCACGGCCGGATAAGCGATCTGGAAGGTGATCAGGCCGATCACCTGAGCCGACGTGCCCAGCCCGATCGGCAGTGCCAGCGAGGTCATCACGAACAGCAGCGCGACCGCGAGCAGCACCTCGGGAACCACGAACGACACCAGCATCAGCAGGTTGGCACCGGAGGGCAGCCGCCCCCGCCAGCGGTCGATGCCGATGGCGAACAACACGCCCAGCGGCACGGTGATCAACGTGGTGATCACGCCGAGCTTCAGCGTCTGCAGCAGGGCGGTGTGCAGCGAGGCGTCGTGCCACACCGATTTGGTTGCATCGCCCCAGTACCAGCGAAACGAGAAGCCCTGCCAATTGGTCCGCGACCTGCCGTCGTTGAACGAGAACATCACCGCGATCAGGACCGGCAGCAGCGACCACACCAGATAACCGGCGGTGACCGCCATCAGGATCCGCGGCGGTCGCCACGGGTCTTTCCACCAGGAGATGGGGCCCCTCATGCCGCGCCCTCGCAGGCTCGGTCGCGCCATGTCCGCCCATGATTCGCTCCGCAAGCGTCGCTCATGTGGACACCTCGTCGCGCGCGGTGACCCGCACGTAGTAGAACATCGGCACCACGGTGACGATCAACACCAGCATCACGAATGCACCGGCCTGCCCGGTCTGTCCCGGGGCTTGCACGCTGTCGTTGATCAGGTTGCCGACCATCGCCGTCTTCGGTGAGGCCGACAGCATGTCGGAGGTGAAGTAGTCACCGAGCATGGGCAGACAGGTCAGCAGGACGGCGGCCAGGATCGTGGGCCGGCACATCGGCAGCGTCACCCGCCAGAACGATTCGAGTCGGTTGGCCCCCAGATCACGGGCGGCTTCCAGCGTCGACTGCGGCAGCCGGTCGAGGCCCGCGTAGAGCGGCAGGATCATGTAGGGAACGTATCCGTAGACCAGGCCGAGCACGACCACCACCGGCTGGCCGGTCAGCCAGTGCACGTCGACGGTAAAGAGCCCACCGAGGCTGAACAGTCGATTAACCATGCCGTCGTCCTGAAGCAGGTTGACCCAGGCCAGCATTCGCATCATGTAGCTGATCCAGAACGGTGCGATCAGCGCGGCGAGCAGCACGCCTGCCCACCGGCCCGACAGGCGCGCCGTGTGGTAGGCCACCGGGAAGGCGATCAGCAGGCACAGCACGCTGGCCAGCACGACGTACATCGCGGTGCGCAACAGCGCGGGCCCGAACACCCCGTTCTCGCCGACGATATGAGTGAGGACGTAGGTGAATTGAGAAGAGTTCCACTCCAACGGGTTCCACACCGGGATCGGTGTGCGGAAGATCGGGTCGACCTGGCCGAAGACGATGGCCAGCACCACGTAGAGCGGGGCCAGGAAGAACACCGCCAGCCAGACGACGCCGGGCATGGCGAGCAGGGGCCACAACCCACTGTTGCGCGTCCGCTGCCTCAGGGTCAGGATCCCCCGGCCTTGAAGGCGCGCCAGACATTGTGCCAGGCAGCGTCATTGGCGGTATCGAGCTCGAGCAGCCGATATCCGACGTCGAAGTACTCGGGACGCACGATCGCACTCTTCAGGTTCTCCGGGACCAGCCCGTCAGCGACAAGCGAATCCGGGTTGAGCGAGACCTGCGGCGGCTGGTAGCCGATCTGCTGGAAGTTCTGCTTGGCGACCTCGGGGTCGAGCATGTGGTTGAGGAACAGGTTCGCCAGCACCGGATTCTTGCCGCCGCGCAGCTGCACGATCAGGTCGTTGTCGACCAGGCCCTTGCCGTCGGCCGGGAACCAGTAGCGCAGGATCTCGGGGCCGGTGCCCTCCGGCAGGTAGTTGACGGCGTTGATGACGTCGCCGGACCACATCTGCGACAAGCCGATCTGGCCCGCGGGCAGGTCGCTGTACATCGTCACGGTGACCTTCGGCGAGGTCGCCTTCACCAGCTCGGTCAACTGGTCGCCGAGCTTCTTGAGGTCGTCGGCCGAGGATGTGTTGACATCGGTGATGCCCAGCTTCAGCAGCACCATGGCCATCGCCGTGTGCCAGTCGTCGATGACTGCGGTCTTGTCCTTGTAGGCCGGATCCCACAGTGCCTCATAGGGATTCTTCAGCGCGCCGATGTCGGCAGGCACCTGATCGGCACGCCAGCCGATGCCGGTGGTGTAGACGGTGTAGGGCACCGTGAACCGCCACTCCTGGTCGTACCAGGGGTTGGAGAAGAACGGCCAGACGTTCTTGATGTTGGGCACGTAGCTGTGGTTGATCGGGCGGACCAGGCCGCCGTTGACGAGCCGGCCGATCTGGTCGTAGCTCGGGAAGTAGATGTCGTAGTCGACATTGCCGCCGCGGATCTTGGTGATGGCCTCGTCGGTGTCGTTGAAGGTCGAGACCGCCACCTTGGTCGAGTACTTGTCCTCGAACGACTTGATCGCATCGGGCGCGATGTAGTCGGCATAGCTGTAGAGCTGCAGCGTCGCGCCCTTTTCCGGGGTCAGCCCGTCAGCGATCGGCTTGTTATCGCTTGCGATGTCCCAGGTCACCGGATTCTTCGGCGACGCGATCTTCAGCGTCGGCCCCGAACTCGATTGTCCCCCTTTAGAACACGCGTCAAGAAATGCCACGAGCGCGGGGGTTCCAGCGGCCAGTAGGGCGGCCCGCGCAAGGAACTGTCGACGATTCGGGCCGGGCCCTGTCGGTGCTGGCATCCGCGCCTCCGTGGTTCGAGTCTTCTCGAGTCTTGTCTGTTCCTTGGACTCTGACATAGACTGAACGCTCAGTCAATAGATGCAGCGGCGCTTTTTCGCAGGTCCGCATAGCAATCGAGTGGAAGGTTTCCCCGTGGCTTCGCCGATTATCGAGAGCCCGGTTCACGACGCGGTCGACCAGTTGATCGCCGATCAGGAAAAGGTGTTCCTGGCTCGCCAGCCGCGCAGCACCGAAATGATCAGCCGCGCACGCGAACACCTCGCTGGCGGGGCCACGTCAAACTGGCAGATCGCCCAACCGCAGGCGGTCTGGATGAGTCATGGTGCGGGCTCCAAGGTCTACGACGTCGACGGCACCGAGTACGTCGACATGCACGGTGGCTACGGCGCGTCCATCGCCGGGCATGCGCACCCCGCGATCGTCGAGGCGGTCAGCAGGCAGGTCCGCCGCGGTACGCATTTCGCGCAGCCCACCGAGGATGCCATCTGGATCGCCGGGGAGCTGGCCCGGCGGTTCGATTTGCCGTTGTGGCGCTTCGCCAATTCCGGCACCGAGGCCACCATGGACGCGGTGCACCTCGCCCGGTCGGTGACCGGGCGGGACCTCATCATCAAGGTCGAAGGTTGCTACCACGGCCATCACGACTCGGTGGAGGTCTCGGTGCTCCCCGAGGCCGACCAGGTCGGTCCGCGCGAACATCCGATCGGGGTGCCGGGCAACAGCGGTATCCCCGCGGCGATCCGCGACCTGGTGGTCGTGGTGGGATTCAACGACCCCCACGCGGTTGCCCGCGCGCTGGCCGAGCACCGCGGCCGGGTGGCGGCAATGATCGTGGAGCCGGTGATGATGAACGCCGGCATCATCCCCCCGGACGAGGGGTACCTCGCCGCGATCCGCGATCTGGTGCACGCCGAGGGCGCCCTGCTGATCTACGACGAGGTCAAGACCGGCTTCACCACCGGCCCCGGCGGCGTCACCGCCATGTCCGGCGTCGTACCCGACATCATCTGTCTGGCAAAGGCTTTGGGAGGTGGGATCTCGGTCGCCGCGATTGGGGGCACCACAGCGGTGATGTCGGCGATCGCCGACGGCAGCTACGAACAGGTCGGCACCTTCAACGGAAACCCGCTGGCGATGGCGGCCACCAGGGCCACCCTGTCCGAGGTGCTGACACCGGCCGCGTACGCCCGCATGGCGTCTCTGGCCGAACGGCTTCGCGGCGCTTTGGAAGCGACCACGGCCGAACACGGTTACGGTTGGCACGTGGTGAGTATCGGGGCCAAGGGTTGTGTGACGTTCAAGCGCGACCCGGTCCACGATTTCCGCGATTTCCTTCAGATCGACGACCGTTTGGGCCACTTGCACTGGCTCATGCAGCACAACGGCGGTGTATTCCTGCCGCCTTGGGGCAAGGTGGAGCAATGGTTGCTATCCGTTCAGCACGACGAGGCCGATGTCGACCGGTTCGCCGCGAACTTCGCCCGGCTCGCTTCGGCGGTGGCGGCCTGACCGCCTGCCGCGGGGACGGCCGCTGATGAGCGGCGGTGCGATCCGGCTGCATCAGCTGGCCAAGTCGTTCGACGGGGTTCCTGCCGTGACGGATATCGACCTGGACATCCCAGCGGGACAGTTCTATTCGCTTCTCGGCGCATCCGGCTGCGGTAAGACCACCACGCTGCGGATGATCGCCGGTTTTGAGAAGCCCGACTCGGGCCGCATCGAACTCGACGGCCGTGACGTCGCGCAGGACCCGCCCCACAAACGTCCGGTCAACACCGTGTTCCAGACCTACGCGCTCTTCCCGTTCATGACGGTGTGGGACAACGTGGCGTTCGGCCTGCGCTACAAGAAGACCCCCAAGGACGAGACCAAGCGCCGTGTGGGCGAAGCGCTCGAACTGGTCCGGATGAGCGGGTTCGCCAAGCGCAAGCCGACCCAGCTGTCCGGCGGCCAGCAGCAGCGCGTCGCACTGGCCCGTGCGCTGGTGCTGCAACCCAGCGTGCTGCTGCTCGACGAGCCGCTCGGCGCACTGGATGCCAAGCTGCGCAGGCAACTTCAGCTCGAGCTGCGCGCCGTGCAGCGCGAGGTCGAGATCACGTTCGTCTACGTGACCCATGACCAGGACGAGGCGCTCACGATGAGCGACCAGATCGCGGTGCTGGCCGAAGGACGCGTCGAACAGGTCGGTCCCCCGCAGGAGATCTACTCCGCCCCGGCCACCACCTACGTGGCCGGATTCCTCGGCGCGGCAAATATTTTCGACGCCGACGTCCTGGAGAGCGGCGACGGGTCGGCGCTGTGCTCGGCGCTGGCGACCAGACTCGGCGCCGCGGTGGACAACTCATGCAAGCCCGGGCCGGCCGCGATCGTCATCCGCCCGGAGCGCATCACCCTGCAATCCCCCGACGATCCGGTGTCGGCCGGGCACAACGCGATCAGCGGCACCGTGGCCCACGTCGTCTATCACGGAGCGACGACGCAGGTCCATGTCAACGTCGGCGAACCCACCGCACTCGTAATCGACGTCCCCAACCACTCGGGGCCGGGCTCGGTGTCCTACGACGCCGGGATGGCCGTCACCTGCGTGTGCACGAAAGACGCGGTGCGGGTGCTGGCCCGAAGTGCTGCGGCCGTCGTCAACGATCCCGCGGCAGACCTGGTGGCCAGCCCGGTTTAGCGGGACCGCCGGCCGCGGCCGGCCAGCACCGGACGCCGCTTCTCCCGCGGCAGGTCCAGCTCGCGTTCGGCGAAGCGCATCGCGATGTCGTAGGCCACCTTCGAGTCGACCTCCGGATCTTCCAGCGCGACCTGAATCGACAGCCCGTCCAGCAGCGCCGAGAACTCCAGGGCGAACATCCGCGCGTCGACCTCGGATTCCAGCTCGGCCGATTCCACCGCGTCCACGATCATGCGGCGCCACCGCGCGTCGAGCTCGACCCGGCCGGCCTTGACCTCGTCGTGCCGGAAGGCCTGTGCCCACAGGTCAAACCACAGCCCCCACGCGCCGGGGATCTCGTTCTCGGCCTCCGGGACACAGGTCCACTGGATCAACAGTGAGAGCCGGTCCCGCAGCGAGGGCACCTCGGCCAGCATCTGCTCGGCCGCCTCGTAGAACGACTCCTCCGAATACCGCAGTGCATCGACGAGCAGGCGATCGCGGGTGCCGAAGTAGTAGATGACCAGCGCCGAGCTCACCCCGGCCCGTTTGGCGACGTCGGAGATTCGCGTCTCGGAGAAACCGCGTTCGCAAATGAGCTCCGCTGCGGCACGCAACATCTGGATGCGCCGCGCTTCGTTGTTCTCCGTCGCGGGTGCGGGATCTGCCATCGTGTCGTACTCCCCTTCAGCCGTGCCTGCGCTGGCACTTGTTGAAAGCCTAACACTTGGTTAGATTGAACAGTCAGTCAAAGATGCCCATTCGGGGCTGACGAAAGTAGAGCGCCATGTCGAACACCTACGACGCCATCGTCATCGGCGGCGGTCACAACGGACTGGTCTCGGCCGCCTATCTGGCACGCTCGGGCGCCAAAACCGTGGTTCTGGAGTCGCGGGGTGCACTGGGCGGCGCGGCCACGACGGAGGCGCCGTGGGAGGACGCACCGCACCTGCGGGTCACCCGGCTGTCGTACGTGATGAGCCTGATGCCGCCGACGATCGTCAACGACCTGAGCCTGGAGCGCCACGGCTACAAGGTGCACCCGATGGGCCCCTACTACCAGGCATTTCCCGAGGGCGGCTCGCTGACCATCTACGAGGACGACCCCGCCCGCACCCATGAGCAACTGGCCAAATTCTCCAAGAAGGACGCCGACACCTGGCCCAAGTGGAACGCGTGGCTGGAGGGCATCGCCGATGTCATGGGCCCACTGCTGACGCAGGTGCCACCCAACATCGGGTCGCACAAGCCCTCGGATCTGTTCGAGCTCGCCAAGCTCGGGTGGAGCCAGCGCGGGATGACCACCCGCATGATGGGCGACGTCACCCGGCTGCTGACCATGAGCATCGCCGACCTGCTCGACGACTGGTTCGAATCACCGCAAATCAAAGGCGCGCTCGCGGTCAACGGGGTCATCGGAACCTGGGCCGGACCGTACGAGCCCGGCACCGCCTATGTGATGGCGCACCACTCCATCGGCGACGTCGGCGACGGCCAGCTCGGAAGTTGGGGATACCCCGAGGGCGGCATGGGCGCGGTATCGGAGGCCATCGCACGCTCCGCCCGAAGCTTCGGGGCCGAGATCAGGACCAAGGCCCGGGTGTCCCGGATGCTGGTCCCGGGCGGCCGGATCGAGGGCGTGGTCCTGGAGAACGGTGACGAACTGCGGGCACCCTTGGTCGTCACCACGCTGCACCCGAAAATCGCTTTCCTGGACCATATTCCGCCGGGCGAATTGCCCGCGGAGTTCGTCTCCGACATCGAGCACTTCAAGACCCGCAGCGGTGTGGTCAAGATCAACCTGGCGCTGGGCGAGCTGCCGAACTTCACCGCCGATCCCAGCGACGGGCAGGCCGAACACCACACCGGCTCGGTCGAGATGGCGCCCACGATGGAATACATCGAGGCCGCGTTCCAGGACGCCCGCGTCGGCAAGCCCGCATTGATGCCGTTCAGCGACGGTGTCATCCCCACGACGCTCGACAAGACGCTGAATCCCGATGGCACGCACATCATGTCGTTGTTCACCCAGTGGGTGCCCGCGGCCTGGGCCGACGCTCCACACACCGAAGAGCTCGATGCCTACGCCGACCGTCTGATCGACCTCTACGACCAGGTGGCGCCCGGCTTCAAGTCCTCCATCCTGCATCGCGACATCGTCGGGCCGCATGAGATGGAGCAGGAGTACGGCCTTATCGGCGGCAACATCTTCCACGGCGAACTGTCGCTGGAGCAGCTCTTCCACATGCGGCCCGCACCGGGCTACGCCGACTACCGCACCCCGATCTCCGGGCTCTACAACGGAAGCTCAGGTACCCACGCCGGCGGCGGAGTGTGCGGCATCCCCGGCTGGCAAGCAGCGCGGGCCGCACTGGCAGACACCAAGAAGAAGCGTTTCCGCAAGCGATGACCGACAGCCGCCGGGCGGCCGTCGCCGCCATGCTGGGGGCCCGTTCGGTGGCACTGATCGGGGCCAGCCCACGGCCGGGCAGCTTCGGCGAGCGGATGATCATCGAGGCGCGCCGCAGTTCGGCACGCATGCATCTGGTCAACCCGCGCTACGACACCATCGACGACATCGCTTGTGCGCCATCGCTGGCCGCGCTCGACGAGCCGGTCGATCTGGTGCTGCTCGGTGTTCCGGACGCCGCCCTGCTCGACGAGCTCAAGGCCGCCGCCGCGGTCGGGGCGCGGTCCGCGGTCATCTTCGGTTCCGCACACGGCGCAGCATTGCGTGACGCGGTCGCTGCGACCGCCACCGAGGCCGGGATGGCGGTGTGCGGCGCGGGCTGCATGGGTTTCGTCAACAACGCCACCGGTCTGCGCGCGTTGGGTTACCTCGAACCCGATCCCCTACCGCCGGGCGGGGTTTCGCTGGTCACGCACTCCGGTTCGGCGTTCTCCACCATCCTGCGAGCCGGGCGCGGGTTCGGGTTCCGGTTGGCGGTCTCGTCGGGTCAGGAACTGGTCACCGACACCGCCGACTACGTGGACTACATCGTCGAGGACCCCGACACCACGTTGATCGCGCTGCTCCTGGAGACCCCGCGATCCGTTGGCCGGTTGCGGGCGGGGCTGCACCGCGCCGCAGAGCGCGACATCCCGGTGGTGATCCTGCCCGTCGGCCACTCCCCGCGCGGGCGGGCCATGGTCGCCGCGCACTCCGGCGCGCTGGCCGGCGACGCCGCGGGTTGGCAGGCGTTCTGCGCCGACACCGGCGCCGTTCAGGTCGCGGACATGGCCGAATTCACCGATACCTGCGAACTTTTCGCGGCCGGCCGGCGTCGCCGACCCGGATCGCACGGGATCGCGACGATCCACGATTCCGGGGCCGAACGCGCGCTGTGCGCCGATATCGCCCACGATCTCGCCGTGGACTTCACCGAACTGGCCGCCCCGACGCTGGCCGCCGTCGGCGAGCTGCTCGACGAGGGACTGGCCCCCGGCAATCCGCTCGACGTGTGGGGCAACGGCGCCGATACCCGCGAGCTGTTCGGCGGCTGCCTGCGAGCACTTGTCGGGGATCCCGGTATCGCGGTGACCGCACTGGCCGTCGATCTGGTCACCGAGTTCGACGATGACACCGCGTACGCCGACGCCATCCTCGACATCGCGGCCGGCAGCGACAGTCCGCTGGCGGTGCTGACGTCGGTGCCGTCGGCGATCGACGCGGCCACCGCGAAGCGGCTGCGCAGCAATGGTATTCCGGTGCTCGAAGGTGCCCGCAGCGGTATCGCGGCGCTGGGTCATCTGGCGCGCTGGCCCCTCCCGATGACGGCGGAGGTGCCCGAGATCGATGCCGAGCGCGCGCAACGCTGGGCAACCCGGTTGTCCCAGCCCGGCTGGGACGCCCCGACCGGCTTCGCTCTGCTCGCCGACTACGGAATCCCGGTGACGCGGTCGCACACCGCTCACGACGTGGCCGAGGTGCTGGCCGCCGCGGAGGCGCTCTGCTATCCCGTCGCACTGAAAACTCAAGGCAGCGAGCACAAGAGCGATGTCGGCGGCGTGGTGCTGAACATCCCCGACGCCGAATCGCTGCGTGCGGTCTACCAGGACATGGCGGGCCGACTGGGGTCGAGCGTCAGCGTTGACGCGATGGCTCCTGCGGGCGTGGAAATCTCACTGGGCGTCGTACGCGACGATAACTTCGGCCCTCTGGTCGTGCTCGCTGCCGGCGGCACACTGGTGGAACTGCTGGCCGATCGCGCCGTCGCCTGCGCACCGGTCAGCAGGGCGACGGCGGTGACGCTGCTGCGAGCGTTACACACCGCGCCACTGCTGGCCGGCTGGCGTGGCGCACCGCCGGTCGACATGGACGCGCTGGCCGACGCCGTCGTCGGATTCTCGCAGCTGGCAATCGAACTCGGCGATCACCTGGACGCGGCCGAGGCCAATCCGGTTATCGCGTCGGCCACCGGTGTGGTGGCAGTCGATGCCCTGGTGATCCCGCGCGCGGTGATACCCCGCTTCCGTCGAAACACCGGTTCAGGTGAAGCGGTGGTTACGCCACGTCACCGACCGCGTCGCGGCGGCTGAACAATGCGGACCTGCCGAAGAGTGGGCGGACGCTGCACATCCAGACCGGTGTCCTCGCAGGCCTGGACCCCCGGCGTCGGGCTGGGATCCTCAACCCAGGGTCGTTGTCCGGCTTCATCGAATAGCGCAATGGCAAGGGACTGCGGCCCCGTGCTGAATCTGGCCAGGTAGCGGACCCCGGCGTGGCGGCCAGTGGCAAGCAAG
This sequence comes from Mycobacterium sp., assembly GCA_023264735.1. Taxonomy (GTDB): domain Bacteria; phylum Actinomycetota; class Actinomycetes; order Mycobacteriales; family Mycobacteriaceae; genus Mycobacterium. The sequence goes on along the minus strand of JAHFVD010000021.1, from coordinate 31,407 downwards.
GCTGCCGCCCAGGCCTGCGGTAGCCGATAGGACGAGCATGTCGCGATCTCGCGGGTCATCGAAAACGTCGCGGCTTTCGGCGAACATGTGTTGGCCAGCCAGCAGTCCTGCGGCACCTGCAGCGCCGATACCTGTGTTCGGGATGCCGCCGCGTAAGTCACCACGCCCTGTTTGACCAGCGCATGACCGAAGCGCTCACGCAAAGCGGTCGCGGAATCGGTTGCCAGATAGCATGTTCCGTGCGGTGCAAAGAGATCGAATCTACCCGACTGATCAGACGAGAACCACCAGGGCGAGCGCCCCACCGCGTGTGCCCGATAGACAAATCGGTCCGAACGAAGGCGGGTACGCGGGAAGCCAGTGATATCCGCCGGTGGGAGCTGTAATCCCGGGCGTTGACGCGAGGGGCTCATCTGTTGGCCGCAGTTCGCCCGCGGATCCTCAACAGGACCACTGCGACGCCACGGCCTGCGCAAGTGCGATGACCTGCTCGGGATCGGATCCCTGGCGGAGCCATTCGCTTGGCTGCAAGCCGCCGAGATCGTCGTTAGGTGCGCGCATCCACAGCGCGACCATCCACTCGTCGGAATCGCTGGCCGCCAGCGCGCCGAGCACATCGGCCAGCGCGGGAATCGTGGCGCCGTTATCCAAGAACTGCCACGTGGGATACACGCGACCGCCGTCGGCGAGCGGGCACGCTAGTGCCGACCGAGAACGGACCCGCTGATGCAGCGCCTGGCGGGTGATACCCAGCCAGGCCACCAGGCCCGCAGTGTCATAGAACGGGCCGGAGATGACATCGAAGGCATGCCCTAACGGCAGCGCAGCGACCATGGCGGTGGCGATCTCGTCAGGATCCCCGAGAGTGGCAGGATCCACTTCCGCGATAGCTGCCCGCTGCAGACGATCATGGACTTTTTCCTGCACAGCCAGCATGATCCGCTGCTCGAAGCGCAGAAGATCTGTCGTGGCCACCCCAGCGCGCACGGTCGTGTCGCTGTTGGCGGTACTCCTCGAACTCACGGCTCCATCATTCACCAAGCGCGTCAAGTACGTCAAGGCCTTTGCGTCAAGGCCGTCAATAGCACGCAACGTCACGCGGGGTCCTCGACCGATGGCGGCGTCAGAAGATCGCGTAGACCTTGCGCAGGGTGTCGTGGATGGTCCAGGTGCCGGTCCAGCCGAGCGGGAATACCGCCAGGTCGCCCTCGCCCACCTCGCTGGGCTCACCACCGTCGGGGGTGACGGTCATCCGCCCGGACACCACGTAGATCACTTCGTTGACCTCGAGCGTCCAGTGCGACGGGCCGGGCGCGCATTGCCAGATACCGGCCGACTTGGCGCCGTCCACCCAGACCTCGAGGCCGTGGGTGGCCATCTCCTCGCCGGTGGCCTCCTCCAGCGGGCCCCAGTCCTCGAGTTCAGCGTCGGCAGCATTGGCCAGGACGGTCGTCAGAACTGCAGCGGTCATGGGAAAACCTTTCGATGTCAGGCGTGTTCGGGGAACGGCAGGGAAATCGGCTCGGGCTCGAGGCGACTGTTTCCGTCGGCGTCGAAGCGGTCCAACCCGAGGTCGGTCAGGTCCAGCCAGTCACATTCGCCCTTGAGCGTGACGTCGGCGGCGGCCTCGGCCACCGCGGGACCCCACATCATGCCGTGCCCGGCCGCACAGGCCACCACGGTGCCGTCTATCGCACCGTCGTCGGTCAGCAGCGGACCCAGGATCGGCAGATGATCATTCGTGTAGTCGATCGTCGCCGCCCACGTGCGCCGCAGGCCCAGTCCGCGCACCGGTGGGAACAGCGACTCGATACGCGCGAGCGCCTTCTGGTAGTAGGTCCAATCGAATTCTCCTGCCTCGCCTGGCTGCTCGTCGGGGTTGCTCATCCCCCACAGCACACCGCCGTATTCGCCTGGACGCCAATAGATTCCCTCGCTGACGTCGAACACCATGGGCAGCTCGTCGATGTTGGCGTCGCGCAGTGGTTCAGTGACCACGACCTGGTGGCGGGTGCCGCCGGCCGGGATCCGTCCGCCTGCCGTCACACCGACCTCACCGAGAAGCGGGCCGCCGGTGAGCACCACGTGGTTGGTGTCGATGGGCCCATCGGCGGTGTCGACGCCGATGACGCGTCCCTTGGCGACGCGAAGGCCGGTGAAGGCACAGCGTTCGCGGACGTCGACCCGGTGCGCGGTGAGCGCCGCGGTGTAGGCCAGCACATTGCGCGGCGCGTTGATGTAGCCGTCGCCGGGCGCATAGGAGCCGCCGGCCGTCACGCCCGGCGCCAAACCGGTGTTGCGGTCATCGATATCGGAGCTGGACAACCACTCCACGGTCAGCCCGAGCCGGTGCTGCAGGGCGATTCGGTCGTGCGCCTGTTCCACTTCGACGTCGGTGAAGCACGGCATCAGATAGCCCTGTGCGACGAAGCCGCAATCCAGCGGATAACGCTCACCTGAAGCGGTGTAGAACTCCTGGCTGCGCAGGCCGAGACGGATGGCGGTCTCGGTGCCGCCCTGGGCGCGGACCATGCCCGCGGCACGGCTGCTGGCACCGTCGCCCAGCGTCTGAGCTTCGAGCAGCACGACGCGGCCGGCCCCGCGTTCGGCGAGCTGGACCGCCGTCCACGCCCCGACCGTGCCGCCACCGACCACGACAACGTCCGCACTGTGACTGCTGGTCATACCTCAAGACCGTGACATAGACTGAACGCTCAGTCAATAGCTTCCAGCGAGCAGAGAGCACCGCGAATGTACGGGTTGACAGCCGAAGACCGACGGATCCGCGACACCGCCCGCGAGTTCGTTGAGACCCTGATCCCCTACGAGGCCGAGGCCGAAATGGCCGGTGGCCAACTACCCAAGGAGCTGACCGCCGAGCATCACGCCAAAGCCCTAGAACTGGGCCTGTATGCCACCAACATGCCCACGTCGGTCGGCGGCCCGGGATTCACTGCGCTGCAACAGGTTCTGGTGCAGGAACAGGTCGGCCGGGTCACCAACGCGATCGCCTGGGTGATGCACACCCCGCCACAGTGGTGGGCCGAGGTGGCCACCGACCACCAAAAGCAGCGCTGGCTACTGCCCGCGGTCCGCGGGGAGAAGCACGAGGCGTACGCCATCACCGAGGAATTCGCCGGGTCGGACGTCTCGGCGCTGGAGACCACCGCCCGCCGCGAGGGCGACGAATACGTCATCAACGGGATCAAGTGGCACGTCACGTCGTTCAACCTGGCCGAGTACGTCTTCGTCCAGGCGGTCCTGGTCGGCGGGCCGCACGAGGGTGATCACGTCCTGCTGGTGGTGGATCTGCCGTGGCCCGGGGTGGAAGTGGTGCGCACGCCGCATTACTCGCACAACATTCCCGACGAGCATCCGATCGTGTCGTTCACCGACGTACGGGTCCCGGTCAGCCATCTGGTCGGCGCCGAGGGTGAGGGCATGACGTTCACCCAGGACTGGTTCCGCTTCGAACGCATCATGGTGGCCTCCCGCTGCGTGGGTGCCGCTCAGCGCCTGGTCGACGAGATGACTGCGTTCGCAAAGGATCGCATCGTCGACGGGAAGCCACTCGGGGAACACCAACTGGTGGCCGCCATGCTCGCCGACAGTGCCACCGAATTGTTCGCTGCGCGCAGCCTGCTCTACGAGGTGGCCCGCGGTATCGACGCCGGCCTGGATCGCAAGGCGCTGCACGGCCAGGCCTCGATGGCCAAGCTGTACTGCTCGGAGATGGCCGGGCGGGTCGCCGACCGGGCGGTGCAGATTTTCGGCGGCCGCGGCTACATGCGGGAGAACGTCGCCGAACGGATGTTCCGCGAGCTGCGCGTCGAGCGAATCTGGGAGGGCGCCAGCGAGATTCAGCGCATCATCATCGGCCGCCAGCTGATGCAGCGCGGCCCGGCCGCGGTGCTGGAGCCCTAGCGTAGGCGAAGTCGGACGTCGATTTCGACCTACAAGCGCGACTGTTTGCGTATGGTTTGAAGAAACCTATTGGCGTAAGGTTTCAGAGATCGTTTGCAAGGAGTGACGTGACCACCGTAGAAGAATCACACAGCACAGACCTCACATCCCCGACGACGCGCACCGTGCATACCTTCTGCCGCTATTGCCTGGCCGCATGCGGCATCGAAGCCACCGTGGTGGGCAACACCGTGCAGAAGATCTCCGCGGACAAACGGAATCCGCACAGCTGGAACGACTTCTGCGCCAAGGGCCGCACCGCCAATCAGGCCGTCGAGCATCCGAGACGGATACTCAATCCGATGCGCCGGGTCGGCGACTCCTATGTGGAAGCGACATGGGCGGAAGCCATCGCTGACATCGCGGCGAGGATGGACGCCGCGATCGAACGCGACGGTCCCGATGCCGTCGGCGCCTACTGGGGGAACCCGGCGGGCTTCTCGTCGTCGAACGTGATGTTCATGACCGCGTGGCTGGACGCGGTCGGCACGGGTAGCCGTTACTTCGTGGGCTCGGTGGACCAAAACGCGATGCACGTCGTCGCCACTGCCATGTACGGTTCCCAGCTGATGGCGCCGGTGTCCGACATCGACAACTGCGACTACTTCGTCCTGGTCGGCACCAATCCGGCGGTAAGCGCCTGGAACTGGTTGGAAACGGTGCCCGGTGGGTGGAAACGTGCACTCGAGCGGCAGAAGCGAGGGGCAACGCTTGTCGTCGTAGACCCGCTGCGCACCGAGACCGCCGAGAAAGCGGACGTTCATCTGGCGATACGTCCGGGTCAAGACTGGGCACTGCTGCTGGGGATGGTCAAGGTGATCCTCGACGAGGGTCTCGAACACCGGCAGGACTGCCACGACCTGGCCACCGGAGTGGCGGAACTGCGTACCCTCGTCGCCGAGGCCGACCTCGACGACCTGGCCGAGCGGTGCGATATCCCCCGCTCAAGCATCGAGGAAGTCGCCCGGAATTTCGCGGCCGCCCGCGGCGCCATGGTGGTCACCCGCACGGGTATCTCGCTGCACCTGGCAGGGACCATCGGCGAGTGGCTGGGCCAAGTGCTCAACGTGATCACCGGCCGGATGGACCGGCCCGGTGGGCGGCGCTACGAAGCAGGTTATGTCGACTCGCTCATGCTGTTCGACATGATGGTCAAGCCGATGGTTCACAAGAGCCGGCTGCTGGGACGCGACATGGTGGCCGGGAATCACGGACTCGACGAACTGCCCGACGAGATCACGACCCCGGGGAGTGGCCAGATCCGTGCGCTGGTCATCAATTCGGGCAACCCAGTCGTGTCCGGGCCCAATGGCGCCAAACTCGACAAGGCGCTGGAGCAACTCGACTTGCTGGTGGTGATCGATTTCGTGCAGCGGGAAAGCCACCGTCATGCGCACTGGCTGCTGCCGGCGGTCCATTGGCTCGAACGCAATGATCTGCACGCGCTGACCAGCGGCCTGCACGACGAGCCCTTTGTTCAGTACGGGCACAAGGTGGTTGAGCCCCCGCCAGGTGCACGCGAGGAGTGGCGCATCTTCACGGATCTGGCGATCGCGATGAATAAGCCCCTCTTCGGAAAGAAGGGTGTAAACGGATTCGTCAAGGCGACGCGAAAACTTGCCAAAGTCACGCGGCGTCCCGGACTGGCGTTCACACCGCATTGGATCGACCGGTTGTTGGTGGCGACCGGTCGCAAGGTGAAATGGCGCGACATCATGGCCCATCCGCACGGTTTCGTCTTCGCCAAGCGGGAGTTCGGCCACTTCAAAGCTGCTCTGAAGACACCCGATAAGAAAGTGCACGCGGCACCGCCGGAGTTCTTGGCGCGCGCCCGCGAACTACTCGCTTCGCCGCACTCGGCAGCACCGCTGAGCTATCCGTTTGTGATGGCGAGCCGGCGGAACCGGCACTCGATGAACTCTTGGCTCAACGAGATCCCCGCTCTGCATCCCTCGGGGAAGCGCAACGAAGTGGTGATCCATCCGGACGACGCCGCACGGTTGGGCATTCAAACGGGTGATCGAGCGCGGGTGTTCTCGCAGGTGGGTGAGATCGAGCTGCCCGCGGTGGTCAGCGACCAGCCCCGCCGCGGAGTCGTCATCGTCGACCACGGCTGGGGTTCAAGGGTTTTCGACCCGCGCGGCGGTGCGGCACCTGAGTCCTACGGGGTCAACCGCAATCTGCTAATCGATAGCGCGCCGATCGACCCACTGTCGCAGCAACCGGCGATGAGCTCGTCGTACGTCGGTGTCGAGCGCGTCGGATAGCTAGGCCAGTAGGTAATCCGACAGGGTTCCCAGCGCCTGATTGGCGTAGCCCTTCCAGATTCGGGCGAACACCGGCAGCACCGGAGCGGTCAGTGCCGACTTCGGGTGCAGAGTCCATTGCCACGTCACCTTCGTACCGGTGCCGTGCGGGCTGAATTCCCAGAGACCTTCGACATGGTCGATCAGCGGCGACATCGCGCCACGGACGTCGGAGAGGGTGTAGCCGAAGGCATGCGGTGCATCCACACGGGTCAGCGTCTCCCGCATGCCACCGCCGCCGACGAGGGCGACGTCGCGGGTCTGCCCGACGGCCGACCATTCACCGGTTTGGTTGTGTACGGCCTTGATCGGCGGTATGGGTCCATACCAGCGGTCGAACAAGGTGGGCAGCGGCATCGGCAGCGTTTTGGTGAACGCGTCCGATACCGCGACGGGAATCGCGCGGGACTGCTCGACGACGACGGGGTGAGCCATCTCGGAGATGATAGTCAGCGGGACAGCTGCGGCGCCGCGCGTCCGGTGATGAGCGGCAGGTCGAAGAAGGTGGCGATACCCGGCTCGGCGGCAACCGTCGCGGGGATGGCGTTGACGCAGTGCGCGGCGGTGGCCACGACGCCCGGGTTGCTGATCAACCCTTCCTCGACGCTTTCGGGCTGCCAGCCCTTGACCGTGACGAAAGTGTTCGGGTTTCCCCGGACCTCCATTTCGTAACGCTCCCCTGCTGGGCCGAAAGACCATGCGGGGTCCAGGTTTTCCTCGCCCATCAACCAGTTGACGGTGATGCGCACGACGATGGTGTTGGTCACCACCGCGTCCCAGTGGAAGCGCCGGCCGGCGACCTGACCGGGCTCGATCACGCCCATCGGCGAGTCGATGGGCGCGGTCGCGACGGCGACCTCCTGGGAGGTGCGGATCTGGGGCTCGGCGGCGAACCCCAGGCGGTCGACGATCAGCCGAACCGATTGGAAGAAGCCGCCGTTGAGCAGCTTCTGCATGGGCCCGGTCAGCGCGCTCTCCGGTGTGCCGCCGAAGCCCATCACATGGCGCAGCACGTCGGGGGCGCCGTAGGTGCGCAGGTCGGAGTATTCCTCGGCGCGCACGAACGTCACGCCGGTGGACATCACCGACAGCAGTAGGGGGAACAGTTCGGTGGCCGCACCAGGCCCGATGCCGGCGCCATGCAGGGTGACGTTGCCTTCTTTGGCCGCGGCTTCCAGCGGTGCGGCCTCGGATTCGCTCGGGTAGAACCAGCCGACCGGGCTGACGACGTTCTTGCCGGAGCGCAGCAGCGCGGTCACCTCGTCGAGGTTGGGTAGCAGCGGCGCGTAGATCACCGCGTCGGCGTCCAGCGCGAGGATGTCGTCAAGGCTGTCGTTGGCCGTCACCCCTAGCGGTTCGGTGCCGATGATCTCGCCGACGTCCTTGCCTGCCTTGTCCGTGGAATGCACCCAGCAGCCGGCCAGTTCGAGTTCGGGATGTTCGAGCACACCCTTGATCGCCGCTACCCCGACCGAGCCGGTTGCCCACTGCACGACCCGCAACGCCATTGCTGCACCTCCGTGGCAAACTAGAACAGGTTCTAGGCGGCTTACACTAGCCGGATCGTCAGTGGGGACGGAAGGGATTGCCATGCCAAATCGCGTGTTCGTCGTCGGGGTCGGAATGACCAAGTTCGAGAAGCCGGGTCGCCGCGAAGGCTGGGACTACCCCCAGATGGCCAACGAATCGGGCAACAAGGCGCTGGCCGACGCCGGCATCGACTACGCGCAGGTGCAGCAGGGCTTCGTCGGCTACTGCTCGGGTGACTCCACCTCCGGGCAGCGCGCGCTCTACGAACTCGGTATGACCGGCATCCCGATCGTCAACGTCAACAACAACTGTTCGACGGGATCCACCGCGCTGTACCTGGCCGCGCAGAGCATCCGCGGCGGGCTGGCCGACTGCACGATCGCCTTGGGCTTTGAGAAGATGCAACCCGGCTCACTGGGCGGCGGCGCGGACGACCGCGAGTCGCCACTGATGCGCCATATTGTCGCGTTGAACGAGACCGACACCATGGCATTTCCGGTGGCGCCGTGGATGTTCGGCGCCGCGGGCCGCGAGCATATGAAGAAGTACGGCACCACCGCGGAGCATTTCGCGAAGATCGGTTACAAGAACCACAAGCATTCGGTGAACAACCCGAACGCGCAGTTCCAGGAGGAGTACACCCTCGACGACATCCTGGGCGCGAAGATGATCTCCGATCCGCTGACCAAGCTGCAGTGCTCGCCAACGTCGGATGGCTCGGGCGCGGCGATTGTGGTCAGCGAGGCGTTCGTCGACAAGCACGGCCTGGCCGACCAGGCGGTGGAGATCGTCGGGCAGGCGATGACCACCGATTTCGCGTCGACGTTCGACGGCAGCGCGGCCAACATCATCGGCCACGACATGAATGTGCAGGCGGCCCAACAGGTTTACGACCAGTCCGGCCTCGGGCCCGAGGACTTCCAGGTCATCGAGTTGCACGACTGCTTCTCGGCCAACGAACTGCTGCTCTATGAGTCCCTTGGCCTGTGCGGCCCTGGCGAGGCGCCGTCACTGATCGACTCCGACGACACCACCTACGGCGGGCGCTGGGTGGTCAACCCGTCGGGCGGGCTGATCTCCAAGGGTCATCCGCTGGGCGCGACGGGGCTGGCGCAGTGCGCCGAGCTGACCTGGCAGCTGCGCGGAACAGCCGACAAGCGTCAGGTGGACAACGTCACCGCCGCGCTGCAGCACAACATCGGGCTGGGCGGCGCGGCCGTCGTCACCGCCTACCAGCGCGCCGAGCGGTAGGACGTTCCCCGCGAGCGGCTAGCGTCAGAGGTGCGTGACGTCGTAGACGTTGTCGGCGTGCCGGGCCCGGATCGTCTTCTTGTCGTACTTGCCGACGCTGGTGCGCGGAATCTCGTCGATGAACGTCCACCGTTCGGGCAGCCACCACCGAACGACCTTGTCGGACAGGAAGTTCCGTAGCTCTTCGGGGGACACCTCGGCGCCCTCCTGCAGCACGACTGCAGCCAGCGGGCGTTCCTGCCACCGTTCGTCGGGCACGCCGACCACCGCGGCCTCCCGCACCGCGGGGTGGGCGATCAGGTGGTTCTCCAACTCCACCGACGAGATCCACTCACCGCCGGACTTGATGACGTCCTTGGCCCGGTCGGTCAGCGTGATGTAACCCTGCGCATCGATACGGCCCACGTCACCGGTGCGCAGCCAGCCGGACTGGAACTTCGACTCGTCGGTGTTGCGGTAGTAGGAGCCGGTGATCCACGGCCCGCGCACTTCCAGCTCACCCACGGCTTCGCCGTCGTTGGGCAGCGCCGCACCCTCGTCGTCGACGATGCGCGTCTCGACCCCGCACATCGGCCGGCCCTGCGTACCGCGGATCTCCCACTGCCGTTCAGCGGACAGGCCCGGCGCCGGCCAGGCCAGCGTGGCTATCGGCGAGGTCTCGGTCATCCCCCACAGCTGACGGATCTGCACGGCGTACTTCTCTTCGAACGCCTTCATCAGCGACACCGGCACCGCCGACCCACCGCACGCGACCAGCCGCAGTGACGAGATGTCGTGACCGGGATTGCGATCCAGGTGGTTCATCACGTCGTTCCAGATCGTCGGCACCGCACCAGTCACCGTCGGGCGCTGCGTCTCGATCAGATTCACCAGCGACTCGGCGTCCATATAGCGGTCGGGCAACACGATGTCCGCCCCGGCCATCAGCGCCGCGTACGGCAGCCCCCAGGCATTGGCGTGGAACATCGGCACGATCGGAAATGCCTTGTCCGAGAAGCTCAACCCCATGCCATTGCCGCTGCAGACCGCCATCGAGTGCAGGTAACTCGACCGGTGGCCGTACACCACACCTTTCGGGTGGCCGGTGGTGCCGCTGGTGTAACACATTGCTGCGGCCGAGTTTTCGTCGATATCCGGCCACTCGAACTCGGCCGACTCGGCGGCGGTGATCTCGTCATAGCGCACCACTGTCTTGCCCGACGCCTCCAATGGGGCCAGATCTCCGGCGCCGACGGCGATCACGGTATGCACCGTCTCCATCCGTGACAACACCGGAGCCAGGATCGGAGTCAGCGACAGATCGGCGATCACCACCTGGTCCTCGGCCTCGTAGGCGACGAACTCGATCTGTTCGGGGAAGAGCCGGATGTTCAGCGTGTGCAGCACGGCCCCCATCGACGGCACCGCGACGTAGGCCTCCAGGTGTTCCTGGTTGTTCCACATGAAGGTGGCGACGCGGTCGTCGCCCTGCACGCCAAGGCGCCGCAGCGCGTTGGCCAGGCGACCGGCCTGTTGGCCGACCTCACGATAGGTGGCGTGCCGGTAGCCGCCGTCCCCGGTTGCGGTGGTCACCGTCCGGTCGCCGTGGACAGTGACGGCGTAGCGCAGGATCGCGGCGACCGTCAGCGGAAAGGACTGCATCGTGCACTGCATGGGCCCGAATCTATCGTGGCGGGCATACTCACCGGGTGCTCGTGCTGAAATCGATCGCGTTGTTTGTCGCCGCGGCGGTTCTGGAGATCGGCGGCGCCTGGCTGGTGTGGCAGGGGGTCCGCGAACACCGCGGCTGGCTATGGGCCGGCTTCGGTGTAATTGCCTTGGGTGCTTATGGTTTCGTGGCGACGCTGCAGCCCGATGCGCATTTCGGCCGGATCTTGGCGGCGTACGGCGGCGTGTTCGTGGCAGGCTCGCTGCTGTGGGGGATGGCTGCCGACGGATTCCGCCCGGACCGCTGGGATGTCGCCGGTTCGTTGATCTGCCTGCTGGGCGTCGCGCTGATCATGTACGCCCCCCGCGGACGCTGAACGCCCAGGGTCCGCCCGAATAATTTCTCTGCCAGCGAAAAGACCGCACCATGACGGAACGTTCTCGGCGGCAATGACGATGTAGTTGGAGGATCATTGGGTCGGAAACAAGGAGGCGCGGTTATGCGGACCGCATTAGCACTTGCCGCGGTGGCGGCAGTGGGCGGCGTCATGGCGGGGCCGGCCGCAACCGCGTGGGCCGATGGCTCTGCGCAGAACACGATCAGCCAGTTGCAGAGTCAGGGTTACACCGTCAACATCGACCGGATCGGAACGGGTCCGATGTCGAAGTGCGTGGTGACCAACGTGCGCAATCCCCAGACCCTCACCCAGTGGGTGCCCTACACGGGTCCGGGGCGGGGAAATGACCGCACCATCCTGGTGCCGGTGGTGACCAGCCAGACGATCTCGGTGTCACTGGACTGCAGCGCGCATTAATCCAGGTCGATGCGGATGGTGAGCAGGTTGTCACCCATCGCGCGGACCGCGGCACTGTTCATCCGCGGAAGCTCGGCCAGCCGGGCCCGCGCATCATCGTCGGGTAGCAGGGTGGCCGTTCCGCTGTGCCAGTGGCCGCGAACGCGAACCCGCACCCGCGGATTTGCCTCGATATTGCGCACGTATTGCGATCGGTCACCGAACTCCGACACCAGCCAGAACTCGTTGCCGGCCAGGCGCCCGCCGATCGGGGTGCGCCGCGGTTGCCCGGACTTTCGACCGGTGGTCTCCAGGAGCGTCTGAATCGGGACCGCCCGCATCATCGGGTTGGCGATGTGACGCTGGACGAGGTTGACGATGCGCTGCCGTGGAGTCAAAGCCATGACTCCATCGTGGCAGACGGCTCAGGATGCTGCGACGGCCAACTGCTGCGGCTGTTGTGCGGCCGTCTCCAGACGCATCGCGGTGATCGCACCGGTGTAGTCGGCCGCGTACAGCCGGTTACGTACCGGGTCGGCGGCCAGGCAGGACAGCTGCGGGCCGAGGACGACGGTGTCGACGATCTCGGTGGTGACGGTGCACAGCACGGCGATCTCGTTGCGATCGACGATGTAGGCGCAGTTGCCGCCGCGGCCCAGCACCAGCTGCGTGGGAACACCGCCCATCGCGAGGGTGTCGGTGACGCGGGCGCGGGCAACGTCGATGACGTGGATCGCGCCCCCGAACTCGGCATCCCATCCGGTACCGAACACGGTGCGGCCGTTGGGCAGAACCGCGATGTCACCGATGGTTCCGGAGATCGCGACCAGATCGCAGACCGCGCGGTCGCGGGTGTCGACGATCGCCAGCAGGCCGCCGGCAGGTGTAGTGAGTGCCGCGAACAGGCGGGTGCCGTCGGTGCTGATACACAACGATTCGACGGAGGCGCCGGGGGCCGCCGGAATCTCGATCGAGGTGACCTTGCCGGTCTCGATGTCGACAACAGCGATGTCGACGATGTCGTCGGCGGTCCGCGCGACGTAGAGGATGTCGGCGGCGGGGCTGACCGCCAGTCCGCCTGCCGTCATCTCAAAGGTCTTGGCTGCCAGCGGCATCCCGGTGCGGGTGTCGACGGCCACGACGGCGTCTACCTCGTTCGAGGCGGCGCTGACATAGGCGCGGTCACCGACGAGCACGGCCGCGTACGGCTCGCTGAGGCCGTCGATAGTGGCGGTCACCGTCAGCGTGGCGGCGTCGATCACGCACACCACGTCAGCGCCGTAGTGCGCGGTGACCAGGTAGCGGCCGTCCGGGCTGACGGCCATGTCGCTGACCGGCCCGTGCCCCGGGGCGAGCGTCCTGGCGACGGTGACGACCGGCGCGGCGATCGGCTCGGTCAGCGGCTCCAGTTCGGCGCCGCCCAGCAACTGCGGGAGCAGATCGGCGATCGGGTTGCGCTGGATCGTCGGCAGCGACGACAGCCACAGCGAGTGCGCAGCGGCGGCTCGCTCGGCCACCGCGACAGCGCTGCCCTCCACCACTTCCGTTGTGTTTGCCATGATCTCGTACCTCCGTCGGCCTGAATACGGCCGGACATTGTCTTTGTTTGTTGTTGCGTTACCTGGCGGTAACCGCCTGGGACGAGTGTAGCTAGTCGATTCATGGAGAATTCGTGGCTTTTCAGAACCCAATTCCCAAGCACCCCGCCGATCTCAGGAAGCGCTAAGGCAGGGATCGTTATCAATTCGTTGCAATGCCTGGGGCGAGTCTCACAAATAGGCTTTGAGCTGCCCATTCAGATAAACTCAAGATCCCCAATCACGTGCTTGAACGAGCCGTGAGCTTAGATTTTCTTACTCCGCCACAGCCAAAAGAGGCCGAAATCACAATGCCTCAGTCGCGTCTAAATTCTTAAGGAAATTCCTTAGGTTATTGACGGTCCGGCAGCCCTCCGGCGGCCAGGTAGTCAGACTCTCGATCTTGATCCCGATCAAGTTCGCTGATCGGCATGGTTAGCGAGCGCGTCTCAACAATTCGCTAGTGGTCCAGATCACACCATCTGCTCGACGGCCTCGCGGCCGCGCAGCGGATCGCTGCCGAGAACATAGGCCGGCTCGGTATGGGCGACAGTTGTGCCGTTGGCGACCCGCTGCTGGGCTTGCTTGAACTCCGGCAGCGGTCCCATCGCCGCCCCTGCGCCGTTGAGTGCCACCCAGGTGGCGGCACGTCGGGCGCCACGTTCGATCGGGTGCGGCGGACGGTACGCAATCATGTCGGCCGCCCAATCCGGCATGCTGTCGCGAATGGCCCAGTCGAAGAACTTGGCCTCCTGCGGGACATCGGGATTCTCCATCAGGTTCGCCCCGGTGAACTGGGCGGCACCGTGGGTCAGCGCCAACTTCGGCAGGTAGGAACGCAGGCAGTCCAGCGTCTCGTCCTTGGTCGAAGGAAGGTCCGTACCGCCCAGTGCGTGGCCGACCCGCACGAACTCGCCGTAGTAGCGGTCGATGTTCCGTAGCGGAGTGGGGTGATAGAGCTCGTGGCCGGTCGCGATGCCCCAGACCACGGTGGCGTAGTTCCAGCGCAGCCACTCCGGGTCGTCGGCGTCGTAGGCCAGGCCGTCGGGGCGCACCCCCTTGATGGTGTGGTGCATGGCCCGCACCGCCTGCGCCATGCGTTCGGCGGTCGCGGTGGACCCGTACGCAGTCCCGATGAAGAACGCCACGGAGTGTGCCAACCGCACACCGGAGCCCTTGAGGTCGAGCTTGCCGGTGGGGTTGCCGTCCTCGTCGCGTTGGGCGACCCGGGAGTGGTCGGAGCCCATCCAGTAGATGCTGGGGTCGAACCGCTCGATGAAGGCAGCACACTGCAGCCCGAAGATCAGCGCCGAGGTGTGCGAGTGCACATGCCAGACCGCACTGCCAGGTCCGAACCAGCCCGGGTCGCCCTCGGGGCCGGCGAACTCCAGGCCGCGGAAGAACTGGCTCCTGATGTTCTTGTCGAAGTCGGATCTGACCTTGTTTTCGAGAAGTTGGTGCGGCAGCAGCAGTTTCATCTCGGCTGGCTCCTTTTCCGGAGGCACGTTATTTTGGTCACGACTGTAACCAAAATAGCACGGTATCGGCCGCCAGCCGGTATATCCTCGGCCCATGCCGAGTGCCACCCGGTGGGCCGGGGTTTCTCCCGCCGACCGCCAGGCCGAGCGGCGCACGCTGCTGGTTCGCGCCGCGTTTGGCTTGTTCGGCGACGGCGGTGAAGCCGCGGTGTCCGTCCGGTCGGTATGCCGCGCGGCCGAACTGAACACCCGCTACTTCTACGAGAGCTTCACCGACACCGACGCGCTGCTGGGTGCGGTCTACGACGAGGTGGCCGTCGAACTCGGCGGCATCTTGACCACAGCGATGACAAGTACCCGCGACGAACGTTCGCGGCTGCGCGCGGGCATCCGCGCCGTGCTCGACTTCAGCTCAGCCGACCCGCGCCGCGGCAAGATCCTGTTCACCGAGGCCCGCACCAACCCCGTGCTGGCTGCGCGACGTACCATCGCCCAGGACCACGTGCGCGAGCTCGTCCTCGACGAGCAGCGCCGGACCGCACCCGAATCCGACCGGGTGGCAACGGAAGTCGGTGCCGCGATGTATGCAGGCGCGATGGCCGAGCTGGCACAGCAATGGCTGGCCGGCACCCTCGGAGACGATATTGACGCCGTCGTCGCCCATGCCGTCCGGCTACTGCTCCCGAACTGAACTCATCCGCTGCACCGACGGCGCGACCCACACCGCCGCAACCCCAGCGACGATGTTGAGGCCCATGATCGTGATGATCGGACCGACCACCGCCTCGCTCTGGGCGACCGCACCCAGTGCCGCACCGAGTACCGAGGATTCGACAGCGATTAACAGCGACCCGAAACCCAGCAGGGATGAACACAATGCCGTAGATCCAGATGTGGTCGAGGTCCTGGCGGTACTCCATCACCACGCAGATCGCGGCGGCCGCCGCGCCCAGCAACGCGATGTTGATCAACATGCCCCAGTTGCCGCCGACGATCCCGATGCAGTACGCGGGATAGAGCAGGCCGGCCGGCCCAGTAGTAGCCCTCCTGGGCGCAGATGAACGGCAACACCACCGACACGTTGGCCAAACTGAGTGCCCGTCGTGAACAACGTGCCCTGGGTGAGCAACACGCGATACGCACGGCCGGGGGCAGTCACGTGGCCGGTATACCGACCCGAGGACGTCTGGCGCAATAGTCTGTCGGAAACCTGATCGAGGAGCACGAGCCGATGAACCCAGATGACGACCCCGAGAAGCGCATCCAGGAACTCGAACGTCCGCTGACCAACCAGGCACAGACCAGTGAACTGGGGACCGCCGGCTCTCCCGGTGGCTGGCCGCCTCCGCCGCCACCGCCCCCACCCGGCTACTACGGCCCGCCGATGCCGCCGCCGTCGGTTCCGTCGTCCTCGTCCGGCCTCCGCGTCGGC
Organism: Mycobacterium sp.; assembly: GCA_023264735.1. Lineage (GTDB taxonomy): Bacteria > Actinomycetota > Actinomycetes > Mycobacteriales > Mycobacteriaceae > Mycobacterium. The sequence continues at coordinate 15,429 of JAHFVD010000021.1, read as the reverse complement.
TGGATTGTGCTGGTGCTGTTGGTGGTTGGCTTGTTCGTCGGCGGTGGTGTGATCGTGTGGACCAACTTGGCCAACCGCTCGGCGCCCGGCTTCCCGAGCATTTCCGGCGGTGGTGGCACGTTCACCACGGCCACCCGGCCCAGCCGCGCCACCCCCGTTCCCCCAGGTCCGTCCAGTTCGGCGGCAACGGTGGCGACCCCCGCGCCGGGGGCCAGCCAAAGCGTGGCCGGTGTCAACGCGAACAAGGAGCTTGCCTGCGACGACAGCGTCGTCACCATCAGCGGCATGAACAACACGGTGGCGATCACCGGGCACTGCACGCTCGTTCAGGTGTCCGGCATGAACAACGTCGTGACGATCGATGCCGCCGACACCATCGATGCCTCCGGGATGGACAACAAGGTCACCTACCGCGGTGGCTCGCCGAAGATCAACAAGTCCGGTTTCGGGAACACCGTCGAGCAGGACTGAGGATCAACGCAGGGGGACGAATCGGGTCAGCTTGCCGGTCGACTGGTGACGCGCAAGCGCATCGACCACCGCGACACTGATCTGCGGGCGCGGCAATCCGTAGCGGCGCACCGCGCCCTCGACCGCACCAGACAGCGCGGCGATATCGGGGGTGCCGACGACGAGGATCGCCGCACCCGTCGCCGTTTGCGTGACCTGATATTCGGTGATCCGTGGATCGGTACCCAATACGTGCCGAAAAGCACTGGCCGGCACGGTGATCGCACCGTAGGAGAAGTCGTCGTCACGGCGCCCGGTGACGTCGGCGATCCGCAGGAACGCACTGCCGCAGGGGCATTCGCCTGGCAGGAAGGCGATCTCGTCGCCCAGGTCGTACCGAATGAAGGGAAAGGTTCGGTTGGCCAGGCCGGTGGCCAGCGTGCGGGCTGCCGGTTCGTCGGGGCCCACCGGAACGCCATCGGCGTCGACGCGTTCGAGGATCACCTCGTCCTCGCAGACATGCAGCCCGTCACCATGACCGCAGCCGACCGCCTGAACACCGATCTCGGTTGAGCCCCAAAGGTTGTGGACGGTCGCGCCCCAGGCCTGCACGATGGCATCGCGGTCTTCGGGTAACAGCGGTTCGGAATTCGTACTGACCCGGCGTGGCCGGATCGCCAGCTCGCCGGCCAGCGTCGCCCGGGCGAGCCGGCCGACCACCGTCGCATAGCCGACGAGGTGGGTGGGCGCGAGGGCGCCCACCTCGGCCAGCACTTGCTCGAACGGCGCGCCTGCCTCGATCACCGTCGTGCGCATTCCCGTGGCGGTCGGTACGTCGAACAGCGGCGTACTGGCGTGCGGCGCAACGGCGGCGGTCAGGACGGCCAACCGGCTGTCGGCCGTCGGTGCGCGCTGTTCGTCGCGAGCCTGCATCCGCCACGCGAGGCAGGCGGCACTGATGAAGAACGGCCAATCCCAGACATAGACACCGCGAACGCCGCTGGATCCGCCCGAGCTGAAGACCTGCTGATCGTGGCCGGTGTACGAAAACCATTGTTGGTCAGCCAGAATCCGCTCCGCTCCGGCGCGGTCCAGATCGGGCACGGTGATGACGGAGTCCCAGTGCTCCTGGGCTTGCTGCTTGGTCATGATCGGCGCCGAGGCCAGGTCCTCGACGCCGTGCAGCCGCTTGGCGTGAAATGGCGACCGCTCCCGGGCATAGGCCAGCAGCGCCCGCAACCGATTGTCGCGATGCCGTTCGATCTGTGCGCGTGACCATTCCAGGCGACCGACATGGTCGTCGAGTGCCGCTGAGACCGCCGCCAGGTGTGCGGCGCGGACACGTTCGTAGACAGCGCGTGGGTTGGACTCCCCCATCTACGGATCCGGTCCTAGTTCGCGCACACGTCGGGAGCGTCCCCGCGAACGGGCGCATCCATGGGAATCGTGTAGGTGAGTACCACCTGCGCGTCGGATCCCGACTCGTTGACCACCCGGTGCGGCACCCCCGCCGGGATGTACACCGCCTGCCCGGCACCATAAGTCACCGGGCCACACGCGCTGGCGGTCTGCAGCGCCACCGATCCACCGGTGATCACTGACATCTCGGTGCCGGGATGGGTATGCCAGCCGCTGGACGCGCCCGGCTGCAGGACGAGGCTTCCGACGATCAGCGTCGTCGGGCCGTCCGTGGTGATCGACACCGGCGTCTCGGTGGTGCCCTTGGCGATATCGGTGCGCGCGGCGTCGCCGTCGGGTGGTGTCGCCCCGGCGGTCATGGCGGGCATCGCTGCGCACAGTGCGACGGCGAACCCCACGACGGTCAATAGTCGGACGGTCATGGCACTCCTCGTCGTCGATGGTTGCGCCCCAGCCTGACCCACATCGCGTCACCCCGCCAGCGATTCGCGGTTAACCCGAGCACGCGGCACGCCATGGCGTTAGCGTGAACCACGCACCCATGATCGGGAAACGGGAGGGAACCGCATGTCAACCAGATGGTTACGGCGAATTTCTCGACGAGGTAGTCGGCCGGCAGCTGCCACCATGGTGCTGGCCGCTCTACTGGCGGTGTTAGCCGCGGGCATGTTCGCACCTGCCCGGGCGTCCGCCGACGGTGAGACGTATCTGATCGCCACCGACACCACCTTCGCGCCGTTCGAATTCCAGGACAAGCAAGGCAATTTCGTCGGAATCGACATGGATCTCATCCGCGCGATCGCCGACGACCAGAAGTTCAAGGTCGACATCAAACCGCTTGGCTTCGACGCCGCACTGCAGGCCGTGCAGGCCAACCAGGTCGACGGCGTGATCGCCGGCATGTCCATCACCGACAAGCGCAAGCAGGTCTTCGACTTCTCCGAACCTTACTTCGAGTCCGGCATTCAGATGGCGGTGCTGAAGAACAACAACGACATCAAGTCCTATGACGATTTGCGCGGCAAGAAGGTGGCCGTCAAGAACGGCACCCAGGGCGCGACCTTCGCCAACTCCATCAAGGACAAGTACGGCTTCCAGGTTGTTTCGTTCGCGGACTCGTCGTCGATGTTCGACGAGGTGAAGACCGGTAACTCGCAGGCCGCGTTCGAGGACTACCCGGTGCTGTTGTACAACATCGCGCAGGGCAGCGGGTTCAAGACCGTGGGGCCCAAGGAAGACCCCACCGGCTACGGGTTCGCGGTGAACAAGGGCCGCAATGCCGAACTCATCTCGAAGTTCAACGCCGGCTTGGACAACCTCAAGAAGTCCGGCCGCTACGACGAGATCATCAACACCTACCTCAGCGATAAGGCCAACACCGACGACACCTCGTATCTCGGGCTGATCAAGAGCACCTACCCATTGCTGCTCGAGGGCCTGAAGATGACGATCTTCCTCACGGTCATCTCGATCTTCTTCGCGCTGATTCTCGGCGTGATCTTCGGGCTGGCCAGGGTGTCGCGGTCGATCTGGTTGCGCGCCATCGGCACCACCTTCGTCGACATCTTCCGCGGCACCCCACTGCTGGTGCAGGCCTTCTTCATCTACTTCGGCATACCGACGGCCCTCGATTTCCAGATGAGCGCGCTGACGGCAGGCGTCATCACGCTGTCATTGAACGCCGGCGCCTACATGACCGAGATCGTGCGCGGCGGAATCCAATCCGTCGACAAGGGGCAGATGGAGGCGGCCCGCAGCCTCGGCATCGGCTATTTGTCGACGATGCGAAAAGTGATTCTGCCGCAAGCAATCCGGACGATGATTCCGTCCTACATCAACCAGTTCGTGATCACGTTGAAGGACACCTCGATCCTGTCCGTCATCGGCATCGCAGAACTGACCCAGACCGGGCGGATCATCATCGCGGGCAACTACAAGTCGTTCGAGATGTGGCTGATCATCGGCATCATCTACTTCATCGTCATCATGGCGCTCACCAAACTCTCGGACCGCCTCGAGAAAAGGATCGTGAAATGACCGACCTCGTCCCCGAGACCGCAGCCGCCGAGCCGGCGGGCACCGTCAAGATCCAGATCGAGAACCTCAAGAAGGCCTTCGGCGAGCTGGTGGTGCTCGACGGCATCACCACCGACATCAAACAAGGCGAAGTGGTCTGCGTCATCGGGCCGTCGGGCTCAGGCAAGTCGACGTTCCTGCGCTGCCTGAACAAGCTGGAGGACATCACCGCGGGCAAGGTGGTGGTCGACCATTTCGACCTCACCGACCGCAAGGTCGACCTGGACAAGGTGCGTCAGCACATCGGCATGGTGTTCCAGCACTTCAACCTGTTCCCGCATATGACGGTGCTGCAGAACATCACCCTGGCACCGCTGGTGACCAAGAAGATGGGCAAGGCCGCAGCCGAGAAGAAGGCGATGGAGCTTCTCGGCCAGGTGGGGCTGGCCGAGAAGGCCAACGTCAAACCTGCCACGCTGTCCGGCGGGCAGAAACAGCGCGTGGCGATCGCTCGCGCGTTGGCGATGGACCCGTCGATCATGCTGTTCGACGAGGCCACCAGCGCGCTGGACCCGGAGATGGTCGGCGACGTGCTCGAGGTGCTGCGCCAACTCGCCCAGGGCGGCATGACGATGGTGGTGGTCACCCACGAGATGGGCTTCGCCAGGGAGGTGGCTTCCCGAGTCATCTTCATGGCCGACGGCAACATCGTCGAGGACGACACACCCGACCAGGTCTTCGGCAGCCCGAAAAGCCCACGGCTGCAGGAGTTCCTGTCGAAGGTGCTCTGACTAGCCGGCCGACAACGGCTGGGCCGGTCGCGCTCCGTGGCCCAGCGTGAGTACGTACGCCGGCGAGGGCGGTATCCGGTCGGGCAACCGCACATGCAGCATCGAGTCACTGACGCGCCATTCGACCGGCTCGCCGAGCGCCGGTAGCCGCACCTCTGTCACGTCGGTGGCATCGATCCCTCGGACACCGAACTCGGCCGCCGACACATCGAGCAGCACGGCATTGAGAGCACCGTCGCGCTGGGTGAACCGAATCGCCCCGCCTTCGGTTGTGGTCGTCTGCGCGATGTGCCACGGCCGGGTGCCGAAGACGGCGTCGCTGTTGTGCCGCAACCACTCTCCCAGTCCACGCAGCGGTGCCAGCTGCTCGTCGGGCAGGCAGCCATGCTCGTCGGGGCCGATGCCGATCAGCAGGTTGCCATTCTTGGCCACGATGTCGACGAAGGAGCGGACCAGTTCGGTGGCGGTCACGATGTCTTCGGGCCGCTCGTTGCGGTTGGCGCCGAACGAATGTCCCACGCCGCGAGTGGACTCCCACTTCTTGTCCTGGATGCTGTCGAACTGGGCGTACTCCGGGGTTCGGATGTCGTAGTGATGGCTGGCCGGGAACGTCAGCGATTTGCGGTCGTCGGGAATCAGCGACCAAAACCGCTGCAGCAGAGAGCCACCCATCCGGGCCAGTGAGTCGGTGACTGCCCCGCGGTGCCCGGGTGGCTGGATCCAGCGATCGTTGATCACCCCGTCGGGCACAGCGTTGTAGTACTCGGCGAACAACTCCGCCAGGTCACCGCCTGCCGGCCAGCAGATGTCGTTCCACAGTACCGAGGGCGCATACCGGGAGATCAGCTCGCTGATGTGTGCGGCCGCGTAGTGGCGGTAATCAGGGGTGTGCGGCACGGCGAGAAAGCTGTCGGCCGGATTCTCCAACAGCGCGTCGTTGTAGGGCCAGTCGTAGCCGCCCGAGTAGTAGAGGCCCATCCGCAAACCGGCACCGAGGACGGCGCTGCGGAGGTCGCCCACGATGTCTCGCCGGGCGTGGTAGCGGCCCTTGCGGGGATGTTCCAGCGCGGTGGGCCACAGGCAGAAGCCGTCGTGGTGTTTGGTGGTGAGCACCACGTAGCCGGCACCTGCGTCACGGCATACCGCGGCAATGGCGGCCATATCGGCGCCCGCGGTGCCCTCGTCGAAGGCGGTGACGAAGTCGTCGTAGGTGGCCTCGGGTCCGTAGGTGTCGCGCTGGTGGTGCCAGGTGGGGCTACCCGGCAGCCGGCTGGAGTTGAGGTACCACTCGGCATAGGGGTTGTCCCGCAACATGTCTGCCGGACCTCTGGTCTTGAGCAGCTGCTGAATGTCGGGTACCTGCGGCGCCCAGCCCGGCACCGAATACAGCCCCCAATGCAGGAAGATCCCGAGCTTGGCGTCGTCGTACCAGTCCGGCAGCGGATGCGTTCCCACCGATTCCCAGGTTGGGGCGTACATGGGCGCAGGTTACGCGTAGGTTGGCTGCGATGAAGGCGTTCGTCGTGGGTATCGCCGGGGTGAGCGTTGCGATGGTGATCGCGGCGCCCGCCGGCGCGGCGCCCGACACCAACTGCCAGCTGGTCACGCCGGTCACCGACGTATCGAGCGTGACGCAGCTCCCGGCGCCATTGAAGACGCTGATCGGCCCCATGGCGGACATCGGCGCACCGTTCAACAGCACCGACGACGTGGACGATCCGTCGCTGCCGTTCCGTCGGCTGATCCGCGGCGGCCACCGCGACAAGGATTGGTTCCTCTGGTACGAGCACGGCGGCATCACCTACTTCTGGCAAGCCGTCGTCGCGCGTGTCGCCGACGACGGCACAGTGAGCCCGCTGGCCAACGCCGGCACGATCGGCGACACGTTGTGTGCGATCACTGACGGCGCCTTCGCGGGCAAGGTTCCGCCCTATCCGGATGATTCCTGGCAAGCCAGCGGTTTCTAGCGAAGCAACGAAGAAGAGAGGGAACTGGCATGAAGGTTCTGTACGTCGCAGAAGCACTGGCCACCGGCGAGGGCCGGGACGGTCACGGGCGAACCTCCGACGGCAAGCTCGATCTCGATCTGAGCATCCAGAAGGAGCTTGGCGGTTCGGGTGCCGGCACCAACCCCGAGCAGCTCTTCGCGGTCGGTTACGCGGCGTGCTATCACTCCGCGCTGCGGCTGGTCGCCCGCCAGGAAAAGGCCGATGTCACCGATTCGGCTGTGGGAGCCAAGGTTTCACTCGGCAGCAACGACGCCGGCGGCTTCGTCCTGGCGGTCGAACTCGAGGTCGTGCTGCCCAACGTCGACCACGAAACCGCCGTCGCGCTGGCGGAGAAAGCCCATCAGGTGTGCCCGTACTCCAATGCCACCCGGGGCAATATCGACGTGAAGCTGACCGTCACCGACGACTGAGGATCAGGCAGGCCGGCGCGAGGTCGGCTTGCCCTTCTTCTCCTCGTACATCAGCTCGTCGGCGCGGGCCAGGAGTTCGTCGATGGTGTCGGAATCGGCCGGCCGCACCGGGACCATTCCGATACTGGCTGACAGCGTGTACGTCCGGTCGCTGTCGGCGTTGAACCGCTCGAAGGCGGCGAGCAGACGGCGGCGCAGCGCCGCCTGATCGCAATCGGGTTCGATGATCAGGACGCAGAACTCGTCTCCGCCGATGCGGGCGGTCACATCGGATTCACGCAACGTGCCGGTCAGCAGCTCGGCGACATCGGCCAGCAGCGCGTCACCCACCTCATGCCCGTGCACGTCGTTGACCAGCTTCAGGCCGTCGACGTCGAGGAACACCAGCAGACAGGATCCGCCCTGCCGTCGGGCCGTGCGCAGCGCCGCGTCCGACCTCAGATAGAAGCCCCGCCGATTGTTCAGCCCGGTCAATTCGTCGGTGATCGAGAGTTTGTGGATCTCGTCGTTCGCCTTCTCGAGTTCGGCGGTCCTGTCCTGCACCCGCTGTTCCAGCTCGGTGTAGAGCGCCACGTTCTCCATGGCGATGGAGGTCGAGTCGGCCAGCGCCTGCAACAGGAAGACTTCCCTCTCGGTCGCCTCGCGCGGGTGGGCCCAGTAGTTGCCGATCGCCCCGATCGGGTCGACCTTGCGGATCGGGACCATCACCATGCTCTTGACGAACGTGGGCCGATAGGCCTCGTGGGGGACACGCTCGTCGACGTAGATATCCGGGATCACCACCGACTCGCGGTGATGCATCGCCCACCCACTGACGCAGTTCTCCAGGGGAAAGCGATTGCCCTTCCACAGTGGTGCGATGGCGTCCTCGTCGGCGTAGTAGCAGTACCCGTTGTCCTTGAGGACGAAGGAAGCCCCGTCACAGCCGGTCAGCTCGCGTGCCGGGGTCCGGACGATCACCTGAACCTCCGGCAGCCCCCGCGCCCCCAAGGTCGCAACTCACGTGCGCTTCTTGACGGCGAGTCCTGGCAAAGGATAAGCCGACTTCTGCAACGAGAGAGAACCAAAGCCCAAATCTTTGCTCCGATTGCTGAATGCGCAAGTATCGCCTAGGAAAAGTGGGTGTGTGCCCTGTCAAGCAATGTTCCATCGACGGTGATGTCGAGCTTTTCGTTGTAGAACGCGACCAAGTTGGCAATCGGCGCGACCGCCGGCAGCGGTGTGCCATAGGTCCAGGCCAGATCGTTGTGCAGCGCGTCAGCGACCCGCACCGACCAGTACTGCGATGTCACGCCTTTGTACGGGCACAGGGTCTGGGTGTCCGATGGCGCGAGATTCTCGAAGGCGACATCGGTGCGGTCGATGTAATACCGCGTCGGCAGGCCGGTTTCGAACAGCAGCACGGGGCTCGCGGTATCGGCCAGCAAAACACCGTCGAGCTCGACCCGAACGTGACGATGGGAGCGCAGCGCGTCCACCCGGACATAGGGGTTGCGGGGGTGGCCGTAGATCGGCTCGTCCTCCTCGAACCAGGTCAGGGCCGACCAGTCGAAGCGCACGAATCCCGCGACCGGGCCGTCGCCGTCATCGAACACTCGCGCCGCCGAAGGGTGCGTCGCCGACTCCCCCGCCACGGTGAATATCCGCGACGCGCCGAATTGCACGTGCTGCGGGTGGTCCTCGTCGCGCAAGAACTCGTCGGAGACGTCGGCCCGCGGGATGTAGTACTGCGGGTAGTACGGGATCTCCCACACATACCGGGCCGAGGTGGTGTCGAAAACCAGCTGGCTGCCCAAGAATCCGCGAACCCGCCGAGGCGAGCGCTCAATGCGGCCACGGGCGGCGGCGGCCTGCGGGTAGTCGACTACGGGCTGTTCGGATGCTGTGCTCACGCTGGACTCCCTTGCCGTGGATCGCGTCAGCTTCCATGATGACCCAATGACTCGACCAGGCTCGGATGCGATCCGCGCGGAGACGATCACGATCACCGGGCACGGCGGCGACGAGATCGAGGCCTATCGGGCCGGGCCGCTGGCCGACGGCTCGCGCGGCGGGATCGTCTGGATCCACCACATGCCGGGTTATGACCGCGAGACCAAGGAATTCGTCCGCCGGCTCGCCGTCACCGGCTATCACGTGGTCTGCCCCAACCTGTACTCGCGCGAGGCGCCCGGCGCCGATCCTGACGACGCCGCAGCAGCCTCAAGGGCCGCGGGCGGTGTCCCGGACGAACGGCTGGTCGGCGATGTCGCTGGCGCGGTGGCTCATCTGGGCGGCCTGCCAGGAGCCAACGGGAAGTTCGGCGTCATCGGCCACTGCTCGGGCGGACGCCACGCTTTTCTGGCGGCGTGCTCCCTGCCCTTCGACGCCGCGGTGAACTGCTACGGCGCGTTCATCGTCGAAGACCCGCCCGAGGGGATGCCCAAGGCGATGAAACCGATCCTCGAGTTGGCGGGCAACCTGAGCGCTCCGATGCTCGGACTGTTCGGGGCCGAGGACCGGTTCCCGACGCCGGAGGCGGTGGCCACTCTGGACGCCGAGCTGACCCGGCTGGGCAAGCCGCACGAGTTCCACAGCTACGAGGGCGCCGGGCATTCGTTCTTCTCCGTCGACCGGCCGGCATATCGCGTCGAGGCCGCGGTGGACGGCTGGCGACACATCGACGACTTCTTCGCCACTCACCTGAAAGGCTAGGGCGATATGTGCACCTATCTGACCGAACGCGTCGTCATCGAGGGCAGCGGCAAGGGCGCCACCGGATGGTTCGGCGCCGACCGGGCCACGGTCTATATCGACCACGCCGTGCACGCCCGGTACACCCACACGGTCAACATCGACGTGCTCAATCCGGCGCTCGGGCCGTCGGCTCGGGTGGCTCTCGAACTCACCGAGGAGAGCGCGCTCGCCCTGGCTGATGCGATCCATCGGGCGATCGGACACGCCCCCGCTGGTCTGGCGTCGCGCAACCAGTAGCGGGGGCGGCCCTCGTGGGTCCCAGTGCTCGTGGTCTTAGTGCAGGCAGTCGACGGAGACGAACACGGTCGTCGCCACGTCGCGGTTGATAGGTGCACCGTCGGCTTCGGTTCCCCGGAGGCCGTTGATGCTCGTGACGGTGCAGCGGGACAACCCATTGCTGACCGTTCCGTTGATTTGCACGTTGAAGCCGCGCGCCTGAAGCGACGAGACGACGACGTCGGCCGGGCTGCCCTCGAGAGGGACAGCGGATGCGGCGGGGGCGAGATTGAGGGCGGCCGCCGCAAGGATCGCGGCCCCGCCTGTGGTGATCATCAGTGTTTTCATGGCCAAAGCATCGCCTTGGGCCAACACCCTCTGCTTGGAGCTTGGGTGGAGATTACGTGGAGATTTGGCCCACCGAGTCCGGCGTCGACGGCCGGTCGACGATCTCCCGCCAATCTCCACAGAACCTCCAAGCCGCGCCTGTGTCGCGCTGCGACTCTCGAAGTCATCACCGAGTCGCGAGCGCAATAGCTCGCCAGCACAGGAGGTTTCACGTGTCCGCAACAAACCGCAATTTCGCCTTCCATCTGGCACTGACCGCTGCCGGCGCGGCCGCGGCGCTCGGAATGCTGCTCAGCCTGGCGACCCCGGCTCACGCCGAATCGGCGATCGTCACGATCGGCTCGCTGGAGGCGCAGGGCTTCGATGTCAAGATCGACCGGATCGGCAGCGCACCGCTGGATCAGTGCGTCGTCACCAGCGTCCGCAATCCCCGCAATCAAACCCAGGTGGTGGAGATCGACCGCGGGCGCGGACGTGACATCCTGATCCCGATCGTGGTCAACCGCACCATCACCGTGTCGCTGAACTGCACCCGCTGACGCCGAGAACCCAATATCGTCATCGCGGTGGAGAGCCCAGTGGTGGTGATCGGCAGCGGCCCGATCGGGGCCGTTGCCGCTCGCCGGATCGCCGAGGCCGGCCGGGCGGTGAGGATCCTGGAATCCGGGCCGGCGATCTCCGATCCCCCAGGTTCGCACATGCGCAATCAGGACCGTTTTCAGCGGGATCCCGATTCGTACCTGGCGGGAATCTCCTCGGATTTCACCTATTTCGACGAGGCCGCCCCGCCGCGCGAGTTACCGGGCACGTGCGTCACCGCCGCCGTCGGCGGACAGGGCGTGCTGTGGACGAACAACTGCCCCAGGCCCGCCGCGTCCGAACGCGGCGAGCTGCTGTCACCCGCCGAATGGGACCGCTATCTCAGTGCGGCCGAACGCTATCTGGGCGTCACCAACGACACCTTCGCCGGATCCGTTCGCCAGCAACGCATCCTGCACCGCCTCGAGCCCACGCTCGCGGCTGCCGGCCGCGAAATCCGCGAGCAGCCCATGGCGGGTCGCCTGGTCGATCGCGCCACGATCCACTACGTCGCCACCCACGACATCCTGGCCGGCACCGGGATACGCATCGAGACCGCCGATGTCCAACGCGTCATCGTGGAGCAGGGCCGTGCTACGGGGGTGCAGCTCGCCGACGGTGCGACGGTGCGGGCCTCGGCCGTGGTGGTTGCCGCAGGCGCCTTCGACACACCGATACTGTTGCACCGCTCGGGAATTCGACATCAGGCACTCGGACGATACCTCACCTACCACCCGGTGTTGTACTCGCAGTTGGTGCTCGATCCGCAGTTGTGCGGCCGCACCGACGATCTACCGCCGCGGCTGTGGATCCCGCCAGCGCCCGATGCGCCGTGGAACACGATGGTGCTGCGCGATACCAATCCGGTGCCGCCGTCGCCGCCTGATATCGACCTGCCCGCCGACCAATTCGTCGAGATGCAGTCGTTCTGCCCGGTCGACAACCACCCCGACAACACGATGACGATCGCCGACGACGGAGCCGTGCGCTTCGATGTTCCGCTACGCGAGGCCGATAACGCGCGCATGGCCGCGGTACTCGCCGACCAGCACGAGCTCGCCGGCGCGTTGGGGCGCTTCCGCGCCGGTGTCGAACCGCGGTGGATGGCGTTGGGGTTCGCTCACGTGATGGGCACCTGCCGCATGGGCGCCAGCGACGACGGCACCTGCGTCACCGACGAATTCGGGCAGGTATGGGGCACCGAGAACCTGTATCTGGCCACCGTCGGCGTCATCCCGAATGCGCTGGCGGTCAATCCGACGCTGACCGGTGCGGCGCTGGCGATCCGCAGCGCCGACCGGTTGCTGGCCGGCTGACCGGCTCAGCAGAATTCGTACTGGACGTCCCAGAAGCCGGGCACCGGATTCCACCATGTCGAGAAGTGGCCGCCCAGCGCGGGATTGGCGTCGTTGATCATTCCCTGCCCGCCGATCCCCGGGATGAAGCCGGGCGGGTCCCAGGAGATGGATAGCGGATCTCCCGGGGTCTCCGGGGTGCATCCGATCTGTTTGACGAAATAGCCGTCAGTGACTGTCCATTCAGCGGAGGCCTGGTCGGGAGTGGGTGGCGGCGGCACGGCATGCGCGGTCCCCGGCGCACCGATGATCAGTGTGGCCGCAATGGCCGTCGCCAGTGGTAAGCAACGTCGACTGAGCATCGGCGGCGCCCCCTTGTCAGCAGAATTCGATCCGTCGCGCACCACGCTAGACCACCGCAGGCCGGGACCGGGCCTGTTCGGTTGCGACGGCGTCGTCAGCGGCGAACGTCCGGCGGAACCAAGTCCGGCGTGCCCGCGGTGATCACCGCGCGGTTACGTTCCGCCACAACCGGAATCGGCATCTTGACCTGCCACCGGTCGTAACTCAGGAATCCGTTGACCTCGTTCTCGACATCGGTGGTCTGGGTGTAAATAGCCGCAGACAGACCGGTCCTGCGAACAATATTCTCCAGCCTCCGGCTGACTTCGACATAGCGATCAGTGAGACGCGCAGGGCTGTCGGCCATCTCGTAGGCCTCCGGCCGCCCTGGCCACCGGTTGCCGTCGAGCACCAGGCCCAGCCCGCCGTACTCGCCGTCGACGCGTACCCGGTTGTCGACCGGGATGGGACCTTTCGAATGCGCTTTCATCAGGTCGTCATGGATTTGAGGTTCGCCGGGACCGACATAGGTGTGATCGTCGTAGATGTCGCCGGCCAGGGTGTCCCCGCGCGACTTGCAGCAGTTCACCCCGCTGTTGGCGTCCACCATCCGGGTCGGGTCAGCGGTCTTCACGACGCCGGCGATCCGGGCGGTGTCGAACTCACCCCAGCCCTCGTTGAACGGCACCCAGCCGACGATCGACGTCACGCTGCGCAGCTGATCGATCATCGCCAGCAGTTCCCTTTCAAAGTTGACCTTCGCAGCGGGAGCGGGCTCGGGGGCGGGACCCACCGGGATCTTCAGCGACACATCGAGCGACGGCATGTCCTGCCACACCATCAATCCCAGCTTGTCGGCCCAGTAGTACCAACGGGCGGGCTCGACCTTGCCGTGCTTGCGCACGAAGTTCATCCCCAGCTCCTTGATCCGCAGCAGGTCGGACTTCAGCGCGTCGTCGGTTGGCGCGGTGTAGATCCCGTCCGGCCAGTAGCCCTGGTCCAGCGGGCCGTGCAGGAAGGTGATCCTGTGGTTCAACGCGATGCGCGGCCTGCCTTGCGGATCGGCCATGACGCCGATCGTGCGCAGCCCGGCATAGCTGGAGACCGCGTCGACCACCTTGCCCGTCGGGTTCACGAGTGCGACCTGGAGGTCGTACAGGTACGGGTCATCGGGCGTCCACAGGTGCGGGTTGCGGATCGGCAGGCGGATCGTGTCGCCCGCTCCGGCAGACCCGACCTCGACGACGCGGCCACCGGGCTCGGCGACGAACGCGACGACGCGCTGGCCCTTGGTGCCGGCCACCCGAGGCGTGACGGACAAACTCGTCAGATCGGAGCTGATGTCCAGCTTGTTGATATAGGTGGCGCGCACCGGCTCCATCCAGACCGTCTGCCAGATCCCCGACGCGCCCGTGTAGAACAGGCCCTTCGGTCCGTTGCGCTGCTTACCGATCGGGAAGGCGTTGGCCTCGTTGCGGTCCTGCACCCGCACCGTGATCTCCTGGGCGCCCGGCCCCCGCAGCGCCTCGGTGATGTCAACACTGAACTCGGTGTAGCCGCCCTCGTGATGGGCAACCTGTTGGTTGTTGACCCAGACGGTCGCGATCTGGTCCACGGCGCCGAAGTGCAGCAGCACATGCTGTCCCAGCCAGTTACTCGGCAGCTTGACGACCTTGCGATACCACATCTCGTCGTCATGACGCGCGATACCCGACAGCGCCGACTCCACGGGGTACGGCACGAGGATCTGCTCGCGGTAGGCCGCTGGCGGCGGCGGGGCCGCCAGGACGGTTCCCGCGGATCGGCCCATGTAGCCCCACACCCCGTTGAGGTTCAGCCAGGCGGTCCGGGTCATCTGCGGGCGCGGGTACTGGGGCAGCGCGTTGTCCGGGCCCACCAGCTTGGTCCACGGGGTGGGCAGCAGCGCAGGCTTGGGGTGCCACATCACGACCGCATTGGCCGGCGGGATTCCGGTCAGGGCAAAAGCCAACAGCGTCAACGCAACTGCCGCAAAGCGGCTGGCCCAGATGCGACGGCGGTGTCGGCGGCCGCGAGGCGGCAGCGCGAAGTCGTCGGTCAAGATCTTCCCCCCGGGCTAGAGACAACTGTGGTGCGCGCGCCCCTGCGCGACCGCTTTCTGCACAGCAAACGAATCGATCCCGTCGCGACACGAAGTGATCCGGCGGTTCCCCACGGGTTGGCGCGAGGCCGGCCGGCAAGTTGCGATTGCCGTAGGCACTTTAGCCGGACCCTGCCCGGCACACCAGTACCTTTCAGCACTTTTCGGGCAGCAATGTTTCGTGCGGAACCTGACCGAATCAATTGCTGACGATCGGGTTGACGCTGACGTCACAGCCTCGGCTTTCACGCCTTGGGACATACCGAATTCATAGCTTTCAGCAAACTCATCGTGGCGTGTCGCGAGGGTGTCTGTCGGGTGTGGCACCATCGCCACGTGGCGTCACGGACCAGCGACCGCGGGACAACGATCCCCGTCATCGCACTCACCGGGTATCTGGGTGCGGGCAAGACCACGTTGCTCAACCACGTGCTGCGCACGCCACAAGCCCGGATCGGGGTGGTAATCAACGACTTCGGGGAGATCAACGTCGACGCCGGACTGATCAGCGGGCAGATCGACGAGCCGGCCTCGATTGCCGGGGGCTGCATCTGCTGCCTGCCCGACGACGGCCAGCTGGACACCGCGCTGGCGCGGCTCGCCGACCCCAAGCTTCGGCTGGACGCCATCATCGTGGAAGCCAGCGGCCTTGCCGATCCCGCCGCACTCGCCCGCATCATCGGCTTCAGCGAGATCAGT
>JAHFVD010000152.1 GCA_023264735.1 Mycobacterium sp. | reverse complement strand
CGTCCCCGCCGGCACCTCCAGCGCCGCCGGTGCCCCCGGTGGCGATCACATTGAACCCGGCGCCTCCGGCGCCTCCGGCGCCTCCGTTGCCACCGCTGGCGGCGGCCGCACCGCTGGCCCCGGCCGCCCCACCGAGACCGGCACCAGCCACACCCCCGGCACCTGCAGCCCCCGGATCACCACCACGGCCGCCGGCACCACCATCGATGCTCACCGCGTCTCCAGCACCACCGGAGCCGCCGTTACCGCCCAGACCGGCCGCGCCACCGGTTCCGCCGTTACCGGCCGCGCCAAACTGGTTGAACACCAACAACACCCGACCGCTGCCGGCATTACCGCCGGCACCCCCGGCACCCCCGGCGCCGCCATCAGCGCCCGCACCACCATCTGCCCCAGCGGTGGAAGCGTCCACCCCCGCGGTACCGCTTCCCCCGGCACCGCCTACGCCACCAACACCGCCCGCACCACCACGACCCAACACCCAACTGCCCTGGCCGCCGTTACCGCCGAGGCCGCCAGTGCCGCCAACCCCACCCGCCGAACCCGCTACCCCGGCACCGCCGGCGCCGAACACCGACAACAACCCGACCCCGCCACCGGCCCCACCGTTGCCGCCGATGCCACCGCCAGCAGTGCTGGCCGTCCCCCCGGCGCCACCGTTTCCTCCATTACCCACGAACAACCCGCCGGCACCGCCGGCACCGCCGTTGATCCCGGCCCCGCCGTTACCACCGGTGCCGAACCAGCCCGCTGAACCGCCGGCACCGCCGGCGAAGCCGCCGCCGCCATTCCCGAGCAGACCGCCCTTGCCGCCCGCACAGGCGCCGCTGGTGCAGGCGCCCTCGTACTCCGTGTACGTGTAGCCGTTACCGATCAGAATTCCGCCATCAGGATTATCGGCGGTGCCGTTGCCGAACAACTTGAGCTGACTGCTCGCCGAGGCTTTAACCAGCCCCGCGAACAACTGACCGCTACCGATCGTCACCGCCGCCGCCGCCGGATCCGCCGACCCTCCACCGAGCTCCCGGCGGGTGAACGCCACCGCCGTCCACGCCAACGGAGTCGCCGCCGGCGCACCATCACAGGCGCCACCGGGCAACCACGACAACAACCCTGTGCCCAAACCACCGACCGTGCCCGATGCTGCCGCCGGAATCGCCGTCATCACCGGCCCAACCGCCACCGCAGCCTTCGTCGCCGCCACGGCAGCCGCCGATGGGATTTGCACCCTTGGGGAGTCGACGGGACGCACCGCCACACGGCGATCACCGGGAGAGTCGGTCACTGAGGCGGTCGACTGCGCGGCGCGCCGCCCGCGGGAAGTGGTTGCCGTGTAATCGCCCGGGGACCCCGGCGAGGCTGTCCCCGCCGCACCGCGACCGTCAACGACTACGGCCGATCCACGGTTGCCGTATCGAACGGTGATCGAGGTGTCGGGACGGGAATCTGACGCAGAGCTGTTAGCGGCCGAGGGCGACGCACTACGTGCCCGGCGGCTAGGTCCGGACCGGCGCGGCGGCATGCTCGACTGAGTCGACGTTCCAGCCGACGAGTCCGAAGCCGGTGACCCAGACGAACCGGTCGGGTCGGCGAACGCCATCGGCATCGCAGCAACCGCCGAGCCAACACCTAACGCCACGGCAAGCGCACCAATGCTGCCCACATACCGGGCAGCGGTCGAACCCGAGGTGCGCTGGCCATCGCTGGGCTGGGGAGAATCTGCAGAGGCCATCCGGAAATCCTTACGCTACTGCGCAATCCCTCGCGGCCACGCCCGCTCAGGATATAAGTTGAGGCCCGCTCACAATATTGAGTTCTGGATATGAAATGTGGCAAAGGGCTCACCAACGCCCATCAGATGCACCCTGTACATGTCGCCGCCCGCTCAATCGTCCGTCATTGCGCGAAAGGCCAGCATCCCGGCGACCGTCTCGATTGCCTTCTACCAGTCGGGGGCAATTGCTACCGCCAGTTGCGGCGCAATCTACAATCGCGTAAATACTCGGCGAGGTTGAAATCCACGGGCCCGCATCTGGTCGATGAATCCGCAGATCAGCGGTGGCGCGGGTCGAGCTCCCGCGCGAAGAAAGTCGAGGCCGCCTTCAGAATCTCGTTGGCCTCCTTGAGGTCTCGGTTCTCCCGCTCAAGGTCTTTGATCCGCTGCTGCTCGACAGAAGTCGCCCCCGGGCGCTGAGCACCGTCGATCTGAGCCTGCAACACCCACCGCCGCAACGACTCGACACCAACACCGACCTTCGGGCCGATCGCCACACAGGCGGGGTACACCGACCGATATTCAGCGACGCCGGTGCTGATCTCACTGCCAAGCAATTACTCTCCCGGGCCGATGGGCACAACTACAGCCGCAGCCACGCCACAGTTCCGGATTAGCGACCGGGTGACGCTGGACGGCAATGTCCAGCAACTCAGCTACCGGCCGACCCTGCACCCGTGAGATGGTCACCGAAGAATGCCAGGATGCGCTGCCAGGCGTCCTCGGCCTCGGGTTCTGAGTAGGACAGCCCCGCCACGCGCTCGATGAACTTCAACGGACCCGGGGTGGGGAATTGGTTCATGAAGGAGTGCCCGACTGCTGGATACTCCTTGATGTCGCGTGGCACGTCGTTTTCGCCGAGGATGCCCTCCAGCTTGGCCGCTGCACCCTGGAGCATCCGGTCCTGGCCGCCGTAGCTGGCGACGGTCGGGCACGAGTTCGCGATGTTCGAAATGTCTTTCGGCCATTCGCCGTAATTCGGGGCTGAGGCGTCGAAAGCCCCACTGGGCCCGAGCACCAGGCAGAACCCGCCGCCCATACAGAACCCGACGATGCCGATCTTGCCGGTGCACTGGGGGTCGGCAGCCAGGTGATCGCGAGCCGCGATCAGATCGTCGACCGCGGTCCCTTCACCGTTGCGGAACGCCTGCAACGTGCGTACGACGCAGAGCACCCGATTGCCGCGGTGATACAGCGCCGGTGCGATCGCGAGGTAGCCGCTGGCGGCGAACCGGTCCGTGATGCGCTTGGCATCGCGCGACATGCCCATCGCGTCATGCACGACGACGACGCCGGGCCAGGGACCGTCCCCGGTCGGCCGAACCTGATACGCCGGGAGCGGGCCTGCGGGGGCGGGGAAGCTGGTCTCCATTCAGGCATCTTGGCACCTGTTGGATCGCGAGCGTGCACAAAATGCCACCGCGAGCGTGCGTGTCCATGCACGGACACGCACGCTCGCGACGCACATCAGTTGGTCGGGAAGCCGAGGTTGATGCCACCGTGGCTCGGGTCGAGCCAGCGGCTGGTGATGGCCTTCTGCCGGGTGAAGAACTGCACACCGTCCATACCGTGGGCGTGGCTGTCGCCGAACAGCGAGGCCTTCCACCCGCCGAAGCTGTAGTAGGCCATCGGGACTGGGATCGGCACATTGATACCGACCATGCCGACCTGAACCTCGTTCTGGAACCGTCGCGCCGCACCGCCGTCATTGGTGAAGATCGCGGTGCCATTGCCGTACGGGTTGGCGTTGATCAGCGCAAGCGCGTCGTCGTAGGTCTCGACACGAACGATCGCCAGGACGGGGCCGAAGATCTCGTCGGTGTAGACACTCATCTCAGGGGTGACGTTGTCCAGCAGGGTCGGGCCGAGCCAGAAGCCTTCCGAGACACCGGAGCCTTCGCCGTCGATCTCTACCTGCCTGCCGTCGACGACGACCTTCGCGCCGTCGGCTTCGCCGGCATCGATGTAGGACGCCACCTTGTCGCGGTGTGCCTTGGTGACCAGCGGACCCATATCCGAATCCTTGGTCCCGTCACCGATTTTCAGCGGTGTGGTGCGCTCGGCGATCTTGGCGACGAGGTCGTCGGCGATCGGGCCGACAGCCACCGCGGCGCTGATGGCCATGCAGCGTTCACCGGCGGAGCCGAAGCCGGCGTTGACCATGGCGTCGGCGGCCAGGTCCAGGTCGGCGTCGGGCAGGATCACGGCGTGGTTCTTGGCGCCGCCGAGGGCCTGCACGCGCTTGTCGTGTGCGGTGCCGGTGGCGTAGACGTACTTGGCGATCGGGGTGGACCCGACGAAGCTGACCGAGGCCACCTTCGGGTTGGTCAGCAGTTCGTCGACCGCGGTCTTGTCACCCTGCAGCACGTTGAAGACGCCGGCGGGCAGCCCGGCTTCCTTCCACAACTCGGCCAGCCACAGCGAGGCGGTCGGGTCCTTCTCCGAGGGCTTGAGTACGACGGTGTTGCCGGTGGCGATGGCGATCGGGAAGAACCACATCGGCACCATGGCCGGGAAGTTGAACGGGCTGATGATGCCCACCACACCGAGCGGCTGGCGGATCGAGTAGACGTCGACCTTGGTCGAGGCGTTTTCGGTGTACCCGCCCTTGAGCAGATGCGCGATACCGCAGGCGAATTCGACGACCTCCTGGCCGCGGCTGACTTCTCCGAGTGCGTCGGAGACGACCTTGCCGTGCTCGCTGGTGATGATCTCGGCCAGTGCGCCCTTGCGCTCGTTGAGCAGCTCCCGGAACTTGAAGAGCACGGCGGTGCGTTTGGCCAGTGACGTGTCGCGCCACTCCGGGAACGCCGCGGCGGCAGCGTCGATGACCTTCTGGGCGTCGGCGACGTTGGCCAGGGCGACCTCTCCGGTCACCGCACCGGTGGCCGGGTTGGTGACGGGCGCGGCGGCGCCGCTGGTGCCCGCGAACGCTTCGTTGTTGAGCCAGTGGGCGATGGTGGTGGTCATGGGTACTCTCACTTCGTGTATTTCTTGACGTAGTTGGTCATCGTCGCCCGCTGGTAGCGCGAAACCTCGTGGGCGTTTTCGTCTTCGGCGAATACCGAGGAGACCATCACGGTGTCGGGCCGGTCGTAGAAGCCGATTTCGGCGAGGCCGCCGAAGAACTCGTCCCAGTTGACGTCGCCGTCGCCGATCTTGAGGTGCTGATGTACGCGGACCGGATTGCCGGGCGGGTTGGTGATATATCGCAGGCCGTGGCTGCGGTGGTGGTCCATTGTGTCGGCGACATGCACGAGCCGCAGTTTGTTGCCGGCGGCGCGGATGATGTCGAGCATGTTGCCACCCGACATGCCTCGCATGTGAAAAGCGTGGCTGGCGACAAACACCATGCCGATATTGGGGGAGTTGACGCCGCGGATGATGCGCAGCGCCTCCATCCCATCCTCGACGAAATCGTCGGGGTGCGGGTCGATCCGGACGTCCAGACCCTCGCGCTCAATGATCGGCAGTAGTTCCTCCATCGAGCGGAAGAACGAGCGCTCGGATTCCTCGGCCAGCTCGGGGCGTCCGGAGAACTCGGTGTTGATCACGTTCACGCCGAGGTCGACGGTGATCTGGATGACGCGCTTCCAGTTGCGCACCGCCGCCTCGCGGGCATCCTCGTCGGGGGCCGACCAGCGCAGCACCGGCAGCACCGAGGCGATCCCGACGCCCGCGTCACCGCAGGCCTTACGGAACTTGGCGACCAGCTCGTCATCGGCACGCGGGTGGTTGAAGAACGGGATGAAGTCCCGGTGCGGGGTCAGCTGCAGGTACTCGTAGCCCAGATCGGCTACCAGCCGCGGGAATTCGAGCAGCTCGTAATCGTGGTGGAACGGCGTGGGATCCAGGGCGATCTTCATGTCAGGCGCCCGCGATGGATGCGCGGTCGACCATCGTCACCTCGGCCGGAAGGCCGCTGTTCAGCGACTGCACCCCGGCCTCGCACACCGCCGCGGCGGCGTACCCGTCCCAGGCCGAGGGGCCATCTGTGTAATTTCCGGTGCGACGCCCTCGCTGCACAGCGTCGACCCAACGCTGGAATTCGGTGTCGTAGGCCTGCCCGAACCGCTCGCGGAAGCCGGGGGCGATCTGTCCGCCTCGCGTGCCGTCGCTCTTAGTGCGGACCAGGCCGACGTCCAGACCGATCATGGCGCTGCCCTTTTCGGCCACGACCTCGGTGCGCACCTCGTAGGCGACACCGGTGGTGACGAACAGCTCGACATCAACATGTTTGCCCGTGCTTGTCCTCATGATCGCGATCTGCGGATCGGCGAGACCGTCGGGGGCACCGGGGTTGGCCGACGGTTTGATGATCTGGATCGAAACGATTTCCTCGTCGAACAGGAAGCGGGTCACGTCCACCTCGTGCACCAGCGAATCCCGCACCACCATGGCCGAATCGAAGCTCGGCGGCACCGCGGGGTTGCGGTGTGCGCAGTGCAGCACCAGCGGGCGGCCCAGGTCGCCGGAGTCCAACAGCGCCTTCAGTGCGGCGTACTCGTGGTCGAAGCGGCGCATGAAACCCACTTGGATGAGCCGCTTTCCGAGCTCGGCCTCCCGCTTGACGACCTCCAGGGAGGTCTCGATATCGGTGGTCAGCGGCTTTTCGCACAGCACCGGCTTGCCATGTTCCAGGCACGCCAGCAATTGCTTCTCGTGGGTGGGGCCAGGCGTCGCCAGCACCACGGCGTCGACTTGCGCGTCGGCGATGGCGTCGAGCGGATCGGTGATCACTCGGCAGCCCGGGATATCCGTGGCGATCTGCTCAGCCTTCTCGGTGAGGTAGTCGTTGACGACGGCCACCCGGGCACCGGAGATCTTCGACGTCAGGCGGGCGATGTGGTCGGCGCCCATGATGCCGACGCCGAGGACGGCGACACGAAGGTCAGACATGGCGCTCAATCTCCTGATCTAGAAGCGGACGGCGGGGATACCGCAGGATCCGAGGTAATTGCGGGTGCGTTGGGCGATCGGCAGCGGAACGTCGACCTCGCAGGGGTACATGTCCTGCTCGACGATCGCGAACACGTCGATGCCGAGCTTCTCGATCTCGGCGAGAAGTGGTGGCATATCCGGGATTCCGCGCGGCGGCTCGGTCATCGCGCCGAGCTTGACCGCCTCGCCGAACGGCAGGTCCTCAGCTTCGACCTTGGCCCGGACCTCGGGGTCGACCTGCTTGAGGTGGAGGTAGCCGATCCGCTCGGGAGCGCGGCGGATGATGGCGATATTGTCGCCACCGCAGTACGAGATGTGGCCGGTATCGAGGCAGAGGTTCACGAACTCGCCGTCGGTGCCGTCCAGGAAGCGGTAGACGTTCTCCTCGGTGTCGACGTGACTGTCGGCGTGCGGGTGATACTGCGCACGCACCCCGTACTGCTCGAACATCGCCTTACCCAGTTCGTTCATGCCCTGGGTCTTCTTGCGCCATTCCTCAGATGTCAGCGTCCGGTCTTCCAACACCGCACCAGAAGACGGGTCGCGCCACATCTCCGGGATGACCACGACATGCTTACCGCCAACGGCGGCAGTCAGTTTCGCGACGTCCTCGATCTGCTTCCACACCGAGTCCCACGAATCATCCTGGTGTAGGTGCTCGAACACCGTTCCCGCCGACAGCTTCAGATTGCGGGCCGCCAGCTCATCGGAGAGCTGCTGGGGATCGGTCGGCAGGTAACCGAACGGCCCCAGCTCGATCCACTGGTATCCCGAGGCGGCGACCTCGTCGAGGAAGCGGGTGTACGGCGTCTGCTGCGGGTCGTTGGGGAACCACACGCCCCAAGAGTCGGGGGCGGATCCGACGAGGATGGTGCTCACGATGGGCGTCCTTCTCGGTGTTGTTCTCTTTGGGGATCTGACGGATTGATAAGGGGGCGTTGGACTTTCTTCCAGTCCGCGTACCGCTGGTAGGCGGACTGGGTGGACTCCAAGCTGGAGACCTCGCTGACCGGA
The DNA here is from genome assembly GCA_023264735.1 of Mycobacterium sp. Classification (GTDB taxonomy): domain Bacteria; phylum Actinomycetota; class Actinomycetes; order Mycobacteriales; family Mycobacteriaceae; genus Mycobacterium. The sequence goes on along the minus strand of JAHFVD010000152.1, from coordinate 781 downwards.
ACGTCCCACCAGGACTGGCTGTCCGGTGCGTAGATCAAGGGATCGGTCTCTACATGAATGACCGTGGTGCGGTCGGCGGCCTTGGCGGTTTTGACCGCATCGGCGAACTCGGCGGCCGTGGTCACCTTGATGACGTCGGCGCCGAGGCTGGCGGCGTTGGCCGCCAAGTCGACGGGCAGCTTGTCGCCGTCGAGCCTGCCGTCGTCGCTGCGATACCGGTAGGCGGTGCCGAAGCGCTGGGAACCCAGCGATTCGGAAAGGCCACCGATGGAGGCGAATCCGTGATTTTGCACCAGCACCGGGATGACCTTGATGCCCTCCTGAACGGCGGTCACCAGTTCGGTGGCCATCATCAGATAGGAGCCGTCGCCGACCATGATGAACACGTCGCGGTCAGGGCCGGCCATCCGCACGCCGAGACCACCGGCGATCTCGTAACCCATGCACGAGTAGCCGTACTCGACGTGGTAGCCCTTGCGATCGCGGGTGCGCCACAACTTGTGCAGATCCCCGGGCATCGACCCTGCGGCGCACACCACGACGTCACGCGGCTCCGAGAGCGTATTGACCAGTCCGATGACCTGGTTCTGGTTGAGTTGCGCGCCGTCTTCGGTCGCGTACACCGCGGACACGGTGTCCTCCCACTCCTGAGCGAGTTCGGTTATCCGGGAATGGTATTCGTCGCTGACGGTGTAGCCGTCCAGCGCGGGGATCAGTGCCTCGATGGCTTCCCTGGCATCGGCGACGACACTGACGCCTCCCTGCTTGACCGAGTCGAGCG
>JAHFVD010000102.1 GCA_023264735.1 Mycobacterium sp. | reverse complement strand
TGGAGCCGATGACGGGAATCGAACCCGCGTATTCAGCTTGGGAAGCTGATGTTCTGCCATTGAACTACATCGGCGATGGACACAGACGTTAGCACTCTGGCCAACGGCAGTGTGAAATGCGTCGCTACCTCTAACCGCAGGCATAGCATCACCGCATTCAGCTACGTGGAACGGAACCTGATGAAGTACGCCGCGCACGCCGGCTGGGTTGGGGCATCAGCGGTGGCCATGGGGATCGGTGCCGCATTGCTGGCCAACCCGGCAACTAGTCATGCCGAAACCTCAGCCTCCGACACGGCCGGAAAGCCGTCGACCTCGCGGGTGCACTCAACGGCTTCCAGTGCCCGCGTTGCGAAGCCCGCCACTTCCTCGACGCCGAATCGCCGTGCCACGCCGGCTCACCGGATTAAGTCAGTGCCCCCTGCCGCTCTGCTTCGCGCAGCCCAAGCGGCGCAGCGCAATTGGTACCAACGCACCTTCGAAGCAGTGACTCCGACGCTCCCGCCGCAGACCCAACCCGAAGCACTCGAACCCGGCGAATCCAGTGATCCGTTCTCGCTCGGCGGCGTCGACACCGACGGGCGTCGGCTTACCTACACCGTCTACGGCGCGGGCACGGGCGGCGGCACGCTGAAGATCTCCGGCACCCAGGCGACTTACTCCCCGCCCAGCAGCTGGACCGGAGACGATTCCTACACCGATACGTTTCAGGTCACCACGTCGGACTTCTGGAGCGGTCCACACATCCACGGCCTGTCCGGACTGGTCAATCTCCTGACCTTCGGCCTGCTCGGCTCCAGCGGCCACACCGCATCCGGCACCGTCACCGTCGCCGTCGAGCCCTACAACGCGGGCACGTACCCGGTCGACTTCGTCAACAACTCGAGCTATGGCAGCGGTCAGCTCTACGTCACCGTGATGGGCCAGACGTCCAAGGACCACTGGGCCTGGGTGGACCAGAACGGAACGACGCACGCGATCAACCACGACGACGCCAACGCGCCCGGCCACCTGGTCAAGGAGGGCGTGAACTACGCCAAGATGTCGTACACCCTGGATGCGGCCGGCAATCTGCGGATGCCACCCGAGATGCAGGGCGCCCGGATCTACGTGTCGGTGGGCCAACCGCTGTACATCGGCATCAGCCCGGACAACAGCGGCTGGACCGTGCCCGACCCCGTCGGCGTCACCAACCCCAACTACAGCACCGTCTACGACTGGTTCGAGTTCACCTTCCAGTACGGTGGAGTTCCGTTCGGCGGCAACACCACTCAGGTGGACCAGTTCGGGCTGCCGTTGAGCTTCACCCTTGCGCAGGGCAACTTCTCGGCCACCCGCGGCACCGCCGTCACACGAAATCAGGTATTCACCACCTACCAGAATTCGGTGCCGACGGAATTCCAGCAGCTCGTCATCAAGGACGGACAAGGCAATCCGTTGCGGATCGCGTCGCCCCGCTCGGAGCAGCCCGGGGGACTGGCGCACTACCTCGACCAACCGGTCGACGATTTCTGGACGAAGTACACGGTCCAGCCGTTCACCTTCACCTCTCCGGGCAGCTACACCGTGACCGGACGGGTCAACGCCAACGACCAGTTCGCGTACACCGTCACCGCGCTCAACCCCGCCGGTGTCTCGGGCAGCTACGTGATGAACAAGCCGACCACGGCGCAGGTCTTCGCCGGTGATGGCCCGTTCGTCGGCAGCCACGAACAGGGCGCGTTCCTGGCTCAACTCGACGCGGCCTTCAACCGTGGGGTGGCCGCTTCGCCCGACCGGTGGGGCAATGTCGCGGCCTATTACCCCGCTGACACCAAATACAACTCATACGCACAGGTCTTCCACGAGCTTGGCCTGGACGGGAAGAATTACGGCTTCCCCTACGACGACGTGAACAGCCAGAGTTCGGTGCTGATCCTCAACAATTCGCAGCCGCCCGACGCGGTCACCATCACGATCAACTGATCCGCCAGTACGCTCGTCGCGTGCTGCTCTCCGATCGTGACATCCGCGCCGCCATCGCCGATGGACGCCTGGGCATCGACCCCTTCGACGACAGCCTGGTACAGCCGTCGAGCGTCGACGTCCGGCTGGACAGCCTGTTCCGGGTCTTCAACAACACTCGCTACACCCATATCGACCCCGCCAAGCAGCAGGACGAGCTGACCAGCCTGGTCCAGCCCGAAGACGGCGAACCGTTCGTGCTGCATCCCGGCGAGTTCGTGCTCGGCTCGACGCTGGAGTGCTGCACCCTGCCCGACGATCTCGCCGGCCGGTTGGAAGGCAAGTCGTCGCTGGGCCGGCTAGGCCTGCTGACGCACTCCACCGCGGGCTTCATCGACCCGGGCTTCTCCGGCCACATCACCCTGGAACTGTCGAATGTCGCCAACCTGCCGATCACGCTGTGGCCGGGCATGAAGATCGGCCAACTGTGCCTGCTGCGGCTGACCAGCCCCGCCGAAAACCCGTACGGCAGCGCCAGCGTCGGCTCGAAATACCAGGGCCAACGCGGGCCGACGCCGTCGCGGTCGTATCAGAACTTCATCCAGTCCAGGCCCGGCGAGTAACCTCGGGACTCCAGGGTCAGCTGTCAGCCATCAGCTAACCCGTTCGGCTGTAACGGAGCCGCGACCAGCGGCGATGAACTTTCTAGTCGGGCGGCTCGAGCAGGGTGGAGCGCAGCAGCGGGTCGGGGGACCCAGCAAACAACCTTGGAGGGGTAGTGGACATCGCACTTGGTGTGTCCATGACACCAACGACGGTCCGCATGGTGCTGGTCGAGGGCGAGAAAGCCGACGGCGTGACCGTCGACAACGACACCTTCGACATCGAGACCGGCGAAGGTCCGGCAACTGCGGCTGATCAGGTAGTCGCGGCGATCCTCGGTACCAGGGAGAGCGCCACCGAAGGTGGACACCGCCTGGTGTCCACCGGCGTCACGTGGACCGACCGGGCCGTGGCGGCGGATCTGCGCGACGCGCTCAAGGCGCGCAAGATCGACGACGTCGTCCTGGTGTCCGAACTGCACGCCGCGGGCGCGCTGGCCCAGGCGATCGGGAAGACCGTCGGCTACGACCGCACGGCGCTGATGCTGTTGGACCGCGACACCGCGACCGTGGCGGTCGTCGAGACCGCCAGCGGCGCGATCGTCAAGGTCCAGACCGAGAGCCTGCACGCCCAGGACGCGGTCGCCGAAATGCAGGGCATGATCGCCAGCCTGGAAGGCCTCGACCAGCCGCCGCAGGGCCTGTTCGTCCTCGGCTCGGGCGTCGATGTCTCCGCGGTGAAGTCGCAGCTTTCACTGGGCACCACGCTGCCCGTACACGCCCCCGAAGAAGCCGAGCTGGCCCTGGCGCGCGGCGCCGCGCTGGCCTCGGCCGCCGTGCCTCGCTATGAAGCCTCGACCGTCGGCCTGGGTTACGCCCGGGACCCTGACGGCACCACCGCGGGTAAGGCGTACCCCGCCGGCGCCGATACCGAGATGTCGGCAGCTGGGTTGGCGGAAGCCGGCACGCAGATGGCCGCCGCCGGCTACATGGCGCCGCTCGGCTACAGCGAAGTGCTCGACGAGCTGGACGGCGACCTCGGATACGACGCGATCCCCGCCGATCCCGATTTCACCGTCGACGAGCCGGAGCGCAAGCCGTTCCTGCTGGTCGGCAGCTCGCTGGCGTCGATCTTCGTGATCGGCGTCGTGGCGTTGGTGATCTCGCTGGCGGTCAGCATCCGGCCGACCGTCAATCAGCGGCCCAATCCGGCTGAGAGCGTGATCGTGCCGAGCAGCCAGACGCCCGCGGCTGTCGTGCCCGAAGCGGCCGTGCCTGCGCCGTCGCCTCCGTCGGTGCCCGACACCATCCAGGAGCCGGTGCCCGTCGTGCAGCAGGCGCCGCGGACGGTCTACGTGACCCCGGCGCCGCAGGCCCCCGCGCCTGCTCCCGCAGCACCCACGCCGGCCCCCGAAGCTCCCGCGCCCGCTCCGGTTCCCGAGGCTCCGGCCCCGGCTCCGATCGCGCCGGTGATCCCGCCGCCAATCATCGCCCCGCCGGTGATCGTTCTGCCGCCGCTGTTGCCGCCGTTCCTGCGGCCGCCGCGGGCGCCGCACTATCCGTCGTCGCCGAGCTATCCGTCGAATCCGCCGTCGCAACCCTCGTCGCCGCCGTCGCAGCCCTCGCAGCCGTCGTACCCCACCCAGAGCCCGTCGCAGCCCTCGCAGCCGTCGTACCCCACCCAGAGCCCGTCGCAGCCGTCCTATCCGTCGTCTCCCTCCTCTCCGGTGATGACCGAGGCGCCGAGCGCTCCCAGCGCAGCAGGCGGTTCGGGTGGTTATGGCTCGGGCGGTTCGAGCTCGAGTTCAGGGTCTGACGGCGGCTCCCAGTCCAGCGGATCGGGCGGATCCCGCAGCTCAGGCGGGGGTTCGCAGAGCCCGTTGTGGCCGTTCCCGAGTTTTGGTCACTAACAGCGAGTTACGAGTTCACCGGCCGTTAGCCTCACGCTAAGTGTCGCGATGCGGTGACATCATCGGGGCTGCCTATAGAGGGCAGTATGCGATGCACAGTCTTTGGCACCGGTTATCTGGGAGCAACTCACGCCGCGGGTATGGCCGAACTGGGTCATGACGTCGTCGGGATCGACATCGATCCCGGCAAGATCGCCAAGCTGTCGTCCGGTGACATCCCGTTCTACGAACCCGGACTGGCAAAGGTGTTGCAGGACAATCTCTCTGCCGGTCGCCTGCAGTTCACCACCGATTACGACGCGGCGGCCGACTTCGCCGATGTGCACTTCCTCGGTGTCGGAACCCCGCAGAAGAAGGGCGAATACGGCGCGGACATGCGCCACGTCTACGCCGTCATCGACGAACTGGTGCCCCGGCTGACCCGATCCGCTGTGATCGTCGGCAAGTCAACGGTTCCCGTGGGCACCGCCGCCGAACTGAGCCGGCGTGCGCGATCGCTGGCCCGAGACGGTGTGGACGTCGAAATCGCCTGGAATCCGGAATTCCTGCGCGAGGGTTTCGCCGTGCAGGACACCCTGCACCCGGACCGCATCGTTGTTGGCGTACAGCCCGATTCGACGCGCGCCGAGGCGGTGTTGCGGGAAATGTACGCCCCGCTGCTCGCCGAGGACATTCCGTTCCTGCTGACCGACCTGCAGACCGCCGAGCTGGTCAAGGTGTCGGCCAATGCCTTTCTGGCCACCAAGATCTCGTTCATCAACGCCATTTCCGAGGTGTGTGAGGCCGCCGGAGCTGACGTTCGTGTCCTGGCCGACGCGTTGGGACACGACCCGCGCATCGGGCGCCGATTCCTCAACGCGGGACTGGGTTTCGGCGGTGGCTGCCTGCCCAAGGACATTCGCGCCTTCATGGCTCGTGCCGGTGAGCTGGGCGCTAACCACGCGCTGACCTTCCTGCGTGAGGTGGACAGTATCAATATGCGCCGCCGCACCCGGATGGTCGAATTGGCCACCACCGCGTGCGGTGGGTCGTTGCTCGGGGCCAACGTCGCGGTGCTCGGTGCAGCGTTCAAACCCGAGTCCGACGACGTGCGGGATTCCCCGGCGCTCAACGTCGCCGGGCTGCTGCAGCTCAACGGGGCCACCGTGAATGTCTATGACCCCAAAGCGATGGAGAACTCGCAGCGGCTGTTCCCGACGCTGAACTACTCGACGTCGGCCCTCGAGGCGTGCGACCGCGCCGATGCGGTGCTGGTGCTCACCGAATGGCAGGAGTTCGTCGACCTCGACCCGGACGAACTCGCGCAGCACGTTCGGGCCAGAGTCATTGTGGACGGCCGCAATTGCGTCGACTCCGCACGCTGGGCCGCTGCGGGATGGAACGTTTACGCGTTGGGCCGCCCGGTGGTGACGTAGGTTCTTCTTCGTGGACTTCACAACCGCACTGATCGCCGAAAACGCGGCATTCGCTGAGCTTCTGCGCAACGCCGACCTGTCGATTCCGGTGCCGACCTGCCCGGAGTGGACGCTTCAGCAGTTGATGCGCCACGTCGGGCGCGGTGACCGGTGGTGTGCCCAGATCGTCGCCGAAGAGTCGATGGACTACATCGACGCGCGCACGGTCGCGGGCGGCAAGCCGCCGGAAGGCCGGGACAACGAGATCGATTGGGTACTGGAAGGTCCGCGGAAACTTGTCGACGCCGTCGCGCAGACCGGCGCCGAGACCTCGGTGTGGACCTTCCTCGGTCCGCGTCCTGCCAAGTGGTGGATCCGGCGGCGCCTGCACGAGGTCCTGGTCCACCGGGCCGACGCTGCTATCGCGCTGGGCGTCGAGTTCGACGTCGAGCCCGCCCTGGCCGCGGATGCCATCAGCGAATGGCTGGAGCGCTCGGTGATCGAAGCCGATCGCGAAGGTCCCGCCGGCGGTGACCGGCCACTGGGGGAAGGGCAGTCGATACACCTGCACGCCACCGAGCCCGACCTCGGCGAGGCCGGGGAGTGGACCATCCTCGGGCGCCCCGACGGCATCGCCGTCGACAACGAACACGGCAAGGCCACCGCCGCGCTGCGCGGACCGGCACGCAGCCTGCTGTTGGCCGTCGTGCGCCGCCGTACCGCCGCCCAGGAAGGCCTCGAGATATTCGGCGACCCGGGTGTCTGGGCCACCTGGCTGGCCCGCACGCCTTTCTAGACCGGTAGCTTTAGCACAATGAGCACTTCGGAGATCGCCACCGTTTTGGCCTGGCACGACGCGCTGAGCACCGCGGACCTCGACACTCTGGTCTCGCTGTCCAGCGACGACATCGAGATCGGGGACGCCAGTGGTGCCGCACAGGGCCACGCCGCGCTGCGGGACTGGGCGGAGCGCTTGGCGGCCACCATCGAAGTCGGCGAGATCTATTACCGCGACGGGGTCGTCGTCGTCGGAGAGCGGCTGACCTCGACTACCGACCCGTCTGACGTCCGCAACGCAGCATCGGCGTTCCGAGTCGTCCACGATCACGTCACCTCGGCGTTCCGCCACGACGACCTGGTTACAGCCCTGGTTGCCACCGACATGTCCGACGAAGACCTGCAGGTCTGACCGACATTCGGCGGACCTAGTCAAGTCAGGCTATGGCGGTTACCTGCTGAAGCTGCTGGACCAGGGGTAGCCAGTACCGCGGCGATTGCGGTGGTCAGCGGCACCGACAATGCCAGTGCGATACCGCCCACCGCCGAGCGGGCGATCTCGATGGCCACGCTCTCACTGGTCAGCACATCGAACAGCGAGCGGTTGGCAACACTGAACAACAGCAGCAGGGGCAGCGAACTGCCCGCGTAGGCCAGCACCAGGGTGTAGACCGTGCTGGCGATGTGGTCGCTACCGATGCGCATGGCGCGCAGGAAGATCTGGCGACGCGAGTGGTCTGCGTGGGCGAGTTCGAATACCGCCGACGCCTGGGTGATGGTCACGTCGTTGAGCACGCCCAGGGAGCCGATGATGAACCCAGCCAGCAGCAGGCCCTGGATCGACACGTGCCCCATGTACGCCGCGACTTCGTTGTTCTGGTCCTCCGAGAGTCCGGTCAGATGCGCGAGTTCAATTGCAGCCCAGGATAATCCCGCCGCCAGCAGCATGGCTGCCAGCGTGCCCAGTAAGGCGGCGCTGGTGCGCAGGCTGACGCCGTGCGCCAGGTAGATCACGGCGAACATGATGATTGCCGAGGCGACCAGCGCGACGGGAACCGCTGAGGCACCGTCTCGCAACGCCGGCAGCAGGAAGACCACCAGTACCACGAAGGCCACGACGATTCCGACCAGCGCCCGCAGCCCGCGCCAACGTGCCACCGCCACAATGACAATCGCGAACACCGCCGCCAAAGCGATCAGTGGCCACGTGCGTTCGTAGTCGTAGAACCCGTAACTGGTTGTGCCCTGCTGGTCGACCTGTCGGAAGATGCGAATCGTGTCGCCCGCCAGCAGGTTCGGCTGACCGGGGCCGGGGGAGAACTCCAGCATCGTGGACGCGCCCTGATTCGGTCCGCTGTCGATCGCCACCACCGTCTGCACGCAGGTGCCACTGCCGGATATCCCCGGGGTCGGCGATGCGGTGAGCACCTGGCCGGCCGACGGGCTGCCACAGTCGGCCAGGCTGCTGGAGAGTACATGCCCGCCCTCGGTGGTGACCGCGCCGCCCTGGCCGTTCTGGAAGGGCAGCGGAATGTCGACCTTCGAACCGCTCGGCCACAGCAGTACCGCGCCGATGACCGTCGCCAGACCGATCACGGCCAGCGCGACCACGACGATCCGGGCCGCCAGCGGGCTCAGCGGGGCCGGGCCGGTGTGTGAAAGCGAGTGCGTCACCCGGACAGGGTAGAGCTGCTGCTTGAGCGAACGGTGGGGGAGCGGCCCGGCCGGGGAAGTTAGGTAGTCGGCTACGGTACCCGGCTCGCGCGGCGGGACCCATCCTGACAGCAGCGACCAAGGAGGAGCCGGTGGCCACAGTGGGGGACCATGCCGTCGTTCTGGGGGCAAGCATGAGTGGCTTGCTCGCCGCACGGGTGTTGAGTGACTTCTATCGAACCGTGACCGTGGTGGAACGCGACGTTCTGCCGGCGGAGCCGGTGAATCGGCGCGGTATCCCACAGGGCAGGCACGTCCATGCGTTGCTCGGCCGCGGCGGGCAGATCATCGATGAGTTCTTCCCGGGTTTCCTGCGCGAACTCGTCGATGAGGGTGCCATCACCCTCGATGACGGGGATTTCTCCAAGATCTATATATCGTTCGGCGGCCACGTGCTGGTGAGATCGGGGTTTGCCCAACGAACCGACGCGCCGATGCACCTGTCGAGCCGACCGTTCCTCGAATATCACGTCCGGCGTCGACTCCTGGCGATCCCCAACGTGACGATTCTGGACGGTCACGACGTCGTCGACCTGACACCGACATCCGACCGGACACGGGTTGCCGGGGTCCAGGTGGCGAGCCGGGCCGACGAATCCGAGCGGCAGCTGACCGGGGACCTCGTTGTCGACGTCATGGGCCGCGGTTCACGGACTCCGGCGTTCCTCGAGGGAATCGGGTACGAACGGCCGGCCGAGGATCACGTCGTAATGCGCATTACGTATGCCAGCCAATTGATGCGCATTCCGCCAGCAGATGTCGAGCGCGTGGTCGTGATCGGCGCCGCACCGGGTCGGCCCCGTGGGATGTTCCTGTCGAGCTACGAGAACGACCAGTGGATGTTCACCGTCTGGGGAATGCTGGGCAATGAGCCGCCCGCTGAACTGGCTGGAATGCTGGACTTCGCTTCAGATTACGCGCCCCCGCACGTGCTGGCGGCGGTTCGGGCCGGCGAGCCGCTGGGTGAGGTGGTTCGTCATCGGATGCCGTCCAGCCAATGGCGGCGCTACGACAAGCTGCGTCGCTTCCCGGACGGACTGCTGGTGTGCGGTGATGCCATCTGCAGCTTCAATCCCGTTTACGGCCAAGGGATGACGGTTGGCGCACTCGATGCTCTCGCCCTGCGAGACTGCCTGCGCTCGGGCGGGCAGGATCTGGCGCGACGATATTTCCGCAAGGCGGCGAAATCGATTGCCGTTGCCTGGCAGATGGCGGCAGGAAATGACCTGGCCTTCCCCGAGGTCGAGGGGCGGCGTTCGATGTCGACGCGCGTGGCGAACCGGTGCACGGATTGGGTGCTCGGCATTTGTTCCTATGACGTCGTCGTCGCCGAGAAGTTCTTCAGGGTCAACAATTTCCTGGACTCACCGGTCCGACTTCTCCACCCGGCGTTCATATTTCGGCTGGCAACAGCGAGTCGGCGCCGACGGCGACGGGACGAGCTACTGCCGGTAGCTGGCCAGAAAGTTGCCTAGCCGTTCGATGGCCTTGGTCAGATCGCGGGCCCACGGCAACGTGACGATCCGGAAGTGATCGGGTGCCGGCCAGTTGAAGCCGGTGCCCTGGGTGACCAGGATCTTTTCTTGCAGAAGCAGATCGAGTACCAACTGCTCGTCGTCGTGGATCTCGTGCACTTCAGGGTCGAGCCGCGGGAAGGCGTAGAGCGCGCCGGTGGGCTTGACGCAGGACACCCCGGGGATCTCGTTGAGCTTGCTCCAGGCGACGTCACGCTGCTCGAGCAGCCGGCCACCCGGGAGAACCAGATCGTCGATGCTCTGGTGCCCGCCCAGTGCAACCTGAATGGCATGCTGCGCAGGCACATTCGGGCACAAGCGCATATTCGCCAGGAGGCTGATGCCCTCGATGAAGCTGCTGGCGTGTTCTTTGGGGCCGGTGATGACCAGCCAGCCCGACCGGTAGCCGGCCACCCGGTAGGCCTTGGACAACCCGTTGAACGTCAGCGTCAGCAGATCCGGCGCCAGTGAAGCCAGGCTGATGTGCTTGGCGTCGTCGTAGAGGATCTTGTCGTAGATTTCGTCGGCCAGCAGCAGCAGCTGGTGCTTGCGCGCCAATTCGACCATCTGCTCGAGGATTTCGCGGCTGTACACCGCGCCGGTGGGGTTGTTCGGGTTGATCACGACGAGCGCCTTGGTGCGGTCGGTGATCTTGGACTCGAGGTCGGCGACGTCAGGCATCCAGCTGTTGGTCTCGTCGCACAGGTAGTGCACCGGGGTGCCACCGGCCAGCGCGGTCGATGCCGTCCACAGTGGGTAGTCCGGCGTGGGGATGAGTACCTGGTCGCCGTTGTCGAGCAGGGCTTGCAGCGTCATTGTGATGAGCTCAGAGACCCCGTTACCGAGGTAGACGTCATCGATGTCGAACCGTGGAAAGTTCTCGACCAGTTCGTAGCGGGTGAACACCGCGCGGCGGGCGCTGACGATGCCCTTGGAGTCGGAGTAGCCCTGTGCGTCGGGCAGTGCGGCGATCATGTCGCGCATGATCACGTCGGGGGCCTCGAAGCCGAACGGCGCGGGGTTGCCGATGTTGAGCTTGAGGATCCGGTGGCCCTCGTTCTCCAGCCGGTTGGCGTGCTCGTGGATCGGCCCGCGGATCTCGTAGAGAACGTCCTGCAGCTTGGTCGACTGCGTGAACGTGCGCGGACGAGGGTGCTGGCTCGTGCCGTGCCACGGTAACTGGTGGGTAGTCACCGGTTGATTCTCCCATTCCGACGCAAACTGGTTTCCGCTCCGACCGATTGTCCCTTTGCTGTGACGTGCGGAAGTCACGATTGAAAGACACCTCGGATACAACTGTGACTCTGCTGTGCGGGCGCGCTTATTGCGGGCGAACTGACTGCTAGCTTGGGTCGTCACTACCGGACCGACGGCGCAAAGGGAATGAACGTGAAGATCACACGCACATTGACGTCTGCTGCTGCGCTGGCCGCGGTGGCCGCACTGGGCTTTGCTGCTTCCGCTGGTGCCGATCCGGCAGCGATCAACGGCACCTTCGCCGTCAAGGGCGGGGACGAAGGGGCCGTCGTGACAGCGGCGTCGTCGTGCAACCCCGTCGTCAACGGATGCACTGCCAACCTGACCAGCACCGTGGGTTGGACCAGCGTGGCCACCTTCACCGACGGTAAGTGGAACTTCACGGTCACCAAGCCCGACGGGGTGGTCTGCGACAACGGCAGCTACGCGCCGGTGCGGATCGCCTACTCGGTGGACGCCGCCACGATGACCGGAACGATCACTGCCGACTCGAACGGTGACTGCCCGGGTGGGCAGATCACTCAGGCGCCGTTCCAGCTGACCAAGGTCGGCTGACCTGGCCTGACCGCCGCTGAGCAGCAGAGCCCACGTCGTCATCGACGTGGGCTCTCTTGTTGTCCGCAGTAACCTACGGTACCGTAACCTACGCAACCGTAGGTTACCGGGAGGCCCACTCATGGACGCACAAGCGGCTGTGTTGCACGAACTGGAACCCGTCGTCGCGGAGAACATCGACCGCCATCTGTCGGTCGCGCGCGAGTGGTTCCCTCACGACTATGTCCCGTGGGGCAGAGGGCGCGATTTCGCGTTTCTGGGCGGCGAGGACTGGCAGCCGGAGGACTCGCCGCTCGACCCCGTCGCCAAGGTGGCCATGACGGTGAATCTGCTGACCGAGGACAACCTGCCCTCCTATCACCGCGAAATCGCCACCCGGTTCACCCGGGACGGGGCGTGGGGCACCTGGGTTGGGCAGTGGACTGCCGAGGAAGGCCGCCACAGCATCGCGCTCCGTGATTATCTGGTGGTCACTCGCGGCGTCGATCCTGTTGTCCTGGAACGCCTTCGCATGGAGCACACCGTCGCCGGCTATGACTCGGGCGACAAGACACCGTTGGCCGTGTTGGCGTACGTGTCATTCCAGGAATTGGCCACCCGCATCTCGCACCGCAACACCGGCCGGGCATCCGGCTGCCCGATCGCCGACCAACTTCTGGCCCGGATCGCGGCCGACGAGAACCTGCACATGGTCTTCTACCGCAACCTGATGAGCGCTGCGCTCGACATCCATCCCGACGCCGCGATGGTTGCCATCCGCGACGAGGTCTTCAACTTCGCGATGCCCGGCCAGGGCTTGACCGACTTCGCCAAGAACGCGATCACCATCGCCAAAGCGGGCATCTATGACCTGCGCATCCACCATGACGACGTGCTGGTGCCGGTGCTGCGCTTCTGGAACATCTTCGACCGCAACGACTTTGGCTCAGTCGGCGAAAAGACCCGCGAGGAATTGATCGGGTTCTTGGGCCTGGTCGACGAGCGTGCTCGCTACTACGAGGAGAAGCAGCAGCAGCGCGTCTCGGCTTAGCGCTTGCCGGGTGGGCGTGCGCCTCTGGCGATGCCAAGGCCCTTCACCGGCGGCTCGTCCGCCTTGGGCTCCTCGGCCTTCGGCTCAGGCGTCGCAGCGGGTTCGGGTGCCGCAGCAGGCTCTGCCGCGGGTGCCGCCGCTTCGGCCGGTGCCTTCTTAGCGCCGGGGCGACGAGCGCCTGCAGCGATTCCGAGACCCTTCACTTCCGGCTCGGCCTTGGCCGGCGCCTCAGCTGCGGGAGCCTCAGCGGCCGGTGCGGCAGCAGCAGGTGCGGCAGCCTTCTTGGCGCCGGGCCGCTTGGCCCCGCCGGCGATGCCGAGTCCCTTGACGGGCGCGGCGGCCGGTGCCTCGGCAGCCGGAGCCTCAGCGGCTGGTGCTGCTGCAGCAGGTGCAGCAGCCTTCTTCGCGCCGGGTCGTTTGGCGCCGCCGGCGATGCCGAGTCCCTTGACGGGCGCGGCGGCCGGTGCCTCGGCAGCGGGAGCTGCAGCGGCAGGAGCCTCGGCGGCGGGCGCCGGCTCGGGCTCGGCCTTGGGCGCGGGGGGCGCTTCGGCCGGTGCTGCCGCAGCGGCGGCTTCAGCCTCGCGGGCGGCGGTGCCCTTCTCCGGCAGCGTGACCGAGCTCAGGTCCAGCGAGCCCAGCAGCAGCTGTGCGACGTCGAGCACTTCGATCTTCTCGATATCGCGCGCCGCTGCGACGTCGTCGACGCCGTCGCTGATCATCACCCGGCAGAAGGGGCAGCCGGTGGCGACCTTGGACGCGCCGGTGTCGATGGCTTCCTCGGTGCGCTCGGTGTTGACGCGCTTGCCGATGTGCTCTTCCATCCACATGCGCGCACCGCCGGCGCCGCAGCACAGGCCGCGGTCGGCGTGGCGCGGCATCTCGGTGAGCTTCGCGCCGGACGCGCCGATCAGCTCACGAGGTGCGTCGTAGACCTTGTTGTGCCGGCCCAGGTAGCACGGGTCGTGGTAGGTGATGTCCTGTCCGACCGGCTTGACCGAGACCAGCTTCTTGTCCCGCACAAGGCGATTCAGCAGCTGGGTGTGGTGCAGCACCGTGAAATTGCCGCCCACTTGCGGGTATTCGCGGCCCAGGGTGTTGAAGCAGTGCGGGCAGGTGACCACGATCTTGCGGTCGACCCGCTCGACTCCCTCGAAGAGGTCGTTGAGGGTCTCGACGTTCTGTGCGGCCAGCTGCTGGAACAGGAACTCGTTGCCCGAGCGCCGGGCCGAGTCGCCGGTGCAGGTCTCGCCGGTGCCCAGAACCAGGAACTTCACGCCCGCGACGGCCAGCAGCTCGGCGACGGCCTTCGTGGTCTTCTTGGCGCGATCCTCGTAGGCGCCGGCGCAGCCGACCCAGAACAGGTATTCGTAACCGGCGAAGCTCTCGACGTCCTGGCCGAACACCGGCACGTCGAAGTCGACCTCGTCGATCCAGTTGGTGCGGTCCGAGGCGTTCTGCCCCCACGGGTTGCCCTTGTTCTCCAGGTTCTTGAACAGGACGCCGAGCTCGGACGGGAACTCGGACTCCATCATCACCTGGTAGCGGCGCATGTCGACGATGTGGTCGATGTGCTCGATGTCCACCGGGCACTGCTCGACGCAGGCGCCGCAGGTGGTGCAGGACCACAGCACGTCGGGGTCGATCACGCCGCCCTGCTCGAGGGTGCCGACCAGCGGGCGGGTCGCCTGCTCCGGACCGGAGCCCATGATCCGCTCGAAGCCGGATTCCGGGACGGCGTGATGCTCGTCGTGCTTGGACTCGATGAAACCGCCCTCGGTGGAGAGGACCTGCTCGGCTTCGTTCTCCCCGTTGGGCATCGGCTTACCGCCGATGATGTAAGGCGCCTTCGCGAACAGGTGGTCGCGCAGGTTCATGATCACAAGCTTGGGAGACAACGGCTTTCCGGTGTTCCACGCCGGGCACTGCGACTGGCAGCGACCGCACTCGGTACAGGTGGTGAAGTCGAGGTAGCCCTTCCAGGTGAAGTCCTCGATCTTGCCGCGGCCCAATATGGCGTCCTCGGCGGGATCCTCGAAGTCGATCAGCTCGCCCTTGTACTCGACGGGGAGCAGCGGGCCCAGGGCGTTCGGCAGCCGCTTGAAGGTGACGTTGAGCGGCGCGAGGCCGATGTGCAGGTGCTTGGAGTGCAGCACGATCAACAGGAACGCCAGCATGACGCCGATGTGGCCCATCAGTGAGATGGTCTCGATCCACACGTTGGCGGTGTGCCCGAGCGGTGCCAGCACCACGGCCATGCCGTGTGAGAAGAACGCGCCCCAGCCGTAGGGGAATTCCTCACCGAGAGCGTTGACCGAGGCGCCGCGGAAGAACGCGAAGGTCAGGATCACCAGGAAGATCATGAACAGGATCAGCCAGGCGCCACCGGTGTGCGAGCCATAGAACCGGGAATCGCGTCCGTAGTCCTTGGGCTCGGAGCGCAGCCGGATGATCGAGAAGACGATGATGCCGAGCAGCACGGCGACAGCGAAGAAGTCCTGCAGGAAGCCCAGCGCATTCCAGCGGCCGACCAACGGAATGTGGAATTCCGGGTTGAACAGAACGCCATAGGCCTCGAGATACACCGAGCCGAGGATGAAAAAGCCCCACATGGTGAAGAAATGCGCGAGGCCCGGGATGGACCATTTCAGCAGCTTCTTCTGCCCGAAGACTTCGGTGAATTGCGCTTTGATCCGAGCGGGGATGTCGTCCTTGCGGCCGCTCTCGTCGCTGACGGGCTGGCCCGACCGGATCAGGTTGGTCAAGAACAGCACGCGCTTGGCGGCGAATGCCAACACGATGGCGGTGGCCAATAGGCCAGCGATCAGCCTGCCCCAGTCGAGAGCGGTCACGGACTGCCTCCCTGTCGTAAGTTACTCATCGGTAACTTAGTGCAAGTTACCGACCAGTAACTTGGCTCCAATCCAGCTCATAGTTGCATCTCGACTATTAGCGCCGCTACAAAGGCTGACCTAACTCGGCGGCAGTGTGGTCGGAGTCTCAGCTTTCGGTCGTCAAAATCGCCCGCAACATCGACAGCATTTCCGATCGGGATTCCGCACCGAGCCGACGCCGAATGCGTGCGACGTGATGCTCGACGGTCTTCGCGGAGATAAACAGCTGCGCGCCGATATCGCGGTACGGCATGCCCAGCAGCAGAAGCTCGGCCACCTCGCGCTCGCGATCGGACAGCGGCGACGACATCGGTCGGGTGCCTCCCGACGCCGGCCCGCCGGGCTCGGGCGCCTGGGGCTGCCCGTCGTCGCCCATGCTGTCGCCTACCGACAGTTTCAAATCCCGCGCCACCTGCAGCATCAGCCCGGACACCTTCGGGTCGGACGTCTGCAGCGCCGCCTGCCCGGCCAGCCGGGTGGCGTCCGCGCTGAGGCCGAACTGGGCCAGCCCGCGCGCGGCGGCGGTGACCTCGTCGGCGTCGACCTGCCCGGCGAGCACCCGCAGCCAGGTGCGTCCGGCCACGGCCAGCGCCTTCGCGAACGGGCTGTGCGCGGCGGCAGCAGTCAGGGCCTGCCCGTGCGGGGCCACCGCGGCGGGATCGTTGGCCAGGATCCCGGCGTGCACACCCGCCCAGCGCAGGGGCACCGACCAGGTGAGCGGATTGCCGAGGGATTCGAGCAGCGCGAAGGCCTGATCGAGCGCGGGCGTCAACCGATCCTGCTGGCTGATCCGGGCCGATGCCACCCACAGCTCGCCGAGCGGCAGCAGGGAGAACAGATCGACCGAATACTCGACCAGCACCTCCATGGCCGCATACCAGTGCTTGTGCAGTGCGCCCGCGTCGCCGCCGCGGCGGGCCAACGCGGTGCGCAGCGCCGCCGACCACAGCGCATCCCGGCGATACGGACCGTCGATACCGGTGATGTCGGATGCGGCGGCCGTCAGCTGGCCGTCCTGCATCTTCGTCCAGGCCAGCAGCAGCCGGTGCCGGTGCCCGTACAGCGCGTCCTCGGTGTCCCGGTCGGTCCGCACAGCCCTGGCGATGACGCTGCGCGCACGGACCGGATCACCGCCGTGCAAGGCCGCCAACGTGACCAACGCCGCTGCGCTGTCGGGCAGGACCTGCGCCGCCGAATACTCTGCGGCCATGGCCGCACCGAGCTTGACCGCCGCGGTCGAGTACGGCGCCTGCAGTGTCGACAGCAGGCCCTCGGCCAGGCTGCGGGCGGCGCGGGATGCGGCAGTCGGCGGGCCCGCACTGTCCACGGCCAGCGCGCGTTCGGCCCCGGCGGCATCTCCGGTCGCGGTCAGCACGATCGCCGCCGCCGCACTCACGGACGCGTCGGGGTAGGGCCCCAGCCAGCCGAACAGGTCCGCGGACTGCGCGGAGTTGCCGTTGTGCATGGCCACGCTGGCGGCCACCCGCACGGCCGCGGCCCGCTCGGCGGGGTCCTCGGAGGTGAGCAGATCGTCGGCCTCGGTTGCGGCGTCCGAACACTCACCGGCCAGGGCCAGCGAATCAGCCAGTTGCGCACGCAGTTCCACCGCACCCGCGTCAACCGCAGCGCGGTAGATCTGGGCGGCTGAAGCCGGATCGGCGCGGCCGCCGCCGGCTTGCCGTCGCAAGACGTCGGCCAGCTGTTCGTCACGCACGCCGTGCTCGGCCAGCCGCAGTGCGAGATCAGGTGAGAGCGTGGACATCGCCATCTGTGAGCGCAGCAGCGCCGTCTCGATATCGTGATGGCGGGCGTTGCCGAGGATCTGTGCTGTGGCGCGGTGCACCGAACGCAGGAAGTGCGGACTGTGCGCGGGTTCGACCAGCCCGGTGGCCCGGGCCCTGTCGATCAGCAATCTGGCCTCGTCGGTCGGAACATCAAGTGCCGCCGCAAGATCGGCGGCACCGAGGTCACGGCTGAGCGACGCGATCAGCAGTGCGTCGAGTTCGGGTTCGCCGAGCCGGCGCAACCGGTCGATGAGAGCGAAGAGCGCGGCCTGCGCGATCGCTCCTGCCGAGTAGGGGCGAGTCGACGCCAGCGCGGCATCGACCAGAAACGGGATGCCCGCCGTCGCGACGAGAATGTTGGTGACCAATTCGGTACGAGGTGGGTGCCCGGACGGATCGGTCATCACGCGGGACAGCTCACCAGGTGGCATCGGCCCCAACGCGATTCGCGGCTGTTCCCGCTCGATTGTGGTGATCAGCGCCTGCAGGTCCTCGTCGTGATCGCGTGGCTGTACTGCCACGACGACCGTCGAGGACGGATCGCCGGCCAGCTCGGTGAGCTGACGCAGTTCCGCACCGGTCAGCAGATGGGCGTCGTCGACCACCACTGCCGCGTCCGCGGGATCGCCCGGCGCGGGCGGCCGGGTCAGGACAGCGGAACCGTTGTTCCGCAGGGCATCACGAGCCGCGACCAGAAAAGTGCTCTTCCCCGTGCCGATGCCACCGGTCACCAGCAACTTGGCCGGGGCCGACCCCAGCGCACTGACCGCTTGTATGGCGATCGGTGAAAGGCTGTGCACCGGAATCAGATCAGTCACAATCGGCTAGTTCGTCGGTGGCGCCGTTGCGCCGGTCAGGATCGCCTGGGTCGTCGTCGGAGGGGCGACGGTCGTCGTCGGCGGTGCGACGGTGGTGGTCGGCGGCGCCACGGTGGTCGTGGTCGTCGGCGGCTGCGTGGTGGTTGTGGTCGGCGGTGGCGTCGTCGTGGTGGTGGTCGGGGGAGTGGTGGTCGTCGTGGTTGTGGTCGTGGTCGTGGTTGTGGTGGTTGTGGTGGTGGTCGGAGACGTCGTAGTCGTCGTGGTCGTCGTCGGTATCACGGTGGTGGTCGCGGGAACGGTCGACTCGGTCGGGTTTCCGTCCGAGCCGGTGATCGTAACCGTCTGCGGTGGAACGACACTCGTGGCCGGCACGTCGGTGGGGTCACCGGGCTTGGTCACCCTGGTGGTTGTCGTGGTGGGAGTGCTGTCGGAACTGGTCAGCGTGATCGCCAGCCCGCCGACCGCCACCGCCGCGAGGGCCGCGGCGATACCGAACAGCAGCGGCGGGCGCCGGTACCACGGCACCGGGGCTTCGACCAGCTCGGTCTCGGCGTCCTCTTGCTCGAACTCGATCATCGGGCGCTGGCCGGTGGCGCCCTGCGCCTGCTGGGCGTAGTCGAAGGTGTAGTCCTCGCCGGAATACGGAACCGGCTCGGAGCCGGGCTCGTCGTCCTGCGACCAGGCCAACGCGCGGAACGTCGCCGACGGCGAGCCGTCGGTGGCCGACTCCGTGGCGGCAGCCCCGGCCGTCCCCGCGGCCCACGCCGCCGGGGCCAACCCGGTCGGTGCGTCAGCGGCGGCCACCGCCATGCCTGTCGGCGCATCCGGGGCGCTGCCGCTGGCGGCGATCACGGCGGCGCCGATGGCCGCGTTCAACCCCGCCAGGGGCGTCGTGATCACCGGAACCCGCAGTTCCTCGGAAAGTCGTTGGGTGAGAAGCGGAATCGCGGCGCCACCGCCGACAGTGGCGACCGCGGCGAGATTGACTGCTGGAATCCTGTTGCGTTCCAGTGCGTCTCCGAGCGCGTCGAGGAACCCTGCGAGCGGGTCGGCGATCAGCGTTTCCAATTCCGGGCGGGTGACCCGGATGTCGGAGCGGAAGCCGGGCAGATCGACCGGCACCACGGTCGCGGTCTCTGAGGACAATTGCTCCTTGGCCTGGCGGCATTCGTCGCGCAAGCGGGTCAGAGCGCCGACGGCGTTGGTGCTGGCCGGGTCGATGTTGGCGGCGTCGCGAATGCCCGCAAGCACCTGCGTCAGCAGCGCCTGGTCGATCTGGTCGCCGGAGAACTCGGCGAAACGCACCGTCTCGCCGATCGGCTGGAGGTTGGCTCCGGCGTCGGCGAGGGTGATGTTCGCGCCGCTGCCGCCGAAGTCGCACAGTGCGATCACGCCTTGGGTGGGCAGTCCCGGGTCAGCCTGCAGGGCGGCCAGCGCCGCCGTGGAGTCGGAGATCAGCGTCGGCGGCACACCGTTGGGTGACAGGGAGGGCCTGGTGCGCAACACACCGCGCAGCGATCCGATCGCACCCGGACCCCAGTACGCCGGGACCGCGACTACCACGGTGGACGGGGGCGTGCCGTCGTCGGCTGCGCGGGCCATCGCCTCGAGCGCATCGGCGATCAGCTCATCGCTGCGATGCGGTGAACCGTCGGCGGCCACCAGCGGCACCGGATCGCCCACCCGTTCGACGAACCCCCGGAACACCTGGCCGGCCTCGGTGAGGTTCGGGCTGGTCAATTCCGGATTCTGGGAAGGGACCCCGACTTCGGCGGGCCGATTGGCCCACAAGGTGAGCACCGATCGGCGGGTCACCGGCTGCCGGCCCGGGCGTGCTGCCCCCAGGTTGGTGGCGCCGATCGACAACCCCAGCGATTCGCTCAATTCGCACATCCCTTCGCCGCCGCCTCGGCGGGCGGTCTCACCATATCCCCTAATGACGCCGGAACCCCTAAGGTCACACCCCCTAACGCCGGTGCGTATCGGGTGGCTTCGACACCGATCCCGGCGGACGCCGTGCCCGATAACATTCTGGGCACAAGCTGAAGTTCCTCTGTGACTATCGGCGGTAGGAGGGAAGACGTTCCATGGCTAACTCGTTGCTCGACTTCGTGATGTCGCTCGTGCGGGATCCCGACGCCGCCGCGCGCTACGCCGCCGACCCGGCCGGGGCGATCGCCGACGCGCATCTGCCCGATGTGACCAGCGCCGACGTCAATAACCTGATTCCGATGGTGGCCGACTCGCTGTCCGGTCCGGTGTCGGCAGGCGGCTTTGGCCCCAGCGCCGGTGCCGGCGACGGCAACGTGTGGGCGAGTGGGGCCGCGACGGCCGCGTTCGACGCCTTCGACGCTCACCTGCCCGCCACGACCGTCTCCGACGTCCACTCGGTGATCACCGACCTCGCGCCGCACTCCGACCCGGCTCCGGCGCTGATCACCGACCCCGGTGCCGACGCCGGTGCGATCGACGCGTCGCTGTCGGATCCTTCGACGCAGGTCACCGACATCGGCTTCGAGCACGACACGGGCACTGACGCCGGCGGCGACTGGGCGGACCACACCGCCTGGGACCACACCCACGTCGATGATTCTCATGGCGCTGGGTCTGATGTCGCCGGCCTTCCGGCTCCGGCCGACCATCCCGGCTTCGACCTGTTCTGACCCCTCCACGAAACCCCACGTCCCCGTGACGTGGGGTTTCTTTGTGTCTAAGGACTTCCCTAGGGATCCCCTAATCCCCTACAGAAGCACCCCTAGTGAGCCCTAGTGAGGGCTCGGTGAAGAGGGGTGGCGACCCCGTTTTCGGTTGACGGCGGCGTCCATAACGTGGTCTGCAGATCGCCGGACAGGCCGGCGAGCACCTTCATCGAAAGGTCTCGACCATGCTCACTCTCCTCGACTTCATCCTCGACCTGTTCCGCAACGAGGACGCCGCACGTGCGTTCGTCGCCGCACCGGACCAGACCCTGCGCGACGCCGGTTTCGCCGGCGTGTCGGCCGCTCAGGTCTCGACCGTCGCGGCCACCGCTGTTCCGGGTCTGGTGCTCGGCGGCGGCGACCCGATCGTCGGCCTGCAGCGCGCGGTGTCCAACAACTACGGGTTCGCTCCGGCCTACGAGCCGACCTTCCAGCCGGTCTACGCGCCGTCGCCGACGTTCGCTCCGCAGACCGACACCTCGCTGCTGAGCCCCGACCAGAACGCCGGCGCCAACGCCCAGCAGGGTGCGTTCAACCTCGGCTTCGGTGACATCACCTTCGGCAACAAGACCACCAACACCGCCACCAATGGCGGCGTGGTCGTCGACGGCCCCAACCACGGCGACATCGTCAGCGGTGACGGCGCGGTGCTGGGCAACGGCAACGAGGTCAACAACGGCGACGTGCTGGCCGGAACCGGATCGAATGTTGCGTTGGGGCACAGCCACATTGACGACAACGGCACCACCGCGACCGGCGGCAGCACCGTGATCAAGGACAACGGCGGCCCCGTCTTCCACGACGTCGACGCCAGCGGTGGCAACGGTGGCGGAGCGTCCGCCGGCGGCAGCCTCATCGGTCTCGGTGGCGGTCACGCCTCGGGTGGCAACGCCGGTGGTGGCGGTATCACCATCATCGACAGCCAGACGTCGACGAACAGCGGCAACCACGCCAGCTCGCCGGCCTACACCCAGACCGACACCCACACCACGACCACGACCGCGACCGCGGTCAGCGACAGCTCGACGCACGACTCGTCCAGCCACACGTCGCTGGACGCCAGCCACGACACCACGCTGGTCAACAGCCACCTCGACGCCAGCCACGACCTGGCGCTCGCGTCTGGCAATCACCTGCTGGGTTTCTGAGCAATCCGGCGACGGCGGGGATCTCCAGGACGTCTGGAGGTCCCCGCCGGTTCGTGCGCATACGGTGTAACCGCGAGTACTGGGAGGGCATGTGACACAACCGGAGGACCCGCGCCGGGTCAAAGTGATCGTCGAACTGATCGATCACACCAGCGCGATCGCCGACCTCAACGACCGTGGCGACCTGGTGGCACGGCTGGCCGTCGCCAAGGAGCGCATCACCGACCCGCAGATCCGGGTGGTGATCGCCGGTCAGCTCAAGCAGGGCAAGAGCCAGCTGCTCAACTCGCTGCTCAACATGCCGGTGGCCCGCGTCGGTGACGACGAGACCACCGCGCTGGTCACTGTGATCAGCTACGCCGAGCAGCCCTCGGCCCGATTGATCGTCTCGGTCGGTGACGGTGTGCCCCCGCAGGAGATCGACATCCCGATCGACGACATCCGCCACGATCTGCGCCGGGCCCCGCAGGCGCAGGGCCGAGAAGTCCTGCGGGTCGACGTCGGTGCGCCCAGCCCGCTGCTCAAGGGCGGCCTGACATTCATCGACACCCCCGGCGTCGGCGGGCACGGCCAGCCGCATCTGTCGTCGACCCTCGGGTTGTTGCCCGACGCTGACGCGATGCTGATGATCAGCGACACCAGCCAGGAATTCACCGAACCGGAGATGCGGTTCATCCGCCAGGCGCACGAGATCTGCCCGGCCGGTGCGATCGTCGCCACCAAGACCGACCTGTACCCGTTCTGGCGTGAGATCGTCGCCGCCAACACGGCGCATCTGCAGCGGGCGGGCCTTGCGCTGCCGCTGATTCCGGCGTCGTCGCTGCTGCGCAGCCACGCGATCGAGCTCAACGACAAGGAACTCAACGAGGAATCGAACTTCCCCGCGATCGTCGCCTTCCTCTCCGAGAAGGTGCTGTCCCGGGAAAACGACCTGGTGCGTGACCATGTGGTGGCCGAAATCCGCTCGGCTGCAGAACATCTCAGTATGTCGGTGAACTCTGAGCTATCCGCGCTCAACGACCCGGACCAGGTTCGCAGGCTCACCGAGGATCTGGAACGGCGCAAGGCCGAAGCCCAGGACGCGCTGCAGCAGACCGCGCTGTGGCAGCAGGTCCTCAACGACGGCATCGCCGACCTGACCGCCGATGTCGAGCATGACCTGCGGGCCCGGTTCCGGGCGATCAGCCAGCACATCGAGGGTGTCATCGATGACTGCGATCCGACTCAGCACTGGGCCGAGATCGGCGCTGAAGTCGAGGACAGCGTCGCCAACGCCGTCGGCGACAACTTCGTGTGGGCCTATCAGCGGGCCGAGGCGCTGGCTGCCGACGTCGGCAGGACTTTTGTCGAAGCCGGCCTGGACGCCGTCGACATGCCTGAGGTCAACGCGGCCGAGATGGGTGCCGGTGTGGGCAGGCTCAAATCGTTGGCGCGCCTGGAGTCCAAGCCGATTGGCAAGGGCCACAAGGCGATTACCAGTATGCGTGGCTCCTACGGCGGTGTGCTGATGTTCGGCATGCTCACCTCGGTGGCCGGCCTTGGCATGTTCAACCCACTGTCACTGGGCGCGGGTCTGCTGCTCGGGCGCAAGGCCTACAAGGAGGACATGGAGAACCGCATGCTGCGGGTGCGCAACGAAGCGAAGACCAACTTGCGCCGCTTCGTCGACGACGTGCTGTTCGTGGTGTCCAAGGAATCCCGCGACCGGCTCAAGAACGTCCAGCGTCAGCTGCGCGACCATTACCGCGGGATCGCCAACCAGACCACCCGCTCGCTCAACGAGTCGCTGCAGTCCACCATTGCCGCCGCGCGGATGGAGGAGGCCCAGCGCAACGACCGGATCCGCGAACTCGAGCGGCAGATCAACATCCTCACCCAGGTGATCGATAACGCCGAAAAGCTCGCTCCCACAGTGTGATCGGCTAGGGCGACACCCCACGAGTCTCGTTGAGCCGTGGGCCGGCGCGGCTGGTGCGTGGTCCCGGTGGATTGGTGACACGGGTCGGGAATGTGCCGGGGAAGGTCGGGGCAGTCCGCTCCGCCGGTGGGATCTCCGACGTGGACCCGGCGCTCGAGGATGTCGTACCGCTGGTCGTACTCTCGCCGGGCAGCCCGATGTCGGTGGTGGACAGGCGCACGCTGGGATAGGACGTGGTCGTCGTGCCCGAGGTGGTCTTCGCGGAATGTGGTGCTTCGGGCACATACGTGCCGGGCGGCACGACGTTGTCGGGCTCCGAGGTGCTCCACTTGCTCGACATCGTCACCACTGCGTAGACGAGAATCGCGATCACCGCCAGCCCGAGCAGCCCCGCGGCCGAGGTGGCGGCCGCCGAGCGATACCACGGCGTCGTCTGCTGGGGCATGGCGGCTGATCCTAGCTGCGATGCGCTGGGCCCGCCGAACCGTAGACTCGTCGTTCGATGAGCACCAGCGATCAGGTTCGCGCCATCCTGGGCGGCACCCGTCGGGCATACCAGGGTGAGCCCGCGTATCGCGAGCGGCCCGATGTGTTCAACGAATTGGACCGTATCGCCGGGCGGCTCAACCAGCCGATTCGCATCGCGCTGGCGGGCACGCTCAAGGCAGGCAAGTCCACCCTGGTCAACGCCCTGGTCGGGGAGAACATCGCGCCGACCGACGCGACCGAGGCCACCCGCATCGTCACGTGGTTCCGCAACGGCCCGACACCGAAGGTCACCGCCAACCACGTCGGCGGGCGGCGCTCCAACGTGCCGATCGACCGCGGCTCATCCGGGTGGGCCGGCCTGACCTTCGACTTCGGCCGCCTGGACGCCAACGACATCATCGACCTCGATGTCGAGTGGCCGGCCGCCGAGCTGATCGACGCCACCATCATCGACACGCCCGGGACGTCCTCGCTGTCGCGGGATGTCTCCGAACGCACGCTGCGCCTGCTGGTGCCCGAGGACGGCGTGCCTCGGGTCGACGCGGTGGTGTTCCTGCTGCGCACACTGAACGCCGCCGACATCGCGCTGCTCAAGCAGATCGGCGAACTGGTCGGCGGGTCATCCGGCGCGCTCGGTGTCATCGGGGTGGCCTCCAGGGCCGACGAGATCGGCGCCGGGCGCCTCGACGCCATGCTGTCCGCCAAGGACGTCGCGCAGCGGTTCACCAGCGAGCTGGACCGGACCGGTATCTGCCAGGCGGTGGTTCCGGTCTCGGGACTGTTGGCGCTGACCGCCCGCACGCTGCGGCAAAGCGAGTTCGCCGCACTGGAGAAGTTGGCGGCCGTCGACGCCAGTGAGCTGAACAAGGCGATGCTCAGTGTGGATCGCTTTGTCCGCCAGGACAGTTCACTGCCGGTCGACGCACCGACCCGGGCGCAACTGCTCGACCGGTTCGGCATGTTCGGCATCCGGATTTCCATCGCCGTAATCCGTTCGGGGATCAATGATTCCGTGAGGCTGGCCGACGAGCTACTCGAGCGCAGTGGGCTGGTCGCGTTGCGGGATGTGATCGACCAGCAGTTCGCGCAGCGATCCGAACTGCTCAAGGCTCATACCGCGCTGGTCTCCCTGCGTCGGTTCGTCGAGCTGCACCCGATCACCGCAACGCCCTACATCATCGCCGACATCGACCCGTTGCTCGCCGACACTCACGCGTTCGAGGAACTCCGGCTGCTCAGCCAACTTCGTTCGCGCCCAACGGGTTTGACCGAGGACGAGATGGTCTCCCTGCGCCGGATCATCGGCGGTTCGGGGACCGATCCCGCGAGCCGGCTGGGTCTGGCCCCGGAAGCGCCGGACGACGGGCCACGGGCCGCGTTCGCCGCGGCGCAACGCTGGCGCCGCCGTTCGGAGCATCCGCTCAACGACCCGTTCACCACCCGGGCATGCCGAGCCGCGGTGCGCAGCGCCGAGGCGATGGTCGCGATGTACGGCGCTACTGACCGCCGCTAGGGCGCGGGAACGGCAGCGTCGGCAGGATCCGCTCCCGCGTGGTGACCGTCTCGGTCACCGTGCTCACCGAGGTGCTCGTACTGGTGCTCGTACTTGTACTGGTGCTCGTGCTGG
>JAHFVD010000020.1 GCA_023264735.1 Mycobacterium sp. | reverse complement strand
CCGACTGCGCCGCGCCCTCGAGCGCCGCGACAGCACGTGCGCGATGCCCGGCTGCAGCGCCACCCGCGGCCTGCACGCCCACCACATTCAGCATTGGGAGGACGGCGGACCGACCGAACTGCACAATCTGGTGCTGCTGTGTCCGTATCACCATCGGGCACATCACCGCGGCGAGATCACCATCACCGGTCCCGCCGACCAGCTCACCGTCCTCGACTGCGACGGCGACCCACTCACCTCGGGATCACTGGCCCGCCCACCCAACCGTCCACCACCGAATGTTCCACCGTGCCCCGGACCGACCGGCGAACGCGCACAATGGCGGTGGTACAACCCCTTCGAACCACACGCCCCACCGGACAACTAGCCCGGTTGGCCGGTTTGGGCTTTGGCGGCACCCTCAAGCCGAAGGGGGCGGGCGAAATGCGAACCGACCCGGCGTATTGACCGTCACGGGCGGGCGGGCTAACGCACTTGTAATCTGTTCAATCACAGCTTGTTTCAATGCGGCCGAATCAGCAGGCAACCCGGGCGCATCGCCTGGTTCAGCCAGAAGCAGCACGCTATCTTGCATGCCCGGCACGTCCACCGAGCCGGCGAGCAAGAGCAATGTGCCTGGCAGCATGGCGATCTCTTGTTCTTCGCGGTACCGCGCAAACGGTGCCACGAGCCGGCCGGTGATACTCACGATCGCGGCCAACCACTCGGCGGTGAAATTCTCGCTGGCGACCCGCGGATCCATCGACGTGGGCAAAATCCCACTGAGTGTGAAGGATGCGTTCGGTCTGGGACCTGCCATGCCTCGATACGTGATCGCCGGCATCGCCGGCAGTTTCGAAAGCGTTGTCACAATGTCTTCAGCCACTTGTTAATCCTTTCCGGCAGCCTCGATAGCGGCCAAAGTGGCTGCCGCAGCTCTATCGACGAACTCCGTGCCGCGCGCCTCCCCGTGGATGTCCCATTGCCAACTGCCGACGTACGTGACTTCATCCCTCTCATGACCGGGGAATCCGATCTGGATGTAGTCGACATCGACGGGCGGTGACGGAGGAGAAGAAAGTCCTCGTAGTAACTCGACGATGGCTTCAGGGGAATCTCCGACAAAGTTGACTGGACCGCCGTCAATCTGAATCAAGTATTCCTCAGGAGGCCCGTCGCCTCGGACGCTTCGGTCACCGGAAACTCGGACCGAAATACCATCCACATCTACCAACACGCCGTTGCTCAAGCCGAGCACTTGATGCTCCAGCGAAGCCAACCCGACGGCTAGTATGTTGACACGATCCGAGCGCCAATGTCGCAGAGAATGCCTCGGGCTACATCCGCCGTTTTCCCACTTCCTGCTGTAGGGCCGAGTCATACCCTCGCCCTTCGTCATATGGCTTTTAATCCAGCCGTCGATCGCATCGGCCGAAGGTAGTTGATCGGAAGTCATCACTTGACCTGCTTCATAGTTATTCGCAACATCCCGTCGTCGCCAAGCTCTCGAGAGAGTATTTCGAATTCAGATCCGCGGGGAAACAAGATTTCGGATTCGTCCATGTATCTGGATAGTTGGCTGACATCGACACCATCCGATCCCACCACCTTGACCAAGGTCGGTGTCTCCCCGGGCAGTGAACCTCTAGCGAAGGACTCCGCCACGAACGAATCTGAAGTCGTACTGAGGTATCCCGGATCGTGAAATACGGCCCCTTCATGGAATTGGCCCAACAGGGAGTCCGATGCCCGCATCCCGCGCCACGTGGTCGAGGTCAGTTCTGAGGGGTCAGCTCGATAGGGCGGCAATGCGGCAAGACCTTCATCTGTATGCGCAATCCGCTCCTCCCACATCGCACGTTGTTCTGGTGTCAGATCACTAAGTGAGTCGACGCCCAATACCGATTGTTGCCTCTCACTCAGTGAATCCATATCGCGGAGATAAGGATTCATCCCCTGGTGCAGTTCAGTGCTGTAGTCGTAGACCCCTCCTACACCGTTGGGAGATATCGGTTCATACTTCTCGGAGACCTTCTCAGTCCACTCATCAAAACGTGCGGGGTCGACGGCTCCACCAGGCAAACGGTATTCGTTGTTGATGTCAGTCAAGTCCGGCAGCTGATCACCAGGAACCCCGTGATTCGCAGGCGGGTCGTGCAGACCGGTGTGTGGCGGATTGTTTGGCTGCTGATCGCCCGGGCCGCCACCGTGGCCGTCACCGTTGTGGTGCGGTCCACCATCGTGTGGCGAACCGCCACCACCGTCATGCAGACCGCCGGGACTACCGCCGTGCGGGGGCACGCCACCGTTCCCGGAGCCACCGTCATGCGGTACGCCGCCAGGATGGTTCACGTTGGGAGCGTCCATCGGTGGCGTAGATGGCTGCCCACCAGAGGGAGTACTCGGAGCGGGAGTTGCTTCGCCCGGCGCCGCACTGGTCGGCGCAGCTGCCTCGGAACCCACAGGCGCAGAGGGAACTTCAGCCTTGGGAGCCGGAACAGCGTCCGGTGTATGAGTAACCGGCGGAGTCACAGGATCACCCGACGGTGGAGCCGATGTCGGCTTCCCACCCGTGGGCGCCGGTGGCCCACCCGGCTCGGGCGGCTTCGGCAGCGGGCCGGGACTTCCGGATGGCGGCTTGCCACCGTCAAGTGTCGTCTTGTTCAGATCGTCGAGCTTGGCCCTAGCGCCCTCGACTTCACGCGCGACGCCACGTAATCCTGTTGTCGCCGAGGCAATCCCACCGGCTTCTCCACCGGCCCGTTCGGTCGCCGAAATCTCCGCACGCTCGGCTGCGCCCTCCGCCGCCCGCGCACCACCAGCAGCCTTCACACCCGCTGCGCCAGGCAAGACCGCCGTACCTATATCGAAGCCCAACTCGCCGATGCCGAGGAAGGGACGATTGCTGGTGAAAATGTCGTCGAAATGCGTGAGATTCTTGACCATGTCGATGGTGCCCTCGGGATCCTTCGCAAAGGCCAACGGGGCAGTCATCGGATTGAGGATCTCGGCCATCTTGCCCAAACCTTCGAGCGTGGCCAACGTGCCTTTCGGATCGCCGATGGGATCGAACGACGTCAGGAGACCGCCAACGGTGTTGATCCCGCCCAGAGCGAGACCAGTACTGGTGTCGGTGAGTGCATCGTTGACGTTGGCCACAATCCGGCCCGCGTCCTCGCCGAGGTAGTTGACCAGCTCCACGCGAGTGATGATTTCCATTGCGCGCGTGTAGTTCTTGATGCCATTGACGAGGTCAGCGAGCAGTTCTTTCCGAGCCGCGGACTGCCGCTTGTGGTTGGCAATCACCGCCTTGATGTCGTTGGCGACCTCTTGGATCTTCTCCTCCGCGTCGCCGGTCACCAACTCGAAGACGGTTCCGAGGACGCCTTGGTCGACGACTGAGCCCACGACCGACTTGAGCTTGTTCAGCAGATCGCGGATCGCGTTCTGAGTAGTCTCGACATCGGTTGCGAAGCTGTTTAATTCGCCAGCGAGCTTCTGCGCCTCGCCGACGAGCGACGACATCGCCGTCCCGACATCGCGCACCGCGACCTTCATCGGCTCTTTGTCCGGCATCTGCTGTGCGTCGATCACCCCATAGGGGCCGGCGTTCCCAGCGGTGACTCCGTAGAGCGGCGTTGCGAAAACGCTCCATGCAGCGCCAGCGGCGCGGAGCTCACTCGGCGATCCGTTGGGCCACCAATCACCGAACAGGGCTTCGACCAGATACCACAACACCGGTGGAGTTTGGCCGGGGCCGTTGACATCAGGATCACCGCCCGGCGCCGAGTACCCCGCAGGAACCGCTGGCGCCGGTAACGGTGATGCCCCGCCGCCGATATCAGCGGCCGCCTCGGCTCGCGAATAGTTGGTCGCCGAACCCTGAATCAGATAGCCGATATGACGTAATGCGTTGACTCCCTTGCCAACACCGTCAACCAACGCTCGGGCCGAGTCCTGATACGCGAAGCCAAAGGCCGCTCCCGCCGCATCCTGACCCGTGTTCGCGTTGTAGGAGGCGGTCAGCGAGCCCACCGCGGCAGTCACCCCGTTACTCAGCTCGGCGACCGCGGAACCCGCAGCCGAAAGCCCCGCAGGGTCAACTCGCAACGGTTCACCCACGGATATTAGCCCCAGATTTTCCGGTTCGCTTCGATCGCACCGCTGTAGGAGGTGTGGGCATGCGCTCCTGCTGCACGCAACTGCGCCAACGCATTCCGCATCATGTCCGCCCCCTGCATCCACTGTTCGTGCACCGCGGCATGGGACTCGCTGGCCACGCCCTTCCACTGCGCATGCAGATTCGCCACGACGGCATCGCACTCTTCCAGCATCGAGTCGACCACCGTTTGGTAGGACGCCATCCGCTCGACGATGTCGGACAGCCGGTCCACGTCCACTGCGAATGCATCAGCCACGGTGGAGACCTCCCAACTCCGTCGCCGAGGCCTGCTCGTTGGCATCGAACGCTTGGCCCGCTTGACCCAGCCGCTCGGCGATCGTCGCCAGCGCCTGCTGCACTTTCAGCGAACCGTCGTGCCACTGCCGCCACGCGGCCGTATACGAACCACCCGCGGACCCCTCCCACGACCCCAGCACCTGCTGGGCTTCGGTGTCGAGGTCGCGCAAACCGGCCTGCAGATGCTGCGCGCCGGCAGTCAACGCTTCACACGCCGCCCGTAGCACTGCGGGGTCCACATTCAAGACGCCGCCATCGCCACCCCCACTCACAGGAGCAAACGCTACTGACTTGACGGCGAGCTCACAATTCACCCCTTGAACAGCAGGTGAAGCGCCTGGAAGCGCTTGCGCGGCTACCCGAACAGTGACCGGATGGGGTCGCTTCCATCCCAGTTCACGGCCGCCGTCCGCACCAGTTCACCCATGCCAATCGTCGCCGGAGTCAGCTCCATCAATTCGATGACGGTCGCCGCGTTGCCCGGCGGTGGTTCGAAGTAGACGTAGCGGGCCGTTCCCGGCTCGCCACCCGACCAGACCACCTGCCAACCCGCGGCCTGCCCGGCCGCCAGCGCGGCGTCGAAGTCCTGCGCCCAGTAGGCCAACTGATGAAAGCCGTCGCCGCCTGCCGAGGTGAACTCGGAGTAGATCGACGGCGCGTCATTGTCCTGATGAATGATCTCGAGCTGTAGGTCGCCACTGTTGGCCACCGCCATCGTCAGCTCCACCGTGCACGGCTCGCCGCGATACAACCCGCTCTGCGTGATACCGCGCAGCACATACCAGGGGCCGACGCCCAGCTCGACCCAGTTGGCCAGCGACTTGTCGAAATCCTGCACGATGTAACCGACTTGGCGGATCACGCCGGGCAGCACGGGTGCAGACACCAGATTTCCTCTCAGCCGGGGAGCACCGGCACTGCGCCGGGCGTCAGGAAAGGTCGTACATCCGACCAGGATTGACTGTTCTCGGCGCTGGTGCCGGACAGCTGCAGCACCCCGCGCGCGTCCGACACATAGACCGCGGCGGGATTGGCCGCCACCGCCGACACCGGCATCACGATGTTGCCGCTGGGTCCGTCGGAGTTCACTCCGTCGAGATTCACGTACGACACCGGATGCGCCGCGTCGGTACGCGTGACGACGATGTCGTCGCCGGTACGCCACGACAGCGACACCACAGACGAGCCGAGGCCGAAGCCGAGCCGACGCGGATACGTCAGCGAGAACTCCCCGGCTGGCGTCTGCTCCACACCGGCCAGGATCACCTGACCGTTGACCACCATCGCGGCGCGGGTGCTGTCACGGGAAAGCTGCAATTCGGTGATCGCACCGGGGAAGCGAGACGTCACCGCCGCAGAGTCCACCGGGATTCGCGCGGGCTGTCCGGAGGCCTCCCCCTGGATCACCCTCACCACACTGTTGCCGTCGACCACCACCCACACCGCGTCGTCCAGCGCCCACGACGGCCGGGTCAACGACCGTGCGTCGGTGACCTTCGCCGCCGCCGAACCGTTAGGACCGATCCACAGCGACGACAACACATCCGGCGCGCCAGGTCGCAACACCGTCACCGACGCGATGTCCTGACCGGTCCTCGACAGCGCGGCCGACACCTGTGCCGGCATCTGGCCGAACATCCCGGGCACCGGCGTGGCCCGCTGCCCGTCCAGCGACACCATCGACCCGCCGATTAGCGCGTGCACGCCAGCCGAGGCACCATCGACCGCACCCGGATCGGTGGCCGCCACATCCGTGGTGTTCCAGCCGTCCTTGAACCGGTCGTCGAGGGCGGCCCCGTCGGCGTTGATCACGTACGGGCCCTTGATATCGGCCCGCGCCAGCGTCCAAATGATCTGGGCGGCAACCAATTGCCGACTGTGCGGATCCGTGGTGGTCAGATTCTCCAGATCGACCTTTGCGCCCCCGTAGCCGCGCCCGATGCCGATCTTGCCACCGTCCGCGCGGGTCACCGGACCGATCAGCTTCAGCGGCCCAAGCAGATTGCGCACCGTCCGCGCCATTTCCGAGCGGGGGCCGGCGATCAGCTTGGTGATCAG
This sequence comes from Mycobacterium sp., assembly GCA_023264735.1. Lineage (GTDB taxonomy): Bacteria > Actinomycetota > Actinomycetes > Mycobacteriales > Mycobacteriaceae > Mycobacterium. The sequence continues at coordinate 102,524 of JAHFVD010000020.1, read as the reverse complement.
TTCGGTGGCCAGCTGATCGGCGTCCGGGACCGCCACGTAGCGCGGATCGGGAACGACGGTCTTGCCGGTCGGGTCGACGAAGTACAGCGTGTTGCGCTTATAGGTCGCCTGGAACTGCTGCCAGTCCAGGAACACTCCGTTGGGCAGCTTGTTGATCCGCCACCCATCCGGGGTCTGCACCAATTCCAGCGGCCCGGGGTCGGGCAGCTGTCCCCCGGCGGTCTCGAAGACACCGACATCGGACAGCGACCCGAGCATGTCGGCCTTCATGGTGACCGAAACCCGGTCGGGAGTACGGGTTTCGACGAACACGACGTTGTCGATCAGGAGCGCGCCGCCCTGGTCGTCCCACGCGCTGGACGCCGACCCGGTGAGGAACTGGCGAGCGGCCAGATGCCGGTTCGCGGGATCGGCGGTGGCCTTGAGGAATTCGCGCAACAACTGGTCGGGATCCATGCCGGGAGTCGGCTTCGGCAGGCTCTTGGGCTGCGGCCGCTCGACGGTTCCGATCGCCTGTGGTGCCGAGGAATTCGGCACTCCGGCGCATCCGCCCGTCAACATCGCGACCAGTCCAGCCATCAAGAGGGCCAGCAGCCGGCGTGTCACACGCTCTCCCCCGCCGGCTCCCATTGCCGAACCTGACGTTTGTCCTTGCGGTTGTCATTGCGCTCTGCTGCAACCGGTTTCAGCGGCAGCGGGCTTGTGGTGACCTTGTGGCCGCGGGTCAGCGGCAGCGTCAGCCGGAAGCACGCACCCTTGCCGGGTTCACCCCACGCCTCCAGCCGGCCCTGGTGCAGTCGCGCGTCCTCGATGCTGATCGCCAAGCCGAGTCCGGTCCCGCCGGAGCGGCGCACCCGCGACGGGTCCGAACGCCAGAACCGGCTGAACACCAATTTCTCCTCGCCGGGCCGCAAACCGACACCATAGTCACGGACCGTCACCGCGACGGTGTCCTCGTCGGCCGCCATCCGGATCCGCACCGGCTTGTGTTCGGCATGGTCGATCGCGTTGGCGATCAGGTTGCGCAGGATGCGCTCGACGCGGCGGGCATCGACCTCGGCGATGACCTCGTGATCGGGCAGATTCACCATCAGCTCGATACCGGCCTCGTCCGCCAAGTGGCCGACATTGCCCAGCGCGCTGTTGACTGTCGAGCGCAGATCGACCGCCTCCACCGACAATTCGGCAACGCCAGCGTCGTGGCGGGAAATCTCCAGCAGGTCGTTGAGCAGTGTCTCGAACCGGTCCAGCTCGTTGACCATCAGCTCGGTGGAACGGCGCAGCGCCGGGTCCAGCTCTTCGGAATGGTCGTGAATCAGGTCGGCCGCCATCCGCACCGTGGTCAGCGGCGTGCGCAGTTCGTGACTGACATCAGAGGTGAACCGGCGCTGCAGGTTACCGAATTCCTCGAGGTTGGTGATCTGACGTTGCAGGCTTTCCGCCATATCGTTGAACGACACCGCCAGCCGGGCCATATCGTCCTCACCGCGCACCGGCATCCGCTCGGACAGGTGCCCCTCAGCGAAGCGTTCGGCGATCCGCGATGCCGAGCGCACCGGCAGGACCACCTGTCGCGACACCAGCAGCGCGATCCCGGCCAGCAGCACCAGCAGCACCAGGCCGCCGGTCGCCATCGTGCCGCGCACCAGCGTGATCGTGTTCTCCTCGCTGTTCAGCGGGAAGATCAGGTACAGCTCGAGATTCGGCACATGCGACGGAGTCGGGGTACCAATCAGCAGCGCCGGACCGGCGAAGCTCTCGGTGTGCACCGTCGAATACTGGTAGCTGACCTGGCCGGCTTTGACGAAGTCGCGCAACGACTTCGGAATCTGATCCACCGGCCCGGCCGCGGTTGCCGCTCGCGGGCCATCGCCGGGTACCACCAGCACCGCGTCGAAGGTGCCGGCCAGCGCCGCACCCGACGATTGACCGGTCTTGGAGATCAACGTGTTGCGAGCGAGCTGCAGGCTGCTGTCCAGCGAGCGTGCCTCTTCACCGCTGACGGTGCCGCTGACGGTATTGCGCGCCCGGTCCAATTCCTCGGTCGCCGCATGCACTTTCACGTCGAGCACCCGGTTGGTGATCTGGCTGGTGAGCACGAAGCCGAGTGCCACGATCACCGACGCCGACAGACCCAGCGTCAACACAACCACGCGCAACTGCAGCGAACGGCGCCAGATCAGCCCGAGTGCCCGGCTCAGCGCACTCATACCCCGCACCAGGGGACCAGACCGTCCCCACGGGCCGCGGATGCGCTGCTTGGAGCCGAAGATCACCAGTAGCGCTCCTGCGGGCGGATCATGGTGGGCCGGCCTTGTAACCCACTCCTCGAACGGTCAGCACCACTTGCGGGTTCTCCGGGTCCTTCTCGACCTTCGCCCGCAACCGCTGGACATGCACGTTCACCAAACGGGTATCCGCGGGGTGTCGATATCCCCACACCTGTTCGAGCAGCACATCACGAGTAAACACCTGCCGCGGTTTGCGTGCCAGCGCCACCAAGAGGTCGAACTCCAGCGGCGTCAGCGAAATCTGCTCACCCTCGCGGGTGACCTTGTGGGCAGGCACGTCGATGTCGATATCAGCGATCGACAGCATCTCGGCCGGCTCGTCCTCATTGCGACGCAGCCGCGCGCGGACGCGCGCCACCAGCTCCTTGGGTTTGAACGGTTTCATCACGTAGTCGTCGGCGCCCGACTCCAGGCCCAGCACCACATCCACGGTGTCGGTCTTGGCGGTCAGCATGACGATCGGCACGCCGGAGTCCGCCCGCAGCACCCGGCAGACGTCGATGCCGTTCATGCCGGGCAGCATGAGGTCCAGCAACACCAGATCGGGACGCAGCTCACGCACGGCAGTCAGCGCCTGAGAGCCGTCGCCGATGACCGCGGTGTCGAAACCCTCGCCACGCAACACGATGGTGAGCATCTCGGCCAGCGATGGGTCGTCGTCGACTACGAGAATCCTTTGCCTCATGTTGTCCATGGTGTCACCGAATTGCGACAAACCCCGGCTACCACACGGGCGAGTTGCGACATTTCCGCTGCGTGGGATGCCCCTAGGGCACGAATGACGCCGCCAAACCCGCCGGATCGACATCCGGGGCGACTATCGACCACGGTCCGCCCCAGTTAGCAGCACCCAGCTCGGCATACACCGCACCGGTCCGCCGCTGCAGTCCGTCATCGCGCTCGTAGGCGTCGCGCGCGCGGTCAGCCTCTTGTTCGGCGCGCTGCTTGGCCCGTGCGGCGGCGAGTTCGACCGACGCGTCGAGCAGGATCTGCCGATCGGGCCTCGGCAGGCCGAACCGTCCGTATTCGAGTTCGCCGACCCACGACACCGCCTCGCCGGCGGCGTCCTGGTGCAATCGCGCCGCGCTGTAGGCGGCGTTGGACGCGACGTAGCGATCGAGGATGACCACATCGTGCTCGCGGCGAAGCGCAGCGATCTGGTCGATGGCTCCGGCCCGGTCGAGGGCGAACAGCGTCGCCATCGCGTACACCGAGGAGGCCAGGTCGCCGTGCTGACCGTGCAGCGCCTCGCTGGCGAGATCGGCGTGGATCGACTGGCCGTAGCGCGGGAAGGCCAGCGTGGTGACCGACTTCCCGTCCGCCTCGAAGGCGCGCTGAAGACCGACGGTCAGCGTCCGCTTGCCGGCCCCGTCCAGTCCCTCGATGACGATGAGCACGCGGGCAGCCTAGCCGGTCAGTGGCCGGCGCTAGCGGGCGAACGTGACGAGGTTCTGGTCGAGCACCATCTCGTCGGTGTGATCGGTGTGGCTGGCATCGGCCGTGAGCGCCAGTGGGACCCCGGTGGCTTCCGCGGTGTCGAAAACGCCGGTGCTGGCCACCTGGCCGGTCGTGGTGAACGTGTCGTACAGGTAGGGCAGGCCTTGGGCCGCCAAGGGGGACGGCCCGTCCATGACGTGCAAATGAAGATGGGGCGCAACCGAATTCCCGGAATTGCCGACCAGACCGATCACATCGCCGCGCTTGACCTTGTCGCCCACTTTGGGCCGCACGCTGCCGGGTTGCATGTGGGCGTAGTTGACGAAGAAGCCGTTGCCGATGTCGAGGACGACGAAGTTGCCGTCGGCCTCGTCGATCCCGATGTTGGGCGGGTAGGTGCCGGGGGTCTGCTCGGGCAGATCATTGCGGGTGCCGACGACGGTGCCATCGGCCACGGCGAACACCTGCTTGCCGAAGATCTGGTAGCTCTTGGGGTCCTTCGGATCGCCGGTGAAAAGCCGGTTCTGCTCGTCGGCCTGCTCGAAGTCGACGGCGTAGCGCTGCGCCAGATACAGCTGGCCGTTGATCGGCAGCATCGCGCGGGTGTGCCGCGGTGCGTCACAACAGCCGTCGGCGCCGACGTAGCGCTCCCCCACCAACGGCGCCGACAGCACCGGCAGCGTCCGCCGGTCCACCGCCGTCGCTGCGATCTGTTCGGTGAGCTGATCGCGTCCGCCCGGCAACGCGGTTCCGGTCAGTTCCACGCGATGCGTGAGCCGTTGCGGGACCAGCTCCTCATCGGCCAGCGGTACATGCATGAAAACCAGTGCGGCTTGGCCGGTTTGCAGCACGTTGGTCGCCTCCCGCGAACCGGCCGGATACACCCGGTGTTGCAGCGACGCGGCGTCGCGCTCGCCGATCTGCTTGCCGCTGGCGGCGTCGAGCACGGCCACGTCTTTGATCGTCAGCTCACCGGAGGTGAAGTTGGTGACCGAGAGTTCGTAGACCAGGTGGGTGAGCCCGTCAGATCCCTTGAACGGGATCGGAGCGAACGGCACCGAGCCGACCAGCGGGGTTACTTCCAGGGCTGGCGCCGTCGGCGACGGCGACGGCGACGGCGAACTCTGGGTGGGCTCAGGTGCACCACACCCTGCGACGACAAGCAGCGCGGACAGTGCCGCGAGTGCCCCCAGTCTGCGCACAGATCACGATCTCACGCGAGATCGCGATCTGCGCGCCGACGGATGCGCCCTAGTAGCGGTAGTGCTCCGGCTTGTACGGGCCGTCGACGTCGACGCCGATGTACTCGGCCTGCTCCTTGGTGAGCTTGGTCAGCGTGCCGCCGAGCGCCTCTACGTGGATCTTGGCGACCTTCTCGTCGAGATGCTTGGCGAGGCGGTAGACCTCGTTGTCGTACTCGTCGTTCTTGGTCCACAGTTCGATCTGGGCGATCACCTGGTTGGAGAAGCTGTTGCTCATCACGAACGACGGGTGACCGGTCGCGTTGCCCAGGTTCAGCAAGCGGCCCTCGGACAGCACGATGATCGACTTGCCGGAGTCGCCAAAGACCCACTCGTCAACCTGCGGCTTGATGTTGATCCGGGTGGCGCCCGAGCGCTCCAGACGGGCCATCTCGATCTCGTCGTCGAAGTGACCGATATTGCCCAGGATCGCCTGGTGCTTCATCGCCTTCATGTGCTCGAGGGTGATGATGCCCTGATTACCGGTCGCGGTAATGACGATGTCAGCCCAGCCGATCGCCTCTTCGACCGACTTGACCTCGAAGCCGTCCATCAGCGCCTGCAACGCGTTGATCGGGTCGATCTCGGTGACCGCGACGCGGGCGCCCTGAGCCTTGAGCGCCTCGGCGCAGCCCTTGCCGACGTCACCGTAGCCACACACCAGGGCAGCCTTGCCGCCGATCAGGACGTCGGTGCCGCGGTTGATGCCGTCGATCAGCGAGTGCCGGGTGCCGTACTTGTTGTCGAACTTGCTCTTGGTGACCGAGTCGTTGACGTTGATGGCCGGGAAGGCGAGTTCACCGGCGGCGGCGAACTGGTACAGCCGCAGCACACCCGTCGTGGTCTCTTCCGTCACGCCCTGAACCGACTCGGCGATCTTGGTCCACTTGTCCTTCTCGGTCTCGTAGCGAGCCCGGACCAGCGCCATGAAGACCTTCCACTCGTCGGAGGCGTCTTCTTCCGTGGGGGGCACCACGCCGGCCTTCTCGTACTGCGCGCCGCGCAGCACGAGCATGGTGGCGTCGCCACCGTCGTCGAGGATCATGTTCGCCGGCTCGCCCGGCCAGGTGAGCATCTGCTCGGCGGCCCACCAGTACTCCTCGAGTGTCTCGCCCTTCCAGGCGAAGATCGGGACGCCCTTGGGCTCTTCGACGGTGCCGTGCGGGCCGACGACGGTCGCGGCCGCGGCGTGGTCCTGGGTGGAGAAGATGTTGCACGACGCCCATCGGACTTCAGCGCCGAGGGCCGTCAAGGTCTCGATGAGAACCGCGGTCTGCACCGTCATGTGCAGCGAGCCGGAGATCCGCGCACCCTTGAGCGGCAGCACATCGGCGTACTCGCGGCGCAGCGACATCAATCCGGGCATTTCGTGCTCGGCCAGCCGGATCTCCTTGCGGCCGAACTCGGCCAAGCTCAGATCGGCGACCTTGTAGTCGATGCCATTGCGGACATCGACGGTCAGTTCAGACATGTAGAGCCCCATTTCGTTCGTCATTGCCTTCTACACGCGCAGACGCGCGTGGGCGACACCCTCAGCCTGCGGGCTCGCGGGACAGGCGCTCAGGCGCTCTGACAGCTAAGGAATATCGATAACACCGTAGCGTTCGGCGAACGGCGTCATCAATCGGGCCAGGTCTAGGGCCACATCGTGGTCGGCCTCGGGGGGCATCGAGACGTAACTCAGCGCCAGCCGCACGATCGCGCGGGCCAGCACACCCGCGTCCTCTTCGCTGGCGCTGACCCAGCTGTTCATGAACGCCTCGGTCAGGCGCGTCGAGGCGCGGGTGATGATCGGCGCACTGTCGGTGGTGATCATCTGCAGCAGGTCGGGCTTCGCGACACCGGTCAGCAAGGAGATGACGAGCGGGTCGGCGGCGGACTCGGTGAAGAACAGCCGGAAACCCTCGGTGAACGCGGCGAGGACGTCGCCGACGTTGGAGGAGATCGCATCGCCGATGGCATCCACCAGGCGGTCGGCCAGCCGCAGGGCATATCCCTGCGCCAGCCCCTGGCGGGAGCCGAATTCGTTGTAGATGGTCTGGCGGCTGATCCCGGCGGTGCGGGCGACGTCGGTCAGGGTGATCGCCGACCAGTCCTTGGTCAGCAGTTCTTCTCGCATCGCGTCGAGGACCGTTTCCCGCAACAGCGCACGAGAGGCTTCGGGATAGGGAACCCGAGACCTCTTCACAAGCGGGAGAGTACTGGTCACGGCCTCGCAACCTCCACCATCTCGAAGTCTGACTTCGCCGCGCCGCAGTCCGGGCAGCTCCAGTCCTCCGGGATGTCGTCCCACCGGGTGCCCGGCGCGATGCCGTCCTCCGGCCAGCCCTTGGCCTCGTCGTACTCAAACCCGCACTGGACGCAGACGAACAACTTGTAATCAGTCATTTCGCAATCTCCATCGCTTCGAAGTCCACTTTTTCGCGCACCCCGCAGTCCGGGCAGCACCAGTCGTCGGGAACATCAGCCCAGGCGGTGCCGGGCGGAAACCCCTCCCGCGCAGCACCTTTCGCCTCGTCGTACACGTAGTCACAGACCGGGCACTTGTAGGCACTCATGCTGCGGCTCCATAACGGGCCAGGATCTTCTCCCGCCGGCGCGGATCGATGTTCACCCGGGTGATGTCACCGTCGTAGTGCTCGAGCACCCGGTGGTCCATCATCCGTCGCCACACCCACGGGACGTAGGTCACGCCGATCAACGTCGCGTAGCCGCTGGGCAATTCGGGCGCTTCGGCCATGCTGCGCAGCGTCTGATAGCGCCGGGTCGGGTTCGCGTGGTGATCACTGTGCCGCTGCAGGTGATACAGGAACAGGTTGGTCACCAGATGATCGGAGTTCCAGCTGTGCTGCGGCGAGCAGCGCTCGTAGCGGCCGTTTTCGTTCTTCTGGCGCAGCAGCCCGTAGTGCTCCAGGTAGTTCACCGACTCCAGCATCGAGAATCCGAACACCGCCTGGATGACGATGAACGGAATCAGCGCCGGGCCGAACACCGCGATGAGCAGGCCCCACAGCACCACCGACATCAGCCATGCGTTGAGAACGTCGTTGCCCAGCCAGGTCCGCGGATCCCACGGGCTCTTGCCGAGCCGGCGAATACGCGCGGCCTCGAGTTTGACCGCCGAGCGCGCGCTACCGAACACGCTGCGCGGCAAGAACTCCCAGAAGGTTTCACCGAAGCGTGCCGACGCGGGATCCTCCGGGGTGGCGACGCGGACATGGTGGCCGCGGTTGTGCTCGATGTAGAAGTGGCCGTAGAAGGTCTGGGCCAGACTGATCTTGGACAGCCAGCGCTCCAGCGACTCCTTCTTGTGCCCCATCTCGTGGGCAGTGTTGATACCAGTGCCGCCGAGCACGCCCACCGACAGCGCAAGGCCGATCTTGGCGAACCAGCCCAGGCCGCCCTCGTAGCCCAGCCAGCTCAGATTCGACGCGGTGAACATGTAGGCGCCGAAGATGATGCTGACGAACTGGAACGGGATGAACGCGTAGGTGCAGTACCGGTAGTACTTGTCGTTCTCCAGGTCCGCCGTCAGCTCGTCGGGCGGGTTCTGCCCGTCACGGCCGAACTTGAGGTCCAGCGACGGCAGCAGCACGTAGATCAGGACCGGGCCGACCCAGAAGAACGCCTGCGAGATCGTGGTCCAGCCGAGCTGGTTCAGACCCCAGATGACCGGCAGCACCACGAACAGCGCGGTCGGTGCGATCAGGCCCATCAGCCACAGATAGCGCTTCTTGTCACGCCAGTGCTCCGACGACCCGTGTGCGGCGGGGGCGTCCAGTTGAGACGTCACGACAGTTACCTCCCAAGTCCGTTGATGACTTGACTATAGAGGTGATTTTGTCGGGTGTCTAGACAAATCAGACCCTTTTGTAAACCTGCGGCTTGTGCGGCCTCCCGCTGCGCCAGCACGGAGTGCGGCGGCTGTAGAGCAGGTAGAACGCTCTACGAGTGGGGATTCGCCAGGCCGCAGGAACAGACCGTCGACGTCGGAATCGGTTACGCCACACAACAGTTGCGCATTCCCGACGGACTGATCGCCGAGAAGGTCGTGGTGGCCGGGGTGTCGCGGACCCAGCAGACGAGGCTGGGCATGCTGCCCTTCGGCGATGCGGTGGTGAGCTTCAACCCGACCTACGGGCAGAGGATGACGATCAACGCGATCGGCGACCTGACTTTGCACGGCACCGAGGACCCGGCCCCATGGCGGTACCGACCGGTGGGCGCAGCGGGGCGCTAGCGCGCCAGTGCCCTGTCCAGATCCGGCTCGAGATAGATGACTTGGGCCGCGGGCACCGCGGCCCGTACGGCGGCCTCGGCGTCGTCGATGGTGGCCGCGACGGTGGCCAGGTCGGTGTGGGCGGCCAGCGCGATCTTGGCTCCGACGAGCATCTCTTCGGGGCCGAGGTACTGCGTGCGCAGGTGAATGACCCGGTCGATATTGGCGGTCTGCTCCAGCGCGGTCCGGATCGCCTGGCATTCGTCGGCGGTGGCCCCCTCGCCGATCAGCAGACTGTGCATCTCGACCATCAAGATCACCGCGATCACACCCAGCAGCACACCGATGAGAGCTGTGCCGATGCCGTCCCACACCGGATCGCCGGTCAGGATCGTCAACCCGACACCGGCGAGTGCCAAGACCAGACCGACCAGCGCACCGGTGTCTTCGAGCAGCACCACCGGCAGCTCGGGGCTGCGCGAGCGGCGGATGAACTGCCACCAGGTGCTCTTGCCCTTCAGCGGGCGCGATTCCACCATCGCGGTGCGAAAGCTGTAGGACTCCAACCCGATTGCCACCACCAGGATCACGACCGCCACGATCGGTGAGGTGAGCGGCGCCGGGTGGCTGATCTTGTGATAGCCCTCGTACAGGGCGAAGATCGAGCCGAGGCTGAACAGCACGAGGGCGACGACGAACGAGTAGAAGTACCGGCTGCGGCCGTACCCGAACTGGTGCAGGCTGTCAGGCTCCTTGCGAGCCTCGCGCTGACCGAACAGCAGCAGTCCCTGATTGGACGTGTCGGCCACCGAGTGCACCGCTTCGGCAAGCATCGACGAACTGCCGGTGATGACGTACCCGACAAACTTCGCGGCCGCTATGCCCGCGTTGGCGGCCAGCGCCGCCAGGATCGCCTTGGTGCTGCCGTCGGTCGACATCCGTTGTCCTCCTTGCTAGAGGCCAACCGTAGCCCGAAAGAGCTTGGCGGGCGTAGTCGCCTCCAGCCGGATCGGACCGTCGTCGGCGGCCACCCAGGCCGCAGACCCGCGCTCCAACACCACGACGTCGGACTTGGCGCGCACCACGACCGAGCCCTCGGTGCAGACCAGGATCTGCGGACCGTCATGGCGGGACGGCGCGTCGATCTCGTGGCCCAGGTCGTCCCCGTCGACCATGAGGACGCAGGTGGCGAACTCCACCGCCGGGGCGTCGTAGAACAGCTCGATGCCGTCACGGTGGGTGGGCGTACGCAGCGTCCCCTCGTCGGCGGGCGTGAAGTCCAGCACCCGCAGCAGCTCGGGGACGTCCACGTGTTTGGGGGTCAGACCACCGCGAAGCACGTTGTCTGAGTTGGCCATTACCTCCATACCCACACCACGGATATAGCTGTGCAGATTGCCGGCCGGCATGAAGATCGCCTCGCCCGGGGCTAGTGCGATCCGGTTGAGCAGCATGGCGGCCAGCACGCCCGCGTCGCCGGGATACCGCTCCCCCAGCTCCAGCAGGGTTCTGGCTTCGGCAGCGAATTCCGTTTCGCCGGAGCGCACATAGGCCACTGCGCCGTCGAGTACGGCGGGGATCAGCACGTCCAAGTCGGGTTGCGGTGCGGTGATCCAGGTGGTGAACAGCGCGCGCAAACCGTCGGCGTCGGGCTGGCCGCCGAGCAGCGTGATGAACGGATCGAGGTCGGACACCGCCAGCGCACGCATCAGCGCGACCGACCGAGCGGGCGGCCGAAACCCGCCGAGGGCATCGAATTCGGTCAGTGCCACCAGCAATTCTGGCTTGTGGCTGCGGTCGCGGTAGTTGCGGATCGGCGATTTGAGCGGCACGCCCACGCGATCTTCCCGCACATAGCCCTCGACGGCCTGTTCGGCACTGGGGTGGGCCTGCAGCGACAGTGGCTCCTCGGCCGCCAGCACCTTCACCAGAAACGGGAGCACGTCACCGAAGCGGCCCCGTACCGCGGGCCCCAGCTGACCGTCGGGATCGGACTGCACGGCTGCGAGCAATGACTTTTCCCCGTCTGGCGTCTCCAGATATGCCGGATCTGCGGGATGAGCGCCGAACCACAGCTCCGCCTCGGGATGCGCCGTCGGCGAAGGCCGTCCGGTGAATTCCGCTATGGCCGTCCGAGATCCCCACGCGTAGGTGCGTGTCGCCCCTCGTAGCAATTCCACGCCGAAGTTATCCCCCAACCAATCTCAAATAAACCGCGGCCATCTGCAGTCGCACGGCCAGGGTCGCGAGCTGTTGCTCGGCTCGCATGGCGACGGGAACCGCTCCCGTTTCCCCGATGTCTTCGACTCCCACCAGATCGACATCGTCGTATCCGCTGACCCGCGCGGCGACTTTCGCGCGCTCGGCATTCAAGGTCAGCGCCAGCACCCTCGGTCCCCTTGATAGCGGGCCGTCCAGCTCTTCGTCATGAAACAGCGCGTCCACCGGGTCGCCGAATTGGGTTGCCACGCCTGTGCGTAACGCTGCGAGAACGTCAGATAGCCCGGCCGCGGCGACGGCCTTACCGGCCAGCCGCAGCAGCACTGCGGCCGCGTGCCGGGCCAGTGCCAAGGTGGCCACACCATCGCCGGCGATCACCACCTGCCGGCCGGACATCCTCTCGGCCAGAGCTTTTGCCGGGTTGGTGACCACTTCGCGGCTCGCACTGTTGCGCAACGCCTCGGCGTCGAGTTCGTCGGCCAGGGCAGAAAGGTCAGTCTGCAGAGCTGGATCGACAGCCTGCAACGCGGCCAGACCGGCCGCCAGATAGCGGCTCAACCCGAATTCATCCGGCGTCCACAACCGCGGTTCCAGTACCGCAGCGCGACCGGCGGTGGCATCGCGCAGCGGCCCCTCGTAGGGCGCTGCGACGACGACCCGCGCACCACGTCGCACCGCCGTCGCCGCCGCGGTCACCAGTGCCGGGTCCCCGGCGTCGTCGCCGGCCACGACGAGAACGTCGAGCGGTCCGATCCAGGGCGGAGATTCGGAAGCCACCACGATCGGTTCGCCGGCAATTCCGCTGAATGTGGCGGCCAGCATCGCGCCCGCGCTCTCGGCCGCTCCGCGGCCGCCCACCCAGATCACGGTTCGCGGCCGCTGTCCGCCGGCCACCGCGGCCAACTCGCCTTCGTCCACGGCGGCGGCGGTGGCACGCACCTGCGCGCCCGCCATCGCCGCGGCCCGCAGCAGTCCGTCGCGGTCGGCCTCAAGCAGGCCCTCGGTGTCATCGAGATCGATGGTGGCGTGCACGGCGCTCACGTCGGCCCGTCCGGTTGAGCCGCGATGTCCTCGGAAACCCGGCGAACGATCTCAGCGATCTCGTCGGCGCTGCGAGCCTCGACGTTGAGACGAAGCAGCGGTTCGGTGTTCGAAGTGCGCAGGTTGAACCAGGCGCCTTCGCCGAGATCGACCGTCACTCCGTCCAGGTGATCCAGCGAAACAACCTGGTTGCCAAAGGTTCTCAGCACCTTCTCGACACAAGCCGGCGCATTGAGAACTCGGAAGTTGATCTCGCCGGAGGCTTCGTAACGCTCATAGTTCGCCATCAGTTCCGACAGCGGACGGTCCTGTTCGCCGAGCGCGGCCAGCACATGCAGCGCGGCCAGCATGCCGGAGTCCGCGCCCCAGAAATCACGGAAGTAGTAGTGCGCGGAATGCTCACCGCCGAAGATCGCGCCGGTGTCGGCCATCAGTGCCTTGATATAGGAGTGCCCGACCCGCGAACGCACGGGTGTGCCGCCGCGCTCGATCACCAACTCGGGCACGGCGCGCGACGTGATCAGGTTGTGGATCACCGTCGCACCGATCTCCCGGGTGAGCTCGCGGCCCGCGACCAGTGCGGTGACCGCCGACGGTGAGACGGGCCCGCCCCGCTCGTCGACGACGAAACAGCGGTCGGCGTCCCCGTCGAACGCCAACCCGATATCGGCACCGGTCTCCAACACGAACCTCTGCAGATCGACCAGGTTGGACGGCTCCAGTGGATTGGCTTCGTGGTTGGGGAACGATCCGTCGAGCTCGAAGTACAGCGGCAGCAGCGTCAGCGGCGAGATGGGCCCGAGGACCGCGGGCGTGGTGTGCCCGGCCATACCGTTACCGGCGTCGACAGCCACCCGCAGCGGGCGCAACTCGGCCATATCGACCAGCGAGCGCAAGAACTGGCCGTAATCGGCCAACACGTCCTGATCCCTGACCTGCCCACGCGTGCCGTCGTAAGCCGGGACGCCGGCGATCACCTCGTCGCGGATCAGCGCCAGCCCGGTGTCTTCGCCGACGGGCTTGGCCCCGGCACGACACAGTTTGATGCCGTTATAGGCGGCGGGATTGTGGCTGGCGGTGAACATCGCACCCGCACAGCCGAGAAATCCGGACGCGAAGTACAGCTGATCGGTGGACGCCAGCCCGATGCGCACGACGTCGAGGCCCTGTGCGGTGACCCCCTCGCCGAATGCCTTGGCCAATGCCGGCGAGCTTTCGCGCATGTCGTAGCCGATGGCCACGCTTGTCCCGCCTTCGGCTCGGATCAGGCGGGCGAACGCAGCGGCCACGTCGGTGACGAAGTCCTCGTCGATCTCCTTGCCGACCAGGCCACGCACGTCATACGCCTTGATCACACTGCGGACCGCGGCGGCGGGCCTCGACATGGCGGTTCTCCTGACCGAGAGGGACTCTTGGCCGCCAGCCTATCTGTTTGCGCGCCCCGGTACGGGCGGCTATGGCGTCAGTCTGTCGGGTCCGGCAGTACGCGCAGGTGTCCACGCCGACGGCCCGCGGTGGTCGGCCGATGCGCGGCTGACGGCATCATCGGAGCACTGGTCGCCGGTGCGTGTGCCGCGGCGCCGGGTTCGGAGAAGCCCGCGACCGGCGCCCGGGCCGATATTCCGTCGCGGCCCTCACGGACAGCGTCGGCGAGGGCCACGAGATCGTCCTCGTCGGGGAACTCCGGCAGCGGGCCGGCATGGCGAACCAGGTCCCAGCCGATCGGCGCGGTGATCCGGGTGGCATGCCCGATGCACAGGTCCCAGGAATGCGGTTCGCGGGTGATCGCAAGCGGGCCGACGACGGCGGTGGAATCGGAATAGACGAACGTCAGCGTCGCCACCGCATAATGGGGGCACCCAGGCCGGCAGCAGCGACGGGGAGCATTCACGTTCGTGAGGTTATCGCGGTTCATTCACCGGTGACTCGCGGACACGCGCAGCCACAAGACCGCCGATTCACAACCGTTACGATCTCTCTCGTGGCCGATTCCCGCAGCTCCCGGCGAGGTGGTCGGTCTGGGGGCGGTCCGGGATCACGCCGGGGACGCGAGATGCGGGGGCCACTGCTGCCACCGACGGTGCCGGGCTGGCGCAGCCGCGCAGAGCGGTTCGACATGGCGGTGCTGGAAGCCTACGAGCCGATCGAGCGGCGTTGGCAGCAACGGCTCACCGGACTGGACGTCGCCGTCGACGAGATCCCGCGCATTGCGCCTAAGGATCCGGACAGTGTGCAATGGCCGGCCGAAGTGGTCGCCGACGGGCCTATCGCGCTGGCCCGTCTGATCCCGGCCGGGGTGGACGTTCGCGGTAACTCCACGCGGGCCCGAATAGTGTTGTTTCGCAAGCCGATCGAGCGGCGGGCCAAGGACTCGATCGATCTGACGGACCTTCTGCACGAGATCTTGGTGGCACAGGTGGCCACCTATCTCGGGGTCGAACCGTCAGTTATCGACCCGAGTATGGAAGAGGATTAGACGCGCGTCAGCGCGTCAGATGATGCCGCGCTTGAGACGACGACGCTCCCGCTCGGAGAGCCCGCCCCAGATGCCGAAGCGCTCATCATGAGCCAAGGCGTAGTCGAGGCACTTGTCTTTCACCTCGCAGCTCAGGCAGATGCGCTTGGCTTCACGGGTAGAACCACCCTTTTCAGGGAAGAACGCTTCGGGGTCGGTCTGCGCGCACAGCGCGCGTTCCTGCCATTGGTCTTCATCTTCGGCCGTATCCGGTGTCGCATCGATGATCGGGTCCGGCACCAAACTCAGGTGAGCGCGTGCCATTACCCCCATCGTCTGCGAGCCGGGAATGGACTGCGGCAACCCCATCGCGCCGATTACGTGCTCATAGGACATTTCCGCCTCCTTCACCTGGTTTCGTAGATCTTTCGCATGTCGCCCACTATGAAGTGTGCCCAACTCAATTCGAACACCTGGTCGAATCACGGTATGGGACACCAAAACCGGCAGGTCCGACCGGGAAATGACACTGATGTGATTAGACACGTCGCAGCTGCTTCGCGCAAGCGATTGAACCGAAATTAATACCATTTTCCTTGGACAATTCGGCGAGTCGATGCACCGGCGTGTCTTGAGAGTGACTCGATTGTGACCGCGTGCATCACCGAAAGTGCCGACCGCCTAGTGTCGGTCGGTGTGAAGATCACCGTTCTCGTCGGCGGCGTAGGGGGTGCCCGATTCCTGCTGGGCGTGCAGCGACTGCTCGGGCTCGGCCAGTTCGCCCGCCAGATATCCGGAGCCACAGGCGATCTTGATCACGCGCTGACGGCCGTGGTCAACATCGGCGACGACGCATGGATGCACGGCGTGCGCATCTGCCCGGACCTCGATACCTGTATGTACACCTTAGGTGGAGGTATCGATCCCGAACGCGGCTGGGGACATCGCAACGAGACCTGGAATGCAAAAGAAGAATTGGCGGCCTACGGGGTACAACCGGATTGGTTCGGTTTGGGCGACCGGGATTTGGCCACGCATTTGGTGCGAAGTCAAATGCTGCGAGCCGGATATCCGCTTTCCCAGGTCACTGAGGCACTCTGCGACCGCTGGACCCCCGGCGCCACACTGCTCCCGGCGAGCGACGATCGGTGTGAAACCCACGTCGTGATCGACGATCCGGACACCGGCGACCGCAAGGCGATTCACTTCCAGGAGTGGTGGGTGCGCTACCGGGCGCAGGTGACCACCCACAGCTTCGCGTTCGTCGGCTCCGAAAACGCCACTGCCGCGCCCGGTGTCGTCGATGCCATCAGCGATGCCGACGTCGTCATGCTGGCACCGTCGAACCCGGTGGTCAGCGTCGGTGCGATCCTGGCCATTTCAGGCGTCCGCGCAGCCTTGCGGTCGACGCCCGCGCCGGTCATCGGCTACTCCCCCATCATCGGTGGAAAGCCGTTGCGGGGCATGGCCGACGAATGCCTGTCGGTGATCGGCGTGGAAACCTCGTCGCAAGCCGTCGCCAGGCACTACGGCGCGCGGTCGGCGACCGGCATCCTGGACTACTGGTTGATCTCGCAGGGCGATCATGCCGAAATCCCAGGGGTGACGGTCAAATCGATACCCCTGCTGATGTCAGAGCCGTCGGCCACCGCCGAAATGGTGCGCGCCGGGCTGGAACTGGCGGGCGTGACGCTGTGATCGGCTCAAGTCCGACGGCGCCGCCGAGCGGCGACCACGGCAGCGCGGCGCCCGTCGAAATCCTGCCCGTCGCCGGACTTCCCGAATTCCGGCCCGGCGACGACCTTGCGGCCGCACTGGCCGAGGCCGCCCCGTGGCTGCGCGATGGCGACATCGTCGTGGTCACCAGCAAGGTGATGTCCAAATGCGAGGGCCGCGTCGTCGCGGCGCCGTCGGATCCTGACGAGCGAGATGCCCTGCGGCGCAAACTCATCGACACCGAAGCGGTACGGGTGCTGGCCCGCAAGGGCCGCACGCTGATCACCGAGAACCGCAACGGCATCGTGCAGGCGGCCGCCGGCGTCGACGGCTCCAATGTCGGCGCAACCGAATTGGCGCTGCTGCCGCTGGATCCAGACGGAAGTGCTGCGGCACTACGCACAGCGCTGCGCGACCGGCTGGATGTGGATGTCGCGGTAGTGGTCACCGACACGATGGGCCGCGCCTGGCGAAACGGCCAAACCGACGCCGCCATCGGCTCGTCCGGGCTGCCGGTTCTGTACGGCTACGCCGGCGCCGTCGACAGGCACGGTAACGAGCTGGTGGTCACCGAGGTGGCTGTCGCCGACGAAATCGCCGCCGCCGCCGACCTTGTCAAAGGCAAGCTGACCGCGGTGCCCGTCGCGGTGGTCCGCGGACTCGAACTCGACGACGACGGGTCCACCGCGGCGCGACTGTTACGCGGCGGCGAGGACGACCTGTTCTGGCTGGGCACCGCCGAGTCGATCGAACTCGGCCGCCGCGAGGCTCAACTGCTGCGCCGGTCGGTACGCCAGTTCGCGGCCGAACCGGTCGACGCCGGGCTCATCGTGGAAGCGGTCGCCGAGGCCCTCACCGCACCGGCCCCGCACCACACCCGGCCGGTGCGGTTCGTCTGGCTGGCCGATCGCGCGCGTCGCAGCGCGCTGCTCGATGCCATGAAAGACGCCTGGCGCGCTGACCTGACCGCCGACGCCTTGCCGGCCGACGCGGTCGAGCGGCGCATCGGGCGCGGGCAGATCCTCTATGACGCACCCGAGGTCGTCATACCGTTCCTGGTGCCCGATGGCGCGCACAGCTATCCGGATGCGGCCCGCACCGAGGCCGAGCACACCATGTTCACCGTCGCGGCCGGTGCCGCGGTGCAGGGGCTGCTGGTCGCGCTGGCGGTCCGCGGCGTGGGCAGCTGCTGGATCGGCTCGACGATCTTCGCGGCCGAGCTGGTCCGCGAAACCCTTGACCTGCCACCGGATTGGGAACCGCTGGGCGCCGTCGCGATCGGCTACCCGGTCGACCCACCCGAGCCCCGCGATCCCGCGCCGGTCGGCGATCTTCTGGTGCGACGGTGACGTACTCCGGTGTGAGGGACTCGGCGATCGAGCTGCTGACCGAGTGGGATGCTCCCGACGCCGGCCAGGACGCGTTGCGCCAAGCCGTCCTCGGATTCCTGCTGGCGCGCACCGACTCGTGTGAACGTGCCTGCGTCCCAGGCCATATCACCGCCTCGGCACTGGTGGTCTCGGGCTCCGGCGACGAGGTTTTGCTGACCCTGCATCCGCGGCTGGGCCGCTGGGTGCAACTCGGTGGGCACTGCGAGCCGGTAGACACCGACATCGTCGCCGCCGCGATGCGCGAGGCGACCGAGGAATCCGGGATTGAAGGCCTGCACATCGATGCGTCGCTGGGCGCCATTCATGTGCACGCGCTGACCTGCTCGTTGGGAGTGCCGACCCGCCATCTGGATCTGCAGTTCATCACCCGTGCGCCCGCGGACGCCGCCATCGCGATCAGTGACGAATCACTGGATCTGCGGTGGTGGCCCGTCGACGCGCTGCCCGAGGGCATCGATGCCGCGGTGGCACACCTGGTGACCGTCGGCCGCTCGCGTTAGATGTCCGACGAGTACCGGACTCCGCAGTCGGGAATCACGACCCCGGGCCACACCCGCGCCCCGCGCAGCAGTTCGCAACGGGCCCCGACGTTGGCGCCGTCGCCGATGATGGCGTCGCGCAGCAGCGCGCGCGGCCCGATCCGGGCACCGGAGCCGATGATCGAGCGCTCCACCACCGAACCCGCTTCGATACGCGCCCCGTCGAAAATGATCGCGCCGTCCAGACGGACCCCCGGCCCGATCTCGGCGCCGCGGCCGACCACCGTCCCGCCGACCATCACCGCCCCGGGTGACACCGACGCGCCGTCGTGCACCAGACTCTCGCCGCGTCGCCCGCCCAGCGCAGGCGAGGGAGCCAGGCCGCGCACCAGGTCGGCCGAGCCGCGGACAAAGTCCTCCGGCGTACCCATGTCACGCCAATAGCTCGAGTCGACGAAGCCGCAGACCTTCACCCCGTCGGCCAGTAATGCCGGGAACACCTCACGCTCCACCGACACCTCACGCCCGCGCGGGATCTGTTCGACGATCTCGCGTTTGAAGAGGTAGGTGCCTGCGTTGATCTGGTCGGATGGCGGATCCTCGGTCTTCTCCAGGAAGGCCTGCACGCGGCCGTCGGCATCGGTGGGGACACAGCCGAACGCCCTCGGATCGCTCACCCGCACGAGGTGCAGCGTCAGATCGGCCTGCGACTCGTGGTGGCGGGCCAGCAGCTGACGCAGATCCATGCCGGACAGTACGTCACCGTTGAAGACCATCACCGTGTCGTTGCGCAGCCTCGGCACCACATTGGCGATCCCGCCGCCGGTGCCCAGCGGATGCTCCTCGACGACGTATTCGATCTGCAGGCCGAGCTTGGAGCCGTCGCCGAACTCGGATTCGAAGGTCGCCGCCTTGAACGACGTGCCGAGGATGACGTGCTCGATGCCGGCTTCGGCGATGCGCGACAGCAGGTGCGTCAGGAACGGTAGCCCCGCGGTGGGCAGCATCGGCTTGGCAGTCGACACCGTCAGCGGCCGCAGGCGAGTGCCCTTGCCACCGACAAGCACCACCGCGTCGACCTTCGACGGATCAACTTCACTCACTCAGGCCCCCTACTGTTTCGCCAAGCTCGCGCCGGGACTTGCGTACCGCCGCGCGCGACCGAACCTTCAGCGCGCTCCTCATCGTCCATCGCAGCGGCGCACGCCACCAACCAAAATGGCGATCGGATAGATAAATGTAAGTGCTTTCGTGATGTGCGCGCAGATTGCTGGCCGGATCGCGGCCGGTCGAGTGGCCCTTGTCGTGCAGGATCTCCGCCGACGGCACGTACACGTTGAGCCAGCCCGCCTCGCCCAAGCGGTCGCCGAGGTCGACGTCCTCCATATACATGAAGTAGCGCTCGTCGAACCCTTTGACCTGGTCGAATGCCGCGCGGCGGACGAGCAGGCAGGCTCCCGACAGCCAGCCCACCGGCCGCTCGGTGGGTTCGAGGTATTCCTGCCGGTAGGCCCGCGTCCACGGGTTTTTCTTCCAGACGAAGCCGACGACCGCGTGCATACCGCCCCGCACCAGGCTGGGCAGGTGGCGCGCCGACGGGTAGACCGCGCCGTCAGGGTCGCGGATCAGCGGACCCAGCGTCCCGGCGCGCGGCCAGCGCTCGGCGGCGGCCAGCAGTTCGTCGATGCTGTTGGGTCCCCACACCACGTCCGGGTTGGCCACGATCACGAACTCGTCGGCGGGCGCGGTCGCGACACCGCGGTTGACGGCGCTGCCGTAGCCGAGGTTGCCGCCGGTGGACAGCAGCCGGGTGCCGGGATAGCGCTCGACGGCTTCCTCAGGCGCCCCGTCGGTGGAGCCGTTGTCGGCCAGCACCACCGTCACCGGACGGTCGGTGGCCACCGTCAACGAGGACAGGAAGCGATCCAGATGTGAGCCCGGGGAGTACGTCACCGTCACCACGGTCAGGGGGCGGCTGGACGTCACGGCGTAGAGGGTAACTGTCCGCCGTCGAGAGGCTGAGCCAGCGCCTCGGCCAACGCCGCGCGCCACGGCCGCAGCGGGCTCACCCCGGCCCGTACCGACATCGCCGTCGCCAGTGCCGAATACGACGGTCGGGGCGCCCGGCGGGGCGACTGTGCGGCACTGACCGGTCGCACCCGTTGCGGGTCGGCGCCCAGTTCTTCGAACACCGCCCTGGCCTGCTCATAGCGGGTGCACGCGCCGTCGTTGACGACGTGCAGGACGGGTTCGGCGATGTGGCCCTCGCCGATTTCGAGCAACGCGTCGACGAGGTCTTTGACATAGGTGGGCGACCCGGTCTGGTCGTCGACGGCCTCGACAGTGCGGTCGGTGGCGGCGGCCCGGCGCAGGCCGGCGACGACGTCGTTTCCCGCGCCACCGGTGTAGACCCACGAGGTGCGCACGATGTGGGCATCGGGCATCGCCGCCAGCACGGCCAGCTCACCGGCGAGCTTGGTGCGCCCGTAGACGCCCAGCGGCGCGGCGTGGTCGCCGACCTCGTAGGGGTGCCGCTGCCGGCCGTCGAAGACGTAATCGGTGGAGAGGTGGATCAGCTGCGCGCCGACCCGGGCACAGGCCTGCGCGACGGTCTCCGGCCCTCCTGTGTTGACGGCGTAAGCCGTATCGGGGTCCGCTTCGGCGGTGTCGACTCCTGCGATCGCCGCGCAGTTGACCACCAGGTCCCCTTCGGCGATGAACCGCTCGGCAGCGGCCGGGTCGGTTATGTCCAATCTCTGGTGCGTCAACGCGCTCACCGCACGGCCCTGGCGGGCCGCCTCACCTGCAAGAAATCGCCCAACCTGGCCACCTGCACCCGTGATCACGATTCTTGCCGCCACGATTACGAGTCTGGCACGCCGGTTTGCGCTACCCGGGTTGCGGCCGTCTCGCCAGTAGCCTGGGCTGATGCCTGCTGACACCGAAGCAGTGACGGGCGCCCGGCGGGTGACCCGAACTGCGCTCGCGTTGCTCGCGGTGGCGGTGATGGTCAGCACCGGTGTCGCGTGGGGCAAGATCCGCTCCTTCGAGAACGGCATCTTCCACATGAGCACCGCAGCGCTCGGCGGCGGCGGACAGGACGGCGCGATCGACATCCTGCTGGTCGGGATGGACAGCCGCACCGATGCGCACGGCAACCCGCTGTCCGAGGATGAGCTCGCGGCCCTGCACGCCGGCGACGATGTGTCGACCAACACCGACACGATCATCCTGGTCCGCATCCCGAACAACGGAAAGTCGGCGACGGCGATCTCGATTCCCCGCGACTCCTACGTCAAGGCGCCAGGCCTGGACAAGACGAAGATCAACGGCGTCTACGGCCAGGTGAAGCTCGACAAGATGAAGCAGCTGGTCGAGCAGCAGGGCATGGATCCCGCCGAGGCCGAGCCCAAGGCCGTCGAGGCGGGCCGCGAGGCGCTCATCAAGACCGTCGCCGATCTGACCGGTGTCACCGTCGACCACTACGCCGAGATCGGTCTGCTCGGCTTCTCACTGATCACCGACGCGCTCGGCGGCGTCGATGTCTGCCTGAAAGATGCGGTATACGAACCACTTTCCGGCGCCGACTTCCCGGCCGGCTGGCAGAAGCTCAACGGGCCGCAGGCACTGAGCTTCGTTCGCCAGCGTCACGACCTGCCGCGCGGCGACCTGGACCGGGTGGTGCGCCAGCAGGTGGTGATGGCTTCCCTGGCCCACCAAGTCATTTCGGGCAAGACCCTGACCAGCCCGTCCACCCTGAACAAGCTGCAGGACGCGATCCAGCGCTCGGTGGTCCTCTCGTCGGGCTGGGACATCATGGATTTCATCAAGCAGCTCGAACACCTCGCGGGCGGCAACGTCGCGTTCGCGACGATCCCGGTGCTCGACGAAGCCGGCTGGAGTGACGACGGCATGCAGTCGGTGGTCCGGGTCGACCCGTCCCAGGTGCAGGAGTGGGTGGCCAGCCTGCTGCACGATCAGGCCGAGGGCAAGACCGAGAAGATCGCCTACACCCCGGAACAGACGAAGGTCGACGTCGTCAACGACACCGATATCAACGGGCTGGCCAGTGCGGTGTCAGACGTGCTGAGCACCACGGGTTTTGGTGCGGGCAGCGTCGGCAACAACGACAAGGATCACGTGATCCGCAGCCAGGTGCAGGCCGCCAAGGATGACGATCTCGGCGCCCAGGCTGTCGCCAAGCAACTCGGCGGACTGCCCGTGGTGGCCCAAGAGGGGATTCCCGCGGGAACGGTGCGGGTGGTGCTGTCGAGCGACTACACCGGGCCGGGTTCGGGCCTGGAGGGATCGCTGCCGACGTCGGCGGCGGTCACCGAGGCGGCCGGTCAGGCCGGCGACGGCACCGCTCCCCCGCCGTCGCCCATCATCACCGCTGGGTCCGATGACCCCAAGTGTGTCAACTGATGGCCAATCTGACTGCGACAGTGCTCGATCCGCTGCTGAGGGCCGACCCGATGGGCCCACGGATCACCTACTACGACGACGCGACGGGCGAGCGCATCGAGCTGTCGACGGTGACGCTGGCCAATTGGGCGGCCAAGACCGCCAACCTGTTACGCGACGAGCTCGGCGCAGGGCCGGGCAGCCGGGTGGCGGTGCTGCTGCCGGCGCACTGGCAGACAGCGGCGGTGCTATTGGGCGTGTGGTGGATCGGCGCCGAAGTCGTGTTGCCGCCTGCCGAGGCGGGTTCCGCCGACATCGTCTTCTGCACAGCCGAGCGGCTCGACGAGGCGGGCGAGGCAGCCGGCACGGGCGAGATCGCCGTGCTGTCGCTGGATCCGTTCGGCAAGCCGGTCGCCGATCTTCCCCTCGGCGTCACCGATTACGCGACCGCAGTGCGGGTGCATGGCGACCAGGTCCTCCCGGAAAGGTCGCCAGGTGATGCGTTGGCCGGCCGAAGCGCCGAGGCGTTGTTGGCCGAAGCCGGCGCATCTGCCGATGCCGCCGGACTGACCGCAAGCGACCGGGTGTGGTCTGCAGGGCGCTGGGAAACCCCCGATCTGCTGATCTCGAATCTGCTGGCTGTGTTCGCCGCTGGAGCGTCGTTGGTACAGGTTGCGAACCCAGATCCGGCCGTCCAGGACCGGCACCGCACCACCGAAAAAGTCACTCGGGCCTTCTCGTGATGGTCCCTAGATTAGCGGATCGACCAATTCAGCTGAAGTTACGCGTGGGACAAAAAGCCGCGCCTAGGATTATTTAGGCGCGGTGGATCGGGAGGTGTATCGAAGTGATACGTACCATAGCGGTCGGCCTAATGGTCGGGGCGCTGACCATCATCCACCTTCGAATTCGCCGAAATCCCCGTTGGAAGTCGAGCGCGGACGCCCGCTTTTACATCACCAGCGGATATCCGCTGGTAGCGATCGCCGTCTACTTCCTGAGCAGCAGTACCGAGGCGGCCGCCGACTGGACGTGGATCGTCGGAAATCTCTGGGCATTCATCGCAGTGGTTTCGTTTGTTCACGGATTCGATGCACTCAATGCCGACGGCAAAAGGGGCCGCGCACCGGTGCCGGAAGTGCACGACCCCCAGCTGCCACTCAGTAAGCGCCAGAACTACGAAGCACCGCCCGCAGAGTCCCCATCACGATCAGCAAATCGCTCAGCATCGACCAGTTCTCCACGTAAGAGAGATCGAGTCGCACGGACTCTTCCCACGACAGGTCGGAACGGCCGCTGACCTGCCACAGCCCCGTGATGCCCGGGCGCACCAGCAACCTGCGGCGGACTTTGCTGTCGTAGTGTGCGACCTCAGTGGGCAGTGGCGGACGAGGTCCCACCACGCTCATCTCTCCGCGCAACACGTTGATGAACTGGGGCAGCTCGTCGATGCTGTAACGGCGGAGGAAGCGTCCGACGGGAGTCACCCGGGGGTCCTGGCGGATCTTGAATAGCAGGCCGCATCCCTCGTTGAGGCTTGCCAGCTCGGAGACCTTGCGGTCAGCGCCATCGACCATGCTGCGAAACTTGATCATCTTGAACGGCTCGCCGTCGAGTCCGATCCGTGTCGCACGGTAGAACACGGGCCCTGAACTCGTCACCCTCACCGCGAAAGCGGCAACCGCCAAGATCGGTGAGGCCAGGGTCAGGACGAACAACGAGAAGCAGATATCGAAAACCCGCTTCTGCAACTGTTTTGCACCGTTGTACTGCGGTTTGTCGACGTGGATAAGGGCCATGCCCCCGGCCGGCTGAATCGTCAACCGCGGCCCGGCGATGTCAACCATGCCGGGCGACACCACCAGGTTCACATTGAGCTTTTCCAACTGCCAGGACAGCTCCTGAAGCTCCTCTGACGACAGATTGCCTGACGTCAGAGCGACCGTGTCGGCGCCCGAAGCAGCTACGGCGGCGGCGATATTACCGTCGTTGTAAAAGGCCGGGATCTCTCCCAACAAGGGAATGGTGACGGTGCTACCGCTGATCCCTGGCACACACACGCCCACCACGCGGAAGCCGTCAGTGGGCCGACCCGCCAGCGACTTGGCAAAAGCCTTGACCGAAGGCATCGAGCCGACGGCCAGCACCGAAGACATGTACTCGCCGTCGAGTCGGCGGGAACCCACGTATTTACGTGCACCCCACCGGCTTGCGGACAGAGCCACCAGCCCTAGCGGAAACGCGACCGCGAGGTACCCACGGGCGATATCGAGCTTGAAGAGCGTCGACACCACGGCCACGATCCCGAAGACGACCAGGGTCGCTGTCCAGACCCGGCGATATTCCTCGATTCCGGCACCGATGACGGACCCCGATCGCGTCCGGTACACCGCCAGCGCAACCACCCACCCGGCGGCAATGACCGCAGAAACAACGACAAAATCGATGGAGGAGAACCCGCCGACGGTCACGCTGCCCGTCTTCACACTGCCGAAGCGCAGAATCTGTGCGAAGACAACAACAGCGACGATGACTGCTACATCGGTCAATCTCAGCCACCGGCCGTAGCGGGCTTGCCAGCCCGGCCGTGTCACCGGTCCGATGATTGCGACATCTACAACCTCAGGTGCCCCCACCTCGAGTGATTCTGACATTCCCCGCTCCTCTTTCACCTGCGGCTGAAAATTTAGCACATTCTCTTGCGAGTAGCACTCGCATCCCGTTGGCGCCTGGGAGACCGCGCTGCGATGCGCGGATTCGCGGGTAACCTTACATGGATGTTCAAATTTAGCAACTCATAAACTAATCATGAACAGCTTGTTTGCTGATCCAGCAACAGAATCCATGTCAGCATCGCACAGGCTGGGTGCTCGCGGGACTTCGCGATGGGCGGGACTGGCACTTGCATACAGATGCGACTGTAAGCAAATTTTTCACTGGTCAGTGGCAACGCCTACACCGGTGGCGCCAACGGGGTCGACCTATGCGCAGTGAAGCTCGCCGATAATTTGCCAGAATTGCACCCTCGGTAGCAACGCTGCTTCGGTCCACCGCATGCAGCGGAGTAGTTAGCCGGGCGTCATATTCTGCACCGTTAGGCAATGTGTCCCTCGCCACCGAGGACGACGGTCGTTCCAGCCTGCCGGTTGGCGAAGCGAGCCCCCGTCGCGCAACGCTTCTGCCCCGCACAACCAGTGGGCAACCGCAAGCGCCCGCAAAACTGACGCGCCGCGGTCAGCGCCGGGGTGCGCTTCGCAACTGGGTCGGGTTTGAGGCCGCTAGGGTCGAGTTCGTGCAAACGGAAGGACGCAGCCCCCTGGACCCAGCGGTGTTGCGCGATGAGGTGGCTGGGCCTGGCCTGCCTTGGCGGCAGCTTGACGTGGTCGACGAAACCGGCTCCACGAATGCCGACCTGATCGCCCGGGGGAACGCGGGTTCAGACATTGCCGGTGCCGTACTTCTCGCCGAATACCAGACGGCGGGCCGAGGACGGCACGGGCGCAGTTGGTCAGCGCCCGCCCGCTCTCAGATCTCGATGTCGGTCGGCGTCGGCATTGGCACGGTGCCCCCTACCGCTTGGGGCTGGCTACCGCTGCTGGCCGGCGTGGCCACAGCGGACACCCTTTTCAACGTGTGCGACATACAGGTGGGCCTCAAGTGGCCAAACGACGTACTTGTCGGCGACCGCAAGTTGGCGGGCATCCTCGCCGAAGTGGCCGCCCCAGCGGAGGTCATTGTGTTGGGGCTGGGTCTCAACGTGACAATGCGGGCGGACGAGGTAGCCCATCCCGCAGCGACGTCACTGACGATGCTCGGATCATCGGCTACCGACCGAAATGTCTTGGTGCGCAGTCTTCTTACCGCACTTGGTAGCCGTATCGAGCAGTGGACTTCGTCGGGCGGGGCCGACGATGCGCTCATAGCGGACTATCTGCGATACAGCCGAACCATCGGGACCCGGGTGAAGGCCGACATGCCGGGCGACCGCCAGATCATCGGCGTCGCCCGGTCCATCGACGAAATGGGCAGATTGCAGATCGATACCGGCTCTACATTGTTTACGGTATCGGCCGGCGACATCACCCATCTACGGCCGCTGCCCGGCATGGCCGCGGGGTAGTTGGTGGACCTCAACGTCAGCGCAGCAGTGCGCGGCTCATCACGACTCGTTGGATCTGGTTGGTGCCTTCGTAGATCTGAGTGATCTTGGCGTCACGCATCATTCGCTCGACCGGGAAATCGGCGGTGTAACCCGCCCCACCGAAGAGTTGCACCGCGTCGGTGGTGACTTCCATCGCGATATCGGAGGCGAAACACTTCGACGCCGCCGAGATGAACCCGAGGTTGCCCTCGCCGCGCTCGGCGCGTGCCGCCGCGGAGTACACCATCAGCCGGGCAGCCTCGACCTTCATCGCCATATCGGCAAGCATGAACTGCACACCCTGGAAATCGGAGATGCTCTGCCCGAACTGCTTGCGGTCCTTCGTGTAGGCGATCGCCGCGTCCACCGCGCCCTGCGCGATTCCGACAGCCTGGGCACCGATGGTCGGACGGGTGTGATCAAGCGTCGCTAATGCCGTCTTGAATCCCGTGCCCGGCTCACCGATCATCCGGTCTCCCGGAATCCGGCAGTTCTCGAAGTACAACTCCGTCGTCGGCGAGCCCTTGATACCGAGCTTCTTCTCCTTGGGACCGACAGTGAAACCCTCGTCGTCCTTGTGCACGATGAACGACGAAATCCCGTTGGCGCCCTTATCGGGATCGGTCACCGCCATCACGGTGTACCAGGTCGACTTGCCGCCGTTGGTGATCCACGCCTTCGCGCCGTTGAGGATCCAGTCGTCACCGTCGGCCTTGGCGCGCGTGCGCATCGACGCCGCATCGCTACCCGCCTCCCGCTCGGAGAGCGCATACGACGCCATCGCCTCGCCCGCGGCCAGCGACGGCAGCACCTGCGTCTTCAGCTCTTCAGAGCCGCGCAGGATCAACCCCATCGTCCCGAGCTTGTTCACCGCCGGAATCAGCGACGACGACGCGCAGACCCGCGCAACCTCTTCGATCACGATGCACGCCGCCACCGAATCCGCGCCCTGCCCGTCGTACTGCTCGGGCACGTGCACCGCGTTGAAACCCGACGCATTCAACGCCGCCAGTGCCTCCTCCGGGAACCGCGAATGCTCATCGACATCGGCCGCATGCGGCGCGATCTCCTTCTCCGAAAGCGCCCGAATCGCCGCCCGGAGCTCGACATGCTCTTCGGGTAGCTGAAACAGATCGAACGACGAATTACCGGTCCAACCAGCCATCATGGTCTCCTTGCTACTCGCTGGTAACTTTACCCGGCCGCGTCGTTTCCGAGTAGTCGGTCCCGCAGCGCCCGGTCCTTCTCCAGCACCAGCGTTTCCAGGTCGGCCTGGAACTGGACCATTCGCTCACGCAGGGCGGGGTCGGCGGCGCCGAGGATTCGCGCCGCCAGCAGGCCGGCGTTACGCGCCCCACCGATCGACACGGTAGCCACCGGCACTCCTGCGGGCATCTGGACGATCGACAACAGCGAGTCCAGTCCGTCCAGGCGCGCCAGTGGCACGGGTACACCGATCACCGGCAACGGAGTAGCCGAGGCCACCATCCCCGGCAGGTGGGCCGCACCGCCCGCGCCGGCGATGATCACCTGGATACCCCGCGCCGCGGCGCTCTGCGCATACTCGAGCATCCGGCCGGGCGTGCGATGAGCCGACACCACACCGACCTCGAACGGGATCTCGAACTCGGCGAGCGCCTCGGCGGCGTCGGCCATCACGTTCCAGTCGCTGTCACTGCCCATGATGAGACCGACGAGGGGTGCGCTCATGAGTGTTCGTCCCATCCGTCGGTCCATTCGGCGTGCGACAACCAGTGTGCCGCCCGCATCGCGCGCTCCCGCACGCCGGCCACGTTTTCACCTCGGGTCCCGACGATGTTGACGTGCCCGAGCTTTCGGCCTGCGCGTTCGCCCTTGCCGTAGAGATGCACCCTGGCTTCGGGCATGCGGGCGAACAGGTGGTGCAGCCGCTCGTCGACGGTCATCGCCGGCGTCTGTGGTGCACCCAGCACATTGCCCATCACCGTCACCGGCGCTGTGGCGGCGGTGCTGCCGAGCGGGTAGTCGAGCACCGCCCGCAGGTGTTGTTCGAACTGGCTGGTGACCGAGCCGTCCATCGTCCAGTGCCCCGAGTTATGCGGTCGCATCGCGAGTTCGTTGACCAGCAGGGCGCCTTGCGCCGTCTCGAACAGCTCGACGGCCAGGACACCGACGACCCCGAGTTCGTGGGCCAGTCGTAACCCGAGTTCCTGTGCGGCTTCGGCCAATTCGTCGGACAGGTCTTGCGCGGGGGAGATCACCTCGACGCAGATGCCGTTGCGTTGCACCGTCTCCACCACGGGCCAGGCGGCGCCCTGACCGAAGGGAGACCGGGCGACCAGAGCCGAGAGTTCGCGGCGCATGGCCACCTTCTCCTCGACGAGCACGGGCACTCCCCTGGCGAGATAGTCACCTGCGATAGCGCCGGCCTCGGCCGCAGTATCGGCGAAACTCACGCCGCGCCCGTCATAGCCGCCGCGCATCGTCTTGATCACCACCGCGCCGCCCACGCGCTCGGCGAACGCGACGGCATCGTCGGCGGTCTGCACCGAGTAGAACCGCGGTACCGGCGCGCCGAGCGCGGCCAACCGCTCACGCATCACCAATTTGTCCTGGGCGTGGATCAGGGCGCCCGGCGGCGGCGCGACATTGACGCCCTCGGAAACGAGCGTGTCCAGCATCTCCATCGGCACGTGCTCGTGGTCGAAGGTCAATGCGTCGGCGCCTGCGGCGACCTTGCGCAGTGCGTCCAGGTCCGTAGGGGAGCCCAGGACGACGGCGGGGCTGACCTGCGCGGCGGGATCTGCGGGATCCACCGCCAGTACCCGCAGGGTCTGACCGAGCGCGATTGCGGCCTGATGGGTCATTCTGGCCAATTGGCCACCCCCGACCATCGCAACGACCGGGTTTGCCCGTGGGGGCCGGGTAGGTGAAGTGGGCGCCACGGCCATCATGGTGTCATGACCGAGTGCGGCGGGTTGACCTGCGGCACAGGAACGTTTTCGCGGCCTGCGCAGTGCATACGTACACTAGCTAGTCGTGTCCTTCGCTGATGCCACGATCGCGCGCTTGCCGCGACAGATCCGTCCATTTGCCGAACGGCACCACGAACTGATCAAGTTCGCAATCGTCGGCGGTACCACGTTCATCATCG
Organism: Mycobacterium sp.; assembly: GCA_023264735.1. Taxonomy (GTDB): domain Bacteria; phylum Actinomycetota; class Actinomycetes; order Mycobacteriales; family Mycobacteriaceae; genus Mycobacterium. Next base: position 72,356 of record JAHFVD010000020.1, on the reverse strand, counting down.
ACTCGGTGATTTTCTACACGCTCAAGCTCACCATTCTGGAGCCGAAACCGGTCACCGCCAAGATCATCGCCGGTGTCGTCGCGGTCATCGCGTCCTACATCCTCAACCGCGAGTGGAGCTTCCGCGACCGCGGCGGCCGGGAGCGCCATCACGAGGCGCTCCTGTTCTTCGGTTTCAGCGCCGGCGGAGTGCTGCTGAGCATGGCGCCGCTGTATTTCTCCAGCTACGTGCTACAGCTCCGCGTGCCCTCGGTGTCGTTGACCGTGGAGAACATCGCCGACTTCGTCTCGGCGTACGTCATCGGCAACCTGCTGCAGATGGGTTTCCGGTTCTGGGCGTTCCGGCGGTGGGTCTTCCCCGACGCCCTCGGCGACCACGCGGAGCGAGCGTTGGAGTCCACGCTCACCGGCGGAGGCATCGCCGAAGTGTTCGAGGACGATTTCGAGGCACACCATCCCAAGGTCACCCCGTTACACAGACCGCCCCGGCCTGCGCCGGATCAGTTGGGCGATTCCTCGGACCCCAAGGTGTCGAAAACTTCGTGATACAGCAGTGAGTGCACCTGCTCCACGCGCGGAATGTCATAGAAATCCAGCGGGTCCTGCGACGCCGACTCGATGATCAGCGTGCCGGTACGCAACATCCGGTCGAAGAGACCGTGCCGGAATTCCACGCTGTTGATCCGGGCCAGCGGGATGTCGATACCGGTGCGGGTCAACAGCCCGTGCCGAAACATCACGCGCCGATCGGTGATCACGAAATGCGTTGTCCACCAGGTGAAGAACGGCCATAGAGTCAACCAGCCGACGACTACCAGCCAGATCGCCAGAATCGCCAGCGAGACGACCGTCCTGGCGGTCTGCTCCCAACCCTGCGAGTTGACGTAGGCCGCGACGAATGACGCCGCCGCGGTGGCCAGGATCAGGACCAACACCGGTCCGATGAGTCGCTTCCAGTGCGGGTGGCGATGCAGGACCACCTGCTCGCCCTTCGCCAGCACATTCTCCGGGTAACTCACTGCTGCACTATACGTCGCGGCTTCGCGGATATCATCAGCCATCGGAAGCACGAGGTTCATCAGGTTCGTGACAGCGATCAGAAAGCGAGTTCATTGCTCGTGACGTGGCGAATTCAACAGGTGGCGCCGTACTTCGACGACGACGAAGTGGACTCTCTTACAGATACTGTGCGGCGGGGCTGGTTGACGGAAGGACCTCAGGCAGCAGAGTTTCTGGCTGAGATAAAGGCGGAAACCGGTGCGCGGCATGCCGTCCTGGCACCGAACGGGACGCTTGGCCTGTTCTTGGCGCTGTTGGCATTGGACTTGCCGCGCGACAGCGAGATCATCATTCCTTCCTTCACATTCTTCGCGTCAGCGTCCGCTGCCGTATTCGCCGGGTTACGACCAGTCTTTGCGGACGCAGACCCGGAGACATTCAATGTCAATATCGACGCGCTCGAGTCTCTGCTGACCGAACGAACCACCGCGATCATGCCGGTGCACGTCTACGGTCACAGCGCCCCCCTTGACCGAATCCTGGAATTCGCTGCCCGGCATCGCCTGATGATCATCGAAGATGCCGCGCAGGCCTTTGGGGTCACTTTTCACAACCGCCACGCCGGCACATGGGGCGATATCGGGGTGATCTCCTTTTTCGCCGATAAGACCATCACCACCGGAGAGGGCGGGGTTGTCCTCACCGATGATGACTCCCTCTACGAGAAGCTGCGTCTGATCAGGAATCAGGGCCGCCCCGATAGCGGCACTTTCATTCACGACACACTCGGGATGAACTTTCGTATCACCGACATGCAGTGCGCGGTCGGCCGGGCACAGTTACGCAAACTGCCCGACATCATCACCGCGAAGCGGAACAATCACGCCAGGTATGCGGCCAATCTGACCGACGTACCTGGCGTTCGGTGGCTGCATGTACAGCCTGGCTCAACGCATGTTCCTTTCCGGTTCGCGATGCTAAGTGATCACCGGGAAGAGGTGGTGGCAGCGTTGGAGGATGCCGGGGTGCAAACCCGGAGCTTTTTCTACCCCCTCCATCTTCAGCCTCCGCTGGCAAAATACGCCTCAGGTCCGCTGCCGGAGTCGGAGGAGCTATATCGAACGGGTATCTGCTTACCCGTGCATCAGGGTCTCACGGAGTCGGAAATCGACGAGATCACTGAGATCATCCGCGATGTGCACACTCGGACCAGCACTACGTCAGGAAGTGCTTAATCCACTGTCCCGCAACCGGACCCGTCATTCGCCGAACTTGTAATCGAGCTTGATCACTCGGCCCGGATTACCTCCGACCAGGGCACCGCTGGGGACGTTGCGCGTGAGCACGGTACCGGCGGCTATCGTCACGTTGTCTCCGATCGTCACACCACCGGCAATGGTCACCCCCGGCCCCACCCAGACACCATTGCCCAAAGTGGGCAAGGCGTGGCTATTTCCGGCAACGCCTTCACCGATCGTCACGTTGTGGTGCAGCACGCAGTCCGAGCCGATCGTCGCCGACCCGACGAGAACCGAATAGTTGTGCATGATCGACAACCCGGGACCGACCGTCGCCGCGGGCGAGATGTGCACATGGTTCCTCGCCACCTGATGCTTGTGCCAGAGCTTGCTGACGACATAGGGCATGACGCCACTCAGCTTTTTCCGGCGATACATCGACTCAGCTAGCTGAGTGAAACGAAAACACGCCACGGTCCGGAACTCAGGACTGAGCGCGGCCGTCCGTATGCGCACATGCGCAGGGGCCAGAGTCAATCCACGGATTTCGACGAAATGGTCGAAGTCTCTGGCGAACGGCCCCAACCTCTCGCGCAACCTCACAATCCCGAGCTGTACCCGACTTCTGTCTTTAGTCACAATCCATCTCTCGAATTGAACGGCGATAAGCGCGATGACGTATGGCCGCAGCCCAATCGACCGCGTCGCTTTCGGGGCACAATATCGGCTACTGTACGGTCGCAGCAACCACCGCGACTTCGGCATTCGGATAGTTTTGCCATGTGTTCTGCGCTGGGTTCAGTGCCCGATCTCGGGCACCTCGCCGCCAAGTGCCGGAGGTAGATGCAGGTATTCTGTCGTCTTGCGCTTCTGGTCGATATCACGGTAGACGCGGTTGACCTGCTCCTCGGTCAGTTCGGTCGCGCGCGCAACCTCCGCAATCGGTATCGCATTGTTCTTGCCGAAAAGACAAAGATCCATTCGCTGGTGTGGCAGAGAGAAATAGAACTCCTCCTGCGACTGCGGCATGGAGTAGGTGTCTGTGGTCGATGGCCGCGAACGGATCTCCCGGGGCACCCCAAGGTGCTCGGCGAGTGCATAAACCTGCGATTTATACAGGTGCGCAATAGGTTTCACGTCTGCGGCACCGTCGCCCAATTTGACGAAGAATCCTTGGTCGTATTCGAGGCGGTTCGGCGTCCCTGAGACAACGAAATTTAGGCGATCGGCGTGGAAGTACTCCAACATCTTTCTGACGCGTTGCTTGAAGTTGGTGGCCGCGACAATCCCCAAGTACGCCTCAGTGGTCAACCGAATGGTGGCCTGGGCGCCATCCGGCGCCATCACCACCACCGAGTACAACCGGAAGCTATCGGTGTCGACGACACTCGGAAGCACGATTTTGGACTTGTAACCAGGGCCGTAATCGGGAAAAACCAGGCGAATCGCATCATCACGACGCTGATAACAGCCGGCCGCATCGAGGATAGGTGAGATATCCTCCAGTTTGGAATCTATCCCCAGCGAGTCCGCGAGTAATTGACTGAATCCGATTGTGTCCGAAGATGATTCACGTTCGGGCATATGCAGGCCGAATACTCGGTCTCTTCCGAGCGCCGACACACACAGCGCGGCGACGACACTCGAATCGATCCCGCCCGACAACGCAACGACAACGCCCCGCCGCTTAGTTCGAGCGAGATACCCTGTCAAATTCTCCGCGATTCTGGCCACCTCGGCACCGGCATCGATGGCAAGGCTCGACGGGCTAAACGTGTCGACCGGTTTTGTCATTGAACGCTTCCTCATCATGGACCAGATCAACTGTTATCGACGGTTTTGGTAAACCCTTGTTCGACGCCCCAAAGTCATTGTGGGCGATGAAGCTCTCGTAGGTCAGCTGAGTCGAGACAACGGCCAGAACCCGCATATTGTCTGTGTTGCTCATCCGCTCACCGCCGGATTTTGCACACTTCGCAAACAGCCCCGAAACCGGACCGGGCTCGAACACTCCTGCCGCCTTCAACGCCTGGGGCGACGTGACCTCGTCGAACCATCCCGGTCTCCGGGCGGCGAAGAAGCTCGCTGCGTCCGGCGCACGGTAAGGCTGCTTGGGGCGCCGAAGAATGTCCGGCGGCACGATATCTGCGAACGCCCGCTTCAACAGATACTTCTCTTCCAATCCGAACAGCTTGTGGTGTGCCGGTAATTGGTTCGCGAAGTCGACCACGTCGCGATCGAGGAACGGGAATCTGCCCTCCACGGAGTTGGCCATCAGCATCCGGTCGCCCTGCGACGACAGGATGTAACCGGACAGGAGAGTCTTCATCTCCAACCATTGGGCTCGACTCAACGGATCCCAATCGGCACTGCCAGCCGGCATCGCCGCCACGATACCTGACGTGTCGATTCGGTCGATCTCATCGCGCATCGCACTACCGAAGAGCGATTTGATTGCTGCTGTCGATTCCCAGCGCGGGCGATGTGAGATTCCGTTGTCGGCCGGGTAAAGATTGCGCCCGAAGAAGCTGCGGGCAAACGCCGGGGCCTGAGCCGGGGATCGGGCCATCCACGGGTAAAGCAGCTCCAGAGCTCTCGCACGTTTGGTCGACGATTGATCGCGCGAGAGAAACATCCGCACACGGGCCTCGCGGAAAATGTCGTATCCGGCGAGGACCTCGTCGGCACCCTCCCCAGTGACGACCACCTTGTACCCGTTGTCAGACACCAGCTTTGACAGAAGAAAGAGCGGCGCGGGGGCTGCACGGACGATGGGGGTCTCGGTGTGCCGTATCACCTCGGGGAAAAGTTCCATGATATCGGCCGGCTGTACCACCACGTCGTGATGCTCGGTGCCCAGCGCGGCCGACATCTGCTTCTGGTACCCGCCTTCGTCGAACTCTCGGTCGGCGAAGCGGAGGGAGAACGTCCTCAGTGGCACATTCGCAGAGCGCGAGATGATCGCCGCCATGATCGAGGAGTCCAGACCCCCTGACAGGTAGGCCCCGACAGGCACATCGCTGCGAAGAAATCGCAACCGGGTGGCCTTTACCAGCAGGTTCCGCAGCTCCTCTGCGTTCTCTCTGCTGTCCTGGCCTGGTTCGCACCGCTGCTCGGGAAACGTAAGTCGCCAATACGGCGCTTGACGAAACCCCTTTCGATCGAGAATCGCGAAGTGCCCCGGCTCCAGTTGCTCGATTCCTCGGAAAACGGTGCGCGGGGCGACGGTGGACCAGTAACTGAAAATCTCGTCCAAGCCGGCTGGGTCGAAGGCTCGATCTACCGATGGGTCAGCGAAAATCGCCTTCACCTCGGATGCGAATCTCAAGCCGTGTGCGGTGCGGGCGAAGAACAGCGGCCGAACCCCGAAGCGATCACGTGAGAGGATCAGCTGTTCGGTGCGGCGGTCCCAAAGTGCCAGCGCCCATTGGCCGTTGAACCGCGCAAAGCACTTCTCCCCCCATTCCTGCCATGCATGCACGATCACTTCGGTATCGCTTTTGGTGTTGAACCGGTGGCCGAGGCGGCGCAGTTCGTCACCGAGTTCGACGTAGTTGAAGATCTCACCGTTGAACGTGATCCAAATGGTGCCGTCTTGGTTTGACAGCGGTTGCGCCCCGCCAGCGGTGTCGATGATGGCCAGGCGCGTATGACCAAGTGCCACATGCCGATCGCGAAAGTATCCACTACCGTCGGGCCCACGGTGCCCCAATCGCTGCATCATGGACTGGAGCACGTCCAGGTCCGGCGCGGAGCCACCGGTCACGATGCCACAGATGCCACACATCAGCTCGGACTCCGAGCGCGACCCAGCAATCGGACGATGCCTGCCCGGTCCAGCAGCGTTGGACCGATATCGTTGTCCGCCAGCGTGATACCGAATGTATCTTCAATCAGGATGGCGGTCTTCAGCGCTTCCAGATCTGGATCGGCATCGGGCTCGCGGAGGTCGTCGATGTCGTCTAGCAGGCGCTCCACGTCGTCAGGATTCATCGTAGGACTGCCCTTCGAAGGACGTCTCTGACGAGTTCTCGACAGGCCGATAGTCAGCCATCGCCATCGCAGTCGCGTACTCGTCGCAGTGGGACAGTGATATCCGTATCTCACCGACACCGACTCGTTGTGCGACCTCAAGCGCATGCCCCGACAAGCGGACACCGGGCGCGCCGTGCCCGTTATTGACGATCTCGATCAAGCGCCAGGGCAGCGGCTCGCCCCAACGCGAGGGCAGGACCTTCGCGACCGCTTCTTTCGCTGCGAAGCGGGCCGCAAAATGCCTGCTGGGCACCGCTTTGGCATTGCAATATTCGATCTCAGCCGCCGTGAACCACCGGTTGAGAAAAGCGTCTCCGCGTTCACGAATCAGCCTGCCAATCCGGGCAACCGGGATGATATCGATGCCGACACGACCGCACATCCGCGCCTACTTCCCAGACGCCTGAGCGATGGCCCGGAGCAGGGCTGCGGCCACGATCTCTGCCCCTTGCTGGTTGAGATGGCCCAGATCGGCCGCATACCCGTTGCAGAGTGCGGCATATTCCTGGCCGTTGTATCGCCGCACAACTTTCGTGCCGTCTGGCTGCGTCGACTCGGCGGCAGCCAGGTCGAAGAGGTTGTTGTCGCCGCACTCGTTGACCATCAAAGCGTTGAACCGTTCTCGCACAGCGCTTTCCGCGGGGCTGAATCGGTCGCTGGAGCGAAGCTTGCTCTTGAGCTTGTGCATCCATCCCGATTCGGTGGTCAGCGGAACGGTGGCATGGACGAAGGCCACGTCCGGGTAATCCGTCTGCAAGGCAGTCATCGTCGCCGTATAGCGCGCGAACAACGCGTCGACATCGGTACCGCTGGTGAAGTCGATGTAGCAGAACTTCATCAGCGCGACGTCGACTCGATCTGCGACCCCGCCGCGCATGGCCCGGTCAAATGCCTGAATTTTCAGAAGAGGCCGCTCGTTCTCGCCGATGAATTCGTGTGCGATGAAACCACCCTGAGGACCTGGCTCAGTCTCGGCCTGGCCCTGCTCGATCGGAGGCGCCGGAATTCCGTGCGCGGCAAAGACACCGTCTACGCCGGCAAGTACGCTCATCCCCACTGATTGATGTCCAAACCACACCTTGGTGCGGCAAACGACATTCAGGTCGTCCGCTGCCACCGTCGCGATTTGATTGCTCTGGACCGGCATCGACTTGTACCTCCACACTTTCGTGCACCACTGTCGCCCCTGCGTGCCACGACAAGTACCGCGCCGAACCCCGCAAGCAGCAATGTCCTACGGACCGACCTTAGGGCCGAACCGATCTGTCACGTTTCCGTGGCCCCTCTCACCGAACCTCGCCGGTGTCTCGCTTCTTTGGAGCCTACCGACGCCGAAGCGATGTCGCGAAGGCGAGTCTTGGCAATCTTTCCGTTCGCATTTAACGGCATCTCGTCCAGTATCGTGACGGTACGGGGAACCATATGCTTTGCCAGTCGCTCGCGGCACCCGGCAAGAACATCCTCAACCGAAACCGTGCTCCCCGGCCGGACCGTGACAAAGAGGGAGACCGCTTCACCGGCGTCTAGATCGGCAACCCCGACGGCTGCGGCAGAGACCAAGTGCGGCAACTGAAGTGCGGCCGCCTCGACCTCTTGGCTCGACACTCGATAGCCCCACGATTTGATGAAGTCGTCGCGCCGGTCAACGATGAAAATGTCGCCATCGCTGTCGGCGACGGCCAAGTCCCCCGTGCGAAGGCCATAGGGCGTGATTTTTGCCAGCGAACCCTGCGGGTCGCCGTAGTAGCCGGGCGAGATATTCGCCCCTCGCGCGTAGATCTCGCCGATCTCACCCGCTGCGACCGGCTCCATGTCATCGCCAAGAACGCGCAGTTCCACACCAGGAATCCCGCTGCCGATCGATCCCGATTTGGTGCGCAGCTTCTCTGGGGGAAGGTACGACAATCGAGCGGTCGCCTCCGTCTGGCCGTACATGACGAACACCTTCGCCCCGGGTTTCGCTGCGACGAGTTCGTCGACGAGCACAGGCGAAAGCCGGCCGCCGGCTTGCTGGATGATGCGAAGCGAGGGCAACTCCCGGCTCGCAAAGCTGGTCGCCCTCAGGAGCAGTTGAAAACTGGAGGGCACCCCCGCGAAAACGGTGCAGCCCTGTTCTTCGAGCATATCGGTGGCCGTCTCCGGGAAGACGAACGAATTGCACAGCACGACGCGGGCCCCGCGTCGCAAGTGAGTGTGGAGTAACGACGCTCCGTAGCAGTAGAAAAATGGCAGAATCACGAGCGCCCGGTCGGTGCTGCACAAATCGAGGTAGCTGGCGATGGATTCAGTATTGGCCTGAATATTGGTGTGCGTGACGCGGACCGCCTTGGGCGCGCTCGTGGTACCCGAAGTGAACATCAGGACGGCATCCGCATGCGGATCGCTCAGCGACGCGGAGGGCCAAAACGGCTCAAGGTCCGAAGTCAACGACTCATCGGTGATCACAGGTACGTCGTCGAACGCCGGCCCGAACCGACGCAGAGAGCGGCGGTCGATCATCGCCGCCGCGCAGCCGACCAGGTCAGCGTTGCGACGGGTTTCGTCAAGGGTGGCCTTGTCAGAAAATGGTACCGCGACCAGGCCGAGCTTCATGATGGCCAGATATGCGGCGACCCAGAAGACGGAATTGACACCCAGGATTCCCACCCGGGAGCCCGGTTGCAGTCCAAGCGCGGACAACTGGGCCGCGAGCTTCGACGCGGCGAAACGAAGTTCACCGTAGGAGTGGTTGACTCCCCCGTCGACCAATGCGATGTCATCTGGTGCGGCAGCCCCCAAGAGATAGTCGCTGGTGTTCACGGTGAAACCTCCTCCCTGTCACGTTGCCGTCTCAGCAACCTGAACCCCTTACCGGGACGGCGCCTCCGACACCTCAGGCGGTGTCACCCCAGCGCTGCGACGGCATGTCCCCATGATGTTGCAATCACAGCACGCTCGCTCGCTCATCGGTGTCGATCAACTCGAAATTGAGAGCGTACTTGGCGCGCATAAACGCAATGTCGTGATTGTTGAAAGCCTCCCCGGGCTGCGGCGGAACCAGCGTGCGCAATCCCTTTGCTTTCAACTCCTCCATTTGCTCGCCAAGATCATCACATTTGAAACAAATATGATGATACCCTCCACCTTGACGAACGAATTTCAGCAGCGAATCATTACCCGCCAAGGGCTCGATCAACTTGATTGCCAGACTGCCATCCTTGTGCAGGAAAACGACCTTCACGCCCTGCCTTGAATTTTCCACCACGTCGGTCATTTGGTCGTAACCAAAAGTGCGGTTCCAGTAGGAAATTCCCTCCTGAATGTCGCCGACAGCAAAGCAAATGTGATCGATAATCATGGCTGAGTCGCTGCTCCATATTATGGGATATTGTTAGCTGAGTGGCCCTGTCAATTCTTATACTCCAAGTGGGCATCGAAGCATGACGTAGCTCCCGAACCCTCGGAATCCCATGCAGATGCCGAGATGGGCCGTCCGCAACGGAACTGCGAGAACGGCCGGCGCATTAATGGCTCGGTTCGTGTTTGGATTTCTTAGTCGTGATGAAATGTGTGAGATTAGAAATGGTGTCCAAATTCTGAGGTACCGTTTCAGTCTCATGTACCTCTATGGCAAAATGCTCTTCAAGAAATTCGATCAGCTCCAGCACCCCCGTGGAGTCGATGACGCCTCCCTCCACCAAGGAATCGTCATTCGCCGGAGTTCGCGATACATCGCCAAACAAATAGTTCGAGACGATGAAATCCATTAATTCCGTACGAACCTGCTCGTCCACCCGTATCCCTCAAAGTGATGCCTGCGCGCTATCGACGTCAACTCGCCAAATCGGGAGCTTAGCAGCGACGCTAGGTGGCTGCCAACCGACGGTGTCATCAACGTGTGCAGCGCGACCGGCGACCCGATCTGGGCGCAGGCCACGTTCCGATCAGCCCGAACCCCCGGGGCCCGATCGACATCGGCGATCCACCAGCAAGCAGAGATAAAGTGACGCAGTGCCAGCAAGTAGCTCCCGTCCGACGTCGCAGTCGCGGGACTCCGCTAGGTTGCTGGCCTATTGAAACGCAGTGGAACATCGCGACCACGCCGCCCGCTGCGGTGGCTGGTGTTCATCTGTGCGCTGGTGACAATCGCCGCGATGGCCGGCTGGCCGGTGTATGTCCGGCCGCAGACCGACCCGCTACGCCATGCCGACGCGATCTTCATCCTCGGCGGCCCGACCTACGATCGCTATCCCTTCGGCATGGACCTCGGACTACAGGGCTGGGCACCCACGGTTGTGGCATCGAATCCAAACGGTCCCAACGACCCCTGGCTGAGTAAGACCTGCGCCAAGCCGCCTGACGGACTCAGGCTGCAATGCTTCATTCCCGATCCGGGTACCACAAAGGGCGAAGCACGAGAGCTTCGCAGACTCGCCAAACAAAATGGCTGGCGAACGGTCATCGTGGTGACTTTCCGCCCGCATATCTCCCGGGCCCGTCACATCCTTCAAGAATGCTTCGACGGAAACCTCATCATGGTCGCCAGCCCAGCAACGATATCTCCCACGCTATGGGCCTATCAGTACCTCTATCAGACCGCCGGTTACATTCGCTCGGTACTACAGCCTGGTTGTTAGAGACGGTCTGTTCCCGCGCTCCCGTCGCATGCGGATCTCTATGATTACCGCATGGCACGGGACCGCCGGACGACTCTGCTTGCATTCGCTCGGGTGTGGGCATGTCCGCTGTGGCTCATCGTCATCCGATCAGAATCGGCCGATCTGGTCCTGGCAGATGTCGACTGGTGGGTGCGCTGCATCAATCACGCCGATTTGTTGCGCCTGGACCGATACTCCCGATTCGCATACTTAGCCGGAGCGCTGCCCGAGTTCCGCTCGCTACTCCACTATCGCCTGCGCAATGCGCCACTGACACTCCGCATTTCGCTCCGAGCGCTTTACCGACCCGAACCAACCCTCACCATCGATGTAGGCAGCATCGGGCCGGCCCTTTTCATTCAGCACGGCGTGGCAACCCGGATCGGCGCAGAATCCATCGGCAGTCACTGCTGGATCAATCAGCAGGTCACCATCGGATACGACAGCAAGGGCAGGCCGACTCTCGGCGATCGCGTCCGCGTCGGGGTTGGTGCGGTCGTGATCGGTCCGCTCACCTTGCATGACGGAGCAACGGTTGGCGCGAACGCAACGGTGATCCACGATGTCGGACCGGGCGAGACCGTGGTTGCTCCGCTTGCCACCACACTCAGCCGGCGTCGCGCGGTCGGCGACGAACCAGCCGAGGAACCCAGGCGAGATCGGGAATAACCTGCGCGAGCAGAATGGCCGACGCTGCCGCACAAACCACACCGGGCGCGCCGAACTGTGCGGCTACCACCGCACCAACGGAGATGCTGACGATAGCCATCGTCACCGCCCACAGCGCCTGCCAGCGCGCCTCGTGTGGTCTCGTGAGCAAGACGTTCGCCGGCAAGTGCAAGGCCTGCGCGATTAACAGCCCACCGAATGCCAAAGCCAGCCAGCTGGATACATCGATGCGGTGACCGGACAGTATCGCCGCCGCCCACGGCCCCAGCGCCACCATGGCCACCGTGATGAGCACTGCGATGCCGCCGAACGCCCAGGTCAGCTGCCACCACATTCGAACCGTCTCCTCGGTGGCAGTGCGCCTCTTCACAAAGATCGGCCAATAGGCGAGTCCTGCCGTCGACAGCACCGACCAGCACACCCCGTAGATCTGCGTCATCAACGCGTACTGCGACAACTCAACCGGCGTCGACAGATGCGCGAGCAGGACCCGCCCGGCCTGCAATCCGACCGGGAGTCCCACTCCCACTAGGAACAACCACATGCTGCCCGCCAGTAACCGGGTACCTGTTCCAGACCGGGTCACCCTGCCGAGGGCTGACCAGCCGAGTCCAGTGAGCCGCAGCGCCAGCACGGTAGCGATCCCATGGCCGATAAGCAGACCCCCAAGGGCCGACGTCGCGTACCAAATCCCCTTCGCACCAAGCAGATACAGCACCAGGCTGATGCCGAGCGCGAATGCCGGACAGGTCATCGACATCAGCGTGGCCAGCGGATTGCGATCAATGCCGATGAGAATTCTCGGCCCGAGACCGGCCGGTATGGTCAGGGCGAAGATGCATGCCGCGACGGTGATCGCCCAGCGATCGTCCGGCCCGCTGGAGAAACCGGTGAACGCGGTCCATCCGTCGAGCGCCATCACAGTCAATGCGATCCCCACAAGGACGCCTGCGACCGTGAACAGCACATGGTAGGAACGGCGGACCACGTTGGCCGCATCCGGATCCCTAACCGGGCCGCTCAGTTGGGCGCTGGAGTTCAACACCGTCGCGCCGATCCCTAGATCGGCGAACGGGAACAGCAAGGTGACCGTCGCGATCAGCGACACCAATCCGAACACCGCCGAGCCCGTTTCACGGATGATGATCGCGGTGTTCGCCAGCCCGAGAACAGCAACGACGGGTGTCCCGAGAATGCGGTAGATCGGTCCGAGGAGCAGAGCCCGACGTTCCTGCGCGGAGAGCTTGCCCCGATCCACTGTCATCGACGGATGGCCGCGACGGCGGTGTGCAACACGATTCTGACCGCACTCATGGCGGCGTAGGCCATCGCATAGGGTCCTGGCCTGCCGTTCACCAATGCCGCCTGCACGGACCGGCGCACCCCGTCGAGCGAACCCGCCGATACTGCCGCACTGACCGGGCTGCTGCACAGATAGTCGCCCAGCACACGGGGAGGTTCGGAACTCAGGTGCTGCAGTCCCCATTCGATGTAGCGCTGGCTGCGGTCCACCGGGTCGCGCGACAAGGAAGCGGTGCCGACGTGATATGCGCCGAGTACATCGGGAAGCTGGATCAACCGGACATCGGGTACCGCGCGCTGAACCGCGATCAGCCAACTCGGCTCGTCGTGAATCGAATCCGCATGCACATCCCATCGGACTTTGCGGGCGAGGTCCGCCGGAAAGCACAGCGTCGAACTCTGCAGCAGGGCGCCGCCGAAGCTGAGGTCGGTGAAGCGATACAGATAGTCCGGCACCGACTCCCCCGAGGCGATCAATCGTCGCGGCCAGATCCGCCGCCGGTCACCGGGACCGAGGACCGCCATCCTCGACGAAGCGATCCAATGCGCGTCCGGTTCGGCGTCGGTGGCCTGCAGCTGTCGTTCCAGCTTCTCCGGGTACCACTCATCATCATCGTCGAGCAATGCGATTACCGAACCCCGCGCGGCATCGATACCGAGCTGTCGGCATCTGCTGGCGCCACCCCGAAAGGGTGTGCACAACAGTCGGATTCGCTCGTCATTCGGCAGCGAAACCGCTTCCTTGGTGTCGGCCACCACGATGAGTTCGGTCACTTCCACGGATTGGTCGAGGACCGACCGGACGGCCCGGGCCAGCGAGGGCCGTCCGACCGTAGGGATGACGGCGGTGACGCTTCGCACTATTGCGCCTGGCGCGGCTTGAAATGAGTCGCACTGAAAAGCAATGCGATACAGACATATTCGATAATCATGTTGTACGTCCACGGCGCGTACAACAGATCCCAGATTCCTTGCAAGGCGACTACGAGTGCCAGCGGCGTCCAGATCCCGAATCTGGCATGGTTCCAGACCATGCCGACGCAAGCGACCAACAGGAACATCGGCAGTGCGGCGGCGACAATACCGCCTTCAGCCCAGGTACCCCAGAGGATCGAGTGCATCGCCGAGTAGTCGTGGGCGGGCAGGCGCCAGTAGATCTCGAAGGGAAATGTCGGCGCATATCCCATTCGGACGGCAAGGTGCTCGGCCCGGGTGTACATCTCCGGGTCCATGTTCAGGGCACTGCCCCACCCCAGGAACGGGCGTTCCATTATCGCGGTGATGGTCATCGGGGGTTCGGTGCGGCCGGCAAGCAGCACCGGCAGGTGAGTCCCGTCTTGCTCGATTGTCTTGGCTTGCAACGCCCGTCCGAATAATCCCGCCCGTGCTGCGATGGGCATGCCGTAGGAGAACAGCAGTCCCGACACGATGATCCCGGCGAACTGCCACACCCTGGGGATGCGTGAGCCCAGGAAGCGGTGACTCAACATGGTCACCGCCGCCAGAAGGCAAACCAAAGCGTGCGAGCGGAAATTCAGGCCGAGGCTGGCCAGACCCAGAAACACGAGCGCAATCGACTGCCAAAGCAACGAGGCACGCAGCATCGTCAGGCCGAACAGCATCAGCAGGGTTACCCCGTGGGCGATCCCGTACTTCCACAGATCGAGGAAATTGCCGGTGTGCGTCAGCTCGATCCCCTTGGTGAGGAAGAAGATTACCGTGCCTGCACCGACACCTCCGAGTAGCGTCGCGACGGCATCCACCGTCCCACCGGTGAGGACCGCGAGACCGAGGAAATACAACGAGAATGCAGCGGGCGCCAGCGCGTTCGGCCACAGCACACTCGTACCGGTTATCAAGCACGAAGCCAGAAATGAGATCCAGCCCAGGGCGGCGAGCACCAGCGGCAACAACTCGACGCCCCGGTGCTTCTTCAAGAAGAAGGCGGGCACCAGCAGCAGGCACACAACGGACAGCGCGGTCGCAGTGAAGTTCATTACTTGCAGACCTGACGTGGCACCGATCGCGAACACCGCTGCGTGACCGAGCGCGGTCAAGTTGGCGGTCTGGCGTTCCGGCGGGGCCTCGAGAAGGCCCGTCCGGCGTTCTGTCACCACGCCCCCTTCGCATTCGGCCCGCTACGAAACGATAGCTGCTAGCCCGTGGTCGATGCGAGATCTGCGCAATCTGGCTAGGATTAGCAAACCGCAGGTTCCGACTGGAGGGGTCGATGTCGGGTTCTAGTTCCAACCGGTCATTGGCCGCTCGGCTCGGCCGCTCCTATGACAAGGGCCGCGGATTCATCCCGCAAGCGCTCTGGGTGGCAACCTCCACGCTGATCTTCACCCAGGTGTGGTGCCCCAACCGGTTGCGCTGCGCGCTTCTGCGATGGTTTGGTGCCGAAATTGGCACCGGTGTTCTGATCAAGCATCGGGTCCGGGTGCAATGGCCATGGAAACTGTCGATGGGCAACAATTCCTGGGTCGGCACCGACGCGGAGCTCTACAACGTCGACGACATCATCATCGGATCTGACGTGTGCATTTCTCAACATGTGTATGTCTGCACCGGCAGCCACGACCCGCGATCACCGACCTTTGACTTCGACAACGGTCCGATCGTCATCGAAGACGGGGCATGGTTGTGCGCACGGAGCACGATCCTGCGCGGTGTGACCATCGGCGCCAACTCGATCGTCAGTGCGACCGCTCTGGTCACTACCAATGTTCCACCTGATTCGATTGTGCGTCCCCCCGCATCGACCGTCGTCGAGAGCTGATGCGCATCCTTCAGGTGGTGGCACTCCTGAGCCCCGACGGGGCATACGGCGGACCAGCCCGAGTGGCCCTCAATCAGAGCGCAGAATTAGCCAGGCGCGGCCATCAGGTGACCATCGCCGCGGGCACTCGCGGTTATCTGCTCCCCCCGACCGAATTCGACGGCGTGCCCGCCCGATTGTTCAACGCCAGGACACTCCTTCCGGGCACCGGCTTCCCCGGGGTGGGGGCGCCGGGGCTGACCCGCTGGTTCAGCCGTAGCGGCGGAGCCGAATTCGACATCGTCCATATCCACTTCGGCCGGGATCTCGTCGTTCTACCGATGGCGGCAGCCGCACGGCGGCACCGAATCCGCTATGTTCTGCAGACCCACGGCATGGTCGCGCCCTCGAGGCATCCGCTGGTCGGACCCCTCGATGCGGTATGGACACGCAAGCTGCTCCGCGACGCGGCGTCCGTCCTCTATCTCAACGAGCGGGAGCGTGACCAGCTCACCGAAGTTGCCGGCCCGACGCTGCGACTGTCGCCCGTGGGCAACGGCGTGCCCGACTATCCGGTCGTCGGCGATCTCCCTGGCCCGCCCGAAGTGCTCTTCGTCGCGCGCATGCACGTCCGCAAGCGCCCCATGGCCTTCGTCGAGATGGCAAAGTCGCTGCTCGACCAGGGCCTGGACGCCCAGTTCACCCTCGTCGGCCCGGACGAAGGAGAGGGTCCGGCCCTTCGTGCGGCGCTCGACGGCCATCCACGCATCGCCTGGGAAGGCGCGCTGCCACCGGCAGCGATACCGGAACGCATGGCCGCGGCACGCGTCTACGTGCTGCCCTCAGAGCGCGAGCCGTACCCGATGACGGTGCTCGAGGCCATGTCGGTCGGCCTGCCCGTGGTCATCTCCGCGGATTGCGGACTGGCCCCGCTGGTGGACCAGGCCGGGTGCGGCATCGTGACGAACGGCGAAGTGCCTGCCCTTTCAGCGGCCGTCAAAGCGCTACTCACAAACGCCGATTGCGCTAGAACGATGGGCGAGCGCGCGAGAGATGCGGCGCTGACCCATTTCGGCATGCGGGGGATCGGCGATGAGCTGATCTCTATCTACAGCAATGCAGGGAAGTTAGACCGGTGAACGTCGCGCGGCGGAGCCTGCTGGTGCTGATCATCACTACCGTGCTGATAAGCGAACTCGTCGCCGCGTCGGTGGTCGTCGCCAACACGCCGTCGGCGGAGCCGAGGCTGTCGGACTCGGCGATCATCGCGGTCATTGGGGACTCGTACAGTGCGGGGCGAAACAACGTTTCGGTCTGGCCCACCCTGCTGGCACAGCGCACCGGACACTCGGTCGCCAACTTCGCGTTGCCCGGTGGCGGTTTCGAAGCGGACGGCCCGGGCGGCTATTCCTTTACATACCAGGTGGACCGCGCCCAGGCGGTGCATCCGGACACCATTCTGGTGATGGGAGGTCTGGCAGATGAGCCATACGCGTGGTCGGGCAAAATCAGCCAGGACGCCGTCGAGACCATCAACAAGATCAAACTCGGCGGCCAGCAGGTCCTCGTCATCGGACCCACCTGGTACGAAACGCCGGTCCCATCGTCCGTCGGCGCGGTCTCCGACGAGATACGAAAGGTAGCTGACACCACAGGGGTTCCGTTTCTCGACGCATTGGATCCCCCGTGGCTGACGCGGGATCTGATGCAGCCCGACCTGAGCGCTCCCACCGACGAGGGCCAATCGGTGATTGCCGATAAAGTAGCGGCGTGGCTTCGAACCGAGGTAGCCAGATGAGCAGGATCCGTTGGTCGGACGCTGCCGCCGTAGCGCTGACGATCGCCGTCATCGCTGGTCTTGTCTTTGTCTCGCGTGCACAACACACACCCACCAGCTCGGCCACAGCCACGACCGTTGCCGAACGACCGCAACGCCCTCCGGACAAGATTCCGTCCATCCTCTTCATCGGCGATTCGTACACCGCGGGCAAAGGGGTTCCCGAGATGTCTTACGGCTGCCTTGCGGCGTTGCGGACGGGATTCCTCTGCCACCTTGCGACCGGCCCTGGTACCGGTTACATCAGCGGTGGGCCGGCCAACCGATTCGTGGTCAACGAATACATCGGCCCGTCAACGTCGTTCGACGAACGGCTCCCGGGGTTGGCGGCCAAATACAACCCGAACATCGTGGTCCTCGACGGCGGCCGCAACGACATCTTCGCCCCCACGAACGCGATCTTCACCGCAATGTCGGCGACGATCACAGAGGTGCGCCGAACTTGGCCCCAGGCCCAAATCGTCTTTATCCGGCCGAGATTCCTGTCCCGCCCCAACGACGACTTGGGGTTCGATGACACCTTCATGGCCAAGTTGGAGGCGATTCCGGCGGCGCAGCGCATGATCGTGATTGATCCGACTCAATCCTTCACGTCCAGCGCCACGTCGGCGTTGCTCGGCGAAGATGGAATTCACCCGAATGAGAAGGGCGAGCAGGCGTTGTCGGCTGCCCTCGTGGACAGCCTCCGGCAGCAGGGAATCGGGTCGCAGTCATGAATGCGACGCTCATCGAGTATTGGGGGCTGCTCCGCGAGCGATGGCGCTGGGTGATGTGGGGCGTTCTGCTGGTACTCGCCGCGACTACCATCGCGCTGTTCCTCTGGCCTCCGCTGTACCGCTCGCAGGCAACGGTATTCGTGCGCACGCCGGGCGATGTCAGCCAGGTCCAGGATGGCGGGGACCTGTATGCGCAAGGGCGCGCCCAGACATATGCCGCCCTGGCGAACAACAAAACGTTGATGACCCGTGTCATCGGTGACCTCGGGCTTGCCATCACACCGGAGGAGCTGTCCGGCCGCATTCAGGCCAGCCACCCGTCCGGTACCGCACTTATCAAGATCGCGGCAAGCGCACCGTCCGGTGATGAAGCTCGGCGGACGTTACAGGTACTGCTCGCCGAGTACACAACCACGGTTCAGGGGTTGGAATCAGTTCCAGGTGCACTGGTTCCGCGCGCAGAACTCGTCGTCATCGATGAGCCCGGGGCACCGGCGCGGATCGTGGCAGGAGGTGTGCCGCTCACCGCGGTCATTCTTGGCGCCACCCTGTTCGGCCTGTTCGCGGGTGCCACCGCCGCCGTCTTGTCGTCAATCCTGAGACCCTCGGGATCCGACAGCCATACCGAGAAGGCGGCGGTCGGATCGGCGAATGGCCACAGCCCCGAGCGGCAACCGACACACATGAACGAAGGCACTCCGTGGACTTGAAGGCATACCTCGCGGCGGTCAGGCGTCATTGGAGAGTATTCGTGGCCGTCGTTGTGCCGGTGTTGGTCCTCGGCCTGACCTGGCTGCTCCTGACGCCGGCGCAGTACGTCTCAACCACCCAGCTTCTGGTGTCGATCAACGGTTCGACGACGGCCACCGCGTATCAGAACGACGATGTCGTCACAGGCCGGGTCAACTCATATATCGCGCTTCTCACCAGCGACGTGGTGAGCAAGCGTGTCGTCGACAAGCTCCATTTGCCTATGACGCCGAGAGAGTTTGCGGCGAAGGTCAGCGCTACCAACGTGCCTCCGAAGACGTCGATCATCGATGTCGCGGTCACCGACACATCACCAGCACAGGCGCGTCTCCTGGCGGACACTGTGGCCGATGAGTTCATCAACTACGCATCTGCACTGGAGACACCCACCGGCGAAGACGACCAGAAAGTTCGCACCACAGTCGTCAGCACAGCCAGTGCACCGCGGTCACGCCTTGCCGAACGGGTCGCGCTCGGGCTGTTGACCGCACTTGCCGCGGTGCTGGTCGGCGCGGTCGCCGTGTGGATCCGGTCACGGTACACCTCGACCCATGATGGTTCGGTCAGCCAGGACGCCGACGCGGATCTCATCGAAGATGATGCCGCCGAGGACCATGGCGACGACGACGTCGCCGATAAATCCGCCGACGGGGACTCACCACCTTGCGTGTCAGAGGATTCCGCGAAATGAAGTCACGCGACGGGAAAACATCGACGGCCAGAAAGTTGGCTAAGGTAGTCATTTCAGGAAAGGGACAACTCACGTGGACTTATTCGACGTGGTTCGGTCATGTTTACGCCGGTGGTACATCGTATTGCCGCTGTTGCTCCTCGTGGCCTGGTACAGCTACGGAATCTATAATTCGACGAAGCCGGTGTATTACTCCAATGCGGTTATCGGGGTATCCCCGCCCAGTTCGCGGATAGACACCGCCCAGGCAGGACAACCGGTCGCCAGGAACGGCCTACTGGATATCGGTGGCGCAGGATTGATCACAAATATGACGGCGATTGGATTGCGTGACTCTTCGGTGGTCTCGCAAGTCGTCGCCGATGGCGGCAGTCCTGACTACATATCAAGGATGTTTCCCGTCCCTGCCACGTCGCCGGAATTGCCACTCATCATGATCGAAGCGACCGAACCCGATCCTATCTCCGCATCGAAGACAGTCACATCGGTTGTCGCCCAAGCCGACTCCGCCTTGCGCCTGCTGCAGCAACAAGCGAAGGTTCCGCCGGATCAGATGGTGACATCATTCGTAGTCTCCCCTCCAAGCCCACCTGCGGCAGGGATGCCGAGCCGCACCAGGTCGACAATCTCGGTTTTTGTCGCCGGTGCCGGTCTGACGGTCGTGCTGACCGTTCTATTCGACGTCCTGCTACTGCGATGGAAGGGACGCCGGCCGAAACTCGCCCAAAAGACAGCCGCGGATGGTCCGGATCCAGCAGCAACGGAGCCGACAAAGGAGTCACCCTCGACCCCCAGTGAGCACGAGAAAGACGCGCACAACTCCACCGGCGAGGTGCCGATGGAAAGTCGATGACCGCACTGCAATCCGGCGCTCCCGCCTTCACCAGCGGTAGCTCCGTCACCAACGGGCAGTCGGTGTCACCGGCGAAGGAGGGAACGCCGTGGTTGTTCGCTTTCCTCTGCCTGATCATCCCGCTCTTGCCGGCTTATTCCGTGCCACCGGGGCCGCTGAAGAGTAACGGTTCCCCGTCGCGAGTCATCGCGCTCGCGCTCTGCGGGGTTATGTTTCTCGGGTTTTTCCTCGTTCGGCGAACGGTCAAGACAAAGACGCTGAGCCCGGGCGTCCTCATCATCATCGTGTACTTCTGCATCATGCTCGGCGTCACCGGGATCGGGATGACTCGCGTCGGCAGCGCGCTTGTCGAAGCGGGCAAGACTCGCGCGATGATCGAACTGTTCTCCTACGTCGGACTTGCCCTCTATGCCACGACACGGGTTACCACTTTCCGGCAACGGTCCATCGTCCTCGGTGCTCTTGCGATCGGCCTCACGTATAACTGCGCGGTCGGATTTCTTCAGAACACCGCACATATCGACCTGCATCTGCTGCTCCAGCCGCCTGGCTTTGTGGATAATCAGCAAGATGTCGGCGGCCGCGGTATCGCCGCCACGGCAACCGACCGGTTCGGGGCAACCCGCGCATTCGGCACATCGGCGCACGCCATCGAATTCTCGATGCTTGCCGCAATCGCAGTGCCACTGACGATTCACTTTGCCCGCTATGCCGAAAAGAAGCGGGTTCGACAGCTCGCTGTAGTTGGGTGCGGAATCGCACTATTGGCGATGCCCGCCGGAGTTTCCCGAACCGGCGTCGGCGCGCTCGCCGCAGCGTTCTTGGTCTACATGTGGACGTTCAAACTCCGCGGCCTGGGCTATGCGGCATTGGCCATGGCCGGTGCGCTTCTCGCCGAATTCCTCGCCGCACCGAACACCACACAGGCGCTGTGGAACACGATCGCTCACTCGGCCGAAGACGCCAGTGTGTTGGACCGGGTCGCCGGGATCGCAACGGTAGCAAAGACTTTCCGAGCCCACCCATTGTTCGGCTTGGGATTCGGCGGAGCACCGCCTGACGAGTATGGCTTCCTCGACAACCAGTGGCTGCAAATGATTGTCCAGGGCGGTTCCTTCGGCCTCCTTGCGATGATCGTGGTGACCGCGGGCGGAATCTTCGGAATGTCCGCTGCGCTGCGAGGCGCGACGAATGCGCGCGAGCGGGACCAGGCCTGGGCTCTGTCCGCGATGTTCGCCGGAGTCGTCGTTTCGAGCTTCACCTTCGACCTCTTCGGGTTTCAGCAGGCCACGTCGTTGTTCTTCATCCTGTTCGGATTGCTCTGGTCCAGCTTCAAAGTGCCCATCCAGGAGCCCGCGTCCGGACGAGCTGACGATGGAACGTCGTTTGGCCTGCCAGTCGCGCGTCGTGATCTCTGATCACGAACCTGGTCTCAAATAGATTGTCCGCCAGCCAGATCGGTGCTTGCGTCTCAGCGCCCATCACGCAAGATGCGACGCGCTTTCCGCCAGCTGCGGTAGACGGCGGAGGCGACCAACCGAGATGCAGTGTTGAAACGCTCGCGCAACTTCGAAGGTGGCACTGGCGCGAGGGCGGCAGGCGCCGAAGTGCGCCGGACCGGCAGATACCCGGAAACCACCTCGGTCAGGATCTCGGCGGGCATTCCCGTATTGCTCTGCACCACACCGAAAATGCCTGGATCGGCACCGGACAACAGCCTTTCCAGATTTTCCGCTGTGGCCGTCCGGCGATCCCAGATACTGGTCTCCGAGGCAACTTGCAAGGGTGCTACGTCGCTATCGTCACCTTCGACACACCAATAGTGACGGGAATCCAGCAGTCCGGAGTGTTCCGCCGCCAGCAGATAGAGCGTGTACTCGGTCCAGTTGCAATAACTGGTCAGCAATACGTCCATCCACGGCCGGCCACCGCACTCTTCGAGCCTGTCATGCAAGGCCACGAGAATATCTCTGGAGAGCAAGGCCGGCGTGAGAACCATGCCCGGCGAAGCGAGGTCAACCGACATATCGAGTAGGTCAGCTGCATCGTGCCATCGCTGCGCATGGACTCCGCGAGGCTCTGGTTGGAGCAGTGCACAGCCGCCGGGCAGCAAGGAACTGCGTGTGATGGACCGCAAGATCAACACATCGGGGTCCAGCGTAAGCACATAATCGGCGTCGGTGAGCGCGGGAGCGTTCAGTTTGACGATCTGCTGACGTTGCCAGGGACGAAGTTGCCATGGTCGGGTGAATCGATCGAAGGCCTCGAAATGTTCCGCTTCACCGATCACCCGCAGCGGCAGCTCTGGCCACCCGGCGATGTACTCCTTCGCCAGTAGAACTTCTGCCTGCGGCGCGACGATGATCAGTTCATCGAAGAGGTCGTTAGAGCAGTGGTGCAGCAACGAGCTGAACAGCACGTCGACTCGGGCGAGATTCTCTCCGTAATGCCGTCCAGAAACTTTCAGCGGCAGGATGGCCGCTAGCGACGGCACGGAAGAAGGCTTGCGGGAGTGCCCTACCGGCTCCGGGGCGCCAGCACTGTCCACGACGAACTCTCCTGTTCCTGGAACACGAATGGTATCGGCGCCGTCATTGTGTGCGGCGCACTCCGGCGTGTCGACCCCACGCCAGCGCCCCTCTCGAGTCCGGCACCTGACGCGCCGCCGGAGGTTGCGGGGATCCGAACCACACAGCGGGTAGCACGACGTCGGTGGAGTCGGAGTCGTTGACGATATCAAGGGGATGCGGAAATTGCCGGGCCCAGCCGTTCGCGGCCGCCCGGTCCTTGCGAAGCCAGGTCATTTCCATCACGCGGGGAATCACCAAATCGCCGATGCGGACGGACCGCCCGGAATTGTTCGGATGATTGTGGACCAGATGGAAATCGTGCAGCAAACGACTGAACGCCGCCTCGATAACGGGAAATGCATGTTTGTCCAGTAATCGCTCCAGATCGTGCACCTCTGTCACGATGATCCGGAACCGCCGAAGTGTGTCCGGCGAGGCGTTGAGCAAAACGATCCACTCCGCGCCTTCGATATCCATCTGCAGGACGAGGTCGTGGTTGCCCGGCGCACTGTCGGCGACCCAGCGATCAAGCGTCAGCGTGCTCTCGTCATCGACCGCACCGAGGAATTTGTGCTCGAACGTGATCATGCTGTGGTCGAACGGCGGTCCGTCGACCGAACGATCGGCGAGAAAGCAGGGCACCCCGCGTTCGATCATCGCGCTCTCGAACGTCGCGCGATTGTCGACGCCCGGTGAAAAGCACGCAGCCACATCCCGTAGATCGTCCGGCACCAGATACCCGCCGTCGCCGTCAGCCCCGAGCCGCACGAGCGGTATATCCGTCACGACCGGATGGAGTCGCCTGATCAGATGCCGTATCGAATTTCTATCCGCCTGTTTGGCAATACAAAAACCCGCGTTGAGACACACAGTCGTAATGGCATGACGAAAACCCATTCGATCCCCCCTTGTTGTCATGTAGCCGGGAAACCATCCCCCGGACTGACTGTTTTGATTGATGGTAGCCGGATCCCGCAATCCAGGTGCGTCGAGATTTTGAGACCGGGTGCTGGCGTTAGTTACGGCTGGTACGATTTCAGCGAACATCCACTGGCTGAGTTCTTTGACGAGGGTCCTATGACGATTCTGGCAGCTCCGGTCCAACAGGCAAGCCGCCTGGCCAACCGCGCGAAGCGCGAAGCGATGTTCCGGGTGCCCCCGGTACGCCGGCTGGCAGAGGGACGTCACCAGCGACTGGTCCGCCGCCACGCCGACAGCTTGCCAACTCTGCAAGCAGGCGACCGAGCGATCATCGACCAGGTCCGCGGCGAAGGCGTGTACCGCACTTCCATGGACGAACTGGCGCTACCAGGATCCGCAGCGGTACAGCAGCGACTGGGCGAGCTCGTCGAGAAGCTGGCGGCAACGCCCACAACATCGAGCGCGATACGGACTCCACACGAAGACCTGTTGGCCGACCTCTCGGTGTGGCATTTCGGACTCAACGACCGGTTGCTCGACATTGTCGAGAACTACCTGGGCGTTCCGGCCCGTTATTACGGCGCGGATATCCGTCGTGAGGTCGCCGACGGCATCCCCGACGACGTCCGCCAGTGGCACCGTGACATCGAAGATCACCGCATGCTGAAGGTTCTGGTGTGGCTCAACGACGTCGACGCAGACGGCGGACCGTTCGCCTACCTGCCGCGGGCGCTGTCCGCGCAGACCATGGACCGGCTTCATTACGTGGGCGGCTTCATTTCCGACGACAAGTTGCGGGCCGTAGTACCGGAGGCCGAATGGCAGCTCGCCACCGGGCCGAAGTGGACCACCGTCATTCCGGACACCAGCCAGGTGCTTCATCGCGCAACGCCACCCACGGCCCGCGATCGCTACTCGGTGACTTTCAGCTACACCTCTCGTCGCCCCATCAACACACGTCCGGCGAAGCCCTTCACTGCGGACGAAATCCGTCGCATCCGTACCGGCCTCAGCGAACGTCAGCTCGCCTGCCTGCCCCGCACCGCCAGCTGAGCACGAGCTCCAGGACCTGCCGGTAGGACCGACTCACTCGTTGGAGCGGGACAACCGGTTGGTCAGCCCGCGGAGCTTGGCCAACGGCACAAGCACCACAATGTAGGCGACGGTACCAAGTCCGCCGGCAACAAGCAGTTGGACAAAAGAGTTGGTGCCGGAAAGCAGCTCTTCGAGACCCAGCGTCACCGCTGCCGCTACCGCGGCGCTCGTCGCGGGCCGGGCCAGCGCAGGCAGGGTCGGCAGCAGACTGACGCCCGCTTGGCGTAGGGCTATCACTGCCAGCGGCAGGGCGACGCACACCGCAACTATGCCGTGTGCGATCGCTGTGCCACCGATGCCACCGATGTTTGTCCCGATCAGAAGCGCGGGTACCAAGGCAATTGCCCAGCCGCCGGTCATCCAGACAATTGCCCTGGTGTGACCCGTGGATGTCAGGATGTCGGAAGCCAGCGATGTCAGCATCCGGACCACCATCAGAATGGTCAGGTACCGCAACGCGACCGCGGATGGACCCCATTTGTCGCCGTAGATGATGTCAACGATCTGTGGCGCCAGAATGCCCATCACGACGGCAACGGGCAGGATGGCCGCCACCAGTATCGGCACTGAACTACGCACACCGGCTGCCAGCGAAGCGGGTCCTTGCTCAGCCAGTCGGGAGAAGCCAGGGACCGACACATATCGCACAGCGGTGCCGACCAGTCCCGGCGCCCAACTCGACACATTGAAGGCCAACAGATAGTAACCAAGAGCCGCAGCGCCGAGTACGTGCCCGACGATGACGAAATCTGCGTTCATGACGATTGATTCGATACCCAAGCTGATCGCAAGCGGCAGACCGAACTTGAGGAGCTTCTTTGCGACCTCTTTGTCGAAACCAAACTTGAAGGGCACATCACCCATCTTGAAGATGATGGCGTTCGCAACGATCCACCCGATCAGCTGCGCGGTCGCCATGCTGTACGCCCCCGCCCCACTGAAACCCATCGGCAGTGCCACTGCCGCATTGGCGACCATGCCCGCCACATTGGCTTTGATCAGCTTGTCCTGCTCAAAGCGCCGCAGCAATGCCGCCGAGCGAACGGCCGCAATGCCATCGACGACGATCACCAGCGTCAGCAGCCGCACCACTGGCACTGCCTCCGGCACACCGGACAGACTGGCGAAGGCCGGTGCACCAAACCAGAAGACGGCGTAGACGAACAGGCTCGAGAGCACCGCGATGGTGGCCCCAGTCGGAGCCATGTCTTCGAGTTTTCCGCGCCATTGGACGTAGGCAGCGATGATGCCCGCATCGTTGAGATGCAGCGCAAGAGTCATAGCCGCGAATGCGACCGCAAAGATACCGAAGTCGGCCGGCGACAACAGTCGCGCGAGTATCAGCCCCACGGTGAAGGAGCCCATCTTCATCCCGAGGTTGCCCAGCAGGCTCCACGTCAGACCCCGACGGGCCTTTCGACCGATGTGGTTGAAGTGCTCGCCATCCGCGTCGCTGGGCACGTCATCAGACACGCTCAAGCGATATCTCCCGCCACTACGAAACGGCACCGCATCTGAGGGCTACAGTCCAGATCTGCCAGCGCAGCCGAGGTCCTGCCATTGGAACAGACAATACTCAGCGTCAGGGTCCTGCCATTCATGCGAGGCTGGCGTTCGGCCGCTCGCGACTTCCCTGCCCGGCCGCGTGGCGGTCGTCACGGCCTCACCTTTCAAATCGTTCCCCAACCGGGAGGGACGCTAACTCATTGGCCCCACGTGCGCCACGCGGCTAACTCTAGTTCCGTCACGGCAACGGCGATTCCGTCTGAAGTCTAACCGGCACCCTAAAGTTTCCCATATGGCGCAACGACCGGTGAGAGTGACCATCGTCGGGATCAACTTTGCTCCCGAGCCAACGGGAATCGCTCCTTACACCACCAGCCTCGCTACTGCCCTGGCTAGCCGGGGCCACAATATTCTGGTTCTAACTGGTCACCCGCATTATCCATACTGGAAACGCGCAGAGGGCAGTTGGCAGTTTCGTTCTGAAGAAGACATCGACGGGGTGCGCGTGCGTCGACTCAGGCATCGGATTCCGCAACAATTGTCATGGGTGGCCCGGGCCGCCATGGAAATATCATTCGGTCTGCAGGTGATCTCCACAGGTTGGCGGCGACCAGATGTCGTGATTTGCATCACTCCACCGCTCTTGGCGATAGCGATGACGATGGTTCGTGCGAGAGCTACCTTCCGCAGGCCCGCCGTCGGGATCGTGGTGCAGGACCTTTATGCCACGGGGATCGCCGAGACCGGGGCCGCCTCTGGACTGACGGCGCACGCAGTACGTCTTGTCGAGTCAGTGACCATGCGACTGGCTGACGGTATTTCGGTCATCCACGCGGGGTTCGCGAAAAGTGTGGTCGAACAACTCGACGTCGCCCCGGAGCGAATTCGGGAGATCAGGAATTGGAATCATGTCGGGCAGCCTGACGAAAGCGCAAGCGAGGCCTTTCGCATTGCGCACGGCTGGGCGGCAGACGAGGTCGTTATACTGCACGCAGGAAACCTCGGCTACAAACAGGGACTGGAGAATGTTCTCGCTGCTGCGAGATTGGCCGACCGCGGTAGCAGGCGCGTACGTTTCGTTCTCCTCGGTGACGGGAATCGACGGGAGAGTTTGCAAGCCGCGGCCGCAGGGATTTCTTCGGTGGACTTTTTAGCTCCGGTTGATGACGACCAATTTCCCGCTGCCCTCGGGGCGGCCGACATACTGCTCGTGAACGAGCTGCCCGGCGTGGCCCAAATGTCCGTGCCCAGCAAATTGACGTCATACTTCAACGCCGGCCGGCCGATTCTCGCCGCCGTGGATGCCGCCGGATTCACCGCCACCGAGCTTTCCGCGTCCGGCGCAGGCTTGTCGGTCCCCGCAGACCGACCAGACCTGCTGCTGAGCGAGGCCATCCGACTCGCTGACGACCAAGAGCTCAGCAAGCAACTCAGCGAGGCGGGCCGTCGGTACTGTGAGAAGTTACTTACGCAAGAAGCGGCACTTGACCGTTACGAACGGTGGGTTATCGATCTCGCCGACCTGCGCCGCACCGGCTCCGAAAGCGACTCCTGATGGTCAAACGTGCACTCATAACCGGTATTACGGGGCAGGATGGGTCCTACCTCGCGGAATTCCTGCTCAACAAAGGCTACGAGGTCCACGGCATCATCCGGCGCGCGTCGACCTTCAACACCCAACGCATCGAGCATCTCTACGTTGATCCCCACGTGGCGGGCGTCAAGCTCTTTCTGCACTACGGCGAGCTGATAGACGGATCCCGGACGTCGGCGTTGCTGACCGAGATCCAACCCGACGAGGTCTATCACCTTGCCGCCCAATCTCATGTCAGAGTCAGCTTCGATGAGCCTGAATACACCTGCGAGACAACAGGTCTAGGCACCATTCGACTACTTGAGGCAATCCGCCAGCTCGGCCTGGACTGCCGCTTCTATCAAGCCTCTAGCTCGGAGATGTTCGGATCCTCCCCGCCCCCCCAGGATGAGAACACGCCATTTCACCCGTGTTCGCCCTATGGCGCCTCGAAACTCTTTGCCTACTGGTCCGCGCGCAACTACCGGGAGGCCTACGGGCTCTTTGCCGTGAACGGGATCCTGTTCAATCACGAATCACCACGGCGTGGCGAAACATTCGTGACCCGAAAGATCACCAGAGCAGTCGCGAGAATCCAGGCAGGTCTCGACGATCGGTTGTGGATCGGCAACATCGACGCCGTACGCGACTGGGGCTACGCCCCAGAATACGTCGAGGGCATGTGGCGAATGCTGCAGGCGGACACGCCGGAGGATTTCGTCCTCGCGACTGGTGTTGGCAGCTCGGTTCGCGAATTCCTCGAACTGGCCTTCGCGCATGTCGGCCTCGACTGGGAGACCTACGTCCAATTCGACGACCGTTACCGCCGCCCCACCGAGGTCGACCGCCTCGTCGGCGATGCCACCAAGGCCAAAGCACGTTTGGACTGGAAACCACAGGTCGGCATGCCGGAACTCGTCAAGATCATGGTCGAGGCCGATATCCGGGCCTTGGCGCGCGAAACGACCGGCTCTGGAATCGACCGGCCGCAACTGCCCGGCTGGCCGGCCGACCGTCAATGAGTGAAGTTTGGCTGCCTATCCACGGGCAATCGGTCCCGGCATCGCGGATCAGGCCGTAAGTGGCGTGTAACGCACCCAATCGATGTACATCGAAGCCGGGAAATCTGTACTCGCGGTTGGGTTTCCGCCCCACTGGTTTACCGCCAGATTCATAATCAAGTACATCGGATACTCGAACTCCTCCCACGGGGCATTTCGAACCGTTTCCGGCGTCAAGTCCATTGTGATGATGTCATCCACGCCCATCTGAACATGATTGGGTTCTCGATTGATCCAGTAGGTGTGATAGGCCGACGCAGTATCCGGCGTCACGGTGGTTATCGCTTCCGCACCTTCGAGGAGTCCCGCCGCATTGTGGGGAACGTAATGCGTGTACACCTTGTCCACCCCGAACCCGGTGACGGTTTCCACCAGGTCGTATTCCATGGAATTCGGGTACGGCACACCCAGCGTCCAAATAGCTGGTACCAGCCCGGGGCCACTAGACGGCAATTTGGCAGACACCTCCAGCAATCCGTAGCCCATTGACCACTTCGTGGCGGCCTGAACGTGACCCGAGACATACGGAGTCGGTGTCCGCCCCGGTGTGTTGGTCACTGTGATCGCGAGGTGACCGTTGCCATCCAGGGAGATATGCGTCGGATCGGTCCGGTAGTCCTGGGTACCGCCCTGCCAGAGAGTGTCGGGCACCCATAGGTCGGGATTTGGTGCCGAGCCCGCGGGCCCGCTGAAGTCGTCGAAAAGAGGTGTAGTGCGGATCGGGCCGGATTCCCACGATTCGCCTTTGGGGTACCACGACGGGTAAGGCACGAGGGTCCCCGCACCTGCCCCAGCGCTGCCCGCGGCGCTGCCGGTGGTGCCGCCCGCGGCGCTGCCCGTGGTGCCGCCCGCGCCGTTGACCTTCACGACAGTGACAGTGACGGATTTCTGGATGGTGCTGCCGTCGTTGATTCTCACCGCACCGAACGTGATCGCGGGTAGCACGTCAGCCAACAATCCCTGCAGGCCGTGGACGTGTTCGGCGCTATTGGTTTCACTGACCGCAATGGTGAAGGTATCGGTGCCGCCGGCGACAGAAAACTGCTGTGACGGCTTGTAGGTGTAAGTGCCGTCGGTGTTGACAACAACGGTGCCCTTGGCCGGTCCGGTGACCAACTTCACAGCCAACGGATCGCCATCGGAGTCGGCCGCGCCAGCCGTTCCGGTTATCAGCCCGCCAACCACCGGTGTTGCCTGCCGGGGCGTGGCAGTCGGACTGGCATTGAAGAACATCACCTGCAGGTCGCGGACCGTCGCCGCGAGATGAGTGCCCAACGATGCGCCGGCCGCCGCCGTTGGTGCGTGCTCCGCCAAGGGGCGAACCATGGACTGTGTGCTCGCCGAAGCCGGTGCGATCGAGGCTTGTGGATGGGTTGCGGCGGCGGCGTCCACACTCCTTGAGGATGCGCCGGTGCCCCGGGAACGGGGGTGGGGTGTGCCAGACGGCGAGCCCGGTACGTCCGACTGCGCCTTGTGCGCGGAGGGCTTCTTCTGTGCGAGCGGCTTGTCCGTCGCGGACTGCCCCTTAGACAGAGAACCGTCGGTACTGCTACCGACCGACGACCCGCCGGAGTCGGTTTCCGACGCGTGGGCCGTAGCTGTTGCACCGGCCAGCGCGACACCTAAACCGAATGTGACGGCTCCGACACCGAGCCACTGATAGGGCTTACGGCGATCCGCGGCACCCTTGAGACGCGACGCCGCTCGAACATTCGGACCTGATCTGTGCTTACCCGCCATAAGACACCCCTGGGGTCGACGTCTGCGCGATCGGGCCCAGCTAACCATAAATTGACGAAATTGCTAGTTAGTTTCGAAGAACTTCGAAAACTGCATCGCCTTTACCCTACGCCCCAGATATGGCGATCAATTTGTCACCACAGCTTACTATCATGCCCACCAGGCAATTTTTTGATGATCAAATCCGCAAACACCCCTCGGCCACCGGCCCAGTAGGGCGTCTGAACGATACTACCTGGTCAGCCCCATTACCTAGCGGCTTCTGGCGTGAATCTCGTTGGACTGGCCGGGGCAATTTGGCAATAGATGTGCGCTTTTAGCAAAAATCATCGGGTTTGCCTATATTGCAATAGGCCGTTGAGTTACGCCGAGCCAAGGCTGAAAATCTTCTCCGGTTTCAAGCGCAATTCGAGAGGGATTCACATCGTTTTCACCACGAAAGCGATCTGATTGGCAGCGAACCTGGGAGTTGAACTATCGACATTCACCCCGAAAGCGATCGGACGGAAAGCAGCGGTCGCCGGACTGACCTCGGGCACATGATCGACTGTCGTTCCGCTTGGATTGGCGCCGACCCGGCCCGGGCGCTAGCTAGCGCGTGCCAAGTCATGAGCATTTGACTGGACCGACTCGTTTATCGGTTCATCAGGCACCAGGTACTACTGGATCGCTGACCAGTCAGGCGCGGTATGAATCCTGGTTGCCCGCGAACCAGGCGTACGTTGCCCTGATCCCCTCACTGAGCGAGGTTTTTGCCGACCATCCCAGATCATGCATGCGCGTGACGTCCAAAACCTTGCGGTAGGTCCCGTCAGGCTTGTCATGGTCCCAGTGGATCTCGCCCCGGTAGCCGACGATGTCTGCGATGAGGGCTGCCAGATCCGCGATGCTGACGTCCTCCCCGATACCCACGTTGATCGCCGCGTCGTCGTTGTAGTTCTCCAACAAGAAGTGGCACGCGTCGGCGAGGTCATCGACATACAGGAATTCACGCCTGGGCCGTCCAGTCCCCCAACATGTGATCTCACCCGCACCGTCGCGTGCCGCTTCATGGAACCGGCGGATCATCGCGGGTAACACGTGGCTGCCGGCAATGCTGAAATTGTCGCCGGGCCCGTACAGGCTGGTTGGCATGATGCTGATGTAAGGCAACCCGTGCTGGCGGCGAATCGCTTCAACATGTTTGACGCCGGCCAACTTTGCCATCGCAAAGCCTTCGTTGGTTTCTTCCAGCGGCCCGGTGAGCAGCGCATCCTCCCGGATCGGCTGATCCGCGAGCTTGGGGTAGATACAGCTGGAGGCCAAGAACAGAAAGCGCTCAACTCCGTTGGCTACTGCGCTGTCGAGCAGGTTGACCTGGATCCGCAAGTTGTCGGACAGGAAGTCTGCGGGGCGAAGCGCGTTGGCCGCGATGCCGCCGACGAGGGCCGCGGCGTTGATGACCATTTCCGGGCGTGTTTCAGCGAAAAAGTCGTCGGTTCGCCGCGCATCGCGCAGGTCAAGCTCCGCCGATGTTCTCCCGATCAGGTTCGTAAACCCACGTTTGGTGAAATGGCGCCACAGTGCCGCGCCGACCAGTCCGCAGTGACCCGCGATGAACATCCTGGTTTCGGTCGACAA
The DNA here is from genome assembly GCA_023264735.1 of Mycobacterium sp. Classification (GTDB taxonomy): domain Bacteria; phylum Actinomycetota; class Actinomycetes; order Mycobacteriales; family Mycobacteriaceae; genus Mycobacterium. The sequence continues at coordinate 39,786 of JAHFVD010000020.1, read as the reverse complement.
CGGACTGAAGGACTCACCCATGCCGATCATTGTCCCAGGGTCAGGGACAGACCTGCAGGCTTCGCTGACCCGGTATCGGCAACTGAGGTGTGCAACGATTCAATGTCACAGCCACAGAACTAGTCGAGTTGAGCAGAGAGGTTTAGGCGGGTCTGATGAATTCTCACGGAGCCCCGTGGCCATATCTGCTCATCGGCAACGTCGTCGTGGATCTCGTCGAACGCGATCATTTTCTCTCCTTGATCATCGACTCGCTGTCGGCGCCGGAACCCCTGGCGGTGGCGTCTGCCAACCTCGATCACATCCGCCATTTTGCCGATGACGAGTCTTGGCGCGATCGACCTCCTGCGGTCTCGGTGGTTGAGCCCGCAGCCGGCATGCGCTGGCTCGTCGCCCTCGATGGTGCTCCGCTGGTTCGGTCCGCCAACAGCCTCACCGGTCGGGTATGGCCGAAGCTGTCGGGCAGTGACCTCATCGACCCGATTTTGGAATCCGCCGCCGCGGTCGGCGCCCGGGTGGGATTTCTTGGCGGTGCCGAAGAAACCCACCGCCAGTTGCGCAAGCACGTAGGCGCGCGGCTGCCAACGCTCTGCATCGCTGGCACCTGGGCGCCGAGCAGATCGGTTGTCACCGATGCCGCGGCATCCGAGCGACTGGCAGCGGAAATCCGTGACGCCGAGATCGACATCCTGGTGGTCGCGCTGAGCAAGCCGGTCCAGGAGGAGTGGATTGCCGATTTCGGCATGGCCACTGGGGCAAAGGTTTTTCTGGCATTCGGCGCGGTCGTCGACTTCCTGGCACAGCGGATACGACGCGCGCCACAGCAAGTTGCCAACGCGGGCGCCGAATGGGCGTGGCGGCTGATACTGGAACCTCGGCGCCTGGGTAGGCGCTATCTGATTCAGGGCCCGCCGGCGTTGCTGCGACTCAAACGAACAGCTCGGGTCGTCGAAGCTGCGATCGCCCCGGCCGCCGGTGACCGGGGAAGTTTCGCCGGCAGCGATGGTCACGTCGAGGCGGCCGCCCTGGTCGTGACCTATAACTCTTCAGCAGATCTCCCCCAGCTGATCGACGACCTGCGCGCCGCTGCGCGCGACCATTCGATCCGGCTGATCGTGGTCGACAACGACTCGACCGACGGGACCGTCGATGTCCTCCGCGGCAACGACGACATCATCTTGGTGGAGTCTGGCGGAAACCTCGGCTACGCCGGCGGCATCAACGCCGGGATGCCCTTCATCGGATCCTGCGACAACATCCTCATTCTGAATCCCGACCTCACACTGGCGCCCGCTGCAATCACCCGGCTGATCGCAGCGGCGGCCGACGAACGTGTTGGCGCGGTCGTGCCGCTGATGCTCGACGACGAGGGAGCGATCTATCCATCGCTGTGTCGGGAACCATCGCTGACGACAGCGCTGGGTGACGCGCTCCTTGGGAACAGATTGCCGGGGCGCCCCGGGTGTTTGTCTCAGACGGTCTTCCATCCCGGCAGCTACCTCGCGGCGCATGACGTAGATTGGGCCACCGGAGCGGCGTTGTTGATACCTTCCGCTGTTGCGGCAGAAGTGGGCGCCTGGGACGAGAGTTACTTCCTGTACTCGGAGGAAACCGACTTCTTCCGCCGTATCAGAGCAACCGGCAGACAAGTCCGATTCGAACCATCCGCCGTGGTGAAACACCGCGGAGGCGGCTCTGGGACCTCACCCGCGGTCGCAACGTTGATGGCCGTCAACCACGTCCGCTACATCGAGCGGTATCACGGCCGGATTTACTCGGCGTTGCTCCACGCAGTGGTGGTGCTGGGAGCCGCGTTGCGGTCTCAGGATGCCGCCGTGGTCCGTAACAGGAACCGCTGGGATGAACTGCCTCAAGCCACGAAACCGGTTTTGGCGCAGCAGTTTTCGGGCCAGAAAGGCCGCGGCTCGGTAGTGGTGCCTGCCTATAACGAGGCCAGCGTGATCAAACGCACGCTGCTGCCGCTGAGCCAAGCCGCCCAAGAAGGCTTCATCGAAGTGTTCGTGGTGTGCAACGGCTGCACCGACGACACCGCTGACGTGGCGCGAAGTGTGCCCGGAATACAGGTGCTGGAACTGGAGCGGGGGTCAAAACCGGGAGCGCTGAACGCCGGTGACGAGGCCGCAACGTTGTGGCCCAGGCTGTATCTGGACGCCGATGTTCAGATCACCGCCGAGTCGGTGCTGGGTGTCCTCGACCGCCTCGGCCAAGGGGACGTGCTGGTCGCCAGCCCCGACTCTCGGTACGACTCACGCGAGGCGAGCATGCTGGTGCGCAGCTACTACCGCGTCGAGAACCGTATCCGCCAGCAAAGATTGACGATGTGGCGCGCCGGCGCCTACGCGGTGAGCGAGGACGGTCATCGTCGCCTTGGCAGTTTTCCGGAGATAATCGGGGACGACCTGTATGTCGACACCCGTTTCGACTTGGACGAAAAGGCGTTGGTAGACGTCGAGCCGTCAGTGCGAAAAACCCCTACCGATGTCCGCAGCCTGCTGTCGATTCTGCGTCGCCATCATCGCGGCGACGCAGAACTCCTGGCCCTTGAGCGGGACGGCGAGCGACGCGTTCCCGATACGGGCCGCGAGACCGCACTGGCAGTCCTCGGCACCATCCGCGGTCCTGTCAGCGCCGCGGATGCCGCCGTCTACCTGGCGCTTGCGGTTGCCCGCAGACTTCAGCGAGGTCCATCGAAGACGTGGGAGCGGGACGAAAGCAGCCGGCGGTGACATGAGGCAAAGCGAGCGATACCGCTAGGCTGGAGCCGTGCGGTGGCCGCGTTCGATCCTTGCTGCAGTCGTGGTGATTGCTGTCGGCTCGATATCCGCATGCGGCGCCTCCGGACCGGCTCCACCGATCGAAGCTCCCCCAGGAAAGTCGTGGAATCTCATCTACGACGTCAACTTCGACGGCAGCTCTCTTGAGGAGTCCAAGCTCACGCCTTGCTTCGACTGGAACTACGGCGACTGCACCAGCACGTTCAATCATGGCAAAGAGCACTATCTGCCAAGTCAAGTTCGGCTGTCCGACGGTGTGGCCCACCTGGTGGCCGAGCCGCTGGATCCGGCGTACAACGATTCGGCATGTTTCGAGGGTCAGTGCACGTACAAGTCTGGTCTGGTGTCCACCGCGCGGCCCGATGTTTCCGGCAAGTACCTATTCACGTTCACCTATGGTTACGTCGAAGCCCGCATGAAATTGCCGCGCAGTCCCGGCATGTTCTCGGCGTTCTGGATGGTGCCTGCGGTAACCGACAATAAGTACAACTACGAGATCGACATCATGGAGAACCTCGGCGGACAGCCCGACCTCATTCACCAGACCTTTCAATACGACGACCGCAAGAGCAAGTACGTCGTTAGCGACGGCCAGAACACCAACGGCAAGTGCCCAATGGTGGACTACTCGAACGATTTCCACACTTACGGCGTGAATTGGCAACCGGACCACGTGGCGTTCTATATCGACGGCACCGAATGCGGCAGGTTCGCTGCCACCGCGGCGAGACAGATCCCGAATGTGCCGATGCAGATCATTGCGAATCTGATGGTGGACAATGATTGGCAGCGCGAAACGGGTCACCTCTTGCCGTCACAGTCCACGGTTGATCAACTCGATATCGATTACCTCAGGGTGTGGCAGGCCAGCTGAGGAAACCCCGATAAGCGACCGCGGCCGAACACTTTCTGCTACCCGCTTCCCGCGGTTGTCTGCTCCGACAACGGGTACAGAAATATCGGGATCGCCGACAACGATGCTCGATACGAACTGTCGGTGACCTGGCCGATACGGCCCCCCAGCATGTCGGTCACGACAGTCTCTACACCCGCATCGATCGGGACGGTGACGACTGTCGGCGTCTGACTCCATGCCACCGTCACCTCGCCACGAGGAGTGCTGAACCGATACACGTATGGGCGCCCGGGCAATTCGTCGTTGCCGTCTAAGACGATGGCGAGTTCATCTGCGCCGCTGGTCAACCGCATAAGATGCCGCATCGCGACGGCGATCGGACGAGGATCATGGTCTGCGGCCGAGCTGAACCACCCACTGTTGTAGTTGTCAGTGTCGAGTGCACTCATGTGATAAACCCTCGGCACGCCGTGCCGGACTGCGACCATATTCATCCGAATTGTGTACGCCGCCTGATCAATCGGCGTCACCGTGACCGGATTTCCTGCCAAATCGAGCTCGGTAGGAGTGAAAGCACCGCCGTCTGCATGCGAGATTTGATATCCCCCTTCGGTGATCCACAGTGGCTTGGTGATCTCGAGCTTGGCCAGAAGGTCGCGGACCATGCCGAGCGATTTGCCGGCCACCCAGGTCCCCCATTCTTCTGTGATCGGTTGTTCCGGAGGGGTGTTGAGGCTGTAGAAATGGACCGATACAACGTCAAAACAGTCGGCCTGCCCCGCGGCGCGGACAGCGTCGAATGCCTGGGCGAGGAAGCCGGGGGCCGCGCTCGACGTGGCGCCGCTGGCGAAGCCGACCACCATGACGTCTGGCCAGGTCGCCTTGATGTGGTTGTACGCGGCGATCAGAACCTTGGCGTACAGCGCGGCTATTTCTGCGGTAGTACCGCTGAACCCATAGCCGAAATTCGGTTCGTTACACACCTCTAGCTGGCCGATCGGTCGATAGCTCAGTGCGGGGTTTTCTGACCAGAAGGTCCCTCGTGGACCGTATCTGGTCAGAGTGGTGTCGATATTGGCCAGATATGCGTTGATGAAATCCTGATCGGACGAAAACGACGTGCGCGCTTGAGCTGGAGTCTCGGTGAACAGCACTTCGATCCCGTTGGCCGCGCAGAGTGTCATCACATCGTCGGAAAGAACACCCCCGAGTCTGGCGTATGAAAGCCCCAACCACTGGATGCGGCTCGGCATGAAGGTCATCTCATTCCACGAGTACAGGCCGATCGTCAACACGGCAGGCTTGTGCCCGGTCACGGGGATGGAGGACGGGCGGGCCAGCCACACACCAGCGGCCGCGCCGGCGCCGCCGAGCAATGTCGCGGCAGTCAACTTGAGGAGGTTACGTCGACCGAGAACCATGCTGTACCTGCACCCCACCACGACAGCTGTGTTATCTGCCGTTTGCGCGTTCAGTTTTCGTTACCACGAAGGATGACCAATTCTATCCTCCGCGGCTGTCCAAGCACGCGACCTCGAATGCCTCATGGCAACTCCGTGAACCCGTCCGACCCCTGCTGGCCGCGCAATGGAATACCCGCGGTCGCTGCCAATGAGGGTGGCCTTCGGCCGTCGGCGACGGGTCGTACGTCTAACACATAGCAACCTGCCCCTTGTTTCCCGAATGCTATGCTCCTACAGCTAATGCGCTACCCGAATTCCCCTGCGAAGAGATATCCCGTGAGATCCCTGTGAATGACGCAAGAGGGCGGCGTACCGAACAGGATTCAAATTTCCCCCGCCTGCTGGTTGCGGTAACCAGCTACGCTGGGGGCCGCCGCGCTGACATATTTCGCAGAACGGCGATCGGAATGGTCAGCCGAGCACAGACCGCGTTGACGTCGCGCCCGCAGCCGAACCGCACAGCGCGAGGTCCAGTACGATCTTCACGACAAAAGGTCTCAGCCAGGATTGAGATCTTGACAGGGACGACCGACCACCGCCGGCCCGCGGCAGACGCCGACAGTGGAGCTTGCGGACGATGCCGTTGACTACGACAGAAGTTCCAACGTATTTCGGGCCGACCGATTCGCCTTTGTTCGGTGTACTTCATCTCCCAGCCGATAACCAGATCCGCGGCGGTGTATTGATCTGCGGATCACTCGGCAAGGAGGGGATGGACAGTGTTCGGCTCCAACGGATTCTGGCCGACGGTTTGGCAGACCGCGGCTTCGCCGTACTTCGTTTCGACTACTTGGGTGTTGGAGACTCCGCTTACGCCCAGTTACGCGACGACGCGGTAAAGAATTGGCTGGCTAGCGTCTGCCATGCACTCGATTATCTCAAGACGATCGGCGCCGAGTCGGCGACAGCCATCGGCATTCGGGCCGGTTGCCTGATTCTCGACCGGTACTTGGCGCAGTCGCAATCTCACGCTCCCTCCCGTCCAATCGATCGCCTGATTTACCTCGATCCCGCCGGAACCGGCAGGCGTTACCTCCGGGAACACACCACATTGTTCCGGCTGGCAGTGGGCGAAGACGCCGGCACACCCGGCGAAGTGTCCGTCATCGGAGGGAGATTCACCGAAGCTACGGCTGCAGAATTCAGCGCACTGAAATTGGGCACCAGTCCGCTCACCAGTTATGGCCTCGACAGCGTTTTCGTGGTGGGACGGCCAGCGGAAACCGAAACGCGTCTCAACGATCTGACCTCCGCCGAAGGGGTCGATTCGACGACCGCCAGTGGCCTGCCGGAATGTGCGCAGCCGAGCGACACCTTAGTCCCTGTTCCGTTGCCGGCAGTCGACGCGATCATCGAATGGGTCCACGCAGCGGCGCCGACCGCCACCCAGCCCGCCGTGCCGCAATATCAGAGAACGGCGACGATGCCTGCCCAAGGACCCCATGGGGTCGACGTGGACGAGAGCATCGAAAACATCGGACCCACCAACCTGTTCGCCATCAGGACGACGCCCCGCTCGGGCAGCAAGTCACCCGTGAAGACGGTGGTGTTCTTCGTGACCGCCAACGACTCACATGTCGGACCCGCACGGGAGTGGGTCGAGATGTCACGTCACCTTGCAACGGCTGGTGCGCAAGCTTTGCGCTGGGATCCGACCGGCCTGGGCTTCTCAGGCAAGATCACCCGCGAACGCTGGCGCAAAATTTACTCGAAGACCGACATCGTCGACTCTATTGCGGTCACCGAGCATGCCACCAAGGACGCAGCCACTCTCCAACTGGTGGGCATCTGCTCCGGTGCCTGGTATGCCGCGCATGCCGCCCGTAAGGTCGGCTCCCAATCGGCCGTACTCATCAACCTTCAAGCGTGGAACTGGCTGGTGAGCTCGACCCTGGTGTCGGAGTGGAACGGTCGCAAGCGCACGCTGCACGCCATCGCGGCCGCCAACGTACCGGAGGCCGCCTTCACCGAGTCCGGGCTCAAGCGCCTGGGTGCGTTGATCAAACCGCTCCGGGAATACCTCAAAACCTTCATGCACGAACACTTCCCGAGACGCGCATTGTTGATTCTCAGTCGGCTCGGACTCGTGTACCTGCCGGAAGAGCTTCTGACCAAGCTTGCGGACCGCGGCACTGAGGTGACGCTCATCGTTTCGCCCCCCGATGCGGAGGCGTTCGCCGCCAAGGGCGGTCCGCCGGCCCTCGACCGGTTGCGCCGGAAGCCTCGTCCGCCTAGGTTCATCGCCTCCGACACCGGCGATCACGCCGCTCATCACCCCGCGATACTGGCAGCGATCCGCCGCGAGGTGCTTCCGCCGTCGGCCGAGACGAGTGCTGAGAACGACCAACTCCCGGCGGTCAGGCCAACTGAGATTCGCCGAATCCCGTAGCCGCCAAATCGCAGACCACCACGACAGCCGCCATCGCGTGGCAATCGGCGTGCGAAAGCGACAGAGACGAGCTCAACCAGCCTTGGCGTTGCGCCAAGTCGGCGACTGATCCGCTGAGGCGCAGCACCGGCAGCGGGCCATCACGGGTGACCTCAATCTCGCGTAGCGGGAAGGGGGCGTCGGGTTCCGCGAAAGCTTTGATCACCGCCTCTTTGGCAGCAAACCGCGCCGCCAACCTGTAGACCCGGTTATCGCCCCGACAGTCACCGATCTCATCCGCAGTGAATACCTTGTTCAAGTACTTGTCGCCGAATGTCGCCAATGATTCGGCAATCTCCTCGATGGCCACGACATCACATCCGACTCGGACGCGATGCTCGCCGACTTCCCGCAGCCCAGCGATCAACCGAGCGCCTTGATCTGGGCAATGGCAAGCGAATCCACCGACGTGACCTTACCGACCGGCGCCGCCCGGTCACCGCCTCCTTGTAGCCGCACCGTGTACGGGGTCGCGCCGATGAGGTGGAAGTAATTGTCCGAGGGTGTCCAGCCTGGCGTCTCGATGCACACGTATCTCAGCGCGACGTCAGAGACGACTTCCAGAAGCCAGTCGGTCCCCTCGCCTGGATTCAGCGACGCACGAAAACCGGAATTCACTTGGGACGGACGCGGATTGACGATCAGAGCATCGCGGAGGCCGTCTGGTAATCCGGCGAGTCGTAGCCTGGCTTCGATACCGTCAGCGGTTGGCTGCCCGAATCTGAAGGAGTTCGACAAATCCCGGAACGACCCTGATAGGTCAGAATCGAAGAAGCTCACCGACGATCGCCCCGGCAGGGAAACCGGGCGCCTAGCCTCAACCGTTCTGTGCCCGAAGGCGTTAGTCCCGATCATGGTGAGTTCACCCGACAACGCGTCGGGAGTGTCGTTGTACAAGTCGATCCGAACGCCGGACAGGCCCGAATTGGTCAGGACAACTGAAACCGGCGCCCACACTCGCGCCAGCGCCTGCAGTGCGGCTTTTGGCTCGCCGTCCACATCCATCAGGCCCCACCCAGCGCCGGGCCGGACATCCTTACTGGTCAACACCAGCGCCCCTGCGCATCGTGAGTCGGGCTGACGCCAAAACGCGAAGCACTGCAGCATGGCCTCCGCGATCGCCAGACGACCCAGCTCGAGGTAACGCTGTGGGTCGACGCGCCGCACGGCAAAGGGATCCTCGGCGAAGACTTCTCGCACATAGAAATCCCGGACATCCTCGAAATCCCATGACGATCCACGGTCACGGGGAACCTCCGCCTTCCAGTCGGGGTGATGCCCAGCGACGGCGGCCGAACCGAAGTACCTTTCGATCGCTGCAGCGGATGGCGGATTGGCGAAGGCGAGGCATTCGGCAGCGAACCTGACACCCGCTGTGCGGACATCGGCCACCGGTCGCAGGTAACCGCCGACCCCGAACCAGTGTGCAACACCCGTATCCGGCCGGATTGCCAGATCACCCGCATCGGCGGGCGGCGATGGGCTCGCGCGGACATAGGGAACACCGGAGTGCTCGGCAACTGTCTGCGGAAGCAGGAAATCGATACCGGGCATATCGAAGTCGCCAAGACCGATGCCGAGCATCTCTGGACGCTGCAACGTCTCGCTTCCGCCGCTGACCACGGCCAGTGCCGGATTCCCGGAAAGGGCGCCGAACAGCTCGGTCATCTCCCGAACGATCAGCTCGGATACTTCCGCGGGCGGATCGAAGGTGGCCTGCATTGCGTCCTGCCAGACCATCAAACCCAGCTCCGCGCACAACTCCCAGAACTCTGCCTGTTCGTACACCAGCCCGCCGACCACCCGCACCATGTTCGCACCTGCGTGCGCGAATGCGGCAAGGTTTGCTCTCATGGTGTGCTCGTCAACGGTGAGTCGCACAGGGTCCGGAGGCGACCAGGTGACGCCTCGGCAGAAGATCGGTACTCCATTGATTCGGAGCCCGAATCCATCGTCGTCGGTGTCCGCCTCGACCGACCGGAACCCGAATGTGCGGACCCCGACTTCCTGATCGTCGACGCGGATCATGACACGATACAAGCTCTGCGGCCCGTATCCGTGTGGCCACCACAACTGCGGATCCCTGACCTTGGCCGTGACCCTGAATCTATCTGTCGCAGTGCAGGATCCGATCGCAACCGTCTCCCCGGAAGGATCCAACACCGTGGCCTCGATGGTGCTTTGCGTGGCCGATATCGGCCAACCTGCGATCCCAACGGCACCGGTGGCGGGATCCGCAGTCACCGACAACCGGATGCTCAGCCTGGCCGCAGTGGCCACAACCGGACGCCAGAAGCCAACGGGTGCAGGGAGATTCCCGTAAACAGGAGCACGGCCCAGGAGTGTCGTCCTGGCCCAGCGCAGCCCGGCAGCTCCCACAAGACTCGAGCGCCAGCGCCCACGCGGCCTGCGGGTCTGCAACCATGCGTTCAGCGAGCGGAAGACGACACACACGCCGTGGCGGCCCGCACCGACCTCGATCCGCAAGGGCAGAAACATCGATTCGCATTCGGCAACAGGATCGCCGTCGACGAACACCGATGCCGGAAAACTCAGGCCCTGGAACTCGATGACGGTCGATTCGGCAACCTCGACCGAGCAGTGATGCCACCAGTCGTAAGCGTCAAGATCCTGCGCATCGCTGATCGTGGCGACAGGAGCCGCAACAGCCATCACCGCGCCGTGTTGCCACAAGTCGGACAGCTCCGCCGGACGCGCATATGCACCGGGCGGGCTGCAGACAACGCTCCAGTGACCGAACATTGCTAAGCCGCAGACGCAGCGACGATGTCCATGCCCGCCCGCCAGGAATGGACCATCTCCTCGAGTAGGCCGTCGATGTCCACCTTTCGCCCGCTGGCAACCCGCGCCATCTTGAACTGGATCGACTTTGCCGCCGACGCCACCGATCTGAAATGGTCTGCGGCTTGCGCTGCGCCGCCGAACACGTCGTCGAGACCGACAGCGAAATCGGCAGCCATTTCCGCCGTTGCCCCGCACTGCCGCAGGGTCACGAAGGCCCACGCGTGGAATACCTGCAAACCGACGTTGGGCAACCACTCGATGGCGTTGTTGACCCCCTCGGCAAGTCGCTGGACAGGGTTGCCGACTGCCCGTCTCGCAAGGTGTTCACGGGCGATATTGCCCAGCGCTGCCGGCTGGATGCGATCGCGATGCCGGCTGATCCGCTCGACGTAGGGCGGCAATACGATTGGCGCCATGTCGACGAGGCCGAACACCCCATCGAAATCATCACCGGCGAGCTCGTACATCCCGGCGTTGTGCAGATACCACATCAGGCGAATGCTGCGGTCGACACGGACGGGAACAATTGTGGTCTTCACGTGATCTGCGTGATAGGCCGTGCCCGCTGTATCGGGCAGCCACCAGCTATCCACTTCCACGGTATGGAGGATGCCGCGTACCGGACCTGATTCGACCGTTTCCAACAGGGGCAACCAGACGGCTTCCTCGGATACTTCCAAACCGTAGAGCCGGCGGAGATCTTCGGGTTCCTGCTTGAGGAATGTCCACTGCAGGCCGTCGTGGTCAGCTGAAAGAGCACAGGCGAGCGCGGGCACCGGATCCAGCCCGAGGGCATGCAAGGTCTCAATCCAGAGATCGAGATAGCAGTTCGTTTCAGGCCAGATCCGGTCGCCCGTGTGGCTGAAATGAGGTCGGTAGTCCGCGGGGCTGGCAGAAATGCGAATGCCAGACTCCGCAAGTCCGGTCGTGACCGCAGGGGTGATCACGCAGACGACTCGGCTAAACCTTCGATGACCTGCTTGATGTTGTCCACTGAAGCGAAGGTGGACTTCTTCAACACTTCGTCCGGAAACTCGATATCAAAGGCATCCTCGAGCGCAAGCATCACATTCACCGATGCATGCGATGACAGCCCGAGCTCGTAGAGGTCAGCATTGTCATCCACAGTGTGCGGATCGACTGCCATCCGTCCATGCGCAGCTAACACCTCGCGGATCCGCTCCCGCATACAGGTACCTCCCAGCTTTGCGCTGCCAATTTGCCCTTGCCTTACTGCTTAACCAGGGTTTCGTCTGGCAACACCATACAGCAGCAGCTGCTATTGTACCGGTGCGGTCACGCCCGCAGCAGTCAGTTTTGGCTAAGAAGAAAGTCCATCCATGACCGGTGAAACAGCTTCATTTGCGGCGGCGGTCGCCGCCGTTCCCGGTCTGTCGGCTGCCGTCACGGCCGCCGCTGATGCGGCCGACGATGTCGACCGCAAATCCAGGTTTCCTTCTGAAGCCATCGATCTGATCAAAGACGCCAAGCTGCTTTCGTGCTCGCTGCCGACAGCACTCGGCGGCCGCTCCGCGGGCATCACCGAGCTCGCAGTCATCGCGAGAGCGCTCGGGGCGGGGTGCAGCTCGACCGGGATGGTGTTTGCGATGCACCATACCCAGGCGCTGGCAATGGCCCGACACGCTTGCGAAGGACCGACAGCGACGCTCACTGCGGAGATTGCCAGCAGCGAGGCATTGCTGGCGTCCGCCACCACGGAAATCACCACCGGTGGCGATGTCCGCTCCTCGACATGCGCTGTCGTCAGCGACGGGGACCACATCGTCCTTGAGAAGAACGCGCCCGTCATCTCGTACGCCGAGTATGCCGACTACATTTGCGCGACCGCTCGGCGCGGACCCGATAGCGCGCCCGACGACCAGGTACTCGTGGTCTGCCCGGCCGCAGACACCACCTTGGAAATGACCCGACCCTGGGATGTCCTGGGATTCCGCGGTACGTGCAGTCCGGGCTACATCCTGACCGTCCGCACCGCCGCCAGCCATGTCGTGCCCGTGGACTACTCCAGGATCTCCGAGAGCACAATGCTTCCGACTTCACACACGCTATGGGCGTCCGTGTGGCTCGGGATTGCCGATGCGGCGCTGAACAAAGCCCGGAAGGCGACCAGGGACGCTGTCCGCGAAGGTGGCACCAGCACCTCGCCGCAGGCCGCAAAGCTGGCTGATTTGACGGTCGCCCATCAAAGTCTCGAGGCGATCGTCGGGCGTGAGGTCAGCCGATACCAGAAATTCCTCAATTCATCCGAAACCGAGCCGACCGTCGGATTCACCATTGCGATGAACAATTTGAAATTGGCATCTTCCACCGCAATCGTCGAGGTGGTGGCTGCGGCACTACTGCTCATCGGGATCAACGGTTATCGCGAAAATCACCCGCTGTCGATGGGTCGACTGCTGCGCGATTCGTTTGCTCCGCAGCTGATGGTTTCCAACGACAGAATTCGGGCGAACAACGCACAACTTGTTCTCATGCATCGCACATAAGAGGAGAAATTTGAACGCCCCCGGGGATCTCAAATCCGAGCAGCTCAATCTCGCCCGGCAGCAATTCCGAGATGAGCTGATCGAAGCCAAACTTCTCATCCCGTTGGGCATCGATGGCCTCTACGGGCGTGGCGGCATTTTCGAGGCGATCATCGAGGGTATCGATACGGCGGTCCGCCGGAAGGGCCACGAAGTGCACGGTGATCGCGCCAGTGTTCTGCGCTTCCCGCCGTGTTTCAGCCGTGAGGCTTTCGAAAGCACCGATTACATCGCATCCTTTCCGAACCTGACCGGCAGCATTTCTACCTTTATCGGCGGCAACAAAGAGCACCGAGCTTTGCTGGCAGACCGTGATACCGGTCGGTCCTGGGATGGGCATCTCACTCCGGCCGGAACGATGCTGGTCTCGTCGGCATGCCACCCCAGCTACTCAACACTGCCGAAATCGCTGCCAGAAGGCGGTGTGTTGATGGACATCTATGGTTACTGCTTCCGCCACGAACCCGCCGTCGACCCGGCACGCATGCAAGCCTTCCGCATGCACGAATACGTATTGGCCGGCACACCGGAGCAGGCACAAAATCATCGCGATACGTGGGTGATCCACGCGACGGAAGTACTCGAAGGACTGGGTTTGACAGCGATTCCCGTCGCGGCGAACGACCCCTTCTTCGGACGCGCGGGCGCGATGCTGGCGACGAATCAACTCGACGAGGGCCTGAAGACCGAGCTGACCGTCAAATTGTATGGCGATCTCGACGACGGAACTGCGATCGCGTCGTCGAATTGCCATCGCGATCACTTCGGTGTGACATTTGGCCTGTCAACGTCGGACGGCAAGGTGATGCACAGCGCTTGCGTTGGCTTCGGGATGGAACGGATTGCCCTCGCGCTGGTGCGAGCCCACGGCTTTGATCCAACAACGTGGCCCGCCGATGTTCGATCGAACATGGGCTTGAGACCGAACAATTCTTGAGCCACCGGTGACCGTCGCCGTCGGATGTGGCGGGAGCCACACTGCCAACCGGCAGTCACAGGTATAGATGGTGCCGATACCATCGACACCCATGACGAGCGTTACCGAACCGGCCGCGGGCCACACGATCGACATCCACACCACCGCTGGCAAGCTCGCCGATCTTCGTCAGCGCGCCGAGGAATCGCTGCATCCGGTCGGCGAGACCGCGGTGGAAAAGGTCCACGCCAAGGGCAAGCTCACCGCTCGCGAACGCATCCTGGCGCTGCTCGACGAAGGCTCGTTCGTCGAGCTCGACGCGCTGGCCCGCCACCGCAGCACCAACTTCGGCCTGGCCGAGAACCGGCCCGTCGGCGACGGCGTGGTGACCGGCTACGGCACAATCGACGGCCGCGAGGTCTGCCTCTTCAGCCAGGACGCCACCGTGTTCGGCGGCAGCCTCGGCGAGGTCTATGGCGAAAAGATCGTCAAGGTCCAGGAACTGGCGATCAAGACCGGCCGCCCCCTGATCGGCATCAATGACGGCGCGGGCGCCCGCATCCAGGAGGGTGTGGTCTCACTCGGCCTCTACAGCCGGATCTTCCGCAACAACATCCTGGCGTCGGGGGTGGTCCCGCAGATCTCGCTGATCATGGGCGCGGCCGCAGGCGGTCACGTCTACTCCCCCGCCCTGACTGACTTCGTCATCATGGTCGACCAGACCAGCCAGATGTTCATCACCGGACCCGACGTCATCAAGACCGTCACCGGTGAGGACGTCACCATGGAGGATCTGGGCGGCGCCCACACCCACATGGCCAAGTCAGGCACCGTTCACTATGTCGCCTCCGGCGAGCAGGATGCCCTCGACTACGTCCGCGACCTGCTGAGCTACCTGCCGCCCAACAATTACGCCGAGCCGCCGCGCTACCCGGCGCCGCCGCACCCGGGCGCCATCGAGGACAACCTCACCGACGAGGACCTCGAACTGGACACGCTGATCCCGGATTCGCCGAACCAGCCATACGACATGCACGAGGTCATCACCCGCATCCTCGACGACGACGAGTTCCTCGAAGTCCAGGCCGGTTACGCCCAGAACATCGTCGTCGGCTTCGGACGGATCGACGGCCGCCCGGTCGGGATCGTCGCCAACCAACCCACCCAGTTCGCCGGCTGCCTGGACATCAACGCCTCCGAGAAGGCCGCCCGGTTCGTGCGCACCTGCGATTGCTTCAACATCCCGATCGTGATGCTGGTCGACGTGCCGGGCTTCCTGCCGGGCACCGAGCAGGAATACAACGGCATCATCCGGCGTGGCGCCAAGCTGCTCTACGCCTACGGCGAGGCCACCGTCGCCAAGGTCACCGTCATCACCCGCAAGGCCTACGGCGGCGCCTACTGCGTCATGGGTTCCAAGGACATGGGCTGCGATGTCAACATCGCCTGGCCGACGGCCCAGATCGCGGTCATGGGCGCCTCGGGTGCCGTCGGATTCGTCTACCGCAAGGACCTCAAGGACGCGGCCGCGGAGGGCAAGTCCCCCGAAGAAGTAGACGCCCTGCGCCTGGAGTTGCAGCAGACCTACGAGGACACGTTGGTGAACCCGTACGTTGCCGCCGAGCGCGGTTATGTCGACGCGGTGATCCCGCCGTCGCACACCCGCGGCTACATCTCGACGGCACTGCGGCTGCTGGAGCGCAAGATCGCTCAGGTTCCGCCGAAGAAGCACGGGAACATTCCACTGTGAGTCGAGAGAGCGCAGCGAACGAGCGAACGATCGGATTCCTGTGACGAAAGGCTTTCGCCCGTGAGCAAGCACGAGGACATCACTGAGCTCAGCGATCCCCGGGATATCACGCTCGACAACCCGGAGCCGCTGACACCGGAGATCCGCATCGGGAAGGGCAACCCGAGCGACGTGGACATCGCCGCTCTGGTGACCGTGCTGGCCGCGGCCAGCGGCGGCAACCCGGAGCCGGGTCCACAGGAGCTCAACCTGTGGGGCCACCCGGTCGACAAGCTGCGCTACGGCATCTCCAGCTGGCAGCGGGTCACACTGCTCGAACGGCTGCATCTGCGGCGATGAGCCGCTTGCGCGAAGAGCATCAGTCACGGTGACCCGGGTCGTTCTCGGCTCGGCGTCATCCGGCCGGCTACGCGTGCTGCGTAACGCCGGTATCGACCCACTGGTCGTCGTCTCCGGAGTCGACGAGGACGCGATCGTCGCGCACCTGGGAACCGACGCCGAACCCGGTGACGTAGTCACCGCCCTGGCGCAGGCCAAGGCCGGCGCCGTCCACCAGATCCTGGACCACACCGTGGCCGCGGATTGCGTTGTGATCGGCTGTGATTCGATGCTCTACGTCGACGGCCGACTGTCCGGAAAGCCGGGAACACCCGAACAAGCTGCGCTGCAATGGAATTCGATGGCCGGCCGCAACGGTCTGCTCTACACCGGGCACTGCGTCATCCGGGTGCTGCACGGCGGCGCCGTGCATACCGCAACCCAGGCCGCGGTCACCCGGGTGCGGTTCGCCACCCCCACCCCGACCGACCTCGCCGCCTACCTCGCCAGCGGTGAACCGCTGCAGGTCGCCGGCGCGTTCACCCTCGACGGCTTCGGCGGCTGGTTCATCGATGGCATCGACGGCGACCCGTCCAATGTCATCGGTATCGGCCTGTCGGTGACGCATCGGCTTTTCACCGACGTCGGGCTGGCAATCGGCGATCTGTGGGCGGCCAATCCGGTCCGCTGATCGGCGGTAGGCTCGTCGTCGTGCCGCTTCCCGCAGATCCCAGCCCCGCCCTGAAGGACTACGCCCACCCGGAGCGCCTGGTCACCGCCGACTGGCTGTCGGCGCACCTGGGCACCCCTGGCCTGGCGATCGTGGAGTCCGACGAAGACGTGTTGCTCTACGACATCGGCCACATCCCCGGCGCGGTCAAGGTCGACTGGCACACCGACCTCAACGACCCGCACGTGCGGGACTACATCAACGGCGCGCAGTTCGCCGAGCTGATGAACCGCAAGGGCATCTCCCGCGACGACACCGTCGTGATCTATGGCGACAAGAGCAACTGGTGGGCCGCCTACGCGCTGTGGGTGTTCACACTGTTCGGTCATCAGGATGTCCGGCTGCTCAACGGCGGACGGGATCTGTGGATCTCCGACGGCCGCGACACCACGCTCGACGTGCCGGGCAAGACCGGTTCCGGTTATCCAGTCGTCGAGCGCAACGACGCCGCCATCCGGGCCTTCAAGGACGATGTGCTTGGCTCGCTTGGCCATTCGACGCTCATCGACGTGCGCTCACCCCAGGAGTACACCGGCGAGCGCACCCACATGCCGGACTACCCCGAAGAGGGTGCGCTGCGCGGCGGCCACATCCCCACCGCAGTGTCGGTGCCGTGGGCCAAGGCCGCCGAGGACAGCGGACGATTCCGTAACCGCGCCGAGCTGGAAGAGGTCTACTCGTTCGTCGAGCCCGGTGACGACATCATCGCCTACTGCCGCATCGGTGAGCGGTCCAGCCATACCTGGTTCGTGCTCACCTACCTGCTCGGCATCCCCGGTGTGCGCAACTACGACGGCTCCTGGACGGAATGGGGCAACACCGTGCGCGTGCCAGTCGTCGCCGGCCCCGAACCAGGATCAGCACCGGGTCCCTCATGACGATGCCCGCGCCGCTGGCTGAGGTCGTTTCCGACTTCGGCGAGGTGGCTGGCCAGGACAAGCTCAAGCTGCTGCTGGAGTTCGCCGACGAGTTGCCTGCGCTGCCCGCCGACCTCGAAGAAGCGGCCATGGAGCCGGTACCGGAATGCCAGTCACCGCTCTTCCTGCACGTCGATGCCTCCGATGCCGACCATGTGCGGCTGTTCTTCAGCGCGCCCGCCGAGGCGCCGACCACTCGTGGCTTCGCCTCGATTCTGGCGGCCGGGCTGGACGGCCAGTCGGCCGCTGACATCCTGGCCGTGCCCGACGACTTCTATTCCGAGTTGGGTCTTGCGGCGCTGATCAGTCCACTGAGACTGCGCGGCATGTCGGCGATGCTGGCTCGGATCAAACGCCGTCTGCGGGCCACGACGTAGCGGAGGTCCCATTGCTTCGCCGTAGTAACGCCAGTGGCCTGGATCGGCTGATGGCGGGCACACGGTACGTGGGCCGCCTGGAGAACGTCATCGTTCCGCCCCGCGAGCGTGCCGCGGTGGAGGTGATCCCGTGGAGCTCGCCTACTCGGACGTCGGCCGGCTGTCGCCCTTCGAGAACCTGCCGTGGGTACCGGACCGCCCGCGGTCCATCAACGCGGCCGTTCAGCCGTGGGCACCGGCGGATATTTCGGTGTTCAGCGGCACGATCGGCCACGAACGCAGCGTGACGCTCTGTTTCCACGACGACGTGCACGACCGCCGCCTCCTGCAGCAAGCGGCCGAGGCGATCCGCACCGACCCGATCCGATTGCTCCCTTAGAGACAGAACTTACTCATTAGTAAGGGGTACCAGCTGATTCGTGTCGAACGAGCGCCGCTTACACTGCCGTGCGAACCTATTTCTAAAGAACGTTCTTAAAGTCACGTGAAGCAGGAGGCGCGGTGCCCACTCAGACGCCAAGTCAGACCATCTCCAAGGTCCTCGTCGCCAACCGCGGTGAAATCGCGGTCCGTGTGATCCGGGCGGCCCGGGATGCGGGACTGGCCAGTGTGGCGGTCTACGCCGAACCCGATGCCGACGCACCGCACGTGCGGCTGGCCGACGAGGCGTTCGCGCTGGGCGGTCAGACCTCGGCGGAGTCCTACCTGGATTTCGGCAAGATCCTCGGCGCCGCGGCCAAGTCCGGCGCAAACGCCATTCACCCCGGCTACGGCTTCCTGTCCGAGAACGGTGACTTCGCGCAGGCCGTCCTCGACGCCGGGCTGATCTGGATCGGGCCGAGCCCGCAGTCCATCCGCGACCTCGGTGACAAGGTCACCGCCCGCCACATCGCCGCCCGCGCCCAGGCGCCGCTGGTGCCCGGCACCCCCGACCCGGTCAAGGACGCCGACGAGGTGGTGGCCTTCGCCAAGGAGTACGGCGTCCCGGTCGCGATCAAGGCCGCGTTCGGTGGCGGTGGCCGCGGTATGAAGGTGGCCCGCACCATCGAGGAGATCCCCGAGCTGTTCGATTCGGCGACCCGCGAAGCGGTCTCCGCGTTCGGTCGCGGCGAGTGCTTCGTCGAGCGCTACCTGGACAAGCCGCGCCACGTCGAGGCGCAGGTGATCGCCGACCAGCACGGCAACGTGGTGGTCGCCGGTACCCGCGACTGCTCGCTGCAGCGCCGCTTCCAGAAGCTGGTCGAGGAGGCCCCGGCGCCATTCCTGACCGACGCGCAGCGCAAGGAGATCCACGAGTCGGCCAAGCGCATCTGCAAGGAGGCCGGCTACTACGGTGCCGGTACCGTGGAGTACCTCGTCGGCCAGGACGGCCTGATCTCGTTCCTCGAGGTGAACACCCGCCTGCAGGTGGAACACCCGGTGACCGAGGAGACCTCGGGCATCGATCTGGTCCGCGAGCAGTTCCGCATCGCCAACGGCGAGAAGCTGGACATCACTGAGGATCCCGCCCCGCGGGGACACTCCATCGAGTTCCGCATCAACGGCGAGGACGCCGGCCGCGGCTTCCTGCCGGCACCCGGCCCGGTCAACAAGTTCGAGCCGCCGACCGGTCCCGGCGTGCGCCTGGACTCCGGCGTGGAGAGCGGCTCGGTGATCGGCGGGCAGTTCGACTCGATGCTGGCCAAGCTGATCGTCACCGGCGCCACCCGCGCCGAGGCGTTGCAGCGCGCCGCCCGCGCCCTCGACGAGTTCACCGTCGAGGGTCTGGCCACCGTCATCCCGTTCCACCGTGCCGTGGTCAGCGACCCGGCGTTCATCGGTGACGACGAGGGCTTCACGGTGCACACCCGCTGGATCGAGACCGAGTGGAACAACACCATCGAGCCCTTCACCGGCGGTGGTCCGGTCGACGAAGAAGAGGCCCAGCCGCGCCAGAAGGTCGTCGTCGAGGTCGGTGGCCGCCGCGTCGAGGTGTCGCTGCCCGGTGACCTGGCGCTCGGCAACGGCTCCGGCCCGGCCGAGTCCGGCGCCATCCGGAAGAAGCCGAAGGCCCGCAAGCGTGGCGCCCACGCCGGTGCCGCCGCCTCGGGTGATGCGGTGACCGCGCCGATGCAGGGCACCGTGGTGAAGGTCGCCGTCGAAGAAGGTCAGACGGTGGCGACCGGTGACCTCGTCGTGGTGCTCGAGGCCATGAAAATGGAGAACCCGGTGACCGCCCACAAGGACGGTGTCGTCACCGGACTGGCCGTCGAGGCCGGTGCCGCGATCACCCAGGGCACGGTCCTCGCCGAGATCAAGTAAAGCGGACAGTTCCCAGTACGGCGCCGTCGCCGGTGACCAGGCTGTCGTTGTCCACCCGCGCACCGAAGTAGGTGGCGTCGGGGTCGACGACGATGGAGCGCTGTTCGCCGCGGCGGGCCAGCACCACCTGCGCCAGTTCGGCGAAGGTGATCTTGTCGGGTCCGCCGAGTTCGACGACACCGACGGGCGATCCGACGGCCGCACGGGCCACGTGGGCGGCGACTTCGGCGGCCGCGATCGGCTGGATCCGGCCGTCGGGCACCCGCACCACGTCACCAACGGTCAGGCTCGCCACGATCGGTTCCGCGAATTCGTCGAACTGAGTGGCGCGCACGATCGTGTAGGGCAGGCCGGACGCTTCGATCAACGTCTCCTGGGCCACCTTGGCGCGCATGTAGCCGCTGTCCGGCAGCCGGGTCACCCCGACGATCGACAGTGCCACGTAGTGCGCCACCCCGGCGGCCTGCGCGGCCTCGACGAGAGTGCGGGTGGCGGTGGAAAAGAACTTCAGCACCGGTTCGTCTTCGTAGGAGGGCGAATTGAGCACGTCGACCAGCACATGGGCGTCGCGCAATGCGTCGGCGACCCCCTCCCCGGTCAGCACGTCGACACCGGATGTGCGCGACGCGGCCACCACCTCATGCCCCTCTGCGGTCAACAGGTCGACCACCTGCCGCCCGATCTGCCCACTCGCTCCAAACACAGCTATTTTCACGCCGTCCAGCATGATGGATCCCGTGACCGAAGACGAGAGGGTTCGGATTGGCACTTCCGAACGTGAAGAGGCAATGGCGTTGCTCAGTCGGCAGTTCTCCGAGGGTCGGCTCAACCCCGACGAGTTCACCGAGCGCAGCGCGGCGATCGCCGCCGCCATGACCCGCGCCGATCTCGAGCCGATCTTCGCCGACCTCCCGGCCAAACCCGGTGCGGCCTCGGCCTCGAGCATCGAACGCCCCAGGGACTGGCGGGCCATCGTGATGGCGCTCATCCCACTGGTGGCGTTGGGCTTCACCATCCTGGTGCCGCACGGCTGGCTGGCCTGGCTGGCCCTTCCGATACTCGGCATACTGCTGTACCGCTGACGTGGATCCTGTCGAAATCAACGCTGGCACTTGGTATCTGCGCGCGCTGCGGGCCGACGAACGCATCGATGACCGACCGGCCCTCGCCGATCTCGGCGAGACCGATCCCGATTACGTGACCAGATGCACGGCGCAGTGGGCCACCGAATCCGGCTATTCGTGGGCGGTGTGCGAACCGACGACCGGTGAACTGCTGGCCGTGGTGACGATCGACCCGAGCAGCGCAACGCTGTCGACGCGGGCGCGGCCGGGGCATGCCGAGGCCGCTGCCGTGGCTGCCACCTCGGTGCGCCGCTTCGCCGCCGCGGCCCTCAATCTGACGGTGTAGGCGTATCGATGTCGAGCCCGGTGGCCAGATCGGCGCAGTCGACCACCACCACGTCCGGTCGACCGGCCAGGAAGCGGCGCGCACCCTCGTCGCCGTGCAGCGTTTCGAGCAGCGCGGGCCAGTGCCGCCTAGCGAGGACGACGGGGTGGCCCGGCCGTCCGGCGTAGGTGGCCCGGGCGATGCCGGACTGCGACGAGCGGCCCGCATCGACCAACCGGCCGACCACATCGGCGCCGATGTCGGGGGTGTCCACGGTGAGCACGACGGCGTAATCGGCGTCGGGGGCGGCCGCCAAGCCCGCCCGCAGCGAGGCGCCCATGCCGCGCTGCCAATCGTCGGCGGTCACCGCACGCGCCGGCGCCGGTACGTCCACGACTGCCGCGCCGAGCACGACCACCACGTCATCACAACCACCCCCGGACAGGGCCTCCACCGCCGAGCGCAGCCACTGCCCTTGGGCGGCAAGGATTTTCGGCATGCCGTAGCGGACGCCTCCGCCGGCGGCCAGCAGCACGCCGGCGATCTGGTCGCGCTTGGACATACACACAGTGTGACGCGCGCGCTCGCGGAGTCTCTAAGGATTGTTAGAACCCGCCACTACAACTGTCACGGCACCCCAGGCGCCTGGTCCTGGATCTGAGCCCACTGGACTTCTTTGGAACAGCAGGCTTCTCCGCGCTGCACACCATCAACGTCCGATGCGCCAATGCCTCGGCGCGATGGGCGATGGTGACCGGCGAAGCCGTGGCGCGGCTGATGCGGGTGTGCGATCCGGACCAGACCCTGCCGGTCGCCGAGTCGATCCCCGAGGCCATCGAGCTGCTCGACGGCGAACCCCGCCGGCTACTCCAGCTGATCGCGGAGCCGAGCTAGCGACTTCGCGAGAAGGCGCGAGACGTGCATCTGTGAGATGCCGACGCGCTCGGCGATCTGAGTCTGGGTAAGCGACTCGAAGAACCGCAGCAGAAGTACGGTGCGTTCCCGCTCCGGCAGTTGTTCGAGCAGTGGACGCAGTGCTTCGCGGTTCTCGATCTGGTCCAGGCTCAGATCGACATCGCCAAGGGTGTCCATGATCGCGGGCGCGTCCTCGTCGCTTCCGCTGCCACCGCTGTCGATCGAAAGCGTGTTATAGGAACTGCCTGCGACCAGGCCCTCGATGACCTCTTCGCGTTCCATCTCCAGTTCCTCGGCGAGTTCCGAGGCGGTCGGTGCGCGTCCGAGCCGCTGGGACAGCTCCGATGTCGCCGCACCCAGCCGTAGGTGCAATTCCTTGAGCCGGCGCGGCACCTTGACCGACCAGCTGTTGTCACGGAAGTGCCTGCGCACTTCACCCATGATCGTGGGCACCGCGAACGACACGAAGTCCGAACCGGTCTCGACGTCGTAGCGAATGACGGCATTGACAAGGCCGACGCGGGCCACCTGCACCAGATCGTCGCGCGGTTCACCGCGACCGTCGAACCGGCGGGCGATGTGGTCAGCCAGGGGAAGGCAGCGCTCCACGATGCTGTCGCGGTGGCGCTGGTGTTCTGGGGAGTCAGGGTCGAGTTTCGCCAGGTCCCGGAACATGTCCGGGACGTCGGCGTACTCCGAGTTCGTCCGTCTCGACGAACTATCCGTGGCTCGGGAAGTCACCGCCCGGAGCCCGCCCGCCTCGTGGTCAGGGTGATGCCGAAAACCTGCCCGTCGCTGCCGGGCTCATGACCGTTGTGGAACGTCTGCACATCATCGGTCAGCGAACTCAGCACATGCCAGCTAAAGCTGCCGGGGGTAACCACGTCGGAGGTGTCGCAGGTGGTCGAGGCCTCTACGACGACCACGTCGTCGTGCGCATCGACCACCACGACCAACGTCGCTTCTGGCGACGCCGAGCGGATCAGCCTGGTGCAGGCCTCGTCGACCGCCAGTCGCAGATCTGCGACGGCGTCGAAATCCAGGTCTTCAAACGTGCCGACCGCGCCGACCACGGTGCGCAGAACGGCAAGGTTCTCCAGCCTGGCAGCAACCCTCAACTCGACAGCGCTGGCACCCCGTTGTGTCGCGCCACCTCGGCTTTCAGCATCATTCATGTGGCCTCCCGGCAATGTCGACCCGACACTACTCCAGGTGCTAGCCACGGTCGGGTACAGACCGGGCCGGCGTGCGCAGCACTGCCCAGGAAGTCGTCGTCATAGTGGCTCCCTCATACCCACGGAACGGCAAGGGCCAAACCTGTCGGTCGCAAATTCTCGTTCCGCCGAGCGTGAGGCATCTCACTGCCCGATCGCCGGTTGCCGGGCATCAGGTAGCTGTCGCCACCCCGCCGACGACTGTGCGGCACTCGTGCGACGGCGGCCGCGGCCGGAATGGGTGGACGATCCTCCGGAGTGCACTCGCAGAGTAGCGCTGTACCGACAACATGCGCGATCGTCAATTTCCTTGCAGGACAACACTTATCCTGACAGTTCCGAGAGGCCCGCGATCGTCAAGGCTTGCGCCACCGTAAATTTGGGATTTTGCGCGCCTCGGTGAC
The DNA here is from genome assembly GCA_023264735.1 of Mycobacterium sp. GTDB lineage: Bacteria > Actinomycetota > Actinomycetes > Mycobacteriales > Mycobacteriaceae > Mycobacterium. The sequence goes on along the minus strand of JAHFVD010000020.1, from coordinate 15,662 downwards.
CCACAATTGCGTCGTCCATCCGAGTAAATTGACGAACATGACCGATCGCGAATCATTCCCGGACGACGTGCCTGTCGCCGACGCCATCGAGCAACATCGCCCGGCGGCCGAATCAGCCGACCTGGACACTGTCGACCCCGAAGAACGGGTCCCGATCGACGAGTCAGCCGCGCCGTTGGAGACCAACGAATCAGATTGGCAGGCACAACACCAGGTCATCGAGGATCCCGATCAGGATGAAATCCGATAGTTAGCCAATGTTTGACCCAAGGGGCCCTCGGGGTACAAGCCCCACCGAGGAAACGGAACCTCAGCAAAGGGGGTAGGAGATGTCGAGTGCCACTGCGGCGAGATCCGATGTCGACGACATTCGGTTCTTTCGACCCAGTCGGTCCTGCGCCTACGAGGGCTGGACCGTCGCTGAGCTCAAGAAGCGGGCTAAGCAACTCGGAATTTCGGGGTATTCCGGGCTGAGCAAGGAAAACCTGATCTCACTGATCCGAAGCTATTGACGGAAGGCACGTTTCATGTCCGACGGCAATAGCAACAGCGGACCGGAAGAGGCCATCAAGGAAGTCGTGGGTACCGTCACCGGCCGCGACGACTTGGTCAACGAGGGCAAGGCCGCCGAGGCGCGCCAGAGGGCCTTCCAGTAACACCTGATATGTAGGGACCAGCGTCACCACAGTGAGCGACAGCCGAATCGGTCAGCGCCCGGATAGCTCCCAGACACTCGCCGACATCTGGTCGGTCATCCTCGTCACGGTCACCTGGCCGCCATCGTCGCCCTGGCAGGCCATCGCCTGCACGATGGCGTTGTTGCGCAGCCTGGCTTCGGCGTAGCAGGTCCAGTCGAACGGAATCCCGATTTGCTGCTTGTTCCAGCGCACGGTGTCGGCGTTGATCTCGGGGACGGTGAACTTCCACGCGGCATCCCCGCCGGTGCTCAAGGCCCGTTGACCGTCACAGGCCTTGGCGTTCTTGGTACCGGTGGCGAACTGCGCTGCCGCCGAACCTGCTTCGGGATAGATCGCGACGGCCTCGGCCACGACGTGGTCGTGCCGGTCGCCGTCGGTGAACAGCATGACGTGCAGTCCCAGCCACTGGTCCCCGAGGAAGGCGGCCATCCCTGCGGCATCGAGTGCCGAACATGCCGGTACCGCAGAGGATCCGGGGATGGGCCGGGTTTGGTCGGCGTCGGTCTGCAGTTTGACCCCGACGATGTCGTGCAGCTGCGCCGGGCCGATCAGAACCTGCTCGGTGTCGTCGGCACGCAGCGGCTTGATGCCTTGGGCCGGGTTGGACACCGGGCTGCCTGCGACGGTCTGCGCGCACCCGGCGAGCACCACCGCCGCCGCGCCGAGGACGCCGAGGACCGGGGGCAGCCGCATGCCCGAATGCTAGACCGCCGCGCGTAATACCTCTCTCAAGGCGGCCAGTGCGCGGTCGATCTCCGTACGTGTCACCGTGAGCGCCGGGCGGAACCGCACGCTGTCGGGACCGCTGCCGAGCATGATCACGCCGCGCTCCCACAGCGCACCGAGTACGGCGTCGCGATGGTCGGCAGTGGGCAGGCTGAACGCGCACATCAATCCCCGGCCGCGCACGTCGCGGACGGCATCGGGTAGCTGGCGGGCGAGTTCACGCAGGCCGGCCAGCAGGTAGGCGCCCATCTCGGTGGCGTTGGTGAACAGTCCGTCGGCCTCGATCACCTCGAGGATCCGCCGCGAGCGCACCATGTCGACGAGGTTGCCGCCCCAGGTCGAGTTGATCCGGGAGCTGACGGCGAAGACGTTATCGGCGACATCGTCGACCCGACGGCCGGCCATGACGCCGCACACCTGTGTCTTCTTGCCGAAGGCGACGACATCCGGGGTGAAGCCGAGCTGCTGGTAGGCCCACGCGGTGCCGGTGATACCGCAGCCGGTCTGCACTTCGTCGGCGATCATCAGCGCGTCGTACTCGTCGCACAGGGCTCGCATCGCGGCGAAGAACTGCGGGCGGAAGTGCCGGTCGCCGCCCTCGCCCTGGATGGGTTCGGCGAGGAAGCAGGCGATGTCGTGCGGGTGTGCTGCGAACGCCGCGCGGGCCTGGCGGATGGATTCGGCTTCCAGCGCGTCCATATCGGCGCCGGGACGCAGGTAGGGGGCGTCGATGCGCGGCCAGTCGAACTTGGGGAACCGCGCCACCTTGATCGGGTCGGTGTTGGTCAGCGACAAGGTGTAGCCGCTGCGCCCGTGGAACGCGCCGCGCAGGTGCAAGACCCGGGTACCGAGCGCGGGGTCGATGCCGCGAGCCTCGTTGTGCCGGCTCTTCCAGTCGAACGCCACCTTGAGGGCGTTCTCCACCGCCAGGGCGCCGCCGTCGACGAAGAACAGGTGCGGCAGGTCGGGATCGCCGAGCACCCGGGCGAACGTGTCGACGAAGCGCGCCATCGGCACGGTGTAGACGTCGGAGTTGGACGGCTTGTTGATCGCGGCCTGGGCCAGCTCGGTGCGGAATGCCGAGTCGCCGGCCAGTGCGGGATGGTTCATGCCCAGCGCCGAGGAGGCGAAGAACGTGAACATGTCGAGGTAACGCTTGCCGTCTCGGGCGTCGACCAGACACGAGCCCGACGACCGCTCCAGATCGAGGACCAGATCAAGGCCATCGGCCAGGATGCTGCGGGCCAGAACAGCACGCACATCCGCGGGTTCGACGGCACTGCGCCGGTCGGCAGTGGACCCCGACAACACATCGTCACGCGACAAGAGTTCCGTCATGGGTGGAGTCTATCGTAATTTTTACGATATCTTGACGCTGTGATTGAATTATTCCGGTAGTGAGACCCGCTCGCTGTAAAATGTATTGAGGATGATGGTGCTGCGGGTACGCACGTTCGCCGCGGTTCGGATCTGTTGCAGCAGGCCCTCCAGCGCCCGCGGCGATTTGACCCGCACGAACAGGACGTAGCTCTCCTCACCGGCCACGGAATAACACGCCTCGATTTCAGCGATGTGTTCCAGCCGGGCGGGGGCATCATCGGGTTGGGAAGGATCGAGAGGGGTGATCGCCACGAACGCCGACAGCAGGTGCCCGAACGCCTCGGGGTCCACCCGCGCGCTGTACCCGGTCACCACACCCCGGGATTCCAGACGCCGCACCCTCGATTGCACCGCCGAGACCGACAGCCCGGTGGCGGCGGCGAGCTCGGCCAGCGTGGCCCTACCGTCGACGACGAGCTCACGCACCAGCGTGCGATCGATATCGTCGAGACCGTGCGCCGGCTCCGCGCTGTCCGCCATCGCCGCAGACTATCCGAATCGGACGGTGTTTCGTGAGCACACCTGAGGTTGCGGCCTGGCAGCTGCGAGCCCGCTTCGCCGCGGCATTGTCGACGATGTACGGCACCGAGGTTCCGGCCTACACCACGCTCGTCGAGGTCAGCGAGGCCGTCAACCGCGACTATGTGGCCACCCACCCGCAGGCGCAGCGACTCGGATCGATCGCGCGGGTCACCGCCGAACGCCACGGCGCGATCCGGGTCGGGACACCGGGCGAATTGACCGATGTGGCAGACCTTTTCGCGGCATTCGGCATGTACCCCGTCGGCTACTACGACCTGCGCGAGGCTGCCTCGCCCGTGCCGGTGGTATCGACGGCATTCCGGCCGGTGGATACCGAGGAGTTGGCGCGCAACCCATTCCGGGTGTTCACCTCGATGCTGGCCACCCGGGACGGCCGATTCTTCGATGCCGACCTGCGCCGGCGGGTAGACGAATGCTTGCGCAGGCGAACGCTGTTCGATCCAGCCCTGATCGCCGACGCGCACCGGATCGCGGCCGACGGCGGATGCGATGCCGATACCGCTGAGGACTTTGTGACGCGGGCGGTGGCCGCGTTCGCCCTGTCCGTCGAGCCGGTCGACCGGGCCTGGTACGCCGAACTGACCGCGGTGTCGGCCGTCGCCGCAGACATCGCCGGGGTACCCACCACCCACATCAACCACCTGACCCCCCGGGTGCTCGACATCGACGACCTGTACCGACGGATGACCGAGCGCGGGATCACGATGATCGATGCGATCCAGGGGCCACCGCATTGTGACAGCCCCGCTGTCTTGTTGCGCCAGACATCATTTCGCGCACTCGCCGAACCACGCCGCTTCCGTGAGACCGACGGCACCGTCAACGACGGCACACTGCGGGTCCGCTTCGGTGAAGTGGAGGCCCGCGGCGTCGCACTGACCCGCAAGGGCCGCGAGCGCTACGACGCAGCGATGGCGAGCGATGATCCCGCCGCGGTGTGGGGCGACTACTTCCCCACCTCCGACGATGAGATGGCGTCCACAGGACTGGCCTACTACCATCGCGGCGACCCTGACGCGCCGGTGGTGTACGAGGATTTCCTGCCCGCGTCGGCGGCCGGGATCTTCCGGTCCAATCTCGACGCCGACACCGAAGCCGCCGCCGTGGCAGATGAATCCGGCTACGACATCGAGTGGATGGCCGGCACGATCGGCCGCCACATCCACGACCCGTACGACCTCTACGACGCGACCGCCCAGGAGGCACCCGCATGAGCACCACCACCGCCACCTCGCTGCCCACCGCCGCGGACCTGCGCGCCGCCGTGCGCGCCGCGTTCGACTCGATCGGCGCCCGCACCGAGCTCGCCGAGCCCGGAGTGCACGGCCTGCACGCGAGCACACCGGTGACCGGAGATATCCTGTTCACCGTCGCCGAAACCACACCCGAGCAGACGCGGGTTGCGATCGACGAAGCAGCACAGGCATTTTCGACCTGGCGCACCACTCCCGCCCCGGTGCGTGGCCAACTGGTCGCGCGGCTGGGCGAGCTGCTGCGCGAGCACAAGGCCGACCTGGCCACCCTGGTGACCGTCGAGGCGGGCAAGATCACCTCGGAGGCCCTCGGCGAGGTCCAGGAGATGATCGACATCTGCGAATTCGCGGTCGGATTGTCGCGTCAGCTGTATGGGCGCACGATCGCGTCGGAACGCCCAGGGCACCGGCTGATGGAAACCTGGCATCCGCTCGGGGTGGTCGGCGTGGTGACCGCGTTCAACTTCCCGGTGGCGGTCTGGGCGTGGAACACCGCCGTGGCGCTGGTGTGCGGAGACACAGTGGTGTGGAAGCCTTCTGAGCTCACCCCGCTGACCGCGATCGCCTGCCAGGCACTGATCGAGCGGGCCGCTGCCGACATCGGCGCGCCCGCGCACCTGAGCGGGCTGGTGCTCGGCGGCCGTGAGGTCGGCGAGACCCTGGTCGACGATCCGCGGGTGGCGTTGGTGTCGGCCACCGGTTCGGTCCGGATGGGGCGGCAGGTCGGCCCCCGCGTCGCCGAACGGTTCGGCCGGGTACTACTGGAACTCGGCGGAAACAACGCCGCCGTGGTAACCCCCTCTGCCGACTTGGATTTGGCCGTGCGGGCCATCGTGTTCTCGGCGGCGGGCACGGCAGGTCAGCGCTGCACCACACTGCGGCGCCTGATCGCGCATTCCTCGGTGGCCGATAGCCTGGTCGAGCGGATCGCCGCCGCCTACCGCACGTTGCCGATCGGCGATCCGGCGGCCGAGGGAACACTCGTCGGGCCACTCATCCACGAAACCGCCTATCGGGACATGGTCGGCGCACTGGAGCAGGCCGGCGCCGACGGCGGTGAGGTGATCGGCGGCCAGCGCCATCACCTCGACGGGGCAAGCGAGGCGTTCTACGTCGAGCCCGCGGTCGTGCGGATGCCCGCCCAGACCGACATCGTGCACCACGAGACGTTCGCGCCCATCCTCTATGTGCTGACCTACGACACGCTCGACGAGGCCATCGCACTCAACAATGCTGTGCCCCAAGGTCTCTCGTCGGCGATCTTCACCACCGACGTCCGGGAGGCCGAGCGCTTCCTGGCCGCCGACGGATCGGACTGCGGGATCGCCAACGTCAACATCGGCACCTCGGGCGCCGAGATCGGCGGGGCGTTCGGCGGCGAGAAGCAGACCGGCGGAGGCCGCGAGTCCGGCTCGGACTCCTGGAAGGCCTACATGCGCCGCGCCACGAACACCGTCAACTACTCCTCGGAGCTACCGCTGGCCCAGGGCGTGCACTTCGGCTGATCGACCGCGCTCGGCAACCGTGCATTGACACGATTGGATCGACAATCCATAGTGTGGGTAATGGAATGTCAATCCAACGCTCGAGCTGCAGGGAGAAGGGCACTATATGTACGACAACCAGCCAGGCTACGTGTTGAAAATGCAGGCAAAGCCGGGCATGGGCGATGTCTTATTCGAGCTCACCACCAACCTTCACCACACCGGCGATCCGGATGGCCCAGTGGACTGGGCCCTCTGTCGGGTGGAAGGAGAGCCGGACACCTTGTGGGCTTTCGAGTTCTATAAAGACGAGGAGTCGTTCACCCGTCACTACTCCAACCCGGCGCACGACGCGGGGCATCAACAAGTGTTCGATGTCCTAACGGGCATGCCGTTCCGGGCAAAGGTTCACATCGTCGCCTCCAGCTAATGGCAACTTCAACGCCCAGACACAATGTTCCCGCGGCGGCTCATCGGAATCGCTTGTCACCAAGAGGATGTCGTTCGAACTAGTACATGGGCTTGGACCATCGGCCCCGGCATGCCAAGCTGGCGTTGTGGCAACGACACGGGCGGGTCGCGCCCCGCGGCGCACGGATGCCCTTTCCCGCGAGCGCATCGTCGAGGCCGCCGTCGAGCTCCTCGACGCGCACGGCGAGGGCGGACTCACGTTTCGGGCATTGACCGAGCGCCTCGCCACCGGATATGGGGCGATCTATTGGCACGTGGCGAATAAGGGTGAGCTGTTGGGCGCCGCTACTGACGCTGTCATCGCTGGCGCCCTGTCGGGCGCCCGGCAATTCGAGCCCACTGGGTCCAACGAGTCAGTCGACAGTTCGCCGCAGGACAGGATTCGTTCGCTTGCACTGAGCCTCTTCGACGCGATTGACGGCCACCCCTGGGTAGCGGCCCCGCTGTCCGACAGCTCGTGGACGGTGACGACACCACCGCCTACCGAGGGCAGCTGGCAGGCGGCGAAGCCGCAGATCCTGGAAAGCGTTGGTCAACTGATTCGCGCGCTCGGCGTGCCCGAAGCCAGCTGGTTTACCACGACGTCGGTACTTGTCCAGTACATCCTCGGCGCCGCTTCCCAGAACGCCACCTACGCCCGCCTACTCCCGTCTGACGCGGATCGCACCGAATTCCTCGACGCTGTCGCGACAGCCTGGGCAGAGCTCGACCCTGAGGACTATCCGTTCACTCAGGCCGTCGCAGACCAGATGCGTGAGCACGACGACCATGAACAGTTTCTCGCAGGGATCGATCTCATCCTTACCGGGATCACCGCCCTGCGCCCGGCCGACGAATAGGCGCTGTCCACCGCGGTCTTACGCAGTGACGCTGTTGTACATGTGTCAACATGTCACCATGCCGGAATCACCCGCACGTCGCCGCCTGTCGCCCGATGACCGGCGCAACGAGCTGCTCGCCCTGGGCGCTGAGGTGTTCGGCCAGCGCCCGTACGACGAGGTCCGCATCGACGAGATCGCCGAGCGCGCCGGAGTCTCGCGGGCGCTGATGTACCACTACTTTCCCGACAAGCGGGCGTTCTTCGCCGCCGTCGTCCGGGCCGAGAGCGAGCGTCTGTTCGAAGCCACCAACACCCCGGCGGCCGACGGCCAGACCTTGTTCGACCGGCTGCGCACCGGCGTGCTGGCCTACATCCGCTACGACGAGGAGCATCCGCACGGCGCGTGGGCGGCCTATATCGGGATGGGCCGCACAGACCCGGTGCTGCGCGGCATCGACGACGTCGACAACGAGCGCCAGATGCAGCGCATCATGGCCGCGATCACCGATGTGGTGCGCGGAGATCTGGACTCCAAGGTCGAACGCGACCTGCGGGTGGTCGTATACGCCTGGCTCGCGTTCACTTTCGAACTGTGCCGCCAGCGGGTCCTCGACCCGTCGGTCGACGCCGATCACCTGGCCGAGCAGGGCGCCCACGCGCTGCTCGACGCCATCAAACGCGTCCCGAGCATCCCGGGTGCGCTGATCGAAGCCGTCGACTCGTGACCGCCAACACCAGAATCAAAGCCGGCGACCTGACCCAGGAGCACGTCGGGAAGTTCGTGAGCATCCACGACCCGGAGTCCGGCTACGTCTACGCGGCGAAGATGATTCGGATCGAGCGACGCGAGGACGGGAATTCTCCCGGCGTCTCCATCTGGCTGGAACACCCGTCGCTGCCGTCGGGCCGGCGAGCCCGCGGCGGACTTGCCCACGTGCGCTTCGACCAGGAATTCGAACTGGTCGAGACGACCTGATTCAGCGCAGCGTCGCGAAGAACGCCCGCACGTCCTCGACGTACAACTCCGGCTGCTCGAACGCAGCGAAATGCCCGCCGCGGGGCATGTCCGTCCAGTGCGTGACGTTGTAACCGTTCTCGCACCAGCTACGCGGGGGACGCATGATCTCCTTCGGGAATCGCGCTATCCCGGTGGGCACCTCGACCTTGCCAGGGGCACCGAAGAACCGGAAGCTCTCCCAGTACAGCCGGGCCGATGAGGTCGCGGCGTTGGTGACCCAATAGATCATCACGTTGTCGAGCAGTTCGTCGCGGGTGAGCGCGTTCTCGGGATGTCCGTCGCAGTCGGTCCACCCCCAGAACTTCTCCACGATCCAGGCCAGCTGCCCCACCGGGGAGTCGGCCAATCCGTAGCCGAGTGTCTGTGGGCGCGTGGACTGCTGCTTCGAATAGCCGGAATCCCAATTCGCGTAGTACTCCCCCGCCGCCAGGGCGTCCTTCTCCTCCTGCGTGGGATTGTCCAGACCACCGCTCGGGAAGGCCACCGGCATATTGGTGTGGATGCCGATGCAGTTCCCGCCGTTGCGGCCGATCTGGGTGGTCACCGCCGCACCCCAGTCACCGCCCTGGGCGCCGTATCGCTGATAGCCCAACCGCCCCATCAGGGTGTCCCACGCTTGCGCGATCTTCTCGATCCCCCAGCCGGTCGAACTCGGCTTGCCGGAGAACCCGTAGCCCGGCAACGACGGGCACACCACGTGGAAGTCCTCGGTCAGCGGTTCGATCGCCTTGGTGAATTCGACCACCGAGCCGGGCCAGCCGTGCGTGATGATCAGCGGTAGCGCATCGGGATTCGAGGAGCGCTGGTGAATGAAATGGATGTCCAGCCCGTCGATCTCGGTGACGAACTGGTCGAACCGATTGAGCTTCGCTTCGCGCTCGCGCCAGTCGTATTCGTCGGCCCAGTAGGCAGCCAGTTCGCGGGTGTAGTCCAGCGGAATCCCCTGCGACCAGTCGTCCACGCATTCCCGCTCGGGCCAGCGAGTGCGCGCGAGCCGGTCACGCAGATCGGCGAGAACCTCGTCAGGTACGTCGATCCGGAACGGACGGATATCGGTCACCAGAAGCCGAAGGCCGGGAAGCCATAGAACGGCTCTTCACCGGGGTACTGCTGCGGTGTCGAGTTCAGTTGGACATTGCCCGGCGTCTCGCACATCGTGGTCTGCCCGCCGACGACGGAGCTGCCGTCGTAGGTTTCGCAATTGGGTAGTGGTGCGGTCGTCGAGGTGGTGTCCGCCGCTGCGATCGGAGCGCACAGTACGGCGGCGGCAATACCGATCCCGGCGGCGGGCACAAGCAGCAACTGGCGTATCCGTGACATGGCTGTCCTTTGTGTCGGTTTGCGCAATCGTACCCACTAGACTCCGCCGCATGAAGTCTGCAAATCGATACCTTGGCCGTGCCGCCGCAGTCGTTCTGGCTACCGGCGCGGTACTTGTAGGCACGACGGGAACCGCAAGCGCGGACCCCATTCCGGGCTGCACGGCCGGCGACGTGACCGCGGTGATGACCGGCGTGTCTGCGGGTATGACGACGTATCTGTTCACTCATCCCGACGTCAACGACTTCCTCACCAGCCTGCAGGGGTTGGCGAAATCCGACGCCAAGCAGAAGACGAAGGACTACCTGGCCGCCAACCCGCAGGTGCGCGACGAGCTCAACGCCATCCGCCAGCCCGGAGTCGACCTGCGCAACCGCTGCAACATTCCGTTGAAGGCCGAAATAGCCAGCGTTATTTGACGGACACGTCTAGTGTCCGCTCATGCGGTTGGTTGTCGATCTCAACAAGTGCCAGGGCTATGCCCAGTGCGTGCCGCTGGCGCCGGACGTTTTCGAGCTCCTCGGTGAAGAGGCCCTGGCCTACAACCCCAACCCGGACGATTCACAACGCCAGCGAGTGTTGCGCGCGGCGGCGTCCTGCCCCGTACAGGCGATCATCCTGGAGGTCGATCCGCCTGCGGACCGGGACACCAAATGACCAGGAGCACGCACACCCTGGTCAGCCAGCTCGTCGAGGCCTTCCGCGCGGAGGGCCGCATCGTCATCGTCGGCGCCTCACTGGCTGGGCTGCGTGCCGCTGAGGCATTGCGGGAGAAGGGTTTCCGGGGCGAGCTGACGATCATCGGCGACGAACCGCACGAACCCTACGATCGGCCCCCGCTGTCCAAGCAGGTGCTCAAGGGCTGGGTCCCTGCCGACAACACCAAGTTGCCCCGGCTGCGGCCGATCGACGCCACCTGGCGGTTGGGTGTCGCCGCGGTCGGCCTCGACCGCGCCAACAATCAGGTACTGCTGGCCAACGGCGAGAAAGTGGACTACGACCGGTTGTTGATCACCACCGGAACGCGGGCGCGGCCATGGTTCAACCCCGAGGAAGCCGGCCTGCAGGGACTGTTCACCGTCCGAACGTCCGACGACGCGGCCAAGCTGGCGGCGGCGCTCAAAGACCGCCCGCGCCGAGTCCTGATTGTCGGGTCGGGCTTCATCGGCTCCGAAATCGCCTCTGTCTGCCGCGATCTCGACCTCGAGGTGACGGTCGCCGAGCGCGGCAAAGCCCCGCTGGTCGGTGCGCTGGGCGGGGTGATCGGTGATATCGCCGCGCAGATGCAGCTCGAGGCGGGAGTGGATCTGCGCACGGGCGTGGCGGTCAACGCCCTCGACGGCGACGGGTCAGGTCATGTACGGCAGGCGCACCTGTCTGATGGGACGGCCATCGAAGTCGACGTGGTCGTGGCCTCACTCGGCTCGATCCGCAACGTCGAATGGCTCGAGGACGCCCAACTGGCCACCGGGTTCTGGGGTGTCGCCTGTGACGCCGGCTGCCGCGCCTTCGACATCAACGGCGTGGTGACCGACAACATCTTCGTCGCCGGCGACGTCGCGCGAGCCCCGCACGTCCTCTACGAATACGAATTCATGTCCCAAGAGCATTGGGACAATGCGGTTTCCGGTGCCGAAGTGGCCGCCAACAATATGATCACCCTCGGACTGGACAGGCGGCCGCACCTACCGCTGCCCTCATTCTGGTCCGGCCAATTCGGTGTCAACATCAAGGGCGCCGGCGTCTGTTCGTTCGGCGACGAGATCGTCTTCACTCAGGGCTCAGTAGAAGATCGCCGGTTCGCTGCGGCATACGGCTACAAGGGTCGCATCGTCGGCGCGGTGACGTTCAACCACGGCAAGTGGCTGCCCTATTACGCCTCGCTGATCGAGAAATCGGCACCGTTTCCGCCGCCGCCACCGGGTTTCGACCGGCCTGCCAATGCCGAACCAATGCCTGCCCGGTTCCCCGATCCGCGCGAGCAGACCGGCATTCCCGACGTCGTCCTGACCGGACATGATCCGACCTCACGCGCTGCCGAATTCCGCCCTCGCGCTTAAGGAGTGAGCATGGATGCCCAAACCGCCTGGGCCGAGGCGATGAAGTTCGACAACCGGCCTGACCCGTACCCGTACTTCGAGGAACTCCGAAAGACGCCGGTGGCCAAGGTGTCCGAGAAAACCTACGTCGTCACCGGCTACCCCGAACTGCTCGCGTTGGCCCACGACCCGCGGATCAGCTCCGACATCAGCCGCAGCCCGTCGGGCATGCTTGGCGAAAAGCCTGACCCCGAGCCCGGCACGCAGAACATGGCGAGCTATGGCAAAGATTCCAGCATCATCGTGTCCGATCCACCCGACCACGACCGGATGCGCCGCCAAGTGATGCGACATTTCGGCCCGCCGCATTCCCCCGACCTGATCCCCAGTATGGAACCGTTCATCACCGAGCTGGCCAACAGCCTGCTCGACACGATCGCGGCCGACGGCAAGTCCCGCTTCGACGTGGTGGACGATTTCGCCTACCCCATCCCCGTCGCGGTGATCTGCAAGATCCTCGGCATACCCGTCCAGGACGAACCCACATTCCACGCCTGGATCTTCGACTTCATGAAGGGCACCAACCTCGGCCCCGAACGGGACACCGAGGAGGGCCGGGCGTTGGCGGCGAAGGCTGTCGCCAGCACCGCCGCGCTGGACGGCTACCTGCGCGACCTCGTCGAAAAGTACGCGAAGGAACCGGGTGAAGGCTTGCTGTCCGGGCTGCTGCACGACGACGGGCCGGACGGGCCGATGTCGGTGGAAGAGACCACGGCCAACGCGTCACTGCTGCTCGTCGCCGGACACGATTCCACGGTCAACACGATCACCAACTGTGTGATGACGCTGCTGCGCAATCCGGGTTCATGGGAGCTGGTTCGTGGCCGCCCCGAGCTGATTCCGCGCACGATCGAGGAGGTGCAACGGCTGCAGTCGGCGGTGCAGTTCTTCCCCAGCCGCAGCGCCACCGCGGACATCGAGATCGGCGGGACGGTGATCCCGGCCGGCGCGGCGGTGCACCTGATCTATGCGGCGGCCAACCGTGATCCACGCCGGTTCCCCAACCCGGACCGGTTCGACCCGCTGCGCGAGGACAACGAACACTTCGGCTGGGGCAGCGGCATTCACACGTGTATGGGCGGACCGCTGGCCCGCCTGGAGGTCAATCTCGCGCTGGAAGCGTTCCTGAGCCGGGTGTCCTCCCCGAAACTGGTCGTCGATCCCCCGGTGTACCGGCACAATCAGGTGTTCCGGGGCCCACAGCACCTGTGGGTGGATTTCGATTCGATCGCCCCCCAGCAGAAAGCTACCCTCTGAAGAATGCGCTTGTCGTGGCCACTGATCGGCCGGACCGGGCAGATGCGAACCATCGAGTCCGCGATCGCGGCCCCCGACGTCGCGGGAGTCGTCGTGTCCGGCGCGGCCGGCGTCGGCAAGACCCGGATTGCGCGGGAGGCGCTGAGTTTCGCCAACTCGCGGGGATTCGAGGTCAGGTGGGTCGTGGGTGCGTCCTCGGCCCGGTCTATTCCGTTAGGCGCCTTCACTGCCTGGACTCAGCCCGGGGCAACTGAGACCGTCCAGTTGGTGCGCGGCGTCATCGATTCGTTGGTCTCCCGGCGCTCGGGTGCTCGAGTGGTGCTGGCAGTCGACGACGCGCACCTGCTGGACGATCTGTCGATATTCGTCGTTCATCAGCTCGTTCAGCGCAACGTCGCCACGGTGGTCTTGACCGTGCGCGACGGTGAGCCCGTTCCCTCGGCACTGCAGGAGGTTTGGACGTCCTCCCCGTTCGATCGCCTCGACGTCCAGCCGCTGTCCCTCGACGAGACCACAGCGGTACTCGCCGCCACTCTTACCGGCGCCGTAGAACCCAGTTCAGCGCAACGACTTTGGAAGTTGACGGGCGGTAACGCCCTGTACCTGCGCAATATCGTCGAGCAGGAGGTGGCACACGGGCGACTCGCACCGCAGCGCGACACCTGGCGGTGGAGCGGCGATCCTGATCTGCCTGCGGATCTGATCGGGTTGGTCGAATCCCGGATCGGCACGCTTCCCGCCCCCGTCGGCGACGTGATCGACGTGCTGGCTGTCGCCGAGCCGATCGATCTGGACACGCTCATGCGAATCACCGATCCGGCAGCGATTGAAGAGGCTGAGAACCGCAATCTCGTCACACTCGAGCCCGACGGCGGCAGGGTCCAGGTACGGGTTGCTCACCCGATCTACAGCGAGGTACGGCGGCGGCGCGCTTCGTTGACCCGGCTACGCCGACTTCGCGGACTGGTCGCCAGCGAATTATCCAAAGCTGTTGATGCCGAAGATATTCGGGCTGTCGTGAAGCGGGCGGCGTTGGGCATGGAGTCCGATCTGCCACCCGACACCGATCTTCTCATTCGGGCGGCACACGGCGCGGTGTGGATGGCGGACCTGCAGCTCGCCGATCGACTTGCCGAGGCCGCAGTTGCCGCAGGCGCCGGACCCGAGCCGAATTTCGTTCGGGCGCACGCACTCTCCTGGTTGTCGCGGGGCGAGGAAGCCGATGCGGTCCTCGACGGAGTGTCCACCGGCGCGCTCACCGACGTCGACCGGGCCCGCCTCGCCTTTCTGCGTGCCAGCAACATGCTCTGGGCGCTCGGCAATCCGAAACGTGCGATCGAGATCGTCGACCAGGCATCCGGCATCACCACACCGCAAGCACTCGGCTACCTCGGCGCCTTCCGCACGGTGCATTGGTTCGCCACCGACGACCCGCAGGCCGCTGCGCGGGCGGCGAAGGAACTCGTGCTCGACGACCTGCCCCCGGTTGTCGGTGCCGAGATCGGCTGGGCACTCACGGTGATCTCGGGTGAGGCGGGCAAGACCGCCGAGGCGGAGGCTCGCGCGGACGCCGGATACCTCGCCGCAACCCGTCGCTTCGATGCCCCTCAGATGCGGTTCAACATCGCCGATGCCCATCTCACGGCACTGTTGCTGGCCGGCCGGGTCCGCGACGCTGTCGCGGTGGCTGCCCAAGTGCGCAGCCAAGGCGACGACCTTCCCGGCGATGCTCATCTGCTCGGAGCCGCGGTGGCCGGCCGGGCCGCGCTGGGCGCAGGGCAGCTCGATTCGGCGTGCCAGTTGTTGAAACAAGCCACGCTCGGCCTCTCTGCCGCCGGTCATGTCATGGGGTGGGGGTTCCGCTACGACGTCGTGCTGGTGACCGCACTCGCGATGCACGGTGACACCGACGAGGCGGCCGCGCGGCTGGCCGAGCTCGACAACGTTCGGCGCCCGTTCAGGTCGCTGGACTATGAGCGAAGTCTGGCCCGCGCGTGGGTGCTGGCGAGCCAAGGCGCGGTGAGCGAGGCGATCGGCGGCTGCCTGTCGGCTGCCGAAAGAGCCTCGGAAAAAGGCCAATTCGCTGCCGAGGTCCTCTGTCTGCAAACAGCCACCCAGTTCGGAGACCGAACCCGTGCCGCACGATTGGCCGAGCTGGAGTCCATTGTCGAGGGACCAAGGGTAGGGCTGGTCGCCCGCTTCGCCGCCGCCTTGCAGGATAGCGATGGTGGCGAACTGTCTTTGGTATCAGACGGTTTCGAAGAGCTGGGTGATGTGGTCGCCGCCGTCGACGCAGCCGCGCACGCCGCCCTTGCGTACCGGCGTCACGGCCAGCGCGGGTCGGCTCTGGGGTGTTCGACCCGCGCCGCGGCGCTGGCCGAAGGCTGCGGTGGGCTGGTCACGCCGGCGCTGCGCCAGGCCGCCGAACCGCTGCCGCTGACCGAGCGGGAGCGGGAAATCGCGATGCTGATCGGTCAGGGGCTGTCCAACCGCGCGATTGCCGAGCGCCTGACACTGTCGGTCCGCACCGTCGAAAGTCATGTGCTGCGAGCCATGGCCAAGACCGGAAGCACCAGCCGTGAGGAGCTCGCCG
>JAHFVD010000151.1 GCA_023264735.1 Mycobacterium sp. | reverse complement strand
CCTTGCCGGAGTGGAACCACTCACGAGTCAGCCGGTTGCGGTCCAGGGGGAACACACCATTGAGGAAGGTGTCCCACTGCTGCACTGTCATCGTGCGGCCACCGCCGTCAACCAGACTCAGCTCGTTGTCCAAACCTGCGTGCGAGGTACCTGTCCCGACGAACAACGCCGCGATGGCGGCGATCATCGCCACCAGCAGCCGACCGATTACCTTCATGTTCTCCCTAGCTATGTCGACGGTGACCCGTGGGCTCACCGAGTGTGTGGTTCGTGCTCGGGTCCCAACATGCTGACACCGCACACGGCGTTAAGCGGTTCAATGAGAGTCCTCACACACCGCTCTTACGCTCTGCTCATCGTTGACACGAGGAACATAACGGGATGGCATCTGGGCGGCAACGCATAGACGCGCGGTGCGCCGAAACGGTGCTTGCGTGGGGAAGTTTGCTGGGAGGCCAACCGCGGTTAACCGGATGGCGGTGTGGCTTCGGCCGGGCGAACCCCGTGACGATCGTGTTCGCCAACCCTTTTGGATCCCACCACCTGCTGATCATCAATCGTGGTGCGGCGGAACGTTATCCCTGAGCCACTGATCGCGGTCAGCAGTGGCGCGATCGTCGTCCGGATCGCGCTCGTCGGACGACTCCTGGGGCAATTCGGTACCGAAGATCTTGTTAACTGCGATGCGGTTCTGACGCGAAGATCCCATCACATCGCCCCAGAATTGTGACAAAGATCACAATCTTGATATTTGCGCAGTTCACAGGGTGTTAACACAAGGCCTCCAACCCCACTTGTGGCGCTCGTAACGGACGGTACGCCGTCACACGCGGCTACCGCCATCACTCTCTGCAGAGCTTGCTTAGATCTCCAGGCTGGACAGCTGGCCGATGACGTGGGCCGCCAGCGGGTTCAGCGTTGCCATGCCGTCGCGAACTGCATAGCGCGAGCCCGCGATGTTGACGACCAGGGTGCTGCCCGAAATGCCAGCCAGACCGCGCGACAAGCCCGCGTCGGTGATTCCCGCCGACAACCCGGACGCCCGCAGCGCCTCGGAGATGCCGAGCAGCTCGCGATCGAGGATGGTCTTGGTGGCCTCCGGCGTCACGTCGCGCGGAGTGACACCGGTTCCGCCGACCGACACCACCAGGTCAACACCGCCGATGACAGCGGTGTTCAGCGCATTGCGAATCTCGACCTCATCGGCCGACACCACCACAACGCCGTCCACCACGAAGCCCGCCTCCGCGAGCAGCTCGGTGACCAACGGGCCGCTGTGGTCCTCCTCATCGCCGTGGGCCGTGCGGTCGTCGACGACGACGACGAGTGCGCGCCCCACCAGCTCCCCTGGCTGTTCCATGGATGTCACCGTATATCCGCCCGGCGACATCCCGGCAGTCGTGCTGGTCAGCGTCATGGGATGTTCACCCACCACCCGGATCACTGGGCTGCCTTTCCGAGCGTGACCTGCACGGTACGGGGGGAGCCCGAGGGATCGGTGTACGTGAGAGTCACCTGGTCACCCGGTGCCCGCGACCGGACGGCGGCGACCAGGGCATCGGCGCTGCCGATCACGCGGTCATTCAGCTTGGTCACCACCACGCCGCTGGGCAGGCCCGCAGCTGCGGCCGCACCGCCCTTGGTCACGTCGACGATCTTCGCTCCGTGAGTGGTGGTGTCGTTGCTGACCTGCACCCCGAGCGACGCGTGGGTGGCCGTGCCGGTGCTGATCAGCTCGTCGGCGATCCGCTTGGCCTGGTCCACCGGAATGGCGAAGCCGAGCCCGATCGAACCGCTCTGGGCATCCGGGGAGTCACCGCCGAGGGTGGCGATCGCCGAGTTCACCCCCACCAGTTCACCGCTCATGTTGACCAGCGCACCACCGGAGTTGCCGGGATTGATCGCAGCATCGGTCTGGATGGCATCCAGCACGGTGTTCTGGTTGTTGGCATCGCCGCCGGTGGCCACCGGGCGGTTAAGGGCGCTGACGATACCGGTGGTGACGGTGCCTTCCAGGCCCAGCGGCGAGCCGACCGCGACCACGTCCTGGCCGACCCGCAGGTTGGACGACGAGCCCAGGCTGATCGGGGTCAGGCCCGTCACTCCCTGCGCCCGTACGACGGCGATATCGCTGGCCGGGTCGGTGCCGATCACAGTGAAGTGCGCCGTGCGGCCGTCGGCGAAGGTGACGGTCGTCGTCGGCGCTCCGCCGGCAGGCGGAGCACTCGGTCCGCCCGGGTTGGCCGGTCCATTGGGGCCACCCGGGGCCAGCGGCGGCAGACCGGGAATCGCCGGCGGGGCGGCAGGAGCGGCGCCAGGCTTAGCCGCGGCAACGACGTGATTGTTGGTCAGGATCAGCCCATCGGAGGACAGGATGATGCCCGAACCTTCCTCGGACTGGCGACCGAATTCGGTCTCGAGCTTGACCACGCTGGGGACCACCTTGGCGGCCACCTGCTCGACCGAACCGACCGGCAAATTTGCCGCCGGAACGTTGGACACCCCGTTCGGTCCGCCCTGCAGCACCGAGCCGATCGGTTGCCGATCCGGATGGGCGAGCAACACCACGCCACCGCCAACGCCGGCTGACACGACGGCGATCGCCAGAGCGCCTGCCGCCAACGCTCCTACGCGCGAACGCCTGGGCGGGGGCATCGGAGGCATGCCCGGTGAGGTAGCCGGATGTCCTTGTCGCGCAGCCTGATACGGGTCATAAGGCTGGCGGTATTGCGGGTGCTGCTGCTGGGTCGCATACCGCCAGTCGTAGGGTTGCTGATAACCGGCGGTCCGGGGTTGCTGCGAATACCCTGGTGCCGCATGATGATTCGGCCCGGAATGGCCAGGCTGCTGCGGCGGCGAGTACCTCGAGGGGTCGGTCATATCGTCAGATCGCTCTTTCTCGTCGCGAGATGCACGCTCTTCTTGATCAAAGAGATGTTGAGTAAAGCTTGCCTTGCACTACTGAGAATCGACTGAGATAACACTCGGCACAGCCGGTGGTTTTTGCGCCGACGCCCCTCGATCACCGTTGGTCTTGGCCCTTTTGGCCGTGATTTCGCTCTCAGCTGAAGTATCCGGATAGCTCGCGGCCATGTTCGGCAGGCCAGGCAGCAAGACGTAGAACGACGTGCCCGGCGGCTGTCCGTCCGGCACCGTGTCGGCGATGCGGATCATCCCGCCGTGTTTGACAACCACCTGTTTGACGATCGCCAAGCCGAGGCCCGATCCGGGCATGGCCCGCGCCGATGTCGACCGGTAGAACCGCTCGAACACCAGGCCGCGTTCCTGCGGCGGAATTCCCGGCCCGTAGTCACTGACCACGAGTTCGGCGTGGGCGGCGTCCACCTGACGCAACCGCACCCCCACATGTGCGCCCGAGGGGCTCCACTTGGCGGCGTTGTCGAGCAGGTTCACCACCGCCCGGGAAAGGCCCGCGGGGTCACCGTAGACGTGCCATCCGACGACGTCGACGTCGAACTGAACATCGTTGCGGCGCCTGCGCGCCCGCTCCAGGCTGCGTTCGATGACATCGCTCAGGTCGACTGCCTCGTGCACAACCCCGCCGGCGTCCTCACGCGTGAGGTCGACCAAATCGCCTACGAGAGTGGATAATTCCTCGATCTGCGCGATCACGTCGGAGCGCAGATCGGCCATTTCGCTCTCCGGCAGCCGAGGGGCTCCCGGTTGCATCGATGCCATCAGCAGTTCGACGTTGGTGCGCAGCGACGTCAGCGGGGTGCGCAGCTCATGGCCGGCGTCGGCGACCAGCCGGGCCTGCCGCTCCCGCGACTCGGTCAACGCACGAAGCATCGTGTTGAACGTCTCGGTGAGCCGGGCCAGCTCGTCGCTGCCGAACACCGGAATGGGCCGTAGATCGTCGGTACGCGCCACCCGCTCGGCGGCCTCGGTGAGTCGGGCCACCGGCCTCAGCCCGGTGCGCGCCACCATCCCGCCGGCGATCGCGGCGACCACCACGCCGATGCCGCCCACCGCCAGCAGCACCCATTTCAGCTTGGTCATCACCGCATTGGTGGGGGCCAGACTCTTCGAGATCAGCAGCGAGCTGCCATTGGGCAGGTGCACTGCCAGCACCCGCTGGTTGGACACCGTTCGGCGGGACATCAGCAACTCGCCACCGATGACGGACTTCTCCGGCTCACCGACCGGCAGCCGCTGGCCCTGCTGGTTTGCCGTGTAGATCGAGCGGCCCGGATTGACGAGCATCGCGTTGACGTCGGAATAGGCCGTGCCCTCAATGGCCTTCCCGGGGTCGGCGGCCAGCGACCCGCTGGCGATCAGCAAGCCTGCCCGGCTCTGCAGTTGGTTGTCGATATCGGTGTAGAGCGCGGCCGAAACCACCGCATACACCGCGACCGCCATCAACACGACGACCATCGCCACCATAGACATTGCCAGCAGCATCACCCGCCATCGCAGGGATAGCGATGTCGTCGATTCGTCGGGCGCCCGCCCAGCTCGCGCGCGCCGCCACAGTCGTGCCATCAGGGCGGTGTCTCACGCAGCACATAACCCACACCCCGCACGGTATGGATCAGCCGCGGTTCTCCTTCTGCTTCGGTCTTTCGGCGTAGATAGCCGACGTATACCTCCAGCGCATTGCCGGAGGTAGGAAAGTCGAAACCCCACACCTCTTCGAGAATGCGGCTCCGGGTCAGGACCCGTCGCGGGTTCGCGATCAGCATCTCCAGCAGCGCGAACTCGGTCCGGGTCAGGCTGATGGTGCGTTTGCCTCGATGCACCTCGCGGGTCACCGGGTCGAGCGTCAGATCGCCGAACGTCATGATCGCCGAATCGGACTGCTCGTCAGGGCTGGTCCGGCGCAACAGGGCGCGCATCCGCGCCAGCAACTCCTCAAGCGCGAACGGCTTGGGCAGATAGTCGTCGGCACCGGCGTCCAGGCCCGCCACCCGCTCGGATACCGAGTCGCGGGCGGTCAGAACGAGGATCGGCAGATCGTCCCCGGTACTGCGCAACTGGCGACAGACCTCAAGCCCGTCGAGCCGGGGCATCATCACATCCAGCACGAGTGCGTCGGGGCGTTCATTGGCGATCGCGTCGAGGGCTTCGACACCGTCCTGCGCCAGGTCTACGGAATATCCATTGAAGGAAAGAGACCGGCGCAAGGACTCGCGCACTGCGCGATCATCATCAACGACAAGAATTCGCACAGCTACCAGTCTGTGCCCAACGCCTGAGATAGGCCTGAGAGGCACGCCGCACTAGCAGGCAATTCGCGGCTGGCGAACGGTGTCAGCGCTTGTCGAGATCGATCAATCCGAGCCGAGCTGCCTTGAGCAACCGGCGGGGAACCTTGTGCAGACGGCCGCTGACGGAAACATTGACCAGACCAGTGGCCTCGGTCTTCCACTGCGCGCGCCGACTGCGGGTGTTCGACCGCGACATTCTGCGCTTGGGCACAGCCATGACGTGCTTCTCCTTGATCAGGGGTGGCGCCGCGCAAAGACAAACACATGCCGGCGGCCAACAGTTGCGCTTCAGGATAGCCGCTCACCTGCGTCGGCTCCAAAACGTCCCGGCAGGCGCTCGCGCCCCTTGACTGGCGACCGCAACTCGCCAGTAACCTACCAGTTGGTTGATCGGCGGGCAGGAGCGGAGCGACTGGGGGATTGGAATCGTCGAAGGGAAGACAGCGCACGTGGCTAATGCGGTGCGGATCGGCAACTGTTCGGGCTTCTACGGTGACCGCATCGCTGCGATGCGCGAAATGCTCACGGGCGGCGAGCTGGACTATCTGACCGGCGACTATCTGGCCGAGCTCACCATGCTGATCCTGGGCCGCGACAAGATGAAGTATCCCGAGCGCGGCTACGCCAAGACCTTCCTCACCCAGCTCGAGGAATGCCTCGGAATGGCTCACGACCGGGGCGTTCGCATCGTCGCCAACGCCGGCGGCCTCAATCCGGCCGGCCTGGCCGCCGCTGTCCGCGAGCTCGCCGACCGGCTCGGCATCCCGACCAAGGTCGCCCATGTGGAAGGCGACGACCTCCTGCCCCGCGCCCACGAGCTGGGATTGGGTACGCCGCTGACCGCCAACGCCTACCTGGGCGCCTGGGGTATCGCCGACTGCCTGCAGGCCGGCGCCGACGTCGTCGTCACGGGCCGGGTCACCGACGCCTCGGTGGTGGTGGGTCCGGCCGCGGCACATTTCGGGTGGGGCCGCGACGACTACGACCAGCTGGCCGGCGCGGTGGTGGCCGGCCACGTCATCGAATGCGGTGCGCAGGCCACCGGCGGCAACTACTCCTTCTTCACCGAGATCGCCGATCTGGGGCACGCCGGCTTTCCGCTCGCGGAGCTCTACGCCGACGGCTCGTCGGTGATCACCAAGCATCCCGGCACCGGCGGCCAGGTGAGCGTGGGCACCGTGACCGCGCAACTCCTCTACGAGATCGGCGGCCCGCGCTACGCCAACCCCGACGTCACGGCCCGCTTCGACACCATCGCGCTGTCCGCCGACGGTCCCGACCGCGTCCGCATCAGCGGTGTGCGCGGTGAGCCGCCGCCGCCGTCGCTCAAGGTGTCGCTGAACAGCATCGGCGGATTCCGCAACGCGGTGACGTTCGTGCTCACCGGCCTGGACATCGAAGCCAAGGCCGCGTTGGTACGCGACCAGCTGGAGTCGGCGCTGCGGGTGAAACCCGCGGAGCTGGGCTGGACGCTGGCGCGGACCGACCATGTCGACGCCGACACCGAGGAAGCGGCCAGCGCTCTGCTGAGTTGTGTCGTTCGCGACCCCGATCCGAAGACGGTCGGCCGCCAGTTCTCCTCCGCTGCAGTCGAACTCGCACTAGCCTCCTACCCTGGCTTCACCTCCACCGCGCCACCGGCCGATGGCCAGGTCTACGGCGTCTTCACCGCCGGCTATGTGCCGGCGAGCGAGATCGCGCAGGTCGCCGTCCGGCCCGATGGGACCCGCACCGACATCGCCGCGGCCGGAGCCACCCTCGAACTGTCCGACGTCCAAGCGCCGCCGTTGCCACAAGCCCTTGCCCCAGGACCGACCCGGCGGCTGCCGCTGGGCACGATCGCCGGGGCGCGCAGCGGGGACAAGGGTGGGTCGGCCAACGTCGGCGTGTGGGTACACACCGACGACCAGTGGCGCTGGCTGGCACACACACTCACCGTCGACGCCCTACGCGAATTGCTGCCGGAGACAAAGGATCTCCCGGTTTCTCGGCACCTGCTGCCGAACCTGCGCGCGGTGAACTTCGCCATCGACGGCATCCTCGGGCAGGGCGTGGCTTATCAGGCGCGGTTCGATCCGCAGGCCAAAGGCCTCGGCGAATGGCTGCGCAGCCGGCACATCGACATCCCGGAAGAGATCCTGCCGTGAGCATCTGGACCACCCCCGAACGCCAGCAGCTGCGCAAGACCGTGCGCAGCTTCGCCCAACGCGAGATCCTGCCCCACATCGAGGAATGGGAGCGTGCCGGTGAGCTCCCGCGCGATCTGCACCGACGGGCCGCAGCCGCCGGCCTGCTCGGCGCCGAGCTGCCGGAATCGGTCGGCGGCGGTGGCGGCGACGCCGCGGACTCGCTGATCATCTGCGAGGAACTGCACGAAGCCGGCACGCCCGGTGGGGTTTTCGCTTCACTGTTCACCTGCGGCATCGCGGTGCCGCACATGGTCGCCGCCGGCGACGAACGGTTGATCGACACGTTCGTGCGCCCGACGCTGCGTGGTGAGCTGATTGGCTCGCTGGCGATCACCGAACCGGGCGGCGGCTCCGATGTCGGCCACCTGACGACGACGGCCACGCGCACCGGTGACGAATACGTCGTCAACGGCGCCAAGACCTACATCACGTCGGGCGTGCGGGCTGACTATGTCGTCACCGCCGTACGTACCGGCGGCACCGAACTTGCCGGAGCGTCGGGGGTCTCGCTGCTCGTCGTCGAAAAGGGCACACCGGGATTTGACGTCACCCGCAGGCTGGACAAGATGGGCTGGCGGTCCTCGGACACCGCCGAACTTTCCTACACCGAGGCGCGAGTGCCTGCGGCCAACCTCGTCGGCACCGAGAACACCGGCTTCGCCCAGATCGCGCAGGCCTTCGTATCCGAACGCATCGGTCTTGCGGCCCAGGCATATTCGTCGGCGCAACGCTGCCTGGACCTGACGGTGCAGTGGTGCCGCGACCGGGAGACGTTCGGGCGTCCGCTGATATCCCGGCAGTCAGTGCAGAACACGCTGGCCGAGATGGCCCGCCGTATCGATGTGGCGCGGGTGTATTCGCGCAATGTGGTCGAGCGGCAATTGTCAGGGGAGCAGGACTTGATCGTGGCGGTGTGCTTCGCCAAGAACACCGCGGTGGAAGCCGGCGAATGGGTTGCGCACCAGGCCGTGCAACTGTTCGGAGGGATGGGCTACATGACCGAATGCGAAGTCGAACGCCAATACCGGGACATGCGGATCCTGGGGATCGGCGGGGGAACCACCGAAATCCTGACCAGCCTGGCCGCCAAGGCACTTGGATACCAGGCATGAGCCAGCTGCAGAGCACCCTCGACCCGAAGTCGCCCACGTATGTCGAGGCGGCCGAGGCCATGG
>JAHFVD010000175.1 GCA_023264735.1 Mycobacterium sp. | reverse complement strand
CCGGAATGCAACCGGTAGCCCCGCCCGGCCAGGCCGAACCGCTGGGTCCGCCAGGGATCCCGCCGCTGGCATAACCGGGACCGGCCGTGCCGCCGGGGCCGCCAGGAATACTGCCCGAGGCGCCGTTGGGGCCGGCCGTGCCGAACCCACACGGGCTGCCATCGGGGTTGACGCAACCCGGCTCGGCAGCAGCCAAGGGAGCGGCCGCGACTGCCGCGGCCGCAGCACCGATGAGGAAAACGGTGGTGAGAGACATTTTCTTCCGCGCCATCGGCTCAGGATATACACCAACTAGATGCGGAGGACCGCGTCAGCACGCCTGCTCCAGTAGCGACAGATGCGGAGACGCAATGTCGGTGCGCGCCGTAAAATGAAGCGGTGGACCAGTCCAAACCTGACATCGTGATGTCGGCCCGCGACGAGGTCCTCGCTCGCGGGTTGGTCGACTGGGTTCCCCTGCAAAGAGTCCATTACCACACCGTCAGGGAGCATCCTGACGAACCGCTCACGATGACCCAAGAACGGGTAATGAATCTGATCCGCCATCTCGTCGAGGATGGACTCGCAGAGCTCGGCGATCTCAATGGGCCCGATGACCGTTTTGCAAAGTGGCCGACACCGTTGGATCAATCACTGGACCGCATCCGGAGGGTTTACGTCGATGAGTTCGGCGAGGAAACCATTTGGCCGTGGTACGTGTGGCTGAATCTCACGCCCAAGGGCGACGTCGTTGCGCAGGAAATCGAATTCAATCTTGGGATCTGACTGAAGAGTCGATTGATCTCAATTATGTTGTTGCGGAAACAAATCCGCACATTGCCCGGTCTCCGAGTTCTACTGTCAAGCCTTCTAACTCAGGACGCGCCGAAGCCTCCGCAAAGAGGCAATGCTCGATGAGTCGGCCCTCGCCCGGCGACTCAGACGAGACGGAATAGTAGCTCTGCATTGTCCAGATCAATAGCCCTCCAGCGGTTAGGTAGCCCGAGCAGCGAATCGCACAAGCTCTGGACTTCTCATCGGCAACAACAATGGTCGACGCGATTTCCAGGCCACCCTGCGATCGAAGTGCATCTTCAGCCCGGCGTTGCAGTGCCCCGGCTGCGAGCTCCCCGGTGAATCCGAACACAGTGACGGTCTCACAAGCATCCCAACCACCGTCTCCCTGGGCGCCGCACACTGAAACACGCCACGGGCGCTGAACATCGGATCCGGTGTATCGCCCGACTAGCCAGCCCGGAGGTACTCCGATTTCCTTCACCCACCCTGGTACGTCGTCTTCGCCAACGATGAAATGGAGATCACTCACGCCAACAGCCTTTGTTCGGCGTGACAGCCGGGTGTCACGGGCTGAACACCCACTCGCCCAACGCCCCGACGCCAGCAACGATTCCTGCCCCTACCGCAACCACCCCGCCGACAAACACGTCTATAGGGGACGGCTGAGGGAGCTGCGGTACGTCGAGGTTCGGCGAGGGCGCCTCAGGTATAGGCGTAGGCGCGGGCACCGGAACTGGAGCGGGCGCGGGGGCCGGGGCGGGAATCGGTGGCCTACGATTTGGTGGGTCTCCTACGTGTACGTCCCACATTTTGGAGCCATCTGGATTCCAGATCTCAACGGTTGGGCCGCCCGACTTACTGTCTGGGCGAAACCCGATCCTGGTTCCGTCTGGCAGTACTTGCCACTCGCCCTTATACGTGCCAGGAGGCGATGGCTGTGCGTTCTTCGTCAGTTCGGCGTAGAGCGCTTCCACCGCCGCGGCGTTCGGCAGTACCTTGACTCCCCGGTTCTTTCCGGGAGGCAAAGGGTCGACCCGCTCATGGACGTCACCAGCGTCCTTGACGGACAAAGCGTCGGTGGGTGGTGATTCTTTTGGGTCGCGCGGACCGAACCCCAGCATCTTGGTATCGGAATGCTCAAAAGACATCTTGGCGACCGAGACGGCCGACTCAGTCAACTTAGCCCCAACTCGCTGATCGACGGTTGACAACTCAGTCGCCTTGGTTCGGATACTGGCACCAAGTGCCTGTGCCTGCGCCTGCACCGCGGAAGCGTTGGCTGCCGTCACGCGCCCGCGGTACGACACCGAGAGGTCTTCTGCGACATAGAATCCCGCCGAACGGGCTTGTGAGATCGCCGCGATGGCTCGCTGCCTAGCAGTACTCACTTCGTCAGCGCCCGCACGAGCTACCGCGGCCGCGCTATGCAATTCGTCCGCCGCTCCGATGACTACAAGGCGATCATTATGAGTACGAAGCTGAGCGGCGGTGGCCGCGGCCCCATCCCACTGGGCACCTCCAGGAGCGCGTGCCTCGTTTGCCACTTCAGTGAAGGTGTCCTCCCACGTGATGGCCATACCCGTCCAATGCGAGGCAGCTGCGGTGAGGTACTCGGTGCTCCACCCTTCGACAGCGGACAAAGTCGGTATCAGCGCTGGCGATGAAGTCGACACCGAACCCACGAGACTAGCTCTCCGCGGACGGCTTCAGCATGGCGAGCCGGTTCGAGGATTCAATGTCGTGCTGGGCGAACTCTGACGCGCACTGGCGTAGAACGTCACCCGATCCCTTCCAGCCGAGAAGCCAAGGCGCCGGCGGCGACATTCACCGCGCTGTGCAAAGCCTCCACCGCCATTGCAGCAGCGTGTGCGGAAGGCCCGTTTCCAGGAGTTGTCTCTGGTACCACCACGGTCGCTAGCCCTCCGCATCGCACTGCGAACGTGCTGAGAGCCTCGGGATCGACGTCAACTCTCCCCATGGATCGAATATAGCTATCTCGCTCCACTCCGCTAGTCACTCTGACCTGGCCAAACTGGACCGCACGCCACCGCTGTGCGGCGCGAGCTGCAACTGCCGCCACGCCCGAATGCATCCATACCCGGCCATGCTGAAGACGCAGGGGGTAGAAACACACGAATGAAGACGCTGTTCGCAGCCGGGGTCACGGCCGTAGCACTGCTGGTGGCCCCGTCTGCTCACGCAGATGACGTGTTCGGCCCCAA